>NZ_JAVIWI010000001.1:672719-1345439 GCF_034314085.1 Undibacterium sp. 5I1
ACCGGTAACGCAGGTGGATCGCACAATTTGTCTATGACTTCAGCGTTGACTACAAAGACAGATAACTTTAAAGCCATGCTGAAAAAAATGGATACCGGCTTACTGGTGACCGAGTTGATGGGCGAGGGCGTTAATTATGTGACCGGCGATTATTCCCGCGGCGCCTCTGGTTTTTGGGTTGAGCGTGGCGTGATTCAATATCCGGTAGAAGAAATTACGATTGCTGGCAACATGCGCGATATGTTTCAGCACATTGTGGCAATCGGCGCGGATACGCTGACACGTGGCACTAAACAAACAGGTTCAATTTTAATTGAAAGTATGACGGTAGCAGGCAGTTAGCAAAAGAGAGTAATAGTTAGCAAAAAGGGAAAGTTAGGAAGTCGAGTCCGGCTCTGGCAGCTTTATTGAACAAGTCAATAAAAAATTGAATGGACAATTTAAGCAGCGGGTACGACTTCTTAACTTAATAAGAAATTAAAAAATAGAGGAGACAATGAATGAATAATAAGGACAATGTTTATGCCGGTGGCGGCAATCTGGCCAGCACCGATGTCAATCAAGAAAATCGCCTGCTGACCAAACAAGATTACAAAACACTGTCGTTAGCTGCGCTTGGTGGCGCATTAGAGTTTTATGACTTTATTATTTTTGTGTTCTTTGCCACGGTGATTGGTAAATTATTCTTCCCGCCATCTGTGCCTGAATGGCTGCGACAATTACAGACTTTCGGGATTTTTGCGGCGGGCTATCTGGCGCGTCCCTTGGGAGGCATCATCATGGCGCACTTTGGTGATCTGCTAGGACGCAAAAGGATGTTTACTTTATCCATCTTATTGATGTCGGTACCCACGCTGATGATGGGTTTGCTGCCGACTTATCAGACTATCGGTATTTTTGCACCAATCGCCTTGTTGATACTGCGTATTTTGCAAGGTGCTGCCGTAGGTGGTGAAGTGCCTGGTGCATGGGTATTTGTCTCTGAACACGTGCCAGCTAAAAACGTGGGCTACGCTTGCGGCACGCTGACCGCAGGTCTGACTAGCGGTATCTTGTTAGGGTCATTGGTCGCAACCGCGATGAATACGATTTTTACGCCAGTAGAGTTGACTGACTGGGCTTGGCGTTTGCCGTTTTTGTTGGGTGGGATATTTGGTATCGCTGCTATGTATTTACGTCGCTGGTTGCATGAGACACCCGTGTTTGCAGAACTACAAAAACGTAAAGCCTTGGCTGCTGAGATGCCGCTCAAAACTGTATTGCGCGATCATCGCGGCGCGGTTGCTGTGTCCATGCTGCTGACCTGGATGTTGTCGGCTGCGATTGTGGTGGTGATTTTGATGACACCAACTTTTCTTCAAAAAATCTATGGTTTTGATGGACGCACGGCATTAATGGCAAACAGCGTTGCAACTTTGTGTTTGACCGCTGGCTGTGTAGTTGCCGGACTGTTGTCTGATAAATTCGGCGCTAAACGCATATTGTTTTTGGGCGATTTATTTCTACTGATCTGTACTTATTTTCTGTTCACAACAATTAAGACCAATCCAGAAATGCTATTGCCGCTGTATGCCTTAACCGGTTTTGCGGTTGGTGTCGTGGGCGCTGTTCCATTTGTGTTGGTCAATGCTTTTCCGGCGCAGGTCCGGTTCTCAGGACTGTCATTTTCCTACAATGTAGCTTATGCAATATTCGGTGGTTTGACGCCAATTGTTGTGACCTTATTGCTGAAAGATAATCCACTGGCACCCGCTTATTATGTAATGGGTGTTTGTGTGATCGGTATGCTGACGGCGATGTTTGTTCGGGATCGCAGCGCAATCAAGTAAATCTGATTGGCAGGAATGATCAAACGAAGATGGACGTAAAAAAGGAGGACTAAGTCCTCCTTTTTATTTGCTAACTTATTTACTGAATCGTTTGCTGAACTACTCGCTGAACTACTTGCCTATTTAACCCAGATTTTCCATTGGAACAACGCCAGGCAGTTTGCCAAAGGTGCAATTGTCGCTGTAGCGTTTTCACTCAAATCGCGGTGGTGCTATCCCTCTAAACACCGCATGCCGTCTGCGTTTTTTGCGAAGTGGTAGCGGTCTAATGGAAAATCTGGGTTTAAGATGCTATAAGTTTGCTGCAAGTTTATTGCGGGCACGGACAATCGCTGCTTTGACCTGATTAGGTGCAGTGCCGCCGATATGGTCACGTGCGGCGACGGAGCCTTCCAGTGTCAATACGGCAAACACATCCGCTTCGATCAGACTTGAGAAAGCACGTAACTCATCCAGACTCATATCACTCAGATCGCAGCCTTTATCTACACATGTTTTGACGGCATGCGCCACAGCTTCATGCGCATCGCGGAAAGGCAAGCCGCGCTTGACTAAATAATCTGCTAGGTCGGTCGCTGTTGCATAACCTTGTAAGGCTGCAGCGCGCATTGCGTCTGGCTTCACAGTAATGCCGCCTGCCATATCGGCAAAAATACGTAAGGTGTCAGTGATGGTATCTACCGTATCGAATAGCGGTTCTTTATCTTCCTGATTATCTTTGTTGTAGGCCAGTGGCTGACCTTTCATCAAGGTGAGCAAGGCAATTAAGTGACCATTGACGCGGCCCGTTTTACCACGTGCCAGTTCTGGCACATCAGGATTTTTCTTTTGCGGCATGATCGATGAGCCTGTGCAGAAGCGATCTGCAATATCGATAAAGCCGACCCGTGGACTCATCCAGATTACCAGCTCTTCTGACATACGGGAGATATGCGTCATGATCAGCGCCGCCGCTGCGCAAAATTCAATCGCAAAATCACGATCAGATACTGCATCCAGCGAGTTGTGGCATACATCATCAAAACCCAGTGTTTTTGCGACACGTTCACGGTCAATCGGGAAGGTCGTACCAGCCAGTGCAGCAGCGCCCAGCGGCAAACGATTGACGCGCTTGCGACAATCCACCATACGCTCGGCATCGCGGCTGAACATTTCTACATACGCCAGAATATGGTGACCAAACGTGATCGGTTGTGCGACTTGCATATGGGTAAAGCCGGGCAAAATCGTTTCTGCATTATTTTCTGCCAGATCCAGCAGAGCAGAGCGCAAATCACCGAGTAAGCCAACGATATTATCAATCGCTGCGCGCACATATAAACGGATGTCTGTCGCCACCTGATCATTGCGTGAGCGACCGGTGTGCAGACGTTTGCCGGCATCGCCGACTAATTCGGTCAGGCGTTTTTCGATATTCAGATGCACGTCCTCCAGATCCAGTAACCAGACAAACTGACCAGCATCAATCTCAGATTTGATTTGTGCCAGGCCGCGTTGAATGTCGGCATAATCTTGTGCAGTGATAATGTTTTGTGCTGATAACATCTCCGCATGTGCTAGCGAACCTTGGATATCAAAAGCGGCCATCCGATTATCAAAAAAGACCGAGGCAGTGTAACGTTTGACTAGATCAGATACCGGTTCGGAGAAACGGGCAGACCATGCCTCGCTTTTTTTAGAGAATTGTGATGTCATAGCTAACTTTGTAAGGCGAATAATAGGATGATGCGGATAGCGCTTGAGTATGGAGTGTTAGAAGTGCCAACGACGTTAAGCCGAAGTATAAAGTCAACCATGCTCAAAAACGCTGAATTCCCCGATTATAAAACACCGACGACCTGTTTCCCTTTATGACCAAGCAAACAAATCGTACTCCCACGGATTTATTGATTCCCGATTACTGCAATACCGGCGTTATTTCGAGGGTGCTGATCGCTGTCAATGTTCTGGTATTGTTGACTTTGTTGGCGCGTGGACAAGGCTGGTTATTTAATTTTCAAGAGTTTGCAGAAAGCGCGATGTTGATTGAAATGATCAGCTTACTATCACTTTTCGCTTTGTGCGGTATCCGGCGTCTGGCGGAGCGCGACGGTTCGCCAGCATGGTTACAAAGACTGCTCTGTGGCATTGTGCCTGCCTTGATTGCGATGCTTTTATTATCGACCCTGAGCGGTTTTGAGTGGTTTACCCTGACTTATCCCCGATTGTCCAAAGCCTATGTCGCTTTCATTTGTTTTTTATTCGGGATCGCTTTACAACACTATTTTGAATTACGTAGCAAGGCATTTTCGCCGGCCTTGGGCGAGGCGCGTTTGCAGGCGCTACAGGCGCGAATCCGGCCACATTTCTTATTCAATAGTCTTAATGCAGTTTTATCGCTGATTCGCACTGAACCCCGTCGCGCAGAAACTGCGCTGGAGGATTTGGCTGACCTGTTCCGCGTACTGATGCGTGATACCCGCGATATCACGACTTTGCAGGAAGAAATTAACCTCTGTCAGCAATACCTGTCGATAGAAAAAATTCGCTTGGGTGATCGTCTTCAGGTTGAATGGAGCATCATCAATCTGACTCCGCAAGAACTGCGTGACACACACATTGCTAGCCTGTTATTACAGCCTTTGCTAGAGAATGCTGTGCATTACGGTATAGAGCCATCACAAACAGCGGCAACCATTAGCGTGCGCATCCAGCGTAGTCTGGATAAAATCGAGATCCGCATCAGCAATCCTTTTCATGCCGGAGTCAAAGTGTTAGGTGGCAACCACATGGCATTAGAAAACATACGCCAGCGTCTGGCCTTGCTTTATGATATTGAAGCGCAAATGAGTGATCAGATTGTCGATGGCATTTTTGTTTTGCAATTACATTTCCCTCTGAAAAAATGAGTAGCCCCACTATATTTATTGTCGATGATGAAGCGCCCGCCAGACAACGTCTGACGACGCTTTTGGACGACATCCAGCCAGAGTGTCCGAATAATCTGGTGGGTGAGGCTAGTGACGCACAATCTGCTTTAGAGGGTATTTTGGCGCAGCGGCCTGATATTGTTTTACTCGATGTGCAAATGCCCGGCATGACGGGTCTGGAGCTGGCGCAGCATTTGCAAACGCTGTCGCAACAGCAGGCAACGCCAGTGCCGACGATTATTTTTGTGACGGCCTATGACGACTATGCGCTTAAAGCGTTTGAAGTGCATGCGATCGATTATCTGCTGAAGCCAGTGCGTGCCAGTCGCTTGGCAGAAGCCATCAACCGCGCCGGATTGATCCACGCTCGCTCCAAACAAGCCGTTCCGGTACCTGACGCTCAAGATAGTCCGCCGGTAGCGCCGCTGCTGCCCAACAGACGACAGTCTTTTTCTATATTTGAGCGCAACCGGGTTTTGTTGATTCCTGTCGCTGATGTTTTGTACTTGAAAGCAGAACAAAAATATCTGACGCTGCACACCAAAACGCGTAATTATCTGCTGGAGGAATCACTCACCTCGATCGAACATGAAATGGCTGACGTCTTTGTCAGAGCACACAGAAATGCGTTGGTCGCACGCAATGCCATCATCGGTGTCGAACGCGCATTATTTATGTTTGATGCCGATAGCGATCACGAAAAAGTCACAGAATCCTGGCAAGTCATTTTGCGCGACTGCACAGAGCGTCTGCCGATATCGCGCCGGCAATGGCCTGTGATTAAGGCCTTGGTGCGCTAATTTGGCAGAGCAAATTTGTAATCTAATCTAATGCAGTAAAAAAGTAGTATTTGCGGCCTTTTAAACCTTCAAAAACTCGTCGCCAGCATTGTTTGCAATTGCTCAGAACTGCAATAGCCGACGTCAATCTCATTACATCCGTGCCAGTCCGCAAATTCTTGGACGACTTTGGCGATATCGTTTGCCAGCGCTTGGCTGATGCGGACGTCAGCTTCTAGATGCAATGCTTTGATTTCGAAGCGGCTTTCCTTACGATGGGCTTTGGCGTCCATCCTTCCGATCAGTGCACCATTGCGTAATATCGGTAAGGTGAAATAGCCATATTGCCGCTTGGGTGCTGGCGTGTAGCATTCTAGTTTGTAGTCAAAGTCGAATAAGTCGATTGCCCGTTTTCTATCCCACACCACGGGATCAAATGGCGACAAAATCCGGGTGTTGGTGGCTTTCAGTTTGCCAGCCGCCGCCTGCTCAAGCAGACCGGCGTGGTCGGGATGCACGTAGACGATCTGATCCCAGCCAGTTACGGTGGCTTTGAGTAGCAGACCTTGCTGCGCTAAGGTCTCTGGCTCAATACGGGTATCCAGTTTTCCCATGCGAAAATAATCGGCGACCCAACTTGCTTTAGCCATGCCCAGTGCGCGCACAGCCTGCAATATCTGTTGTTGCTGGCAAGCGAGTTGTGGTTGCAGATGCTGTTGGTCTTGCCAACTGGGATGCACACGCTCACGCAGGTCGTAAATCCGCTGGAAGTTGTGGCGTTTGGCAACCATCACTTCGCCCAAGGTGAACAAGACTTCGAGCGCGCGCTTTTCTGGTTTCCATTCCCACCAGCCACCGGCTTTGCCATCCGTACGTTCAAAGTCCGCTGAGCGGGTTGCACCATGTTTTTTGATATGGCGTTTGACCTTATTGACTTGCTCCTGATTGTCACTCAGCCACTGATGATTGTATTTCCAGCCCAATTTGCCCGGCGCTATCATCTGATGCCGGTACCAGCCGTAATCTTCTATCGGTAAAAAGCAGGCCTCGTGCGACCAGTATTCAAAAATCTGACCTTCCTCTAGCAACTCTTCTAACCAGGTTTGCGGGTAAGGCCCGAGGCGACTCCAGAGCACCAGATACGGACTGCGTGCAACCACGCTGATGGTGTCGATTTGCAGCGCTGCCATTTGACGAATTTGTGCCAGCACATCTTGTTTGCTGGCTTTTTTTCGTGGAGATTGAAGTAATCCTTGTGCTGCCAGATGTAGTGCGCGGGCGGATTGCAAGCTGGGCTTGGGAAGGCTGGGTAAATTACGAAGACTAGGGAGGCTAGGAATATTGGCGGAACTTGGAGGGCTGCTCATAAAATTCTTAACACTTTTCAGCGCTCCCTTAGGTGTTTCCCGGTGTTTGATTAATTTAGTTTAAATATATACTGATGGAGGGTATATTTTATTGTCCAGGTAATCATTGGACATTAAGGCATATTTTAATAAATTGTGGGGGAGTATATTAAATCTATGCATGATTTAACTTGTGCAGATAACAAAAAGCAAGTGAACTTCTCTATCGCCCGCACAAGTTTTATCCAGCTGAATTAAAAATGCTTCAAACCGATTGCTGCTTTGACTTCATCGGTGGTTCTGGCGGCAACTTCACGCGCTCGCTCGGTACCTTGTTTGAGCATCTGCAACACTTGCCCGCGATCTTTGGCGAACTCTTCACGGCGGGCGCGGATGGGGGTGAGTAAATCTTGCAAAACGCCTTCTAATCGTGCCTTGACTTTGCTGTCGCCCAAACCGCCACGAACATAGTGATCTTTCATTTCTTGCAGAGCGATTTTGTCAATATCAAATGCATCTAGGTAAATGAAAGCGACATTGCCCTCCAGATGACCAGGATCATCTACACGTAAATGTAGAGGGTCGGTGTAGACATTTTTGACCGCAGCCTTGATCTCTGCGGGTGTTGCACCGAGATTGATGGTGTTGCCGAGGGATTTACTCATTTTGGCTTTGCCGTCGATACCAGGTAAACGACCAATCTCAGGTACCAGCGCCTGACATTCAACCAGAATGTCCTTTTTAGCCAGACGGTTGAAGCGGCGCACGATTTCGTTGGTTTGCTCAATCATCGGAATCTGATCCTCGCCGACCGGTACCAGACTGGCTTTAAACGCGGTGATATCCGCGGCTTGACTGACTGGGTAGGTCAGGAAACCGGCAGGGATATCGCGTTCAAAATTACGTAATACGATTTCTTGTTTGATCGTTGGATTACGTTCCAGACGCGCGACCGTGACCAGATTTAAGTAGTAGAAAGTCAGTTCAGTTAGCTCAGGAATTTGTGACTGAATAAATATAGTCGACTTCGTCGGATCAATCCCGACCGCCAGATAATCCAGCGCGACTTCCAGCACGTTGTTATGGACTTTAGCGGGATCATCCATGTTATCAGTGAGGGCTTGCGCGTCGGCCAGCATGATGTATTGCTGATATTCATGCTGATACTTAACCCGATTGCGCAGGCTGCCGACAAAGTGGCCGAGATGCAATGGACCGGTAGGGCGGTCACCAGTCAGAATCAGATGTTGTTTACCTTCTTCCGGCACGCTATTGCTGGCACGAGGTGCTGTTGACGTAACGTCAGAGTTGGCGGCGGATGTTGCATTGGATGCTGCAGTTGTAGTGGTATCGCTCATAGTGTGCTCTGTTTATTCTGTACTGTAATTTGCTCGGTTTTATGGAGATTTGTCGTTGCTAGCCGCTACTCTTTTTGCGTATTTTCGGAAATATTAGTCATTTCGCTTTCAATAACATTTATTACGTCCGCAGTGTTTTTTAATGCCTTCAATGTCGAGAGCACCGATTTTTATGTTGAATCTGCGCATAAAAAATGCCGCGCAGTGAGGCGGCATGACAATAGACTGCGTGCTGTGTTGCGTCATGATGCCGCCAGCCCTAATATTTTGTCAAGTTAGCTCGGAATTCCACACGTTATATTGCTTCTTGTATATCTTTCTCTCTGACTGATTGTATTCATACTTCGATGATTTTCTTCTCTGTTTTGAGTGAAGTTTGAATCCCAAGTGGCGAGAGCTGCGTGATAAAATTCGGCACCATTTCACTGAAGGTCAGTCTTGAACCCATCCCATCTCACGAATCATCCAACTAAATTGGTCATCGCTTCGCGCGAGAGTCGCCTCGCTATGTGGCAGGCAGAACATGTGCGCGACCGCTTAGCATTACTTTATCCCGATTGCATTATCGAGATTCTAGGTATGACGACGCGTGGTGACCAGATCCTTGACAGAGCTTTATCCAAGGTCGGTGGCAAGGGGTTGTTTGTGAAGGAGCTAGAGGTGGCGATGGCAGAGGGACGTGCTGATTTGGCGGTACATTCGCTGAAAGACGTACCCATGGATTTGCCTGAGGGTTTTGCGTTGGCTGCGGTATTGGAGCGGGAAGATCCACGTGATGCGTTTGTGTCAAATGACTATGCCGGATTGGATGCTTTGCCTTACGGCGCGGTCGTTGGTACCAGCAGCTTGCGTCGTCAGGCTTTGATTGCGGCTCGGTTCCCGCATTTGATTATTCGTCCTTTACGCGGCAACCTGGATACGCGTTTGCGTAAGCTGGACAACGGTGAATATGCAGCAATTATTCTGGCAGCAGCAGGTTTAAAACGATTGGGTGTGCCGGGCAGAATCCGTCATTTTTTGGAACCGGAACATAGCTTGCCAGCAGCGGGACAGGGCGCGATGGCAATCGAAGTACCAGATGACAGAGCAGAGTTAATGACATGGTTAGCACCTTTAAATCACGATTTAACTGCCCAGGCAGTCAGCGCTGAGCGGACTGTTTCTAAAGCTTTTGGCGGTAGCTGCCAGGTGCCATTAGCCGCGTTTGCAACGATAAGCGATGGCATCATGCACTTGCGTGCAATGATAGGAATGCCAGATGGCAGCAGGATCGCCAGTGCCGCTGTCAGTGGCGCAGTCAATAGCATAGAAACTGCCCAGCTATTAGGCGCGCAAGTGGCGCAAGCCTTGTCGGCACAAGATGCGGAGGCTATCTTGGTGGCTTGCAAGAAAGAGGCTACGACAGATTTTTCTGCGAAAAGCCAGTAAGATTGATCAGCAAATTAAACAGTAGAGCGAGGCAATTGTATGTACGATATGCCTGATATGCCTGATATGCCAGTCATTGTCACCCGTCCTATTCGCTCTCTAAGCCCGATAATTCCAATAAGCCTGATAAGCCAAGCAGAGTCTTTGTCGCAACGAGTTACGGCGATGGGGCGGACTGTGGTGCGTTTTCCTTTGCTGGAGATTCACCCCTTAACGGATTACAGCGCTTTCGATCGTCTGTTGGCCGATTTGTCGGCTTACGCTCTGGTGGCTTTCGTCAGCCCCAACGCAATTCAGGCGACGTTTGTCCGTTTAAAAAACAACTGGTCTGCCAAAATACCAATTGCCGTGATGGGTGCCGGGAGTCTGGCCGCATTAGATGAGCTTGGCATCACGACTGCCAACACCACAATTTATTATCCCCACAACCCGGATCGTACTGACTCTGAGACTTTATTGGACGAATTAGATATCGATGCCCTGCGCCATAAAAAAGTTTTAATTATTAGAGGTGAGACCGGACGCGAATTATTGGCCGATGCTCTGCGATCAAAGGGGATTGATGTAGCCCAAATTGCAGCGTATCGCCGTACGGCACCCGAATTTACATCGTTGCGACAAGATCAGCTTGGCAGACTTTTGCAAACGCAAAATCAATGGGTTATCACTAGCTCTGAGGCATTGCAAACTTTGCTGTCCTGGACTAAACAGTTAGAGCAGCAGCCTGGTTTTCATGGAATCGTGGCAAAATTGCAACAACAGCATTTGATACTGCCACATGCCCGTATCGCAGAAACTGCAAAGAATTGTGGTTTCCAATCAATTACTCTCACAGGTTCTGGCGACGAACACCTGCTTGTCGCGTTACAATCTCGTCTATGAATGATCAGCAATCACCATCCGACACTATATCGATGAATAAATCGACAGAACTCCCTGTAACTCAGGTATCACCTCCCGCATCGTCAGAACCGGCAAAAGCGCCTGGTCCAGTGTTTTCGCAACCTGCTTATGTGTTATCCGGCGTATTGGCGATTTTGCTGGCTGCCAACTGGTGGACTTCACAAAATCAGATAAACAACTTGCGCGAAGAGGTTGCTAAGCGTTTGCAAGTCGCGGAGAGTACGACCAGCGAAACTAAAGTACTGGCAAAAACGGTACAAGAGTCCGCGAAGGAAATTCAGGCCAAAGTGACGCTGCTGGAAGGCAAGCAGGTCGAGGCACAAGGTCAGCAATTAGCGCTGGATCAACTGTATCAAGACTTATCCAAAAATCGTGACGAATGGGCATTGGCAGAAATCGAGCAGGTACTCTCGACGGCTAGCCAGCAATTACAATTGGCCGGTAATGTCCAAGGTGCTTTAATCGCTTTGCAAAATGCAGATAGCCGCCTGGCTAAATCGGACAAACCGCAATTTATTAATATCCGCCGTGCGATTGCCAAAGATACCGATAAGCTGAAGTCTTTGCCGATTCTCGATTTGACAGGCATCGCTTTGCGCCTGGATAGTGTCATCGCGCAAGTTGATCATATTCCATTGTGGGCAGATGAAAAATCAGTTGTTTCTGCGACACCACCAAAAGCACCTCTGCGAGTATTGCCAAAATCTCCCGTGCCGCTGTTGAAAAATGGTAAAAAAGTCGCTCTTGATGAAATTCCTGAAAATTCCTGGACAATGCGGGCAGAAGATGCATGGCAAAGTTTTTCCAGCGAGATGTGGAACGAAGTTAAGCAACTCATCAGAGTCCGTAATGTTGAAACGCCAGATGCGTTATTGCTGACACCATCGCAAAGCTACTTTGCCAGAGAAAATCTTAAGTTGCGGCTGTTAAATGCGCGACTAGCATTGTTGTCGCGTAATGAAAGTATGTTTCGCAATGATTTGATTGCTTCGCAAGATGCCATCACTAAATATTTTGATACACGAGCGAAGCAAACCCAATCAGTGCAAGCTTTATTGAGACAAGTACAAGGTAGTAACTTGTCTATAGAAATGCCCACATTAGCGGAGAGCTTGAATGCCGTTCGTAACTACAAAGTGAAGCCCTAAGGTTCAATAAGAATATGCGTCTTTTTATCCGGCTTCTGATTCTCTTTGCCATGGCAGTTGGTCTTGCCGTTGGTGCCCGCTATAACCCCGGCAACGTAGTGCTTTTTTATCCGCCCTACAGAATAGATATCTCACTCAATTTTTTCTTATTCCTGACACTGGTTTTGTTTGTCGTGCTGTATCTGGTGATGCGCACCATTGTTACCACGCAAAAAATGCCGCGTAAGGTGGCTATGTATCGTCAAGGTAAGCGAGAACGGGATGGCAATAAGGCCTTAAGAGAATCATTAAAGGCTTTATTTGAAGGGCGTTTTGGTCATGCAGAAAAAGCAGCATTGCGTGCTGTTGAACTGCCAGATAATGCCGCGGTTGCTGCATTAATTGCGGCCAGAGCAGCCCATCATATGGGCCAGTTCGAACGCCGTGATTCCTGGTTCGCAAGTACCGAAGCCGACATGACTTATAAAACGGCTCGCTTGGTCACAATGACTGAGTTACTGGTTGATCAGCACAAAGCAGAACAAGCTCTTGACGCTGTGAAAGAGTTGCACGCAAGTGGTACACGTCATATCCAAGTACTGCGCTGGGCACTAAAAGCGAATCAGCAAGCTAAAAAGTGGCCAGAAGTATTAAAACTAGTTCGGACTTTAGATAAACACCGCGCGCTGCATCCGGCTTTATCGAATCGTTTGCGTGAATTGGCCTATGAGGATTTGCTGACTGATCACGGACATGATGCAGAATCACTACGTCGGGTTTGGTACGAAATCCCTGCCGATGACCGGAAAAATCGCTTCGTCGCGTTTACCGCAGCTAAATCGTTTAATGAACGGGGCTTGCATGAGGATGCGCGAGTGATCGTTGAAAAGACGGTCGCTGAAGAGTGGGATGACAGATTAATGCGGATTTATCGCGACGCTGCTGCAAGCGAAGGCTCAGTCGCTTTATTGGGACAGATTGAGCACTGTGAGCGCTGGACGATACAGCGTCCAACAGATCCAGAGCTGGCCTTAACCTTAGGTACTCTTTGCCTTAAGCAAAAATTATGGGGTAAGGCGCAACGTCATATGGAACAGGCATTGTCTGATGCAACAGAGTCCCGAACCGTAAGAGAATCTAATCTCAAGCTGGCACAATTGCACGAGGCTTTAGGGCAAGCTGATGAGGCTGCGCAACATTATCGTCAATGCGCAATTGCTACTATGCTTTAGCCATAACGTTCGTTGAAGATTGCGGACTGCTTGCTGAGCGTGAGTGACTAGCTAATTAGCTATCGAAGCGTCTATAAAAACGACTATAATCCAACCCGATTTACTTTTGACTTCTATTTTGAAAGAGCAATATGAGCTTAAATAACGTTCCTTCTGGCCGTGACTTGCCGAATGATTTTAATGTCATCATTGAAATCCCGATGAATGCCGATCCAATCAAGTATGAAGTTGATAAGGAAACTGGCGCGATTTTTGTTGATCGTTTTATGAGTACTGCAATGCACTATCCATGTAACTACGGTTATGTGCCACAAACAATCGCGGGTGATGGCGACCCGGTGGATGTATTGGTGATTACACCTTTTCCTCTGCTGCCGGGCGTAGTAGTGCGTTGCCGCGCGATCGGCGTGCTGAAGATGACGGATGAGGCCGGCAATGATGCCAAAGTGTTAGCAGTGCCAGTAGATAAGCTTTTATCGATCTATTCCCACTGGCAAAAACCAGAAGATATGAATGAATTGCGTTTGCGTCAAATTCAGCATTTCTTTGAGCACTACAAAGATCTGGAAAAAGGTAAATGGGTTAAGATCGAAGGTTGGGGCGGCCCTGAAGATGCGAAAGCTGAAATCATGGAAGGCGTTGCAAACTTTCGCAAACTTTAATTTGTGTTTGGTTTTATTGAAACAGGATTAGGTCCGGTAGTTGAGTCAACGAATTTAATCGCAAAAAAAGCACATATATATGTGCTTTTTTTGTGACTTTTTCATTCCAAAATATTTGCATACTTTCAAAAATACAGACCCTCTTTACGAAGATGGAAAAATCTGGGTTTAATATACTCCCCCATATTTCTGTAAAAAATGCTCTATTGCCCAACAAAATTCTGGCGAGCTAAGATATACATGCTACGAGTATATCAGTAATGCCTTGAGTTAAATTGTGCGGGGCTGCGCAAAATAGTTCAGCTACGTTGCAGCTTCTCGCCTCACTAAATTACTGCCTTTGTCCTGCGCCTTGTTGGGGCAATTGTGCACAAGTCTTAATGATCTAGCTGACTGTATAGCTAGCAGCAGTCTAAGGCTTTACATTAAAAAAATAAGCTACAAAAATTCCTAATGCGATTAGTACTGCAATCCAGCTCAACCAAGAAATTTTCCTCTCATCGCCAATGTTTTCCTTTGATGTATCAGCCGCAGTACCAGCATGTTTACGTTTGCGTTTAAGGCGTTGATCTCTTTCCAATATTTTATGTAAAGCTTGAGCCATTTCAGCGGCACTACGGTAGCGTTGCGCAGGCGCTTTTTGCATGGCCTTCATTACAACCGCAGACAAACTGCTAGGGACAGCAGGATTTAATTCTGATGGCGATCTTGGGTGTTTATGAGCGATTTGATTGAGTAGTTTGTCAATGTCGTTGGATTGAAACGGTTTTTGTTGCGTCAACATCTCATACATCACTGCACCTAGCGAGTACACGTCGGTCAGTGCATTCACTTGCTGGCTCATGGCCTGTTCTGGTGACATATAGTTTGGCGTACCGAGCACATTATTGTTGAATAAGGTTTGTGCTGGATTGTCGGGATTGGTTAAAATTCTATTCGGTGCACGGGCAATCCCAAAATCAACTACTTTCGGTTGCTGGTTTGGCAGGATAAAAATATTGGCAGGTTTGATATCCCGATGAATTACACCATTCTCATGGGCATACGCGAGCGCTTCGGCAATTTTGTGAATAATAGTAGTGGTCGCAATATTATCAAAATGTTTGCCGCTAGCGAGTAACTCACGCAGATCTTGTCCTTGTAAAAACTCCATCGCAATAAATGTTGTGCCGCCTTCACTGGAGGCATCATAGATGGTCACAATGTTGGGGTGAGATAAGCGTCCGGCAGCGCGTGCTTCGTTAATGAATTGCTGTTCGCGTTGTTTTTTGTCTGCAATCCCGTGGCTAGTGCCAAGTATTTTGATTGCGACCGGGCGATCAATCACAGGATCATGTCCCAGAAAGACGGCACCATTTGACCCTTTGCCCAGCTTGTCTGTCAGATAGAAGCGCCCGACACGACGCGTTGGCAATCCTTGCTTAGACGCTGGGTGAGTTGAGGATAATGGAGTCATCTATACAGGATGCCTTGCTCAAGGAAGAATTTCAAGTCTTTCCTATCACAGTTAATTTTTTAGATTTTTAAATGGAATCCGGTCATTCAGTTCATTAAAATAGTGCGCTATGCCATCGGTTTCGCGCTCGAGGAAATGCGCAACTGCGTCAAAAAATTCTGGCTGAACCAAATGATGTGCTGAGCAAGTTTTTTGGGGTAAAAACCCACGTGCCATTTTATGTTCGCCTTGCGCACCGCCTTCAAAAACCTTAATTTTTTTTGCTATACAAAATTCTATTGCCTGATAGTACGCGGTCTCAAAATGCAGACAAGGTACATGTTCCAGGCAACCCCAATATCTGCCGTACAGCGTATCGTCGTCATGCACCAACAAAGAAGCTGCGATGGGTTTGCCGTTACGTTCTGCAAAAATGAGTCTCAAATTAGCGGGCATACTTGCGCCTATTCTCAGAAAAAAATCTAAGTTTAGATAGGGCGAGGAATGATGATCGGAGTAAGTGTGGTCATAGCAACGCTTAAAAAATATCCAGTCGTCTTTTGTCATATTTGACCCTGCAACCTGGCGGAACTGGACGCCGGCCTCACTTACTTTACGTCGTTCGGCACGGATATTTTTACGCTTTTTCTGCTCCATTTGAGACAGAAAATCTTCAAAATCATAGTAATCCCGGTTGATCCAATGAAACTGAACACCGCTTCTCAATAGAAAACCCGCAGCTTGTAGTAATTGAGCCTCTTCTATGGGAGGGAAGAGAATATGGGTAGATGAGTATTCTCCCGTTTTTTGAATATCCTTGAGAGCATTCAATAAAGCGATTTGTGTATGCACATCTCTTGCTAGCAGACGACCGCCAGTGACCGGCGTAAATGGAATCGCCGAGAGTAATTTGGGATAATAATGAAAGCCATTTCTCTGGTAGGCATCAGCCCAGGCCCAGTCAAATACATATTCACCGTAAGAATGCATTTTTTCATATAAAGGCATTGCAGCGACTAAGATGCCGCCATCCCATAATGTTATATAACGCGGTTGCCAACCGGTATTGGCGCATGCCGATCCAGATTCGTGCAATGCGTGCAGAAATGCGTAAGATAAAAATGGATTACTAGTAGTTTGCAGGCTGAGCAAATGATTCCACTGCGCCTCGCCGACATCGGACAATGAAGTCACGATACGCGTGCGATAATGTGAACTTTCTTGAAGATCTTCTTGGATCCGGTCGTGCTGGTTTTCAGTCATGATGCTCGTGATATCCCTGTTCATTCAAACTCAACTTATTAGATTAATTTATTGAGACCTAGTTCTTCAGACTTATTTTCAAATTCTTTTAAATTTACTACAAGCCACTATGACAGTAAAAGTTGCAATAGCCCAGATGAACAGCGTTGTTGGCGATCTTGCTGGTAATGCCGCGCAAATTCTTGATTATGCTCAGCGAGCTGCTGCACAAGGCGCTGACATTGTCGTTACGCCAGAGCTCTCTTTAGTGGGGTATCCGCCAGAAGATTTATTATTGCGTAGTGCATTTTACGCAAAAACGCGCGAGACCTTATTCGCTCTTGCAGAGAGCTTGAGGGTTTTAAAAGACATGCATGTTTTGATAGGACATCCTGCCGAAAATGATGGTGTGCGTTTGAATGCCGCATCCGTTTTATGCAACGGTGAGGTGATCGGTAGCTATTACAAACATGATTTGCCAAACGATATGGTATTCGATGAAAAACGGTATTTTTCATCCGGTCACGATGCCTTCGTGTTCGAAGTGAAGGGCATCAAGTTTGGTGTGAATATCTGTGAAGATACCTGGTTGCCTACTGCGCCGAAGATTGCAAAAAACGCTGGTGCAGAAGTGCTGTTAGTACCTAACGGATCGCCTTATCATATGAGTAAGCAGCATCAACGTTTTGATGTGATGCGTGCCAATGTTACGTCGCAAGGTATGTCTTTGGTCTATGCCAATCTGGTAGGCGGACAAGATGAACTAATTTTTGATGGCAATTCATTTGTGATGAATCAGGCTGGCGAAGTGTGTGTTCAGCTAAAACATTGTGAAGCCGATTTGCAGATTGTTGAATTTGATGGTGCGGCGCCCATAATGCCAATAGCGCCAATGCTAGCACCACAGGAGGTAATCAATGGCGCCAGTCCAGATGCACAGATAGATACACAGATAGAGGCGCAGGTCTATCAGGCATTAGTCTTAGGTGTGCGCGATTATGTCGGTAAGAATGGTTTTCCTAGTATTGTATTGGGTTTGTCTGGTGGAGTGGATTCTGCGTTGGTTCTGGCAATTGCGGTTGATGCTTTGGGTGCTGATAAAGTCAGAGCAGTCATGATGCCGTCACCTTACACTGCTGACATATCCTGGCTAGATTCGCGCGAAATGGTGCAGGGTTTGGGTGTACGCTATGATGAAATTCCGATCATCGCCTGCTTTAGTGCTTTTCGAGATACCTTAAGTCAGGAGTTTGCTGGTTTAGCAGAGGACACGACGGAAGAAAATATTCAAGCGCGGATTCGCGGCACCATTCTCATGGCTTTATCGAACAAATATGGCTCCATCGTCCTGACTACCGGGAATAAGAGTGAAATGGCAGTCGGTTATTGCACTTTATATGGCGATATGGCGGGTGGTTTTGCTGTGATTAAAGACATTGCCAAGACATTGGTATATCGTTTGTGTGCTTACCGTAATCGTTTATCACCTGTCATCCCTGAACGTATATTGACCCGTCCGCCATCAGCCGAGTTACGACCTGACCAGACAGACCAGGATTCTTTACCTCCTTACGAGATACTCGATGGCATCATGCAGCGGTATATGGAGGAGAATCAAAGCAGAGCAGATATTGTTGCTGCTGGTTATCGTGAAGAAGATGTTGAACGTATTACTCGTTTGATCAAAATTAACGAATATAAGCGTCGTCAGGCGCCAGTCGGTATACGTGTTACACATCGTGCATTTGGGCGTGACTGGCGTTATCCTATTACATCAAAATTCCGTGACTAAATAGTTAGAAAATAAAACAATAAAATCACATAAAATTTCAAGAGGACAACATGAAACAAATCACCGCAGTTATTAAACCGTTCAAATTAGACGAAGTGCGCGAAGCATTGGCCGATATCGGTGTCACAGGTCTAACCGTTACTGAAGTTAAAGGTTTTGGCCGTCAAAAAGGACATACCGAGTTATATCGTGGCGCTGAGTATGTTGTAGATTTCTTGCCCAAAATCAAGATTGAGGTTGTAGTTGATGATAATATCTGCGATAACATCGTTGATGCCATCATTAAAGCAGCGCATACAGGCAAAATTGGCGATGGCAAAATTTTTGTACAAAATGTCGAGCAGGTGATACGTATCCGTACAGGTGAAACCGGCTCTGATGCTGTTTAAATTGGATTAAACAGGTAAATCATGCAAACTTTACGTCGTTATTTCTCCTTGTCGCTGCTCGCGGCTCTCTCTACCATCGTATTACCTGCTTCAGCGGATCAGGGTATTACGGATCAAAAAATCACACTAGGTCAATCGGCTGCTTTTACTGGTCCTGCTGCACAACTGGGCATCCAATTGCACGCCGGTGCCAAGGCTTATTTTGATCAGGTCAATGCTGCTGGTGGTGTGCACGGGCGCAAAATTGAAATCATCAAAATGGATGATAAATACGAGGCCGATTTAGCCGCTGCTAATACTAAAAAACTCATCGAAAATGAGGATGTATTCGCCTTATTTGGCTATGTTGGTACGCCTACCAGTAACGCAGCTTTGCCTATTTTTACGCAAGCTAAAGTTCCTTTCTTTGCTCCTTTTACTGGCGCACAGTCGCTGCGCGAGCCCTTAAATCGTCAGATATTTAATATTCGCGGAAGTTACTTTGATGAGACTGAGCATTTGGTCGAGCGATTAGTCAGAACAGGTCTTAAAAATATCGCTGTCTTTTATCAGAACGATGCTTATGGAAAGGCTGGTTTAGCTGGTGTAGAACGTGCGCTGAAAAAAATGAACGTGCAAATGGTAGAAACCGCGACCGTAGAACGTAATAGCACCGACGTGAGTAAGGCGATTGCTAAGATTTTGCCGAAGCGTCCGGATGTAATTATCCAGATTAGTGCTTATTCCTCATGCGCGGCATACATCAAAGGAATGCGCAAAGAAGGATATAACGGACAGTTTTATAACGTATCTTTTGTCGGTAGCCAGGCCTTGGCAGATGCTTTAGGTACGGATGGCCCTGGTACCGTGATTTCGCAAGTAGTTCCATTCCCTTGGAAAGCATCAACGCCCGTGGTCAATGAATACACCAAAGTCATGCAAAAAGCGGGCATTAAGGATTTGAATTTTTCCAGTCTGGAGGGATTTATTGCCGCCAAAGTATTTGTAGAGGGCTTACGCCGTGCAGGTCGTAGTTTGTCGCGTGAGAAATTGATCTCCTCCTTAGAGACAATTAATACGAGCAATTATGATGTCGGCGGATTTGATGTGAATTTTTCGCCAACTAGTCACAACGGATCAAAATACGTTGATATGACTGTAATCACTAAAGATGGCAAATTCTTGAATTAAAATTCTTGGGTTGAAATTGGAGTAATCCAGATTTGAGCAACTAAGATTTGAGTACTAAGATTTGAGCAAGACAATCAATGCGCCAGAGCCACCGTCTGCAGCGGTGGCTTGGCTAAATGCTAGTACTTCATCTTTTTGTATCAACCAGTTTTTTACTTTATTCTTTAACACGGGTTCTTTGTTGATTGAACCTAGTCCCTTGCCATGAATAATCCTCACGCAACGATGTTCATTGCGCTGGCATTTCCGCAAAAACTCGCCCAAACTTTCTCTCGCCTGATCGCGCCGCAAACCGTGCAAATCTAGTTGCGCTTGTATAGTCCAATGGCCGGTACGTAATTTTTTGACGACATCACTGCCAACACCTGCGCGGGTATAACTTAGGCCATCGTCGGTGGCTAGCAAGGTGATGGCGTCAAATTCATCCGATATAGATTCTTGTAATGCAGCGCGCTCATCTGCAATATGCTGGAATGGAATCGGTTGCGGGCGTGCCGCTTGAACTATGTGTTTGGGCACCGTTTTCAGTGGCGCCACCTCACCTATGCTATTGCGGAAAATATTGGCTTCCAGCTTCGCTTGTTTCTCTCGCTTATTGCGCTCAGCTTCTTGCAGCAGACGCACTTCTTCCTGCTGTTTTAATTGCTGACCTAAATTTTTCAGATCAGCAAAATTTTTTAAGGAGCTGGGCATAAGCGAGGACTAAAAGAGCCAACAGGCTGAAGAATGGTTTTTAAATTGCAATTAATCTTCGAGATAGCGCTGTGCATCTAAGGCTGCCATACAACCCGTACCCGCACTAGTAATTGCTTGGCGATAGATATGATCTTGCACGTCGCCAGCGGCAAATACACCTGGGATGCTAGTAGCTGTCGCCATACCTTCAAGACCTGTTTTAGTCTTGATATAGCCATTATGCATATCGAGTTGACCTTCGAAGATGCTGGTATTAGGTTTGTGACCAATGGCGATAAAGACACCATGCAGGGTGACATCGCTCACATTGCCGTCAATACTGGATTTGATTTTAATGCCAGTCACGCCAGAGCTATCTCCTACTACTTCATCTAATGTGTGATTCCATTTAACTTCGATTTTACCTTCGGCTACTTTTGCCATCAGCCGATCAATCAAAATAGCCTCTGCGCGGAATTTGTCACGACGATGTACGACAGTCACTTTACTGGCGATATTAGATAAATACAGCGCTTCTTCTACTGCAGTATTGCCACCACCAACTACCGCAACCTCTTTGCCACGGTAGAAAAAGCCATCACATGTCGCGCAAGCAGATACGCCTTTACCCATAAAACTTTCTTCAGAAGGTAAGCCGAGATATTGTGCTGATGCGCCAGTCGCAATAATCAGTGAATCGCAGGTATATTCAGCCTGGTCACCGATCAGGCGGATCGGCTTTTCAGTCAATTTGGCGGTGTGGATGTAGTCGAAAATAATTTCAGTATTAAAACGTTCTGCATGCTGTTGAAAGCGTTGCATTAATTCTGGCCCTTGCACACCCATAGGGTCTGCTGGCCAGTTCTCGACATCTGTTGTGGTCATTAATTGACCGCCTTGCTCTACACCAGTAATCAATACTGGTTTTAAATTGGCACGTGCCGCGTACACAGCCGCAGAGTAGCCAGCAGGGCCAGAGCCGAGTATCAATACGTGTGCATGTTTTGGAGTGGTAGTTGACATAAGCTGACCCGAGAGAAAATAAATTGAATGATGATGGCAATCGGCATAGTTGATGCTATTTAAATTGCCTTAAGAGGCTATAAACTAAGCTGCAGATTGCGACGGAACAGCAAATTTCAATCATATATGCTGGCGTAGTATTAGCTGATGAATATTAGCTAACTATTAGCCAACGACCATCTAATTTAGCAGTTGACTTTAGTATTTAACTTTCATCTTAGCTTCTTACTTATCCGTCACGAATAAGTCTTACTTTACCTAGGCAAGATTATAGACGAATAAGCGTTTTTGATTGAATAGCCAGCCGATTGCTTGATTTGCCCTGAGTCGGCACGGTTCTAAGATGATGCCTGATTGGCGGCACTTGTCATACATGCTATCTTATGAGTGTTTAATATGTGTTGAATGTACGTTTGACTTGATTGATTTTGATTGAACTTGATTGTAATGGGCTGCTGATTGTGCACTATGACTACTTCCAACAATGAACCTTATACCCGCAACCGCGATAAAACGCCGGCGCCGCCGTTGCCAAATCGGCTAGTAATTTTGCTTATCGAAGCACGCTGGATACTCTTTGCGGCGCTTTGTATTTATCTGATTTTAATTTTATTCACTTACGCCAAACTTGATCCCGCCTGGTCGCACGCCAGTGTTGTCCCGAAAATCCACAATGTCGGCGGCAAAGTGGGAGCCTGGCTTGCAGATTTATTTCTATACATCTTTGGCTTATCTGCTTGGTGGTGGAGCGTTGTTCTATGCCGTTTGGTTTGGAAGGATTATCGCCAGCTAACGAATCGTCTGGCAGTCAATGCAGAACAAGACGCTGAACATAGTTATGAAAAATTTATACAGACAGGCGGATTTTTTCTGCTGATGGCTGGCAGTATGGGAATCGAGTACCTGCGGCTGTATTCAATCAAGGCACAATTGCCACGAGCTCCAGGAGGAGTGCTGGGTGAATTGATCGGAAACACTAGCTTTGCGGCCTTTGGTTTTACCGGATCAACTTTGCTATTACTCTTGTTATTTGCGCTGGGTATCAGCTTATATTTTCATGTCTCCTGGTTGCAGATTGCCGAGAAAATTGGTACTGCTTTAGAAACGGTCTTTGTTTTTATAGGTAACAAGTATGCTGCACGTGAAGATCGTAAGGTCGGGCAAACGGCCGCCGTCAAACGTGAAGAGGTCGTTATTGTTGAAAGAGCCAAGATTATTGAGGCGGCACCTATACGTATAGAACCACAAATCATCAGCGTACAAAAATCTGAACGGGTAGAAAAAGAGCGTCAGGTATCGCTGTTTAGCGATATGTTAGACAGCAAATTACCGCCACTGTCGTTGCTGGATGATGCACCGCCGACGCAAGAGACTGTTAGCATAGAAACTCTGGAATTTACCAGCCGTTTAATTGAGAAAAAACTGTCGGACTTTGGTGTTGACGCCAAAGTCGTTGCGGCCTATCCGGGACCAGTGATTACTCGTTATGAAATTGATCCAGCAACCGGTGTTAAAGGTAGCCAGATTGTTGGCTTGGCGCGTGATCTTGCACGATCATTATCGCTGACATCGATCCGAGTAGTTGAGACCATTCCCGGCAAGAATTATATGGGTTTGGAACTGCCAAATCCCAAGCGCCAGATCGTACGTTTAACCGAAATTCTTGGCTCCAAAGTGTACAACGACAGTGCGTCCAGTTTAACGGTCGCGCTGGGTAAAGATATCGGTGGTAATGCCATAGTTGCTGATCTTGCCAAGATGCCGCATTTGCTGGTGGCAGGTACGACTGGATCCGGTAAGTCAGTCGGTATTAATGCCACGATTTTATCGTTGTTATACAAATCAGATCCGAATGATGTACGGATGATTTTGATCGATCCTAAGATGTTGGAAATGTCTGTATATGAGGGGATTCCGCATCTGTTAGCTCCGGTAGTAACAGACATGCGACAGGCCGGGCATGCCTTGAACTGGGCGGTTGCAGAGATGGAGCGGCGCTACAAATTAATGTCAAAAATGGGTGTGCGTAATCTGGCCGGTTACAACATCAAAATTGCTGAGGCAGCTAAACGCGAAGAGTTTATTCCCAACCCGTTTAGCTTAACGCCGGATGCTCCTGAGCCATTAGAAAAATTGCCCACCATCGTCATCATCATCGATGAGTTAGCTGATCTGATGATGGTCGTCGGTAAAAAAGTTGAAGAGTTAATTGCCCGTATTGCCCAAAAAGCCCGCGCGGCAGGTTTGCATTTAATTTTGGCGACGCAACGCCCATCGGTTGACGTGATCACTGGTTTGATTAAGGCGAATATCCCCACTCGTATCGCGTTTCAGGTGAGTAGCAAAATTGACTCCAGAACAATTCTTGATCAGATGGGGGCGGAAGCATTGCTGGGTATGGGCGACATGCTATATATGCCGCCTGGCACTGGTTTGCCAATACGTGTGCATGGTGCTTTTGTTTCTGATGACGAAGTGCATCGTGTGGTAACGCATTTGAAAGCGCAAGGGGAACCAAACTACATTGAAGGCATCCTAGAAGGAGGCATACTGGAAGAGGGCGGCGAAGTAGGCGCGCCACCTGGCGAAGGTGGCGGTGAGGCCGATGCGCTCTACGATCAGGCGGTCGCAATCGTACTCAAGAATCGTCGTGCTTCTATTTCTTTGGTGCAAAGGCATTTACGCATAGGCTACAATCGCGCCGCCCGCTTGCTAGAGCAGATGGAAACCAGCGGCGTAGTATCCACCATGCAGTCAAATGGTAATCGTGAAATTTTGGTGCCAGCAGGGAATGCCGAATAAATATCTGGACTTCAGCTGATTCGACCGCGGCGGTGAACGCAGCGGTTTGGCAGGCGGCCGCAGCATGAGACAATTAATTAAATCAGTCAGGATTTTTGTGAAACTTTCATTGAAAATGAATACGAATAAAGTAGCTAGTAGCGTCACAAAGTTGGTAGCTAGCATGATGTTAAGTGCCAGCATGCTAGTGCCAGCATTAGCCAATGCCAGCGCGATTGAACAATTTAAAGCCTTTGCCACCAACATAAAAAGTGC
Source organism: Undibacterium sp. 5I1 (assembly GCF_034314085.1). NCBI lineage: Bacteria > Pseudomonadati > Pseudomonadota > Betaproteobacteria > Burkholderiales > Oxalobacteraceae > Undibacterium > Undibacterium sp. 5I1. The sequence goes on from NZ_JAVIWI010000001.1 coordinate 697,076, forward strand.
TAAAGGTGAGTTCCTGCAACAGCAAGTCAAGATGGTGGATGGTGCGCCCAAGGTAACTAAAACCTCCAGCGGAATTTTTATTTTCGCTCGCCCTGGCAAATTTATCTGGACCTACCAAAAACCTTACGAGCAAGTCTTGCAGGCGGATGGTGATCAGTTGTTTATCTTCGATAAAGATCTCAGCCAGGTTACGATTAAAAAATTAGGCAATGTATTAGGTGCCAGCCCTGCGGCAATCCTGTTCGGCAGCGGTGATCTGGAAAAAAGTTTTACTCTGCGTGAGGTCGGCGTTAAACAAGGTCTGGAGTGGCTTGAAGCTACTCCTAAAGACAAAGATAGTAATTTTGAGCATATTGGCATAGGCATGAAAGACGGTGCTCCCTTGGCTTTGGAATTACGTGACAGCTTTGGTCAAATTTCTTTACTGACTTTAAAGAATATTGAAAAAAATCCGACGCTCAAAGCTGATCAATTTAAATTCGTCATACCAGCCGGCGTTGATGTATTGCGTCCATGAGCGATATGAGCAGCGCCAGTAAAACGCGTAAAAATCCCGTTCCGCTAGCAGAGCGCATGCGTCCTGCAAATTTGGATGAGGTGATTGGTCAGCAACATCTGCTGAGTGAGGGCAAACCCTTACGAGCGGCGTTTACCTCTGGCGATCCGCACTCCATGATTTTATGGGGGCCGCCGGGTGTTGGTAAGACCACGCTGGCAAGGTTGATGGCAAATGCGTTTCACTCAGAATTTATCGCGTTATCTGCAGTATTGTCTGGCGTAAAAGATATACGCGAAGCAGTTGAACGGGCGCAAATTTTGCAGGCCACTTCGCAACGTCGTACGATTTTGTTTGTTGATGAAGTCCACCGGTTTAATAAAAGCCAGCAAGACGCTTTTTTGCCGCATGTAGAAAGTGGCTTGTTCACCTTCATCGGTGCTACTACCGAAAATCCCTCGTTTGAAGTCAATAGCGCGCTGTTATCCCGTGCTTCTGTGTATGTTCTCAAATCGCTGACTGACGCTGATCTGGAGGCGATGATAGACAGAGCTTGTGAGCGTGAATTGGATGGCTTGCAATTTCATCCCGATGCCAAGGCAAGTTTGATTAGCAGTGCCGATGGCGATGGTCGAAAATTATTAAACAACCTCGATATCGTGGCACGTGCTGCCTCTGCAAAAGCGTTGCAAGAAGTTGACACTGCTCTACTGGCCGAGTGTCTAGGGGATGCCTTACGCCGCTTTGATAAAGGTGGCGATGCTTTTTATGATCAGATTTCTGCTCTGCATAAATCAGTACGCGGCTCTAATCCCGATGCTGCTTTGTATTGGATGGTGCGCATGCTGGATGGTGGCGCTGATCCACGTTATCTGGCACGCCGCATCGTCCGCATGGCCAGTGAAGACATCGGTCTGGCCGATCCACGTGCCTTACGACTGGCATTGGATGCCGCAGAAACATACGAGCGTCTCGGTTCTCCAGAAGGCGAACTGGCGTTGGCACAAGCAGTGGTCTATCTTGCGTGCGCAGCCAAGTCCAACGCTGTGTACAAAGCTTATAACGCTGTGCGAGCCTTGGTAGCTAAAGATAAATCACGTACCGTTCCAGAACATCTGCGTAATGCGCCGACCAAGTTGATGAAAGAGCTTGGCTACGGTAAGTTATATCGCTATGCGCATGATGAGCCTGAAGCTTATGCCGCAGGTGAAACTTATTTGCCAGAAGGCTTAGAAGGCGAGTCCTGGTATCAGCCGGTGCCACGTGGGTTAGAGATCAAAATTGCCGAGAAGCTTGCTTATTTGCGATCCTTGGATGCTGCGGAAGAGTGAGCGCATATTGCGTGATGAGCTTCATTTTTCTTAAAAATAAGGTGATCAATTTTGTTTGATAAGTGTATTGGGTCACCTTGCTCAATTTATCTGTGAAAGAGACGCTGGCAGCTACAAGCTTGCTCAGCATAGCGATTAATTTCAGTATTTAAAGCTACTATTATCTTATATACTCCTATGGTGTATTTTTTAATCGTCCAATTAATATATGGATAATACGGGTATTTTAAAAAAATAAATGGGGAGTATATAAAATTCAATCAAGGGTAAGTTAAAACCTGCTGACTACTAACTGTGTGCCGCTGCTCCAAAAAATGCACGACAGAGTCGACCGTAATCGTGTCAATCTGACCTGCCATACGACGATCAAATGGATGGTCATCAAATGCCACGTTAGCGCGGAACATCCGTGCTCCCAGTCGCGTCATCGCCGGAATATCCAATGTGCTTGGATGATACGCTGCCATTGTCAGCCAGGCTTGCGCTTGCGTACGATTATCGATTTGCACATCGGTGGCGCTTGCCGCTGCCAGCAGTTCCAGCACCCACTGATTTGAGTTTTGGTACATGGTTGAAAATGGAAATGCCAGCATATTGTAACGAGGTGCATGCAGTTTTCTCGGCAGGTCAGAATTTAGTAAACCGACCAGTTTTTGCTGAAGCGCGGCATCTGGAAACACGATCAAAGTCTCATAGGCAAATGGACTATCCATAAAAAAATTACCTAAACCTTCGTTGTACAGTTGAGAGTTAGCGGTGCCGCAATCATTGAGTTCGTGCACCACCAACCAGCGTCCTTCAGGATGATCGCGCCATATGATGCCCATATGTGAGTAGCGTACATGGTACTTAGATAAATCTTGACCAACCCGCGCAATCAGTGCGACTTGCGCGCCACTGGCGTCCAATGCATTACGGGTTTTTAATGCCAGCTCCATGCCTTTCATCAATCCGTTTGCATCGAGCGCCTGATCTTCGCATGAGCGACCAGCGTAGCTGTTGGCCGATACGATAAAAGCTAGGCTTAAGAGTAAAAGCTCGGCTTTAAGACCGCGTTTTAGCAGGCGATCCAGCACTGATTTTGATTGATGAAAGAGGTTCATTTGGCGACCGTATGATGGACCAAACTACGACTAATTTCATTCGGAATAAAGGCAATTGCCTGGCCAGAAACTACCAGCATTGTGCCAGCAGATAATGCAGTGACTTCTACCACGGTGCCAGCGGCTACTGACACATTACCCAGCGCTTTACCACTGAGTTTGAGAGTGTAGCTTGCGCCGTCAGATGCGCCTTTACATACGATGACCACGCCATCCGCTAGTTTTTCTACCGACACGACAAGCAGCGTGCCAGATGCTTTGATACCTTCTGCCGATCCTTCAACTAATAACGCGCCAGAAAGTAGGGATAAAGCAGAAACTCCTGACGGGCCGCAAGAGGGACAACTCGCCGCAGAAGCCGCTGGACTGCTAGCCGCGATAACGCTGCATCCGATCAGCAACGAAAAAAAGTAATTGCGAGTCCGTGTTGATAAGGGTTTCATTATATTGTCCAATCATGTGGGGAAATCAAAGCCAGACAGCGGGTGGTATTAATAATTAAGAAAAATCAAGAAAAGCCAAGTAGAACCAAGTGCAATCTCAGCACCGAGCCAACGCATTATTGTTTTTAAAAAGTCTGCTGGTCAATTTCGATTTATTTAGCGCTGCTTTCTTATGCCGAAGGTTGCATAGTTTGATACTTATGGGACTTTAAAATGAACGTCCAATGATTATAGGGGTTTCAAGCCAAAAAACCTCGGTAAGCCCCGGAATCAGTGGGCGAGTAAAATGAAATTTTCTACCAAAAAAACTAAGCCTTGGCTGTACTTGACGAAGTTTCACGAAGTTGCAATATTCAAGCTCGCCCTTGGTACAATACGCAGCTCAATTACATTGCGACTACATTGCAACTACCTTTAACCTGGCTCAAGTATTCTATGATCGACATTCAACTCCTCCGCAAAGACATCGACACCGTTGCTGCTCGTTTGGTAACGCGTAAATTTCAATTGGATACTGCGACTTTCAATGCGCTGGAAGGCGAGCGCAAGCAGATACAGATGCGTACTGAAGAGCTGCAAGGTAAGCGTAATTCTCTGTCCAAGCAAATCGGTATGCTCAAAGGCAAAGGCGAAGATGCTTCCGCACAAATGGCAGAAGTTAACAGCATCGCTGAAGAATTAAAAGCGTCAGAAGTCCGTTTAGGCGAAGTACAAGCATCTATGAGTGACTTCATGCTGGCAATCCCCAATTTGCCTGATGAATCTGTTCCAGTCGGTGTGGATGAAACTGGAAATATCGAAGTTCGACAATTTGGTACGCCTCCTGTATTTGATTTTGAGGTCAAAGACCACGTCGATATCGGCGCAGCCTTGGGATTGGATTTTGAGGTTGCGGTCAAATTAACCGGCTCACGTTTTACGCTGTTACGTGGTGGTATGGCACGTTTGCATCGCGCCTTAGCGCAGTTCATGCTAGACACACAAACGCTGGAACATGGTTATACAGAATGCTATACGCCATATATCGTCAACGCAGACTCTATGCGCGGTACAGGCCAGTTACCTAAGTTTGAAGAAGATTTATTTGCGGTCAAAAAAGGTGGGCAAGACGGTGAGGGCGAGACCTTGTACCTGATCCCTACAGCAGAAGTGTCGTTGACTAACACCGTGCGGGACGAGATTGTTAGCCTGGAGAGTTTGCCGATCAAAATGACGGCGCACACGCCATGCTTCCGTTCCGAAGCCGGTAGTGCCGGGCGGGATACCCGCGGCATGATACGCCAGCATCAGTTTGATAAAGTGGAGTTAGTGCAGATTGCACATCCAGAAAAATCCTCCGACGCATTGGAAGAGATGGTCAGTCATGCGGAAGCGATTTTGAAAAAGCTGGGCTTGCCATACCGTGTCATGAGTTTGTGTACCGGTGATATGGGCTTTGGCTCAACTAAGACTTATGATTTAGAAGTCTGGTTGCCAGCGCAAAATACCTATCGTGAGATATCGTCAATTTCTAACATGGGTGCATTCCAGGCGCGTCGTATGCAAGCACGTTTCCGTAATACACAAGGTAAACCAGAACTGGTACATACCTTAAATGGCTCAGCTTTGGCGGTTGGACGCACGCTGGTAGCGGTGCTGGAAAATTATCAGCAGGCCGATGGCAGCGTACTTATTCCTGAAGTTTTACGTCCGTATATGGGTGGTGTAGAGGCTTTGTTGCCTGCAGCAAAATAAGCTTTTTGGTTTTAAAAAGCGGCTGGGGTGATCGATCATCCCAGCCGCTTTTTTATTGAATAAACGATTTTTAATTTGTCTTTGTCCCTGATCGTGCGGCACCATAACCCTGCCGCTGCTTATCCTTTTGTAACTGCATTTTTGTGTCATTTTAAATATTAGAGTTTTTCCACTAATATTGTTTTGGCATGTCTTTTTCTATTCTATTTCTACTATGTGGCAGGCTAAAAAACCGTGGATTTTTAGCGCCTAATTTTGTTGCGTTGCAAATTGACAATATGGTGCTGCTATTCAGATACTCCGCTCCGATCAGCTAGCGTTCGATGCAAGGTTCTTCGACTTCGCTGATTAATTTGTTCCCGTTTCTGCACCATGGCTTTCAGGCGTTTTACTTTTCCATGTTTTTACTAGAGGGGATTTAAATGGCGAAATTATTTAGAATTTTTGCAGCACTTTTGTTTGTCTCGCTCAGCGCAATGTCCAGCATTGCCAGCGCGACCAATTACACCTTATGGGTCAATGGTCGCGGTGGTGGCGGCGTGGTGGGTGACTACACCAGCTTCACGTATTGGGGGCCATCTGCGACCGCTGCGGGCATCAATAAAAAAGCAGTTAACTGGGATGGCTACAACAGCATTGCCTCCAATAATGGCAAAATCCGCGACGCACTTGATTGCTTCTGTACTGGGTCTAACTGGTGCTACGTGGCGACCCACAGCGCTGGCGATTTGATGATGGGTTACACCTTAGCAAACTACGGTGGCTCAGCCAGAACCAAGAAAAACGCCGTCGCTAATGCCTCCGGCCAATGTGGTGATGCAGGTAGCGGTACACAAGTCGGCTGGAACATTAAGTGGGTGCGAACGGCAGCAGGGGCGGGTGGCGGATCAGAATTATCCGATGTCGGATCGTGGGCAGTGTCCGAGCCTCTGGTCAAGGATTTAAAGACCACCACTGTTGGCGCGCACTCAATATTGACCAGATAAACGCAGTTATACGCACTGAATATTGACCAGGTAAATTAACCTATCCTTGCAGTTTTGACTGCGAGGGAATTCAAGGTGATTACCATGGGAATGTACTCTAAGGTCAGGCGGCTGTTCTACCGAGAACGGCTATCCATTAGCGAAATTCAGCGACGAACCAGCCTGTCGCGCAATACCATCAAGAAGTGGCTTAAAGAAGCCGAAGGGACTGAGCCGAAGTATGCCCGGCCTCCGACTGTCAGTAAAATAGCTCCCTTTGCATCCCTCATTCAGTTAGCGCTACAAACCGACAGCCATCGACCTAAAAAAGAACGTCGTACTGCGCTTATGCTATTTAAGGAACTCCAGCAAGCAGGGTTCACCGGTAGCTACTCGGGTGTCAACCGTTACATTTACGCCTGGCGTGACCAAGCTGCCAAAGTCACTGGTAAATCTGCCTTCGTTCCACTGAAGTTTCAACTCGGCGAAGCATTCCAGTTTGACTGGAGTGAGGAGCTGCTTGTCATTGGTGGCATTCATCGCAAAATCCTTGTAGCACACACTAAGCTGTGCGCCAGCCGTGCCTTTTGGCTGGTGGCTTATCCGACGCAAAGCCACGAAATGCTCTTCGATGCCCATACTCGCGCCTTTACTGCCATGGGTGGTATTGCACGGCGCGGTATCTATGACAACATGAAGACCGCTGTCGATAAAGTCATGAAAGGCAAAGGTCGTATCGTCAATGCACGCTTCTTTGCAATGACAGCCCATTACTTGTTTGACCCCGACTTCTGCAATGTGGCGTCTGGCTGGGAGAAAGGTATTGTTGAGAAGAACGTCCAGGATAGTCGCCGTCGTATCTGGAACGACGCCAGACAGGAACGCTTCGGCAGCTTTGCGGAACTCAATGCATGGCTGGCGGTACGCTGCAAGTTACTCTGGAGTGAATGCCGCCATCCGGATTACCCTGAGTTGACCGTCGCCGACGTGCTGGAACATGAGCAAGCCCAACTCATGCCGATGCCAACACCCTTCGATGGCTATGTCGAACTCGTAGCACGGGTTTCTTCTACTTGCTTAGTTCATGTCCACCGTAATCGTTATTCAGTACCGTGCTATTTGGCCAATCACATGGTCAGTGTTCATCTGTATTCAGAACAGATTGCCGTCTACGCTGAGAATGAGAGGGTTGCATGTCATCTACGACTATTTGGACGTGATCAGACCAGCTATGACTGGCAGCATTACATCCTTCTGGCAGAAAGAAAGCCCGGTGTCTTACGAAACGGTGCACCCTTTGCATTGATGCCGGCGCCTTTAATCAAATTGCAAACCACCTTGCTACGCCGTGCCGGTGGTGATCGCGTCATGGCTCAAGTGTTAGCGGCTATCCCGCACCATGGCCTTGATACCGTCATTGTGGCAGTAGAACTAGTGCTGGAGTCCGGTGCAACCAGTGTTGAACACATCACTAACGTATTGGTGCGATTAAGTCAGGGCGATCGTCCTGACCCCGTCGCCACAAGCTTGCAATTAATCGAAGAGCCGGTAGCCGATGCAAGTCGCTACGACAGCTTACATCAGGAGAATCAGCATGTTTAACATCATCAGTGAACTTAAATCACTCAAGTTATATGGAATGGCAACTGCCTATACCGATTTAACAGCACAGAGTACCGCGTCCGTGAGTACATCGGAATGGCTCATTCAACACTTGTTAGAAGCGGAATCGACGGATCGAGCGATGCGTTCGATCCGTTATCAGTTGCACGTTGCCAAATTTCCGATTCATCGCCACCTAGCTGATTTCGATTTTAGCCAATCCAAAGTAGACCAAAAGCTGATCGAACAGTTGGCCACGTTAGCCTTCACAGAGGCTGCGCACAACGTGGTGCTGATTGGTGGCACTGGCACAGGTAAAAGCCATCTGGCAACAGCACTGGCGGTCTCCGGTATTACGCAACATGGAAAGCGAGTGCGCTTCTTCTCAACGATTGAACTGGTGAATGCCTTGGAATTAGAAAAGGCAGCAGGCAAACAAGGACGCATGGCCCTAAGCCTTATGCAGATGGATTTGGTGATCTTAGATGAGTTAGGTTACCTGCCATTCTCACAGGTGGGTGGTGCGTTACTGTTCCATTTACTGTCTAAACTCTACGAACGAACCAGCGTCGTCATCACGACCAACCTGACATTCTCTGAGTGGAGCAACGTCTTTGGCGATGCAAAACTGACGACTGCGTTACTGGACCGACTGACACACCATTGCCATATTATTGAAACAGGTAATGATTCCTATCGTTTCAAACATAGCAGTGCCACAGCAAAAATGCGGATTAAATCAAGAGAAAGAAGCCGGGAATTAAACAAGCCTGAGACTGAGATATCAGCAGAACCTGGTGAAGTCTCTGGGCAGGAGTTTTAGTGCTTAAGTGGCTAAATTGAGTTCAACAAATGGAGAAAACAATGCACACATAATTGATCGACAAACCTGAAACAAACTTGTATGCTCAGCAACTAAGCGCCTGGTCAATATTCAATGCGCGCAGCTGGTCAATATTGAGTGCGCGCCAACAGACCACCACCGCACGCGCCATGTACAACCATAACGATACCCACAATGTCTGGTTCTACATGTATGCAGGCGCCAAGGGGACGGTCTATTCCGCGATATTGCCGGGTCAGGACGACGAGGCTGTGGCCTACCATAGTTCAGGCGGAGTATCAGGCAGCTCGGGTGCCGCATTTTGTAATCCGAGCGACTGGTTCTGTAATGACCTGACCTTAGGCACTGCGGCCAACGAGGGCGGTAGCGTGAAGTGGAGTTATCACTCAGTATCGTTCCGCGATGATGCCGAAGCATATAACCACTACTCGAATAGTAATTGGCAAGGCGTCATCTCTCTGGTACGAGCGGATATGGTCAGTAACGCAATTTGATCACGATGCGAAGCTAATAATTTAGGTCAACTTATCTGAAGATTCGATCAAACGATGCGATCTAAAAAAGTAAGCCCCTCACGCAAGTCAGGGGCGACTTCAAACTCGGCGCAATCTTCCAATCAAGCTGGTTGGTTGCGTCGGTATTGGCAAGCCCTGGCTGTATCACTGGCTCTTATACTAGTCGCTTTGGTCTGGTGGTTTTCTAGCGGTACAGAATCCAGTATGGCAGCCACATTAGCGAATCAAGCCAATAGCAATTTTTTAAAAACGCCGGGCGGTCCCGACGGTGCTCCTTTATTAGCGTTAAACAATAACCACGACCAACGTCTGGCGGCTTTGACTAAGCAAGTTGAATTGGCAGATCAGACTTTATGCAGCTACCGCAACAGCACAAAATACCCACAAGGATCACGTCCCATCGCTGAAAACCCTGATCAGGTTTACCCAAATCAACCGGTGCAAGAAAAACGGGCGATGCACAAAGAAAACGGTCAGACCGATGGGCATGTCCAAATCGAGACTACGCAGTCACGTATTTTTTTAGCTAGTCGTGAGAGCGTCATGTTTACCGTAAAAGCGATGGACGAGGACGGCAATATTCTTCCATTATTTGTCACGCGTGCAGTCGCACGTGGACTGACATTTCAAGGCGCGCGAGAAGCACCCCAAATCCCTGTCGCCTTCAGTGACGATGGCAATAATGGCGATGCAGTCGCTGGCGATAATATGTTTTCTGGCGTATTGGCGCCTACTACCACAGGTTTAGCCCAGTTCAATGGCACCATTCGCTTAGAGCTTAAATATAATGTCGGCGATCGTTCTGGCGTACTGTTTTTCGATGTCATCTATTCACCAGAAGTCCCCGCAACCTGGGCCAGTTCGGTGCGCGAAGCAGTCGAGCAAGGTTCACTCAATTTTTATCTCAAAGCCGACGTACGCGAAGCAGGGCGCTATGTCGTTACCGGACGCATCGATGATGCTAAAGGCAAGCCATATGCACTCGTGACGTTTAACGATCTTTTGCCGCAAGGCGCAACCGAGGTCAAGTTAACCGTCTTCGGCAAACTGATGCGCGACCAATCGCCCACCTTCCCGTTAACCCTCAGAGATATCGACGCTTATCTGCTTAAAGAAAACGCAGACCCTGATCGTGCTTTAATGTCGCGCATCGTCGGCCCCGCCTATGTATCTAAAATGCATACTGCACAAAATTTCTCAGACGAAGAATGGCAAAGCGAAGAGCGTTCACGCTATCTCAACGAGTTTGGCAAAGACTTAGAGCAAGCAAAAAATGCGTTACTAGAGCTAAATCCGGCAATGTCAAAAACATCGCTACCGAAAAGCGACTGCACCAAGGCTTTAGAAACTAAGCCATGATGCGCGTCTATCAAAGCCAGATAAAGTTTGCTATAATGCACGACTTGATTGGCCGTAGAACGCTAAGCAAGACAGGAGAAGTGGCAGAGTGGTTGAATGTACCTGACTCGAAATCAGGCGTACGTGCAAACGTATCGGGGGTTCGAATCCCTCCTTCTCCGCCAGGAACACCGCAAACGATGCCAAAGTTTGCCTAATAGCCCCTAAGAAATTAACGACTTAGGGGTTTTTTTGCGTCCAAAGTCGTCAAAGTTAGCCCATTGATGGACACAGTTTATGCATCTACGCCCTGATCTGGAAAAATGAGTCCCATGGTGTTAGTCGCTGCGTTGCAACGAAGTTGAAGGAATTCGGTAACGATTCTGTAGTTGTGACTTGTATAATCAAGAATATTTCCTCTCATCGAACCAAGACTATGACCTATGTTATTCATGTTTGGGAGCATGCTGCCCCGATTCCTTGAAGACCGCCCTGGCGCTCCATGAACGCCTGAGTGCTACGCCTTCACCACCTAATAGCAAGTTTGCCGCATTGGCAAAAGCATTGATCCGGCGATTTCCAGTCGAAGTAGGCGGTGCAGAAGATTCTGCGGAAGATCCATGCGGCGAGCCGGGTGCTTGGGTGGAATCCCGACCGGACGGCAGCACTGACACTGCCGTCTACAGCATGGCTGTCTACGAAGATGGTGTTGAGGTGCTTTTGCCTTTGCTTATCGACACTGCGACAGCATTGGGTCTAACGGTCTACGACGATCAGGCGGGTCAGGTCTTTCTGCCAGATGGCGGTGTGCTCGATAGTGAGGGGCGTATAGAGCGTCGTGTAGTCGCCCCGAAGGCAGTGGCTTATGAGCCGCTTTCGCCAACCATTGCCAAGGCTGCGCTCAAGACTATCGTTGCGGTGCAACTCAAGCCTTTTGCGTTTCGTTACAAGGTCGAACATGGTGGTGTCAGTTTCCGGCGTAAAACACCGGCAGGCGAGCAGATTCTTTACATCATTTTGCGTCAGACCTCTGGCATACATCTCAGTCTGGGGGCAGAGCTAGAATTGGATCTGCCGGCTGAGTTGGCTCAAATCGTTGCACCACAGACGTCAGTTCAATTGCTGTTAGGGTCTTGTAAAGCCTTGCAGCAATTCGCTATTCCTGTGCCGGGAAACGACCCTTGGCCCACGTCAGAGTTGTACAACATGAAGGATTTGCAGCAATGGTGCCAGCTTTACGTGGACATGCTGCTCGAGGAGGTACTGCCACTATTGGATGTCTGCAGAGTAGCGTCTGGGTTGCTTGACTGCGATGATCACATCGACCGCTATCAGGTAAGGCTATGGCCGAGCCTAGCCACGCTGGCCTTGGCAAAATTTGTTGGTGCACCCGATTGGATCGGCCGGGTACAGCGGTATCGGGTTCGTCTTGCACAGTTTATGCGGCATCCGACTCCATGGAGCGAGCCGAAGATCGCTGCCTTGGCCGCGCTGCCTGATGTAACCTGATCATCCCCTATATGGCGCTGGTTACTGAATGACCATACTCCTTCCAAAACAAGCCGATTAATCTTGGTCTGCGATGATCGGACTTAAGATTTCTGAGTCAATTTATTTGGTAGAGGTCATTCAAAAAAAGACGCAAAGTAATCTTTCTTACAATGCGTCTTTGTAGCATTTCATGGATGCTAGGGCCTCACGGCCAAGTAGTTGATTTGTCCATTTATATAGCGTCGTCCTGTCCACGTCCAGCTTTTGTGCAACTACTTGCGCGCTTTCTTGTCGTGTGCAAAGTTCAATGACCGCTGCCTGCTTGAACTCTTGGGGATGTAATGGTCCCGAGACTTTGCCAACAATCCGCTTCTCTGTTTCGGGGTGCAGTTCATTGATCCAGTCGCTCAGTGTCTTTCGCCCGGGATAACCCAATGCCTTGACCGTGGCAGCAATGCAGCGACCGTGATTAAAGTAATGTTCAACAACCTCATTCTTCTGCTGCTCAGAATACGTCGGTTTCTTGCGCGCATAGCTTTCCGGCAAATCACAAAATTCTTCGAATTCCCGATGCCAGCTCTTGAGAGCATTCTTTGTCGGGTAACCCAGCTGCAAGATGGTCGGCGCAGTGCGCCTCCCAAATTTGATGTAGAGCTTTACTGCTCTAATACGATCTTCGTATGAATACATGAACTACCTCCAAGTAGTCCAAGTTTTTATCCGCACCCCCCTATTACCATTAACCCTTTTGTAATTTCCAATGTGTTTGTGAATTACTCGTTGAAAAATATGTCTACTTTTTTAAAGGGCGGAAAAGTACAACCGAGTGTTAATAATTTATTTGATAAATATAGTATTGTTGGCGTGACACCTGCGAGTAAGATGAGCTCAATTGCAGCGGCAGGAGATCAATTGACTCTTCTACCAGCTCGTAGCGTATCGCTGGCATTAATAGTAGATTTTTAATTTTTGAAATTACGAGAGTCATCATTGCTATTGATTGTCCGTTATAGATAAAAATTGTTTAGTAAAAAAAAATCCAGCATATTTGGAGGTTTTTTCTTTTGAACGTTAGTGAACTACAGGCATTTCGATCAAATCAACAGGATGCTGCCATTGAGACGGTAGGCACCAGCAATAGCAGGTCTTAAGAAAAAAATCATCGGCGTTAATTTTTGTATAAAAAATGTGTTCAATTTCACATAAACCGAAATAATGCTACCAGCGCTAGACAAAATGTCCATCTTGGAAATCGAAATGCCTTATCTCACGTTCGCTAAGTGCTTTGGACCAAATTTAAGACTAGTGTGATGCTACCGCTTTAGGTTCCGTGAAACAAACGGATGATGAAGTTATCGAATCACGGAACGACCGCTCAAACTTCGACGGCTCAGGTAACAATTTTTTTAAAGTTTGGACGACTCGAAGCAAGCGGAAATCGTTTTCCGGCGCATCGTCGCAGGTATCGTTGATACAAAAAAACGGCAGTTCGCCAAAGTTAGTAATTAGCGAATCGAATTGTCGCTTAGCATGATTGTCGCCTGTATTAATATGCAAGGGGTCCAGTACTATTTGTTGAGCGATGCCGATATGTACCATCCAGCGCGGAACCAGATCGGGGACAATTGCCGGTGATTGCCATGAGCGGAATGTTGTTGAACGCACACGCTCAAATAATTCTGGCGCAATTTGCTCAAGCGCAAACATTGCACTCCTGAGCATTGGGCGGGGTGAATGCGAATAAACGCGGGGATCATGACTGTATGCTGAATAGCGCTTTGACAACCAAGCCTTCGATAGTATGGACGCGTTGACCAATGCGGACTCATTAGGTTGTAGGACTTCATACTCTGGTATTGATTTTGTCTCGGAAAAAATTTTCAGACAGTCACCAAACCACCAATCAACATCAACTTCTGCACCGAAAAAAACATCGTCGTTAAGATAAATGAATTTTTCTGACAGGTCGGGGATATTGTGCAAATAAGACTCGATATGGCCTGAGTCAAACACCGGGCCTTTTGTGTCTGGAATCAAATCTCGATGATCAATGATAGTGATGTGTTCCGACGAACGCAGCCAAGAGGGCGTTTGTTTGTCGCTGACGATATAAACGTGGCCGTGGTCAGGAAAAAACTTTTCCAACGCGCGTAGGTTAAATAACAGCTCGCCGTTGTCGCGATATCTGCCCGCTGTGTTTCCATGTGCTGCCAACTCGCCCGGATTTTCTATAATCCAATGTGCATAAGCCTGTTCCCGTTTTATTTGCCATATCGGATCTGAACCATCTACCCATAAATAGACAATATCGATTTGTTCCGAAATCTTACGTGCGTCTTTCATTAAGCCAACCATCTTTCTATCGTTATTATTTTGAGTGATACTCGTTCTATGCGAGTTCTTGCAGAGCTTGTCAGACTATTTACATCGAAACGAAAATTCGTCCATAACCAGAACACTTAGTTATCGATATCTCCTAAGTCAAAGAAACTCATAGTCAGTTTAAAATTCGAATGAAGTTGACAGTTGCATTGCGTTTCCATAACAGGAAGACGCTCTATGCACGTGATTCATTGCGATGTAATGATTTGTTCGTGTTGTAGGCACTAACAAATGAAGTGAGACTGCTTAAGTCCAAAAGAAAAGGGGCTGCAAATAACTGCAACCCCTTGTATTTTATGGCTATCCTTCCTAGTATTAACCAGGTAGTTGCGGAAAAGCAATCAAATCAAGCAGACGAAGCCTAACAGCGATTGCCGTGTTTCACAAGAATTTTCGCACCTAAATTGGCCGGTCATAACTGGCTTTTATTAGATTGGTTAATTAAAATCGAAATATAAATTAAATTATTTATAAGTGATTTTCCTCAAAGCCACGCTACCTGAATAACTATAAAGCCATGCACGGATTGAGAGACAATCTCGCTGAAATTTAAGGTCTATTATTCCGATTTAGCGGTTCGAGAGCGCGAGGTAGACGCTAAAACAGACTCCAAGATTTTTAAAAATATCCTTGTGTTACATCCCACCAACATAGATTTGACCCTCTTTCATCACGAAGATCGGGCGGGCGGTCGTAGTCATATCACGGAGCGGGTTACCTCTAACCGCTATGATGTCGGCAAACTTACCGCTGACGAGGCTGCCTGTTAGATCGGACACCCCCAACAGCTCCGCCGCGCTGGCTGTACCGGCTATTAAGGCCTGTTCCGGCTTCATGCCTGCGTTGGTCATTAGCTCAAACTCGAACCCGTTGCGACCGTGCCGACCCACTGCAGCATCGGTACCCATCGCGATTGGAGTGCCGACCTTCAGTGCCTGCTGAAACATGATTGTTTGTTGTGCTATGGCGGCCTTGGCTTTCATTGCGATCGCCGGCGGGAACTTGTCCAGTTTGAATCCTGACCCATTCAAAGCCGACAAGGTCGGAACCAGGTAGATATGTTTCTTTTTCATCTCGGCCAGAGTCGATTCTTTTAGGAACGATCCGTGTTCGATGGAATCAACACCAGCCATGATTGCCATCTTTGCCGCCGTATCGCCGTGGCAGTGTGCAGCGACTTTGCGGTTCCACCGATGCGCTTCCGAGACGATGGCGTTCATCTCTTCCTGTGTCAGTTGTACGTTGTCGACCGGGTCGGAAAGCGATAGTACGCCGCCGGAAGGCATGAATTTGATGACGTCGGCACCGTACTTGACCTGATACCGCACGGCTTCGCGACACTGATCGGCGCCATTGCAGATCCCCTTAATGGTGCCGGCAACAGCGATGGTCTGCGGCGGAATCGGATCCTGATCGGCATGGCCACCGGTCGAGCCGATGGCATAGTTTGACACCAACATGCGTGGTCCTGGGATCATCCCGTCGCGAATCGCATTACGCAAGCCTAAGGCAATATAGTCACTTGATCCAACGTCACGCACAGTCGTCACTCCGGCTTCCAAGGTGATCTTGGCGTAATGCGCGCCATATAGCGCCTGCTCGGCCGGAAACCGCTTGATTCCGTCGAAAAAATCCTTGTACCAGTCGTCCCCAGACTCACCGGACAAATGTACATGCGCATCGATGAAGCCGGGCATCAGAGTGGCGTCACCCAGATCGATCACCCTGGCGTTCTGCGGCAGGGGCCCCTGGTTGCCCATCGACTTGATCTTCCTGGCATCGATGACGATTACGCCGTTGTCGAGCAGTTTGCCGCCCACAGCATCGAACAGGTGAGCCGCTTTAAGAACGATCGGTTGGGACGCCTGATCTGCGGCAACGGCACATTGTGCGGCGATGGTGGTGATGACTGAAAAAGATAGTTTCAACAAAATGCCGCTGCGAATGCTCATCTAGATTTGGCCTTTGGAGTTGTTGGAAGCGCGAGGAGATTGCGCCTCAGGGTTAAACAACGGTCCAGCGGGTAGTGTCAATTGGCAAATTTTTTAAAGTAACTTAGACAGCATCTTTTATTGCTAATGAGCTAAATCGCTAGCGATAATGGACCTCAGTCGATTCCTAGAACCCTCAGGTTATTTGACGTAAATCGTACTTGGTCACCAATTTTCAACCCCGTTGCGAGCTGACTCCATACTCGACATGCATTTTGATGACCGTTATTCGGACAATTCACGATCGGCCGAATATGTCCGAGGCTACGTAAAAACGCCGCAACACGTGAACCCGATTGTCTTCATCATTTGGCAATCAATTCTCACTCAAATTTCGCCATTGCATTGAAAACTTCAAAGAATAAACATCCGCTCCCGGTGTTCTTGTCTAAGTGTGCGCCACTATCGTCCAATACTTTCAAGCCGATGTTTCGAATGCGCAATTCATCCACTGTTGTCACCAAGTGCTTCAAGTCACGACCTAGGCAATCCATTTTCCACACCAACTGCATAGTGCCGGTCTGGAGCGCCTAAAGGCAAGCATTCAAGCGAGGCTGATCGTGCTTAACGCCTGACGCTAAATCCGAATAAATCTGTTCTTGCTCAACACCGCTAGCCAACAGCACATCTCCTTCCCTCACCAACGTCTGTCTTCCATCGCTTTTGGAAACTCGAACATACCTAACTGGCAGAGGACATTCAATGTGCAAGAAAAGCTGAAATCAATGCGACAGTATGACGTAAATTTTTTTAATGAATTTTCTTGAAGTTTTTCTTTCTTTTTGGCCATTTTTTCAATGCGGTTCTTACCTGCCGACTTTGAAAGAGAATGGAGGATGAAACAAGAATAAAAGGTCACTTAAAATCTTGGAATATGCCGTCAGCTAACTTGAACTCTTCCATATTCAGGAGAGAGTAGTCGTCAATGTATCCATTGGTCTTCAGACGATCGCAAAGATAATGCAGATTATAGCGTATGGATCATGTCAAGGGAAATCCGTACAAGTCTAACTTTAGTTTCTGGTGTCTCCCAATTCCATTGTATTGAATATCGCCATTGTGGGTGCTGGTAACATCGGCAGTGCTTTCGCCTTCCAACTCGTCTCCGATGATCGCTGTCACCGGGCGGATTAGTGGCAGAGATCTTGGTTCCGCTATTGCAGATGTAAAAGTCGTGATGGCTCAGAAAAATTTACTTCCAAAAGGTAGCTACTATCAATTAGGTGGACTATATGAGCAACAGCAGATTGCTTTCCAGGGATTACTTTCGGTTTTTGCTGCGGCAAGTACCTTAGTCTTTCTATTACCTTTGTCTATATATGAAAGTTTCCGTCTGGCGATTGCTATTTTGTTGACTGCTTTGCTCGCGGTATCGACGGTATTTATTGGTCTTTGGATTACCCATACAGAATTGAATATTTCCGCGATGATGGGTATGACAATGATTATCGGAATGGTGACTGAAGTCGCCATTTTCTATTTTTCTGAACACCAAGATCTAATTACGCAAGAAGATCTGCTCGCTTCAATGATACATGCAGGTATTAACCGTATGCGCCCGATTGCGATGACGATGATCGCAGCGATTTTGACTTTACCACCATTAGCGTTTGGGATCGGACAGAGATCGGGTAGAAAGAAGTTGCTACCGGAACTTTAAGATGTGCCCCTTTAGGCCAGTTTCGTTTACTGGATACTGAAGTACAAAAATAGGATCGACAGCACTTGGAAAAAATCGGCACATTCCAGCCAAATTGACCTCATTGCAAACTTATCCTTGCTAATCAATCAATTCGTATTTATTCAAAGATTTGATTGACAGACAGACAGGGCTAGATCGCGTCGACAACTGCAGTCAAGAATCTGCCGACCTTAAGGTGCGCTCGATGTCGATCTAGATCAGCCAAACGTAAAGTCTTTAAAACAATATTGACTGATCAATCGAACTGGAAAGCAATTAGTAAGTGACGATCTGGGTACAGCTCGTTATTGCAGTATTGGATGACTTATCTCAATAAGATTACCCCAAGGATCGCTAAAAAATGCGAATCGTACGTCCATCCTTGGCGCGTCTCGCGCCTCGCTGACGATTCTGACTCCGCGGCGCTTTAATTCTTCGATAGCTAAGTCGACATTTGCCACGCGCATGCAAAGATGGTGCCAACCACCAACTCTATGGGTGTGGATTAGTTGCTCATAACTAGGGCGTTCTGTACATCCCGGACCTGCGATAAATTCGATAAGAAAACTGTCATCGCTTGCGGGCGCAAGAAAAGCGAGAGTTTTTTCACCTAACTGCATTGTTCGTACCAACCTAAAATCTAGCTTGTGAGTGTACCAAGCGGCTGCAGCCTCAAAGTCTGGCACGCGAATGCCAACATGGTTGCCTCTCCAAGAAGCGAATGGACTGGACGCGTTCTTTGGGAACGCGTTATCAACTGAGTTCATACTATATTCTTCCATAAAGTAAATTTAGTGCAGCAATCATAACGTCCACTAAATGGATTGATAACGATGCTGGAACCGAATAGACTGTTCGCCATGAAGAACAATCATGAGTTAACTCTGGACGATTTGTCTGTCTTTGTCGCAGTTTGCAAAGCGAATGGCTTTCGCGCGGCAGCAAACCAGCTTGGATTGTCGCCTTCCCATGTGAGCGAGATCATCACTCGCATCGAGAAGCAATTAGGATTACCTCTTTTAATTCGCAACACTCGCAGTGTCATGCCGACTGAGGCAGGGCGTTTGCTCGAAAGTCGTCTCTCGCCATTGTTGATGCGGCGGCTGCTGCCATTGGGCTCGCATGTGATGGGCATGGCCTCATATGCACATTTAAGAATTGGCTTGATCCCTTTTTCGAAAGCGGACAGCTCTAGCCGGTCATGCCCGACTGGTGGCAACGGTTCGAGGGGCCAAGGTTATACTTTACTAGTAGACGTATGCCAGGTACCTTGCGTGCTTTTGTGAATATGATTATAGAAACAGCGTAATGCACAACGTCGCTCAAAATATGTGTACACGGTGCTCAGTGGCGGAAACAAGTCTTTCCAATTTCCGAGTTGCAATATCTTTACCGAGCCAATGTAACGATTTCGAAGGTATTTTTTCTCTCAACCGCGGTCAACCCCAAATTCCTCTAACGGCACATTGTTGACACTCGCATTTTCAATTGAAAATCTGAATTTACGAACCGACCAACAGGTGCTGAAGTAATTCTGTATCTTGACCCACTCGAAATTTGGCGGAAGATGCGTTCAGTGATTTCCGGTTATCGACCTGTAATTGCAATCAAATATGATTACTTAACATCCACAAATTTCGAGCGGCTTGATTCGCTAGAGGTTGCTTCAGGTGGGCAAGGCCGCACGAGCGTTTGGTTCTTCACTCGGCGGTCAGCTAGGATGCAATGGCACTGCGCGCGGGGGCTGAGGGTCTGTTACAGGGGCTGGTAAGCTATCCCTAAAATCCTGATAACACTCATCGAGCACATGACGCGTAAATTTGCCGATAGCCGCGTACTCGATCTCAGTTAGGTTGGCCAACGAGACCCGCGCCGAGGTGTCGATCACATCAAAACCGTTACCCGGCAGCAGAACCACACCGGTTTCTTGCGCAAGCCGGAAAAGAAAGCTGATACCAAGATCGCTGCGGACGAACCATGCTTCAAATTCGGGCCCATACAATGCGCCGCCAATTTCTTGCAGATCGATCAACGAGTAATAGTTCACGTCATTGGGCGTGCGCAACGCCTCGATACCCATATTGCGATACAAGGTCTGATAGCGCTTGCGCAGTAACTGTTTGGCCGACTCCTTGTAGCGGTGTTCTCGGTCCATGAGTCCATTGAGCGCGAACAGTGCCATTTGCAGTTGTTGCGGCAGTGATAATCCGGCGGTATGGTTGAGCGCGACGGCGCGGCTGTCAGCGACCAGTCGATCGATGAAACGAATCGTGCGCGGCGTGGTGGTGAGTGAAGCGTATCGTGCGTCGAGAAGCACTTTTTCCGCCTCCGGTAATGCTGCCAGCGCCGCGTCAAAAACATTTTCGTCATGTAGCGCAATGGTACCTAGGCGCCATCCTGTTGCGCCAAAGAACTTTGAGAATGAGTACACGCAAAGTGTATTTCGTGGGCACTTTGCGAACAGCGACACAAAATTATCCGCAAAGGTGCCGTATACATCATCGGTGACAATGAACAGATCCGAGCGTTGTTGCGCTACCAGCGCGGCCAGTTGATCGAGAACTTGATCTGATAACTTGGTCGAGGGTGGATTACTCGGATTGACGAGACAAAATAGCTTTACTGCCGGATCGCTCAGCTTGTCGATTTCGTTGTCCGGCAACTGCCAGTCGGCGTGCCCATCCATGCGAATATCAACCACCTCGAGGCCGTATTCGGCTAGTAGCGGGATTTCCAAATAAGGTGAAAAGATCGGCGTGCTGATGGCGATCTTGTCACCCGGCTTGATCAAGCCGTTGGCCCGCAATGTTTGGAAAATATACGTCATCGCGGCCGTGCCACCCTCGGTGGCAAACACCGAGAACGATCCCTGATGGGCGAGCGGGCCGAACATTTCCTGCGCCAGATACGCTTTGACGATTTCTTCGGTGTGCGCCAGCATACGCGGTGGGGTAGGGTAATTACATCCAAGAAATGCTGCCACCATCTCGAACAGAAACGTCTCTTGGTCAAGTCCGAGCTGATCCTTTACATAGGAAATGGCTGCGCGTAGAAAGCGCACACCATCCGTACTGCGATGAGCCGTGGCATAGATATCGAACCGGTGCACGATGCCGCTGCGTTCCGGCAGTCCACCAAAGCCGCTGTCGAGATATGAATACGACCGCTCGGCCTCGCGCATAGAAAAATCGCCCAGGCTCAGAAACGCCCAGCGCGGCAGTGTCGCCAGAAAATTCGGATTGCCGCGACCTGCATTGAGCATCATACGCTGTGCATCCGAGGAAGCAATGGCGATGAGCTGATCCTTGAGTTCAAACGGGCTGAGGTTGGCAAATTGCTGAAAATCTTGTTGCGGCATGATAGGACTCGATCGCAGTTTAGGGCGTGGCATTTGTGGTGATGATTCCAACGATGACTGGACCCCAAAGGGTTAGAAACACATTGGCAACGGCGTAAGTAACGGTAAAGGACACGACAGGGGTTGCATTGCCTGCTTTCTCGAGCAACGCTGCAAACGCTGGGTTGGCGCTGCGTCCTCCGGCGACACAGGCGAGCGCTTCGATCGGATTGCGAATGCGCAGGACGTACCACGAAAAAAAGAAAGTAACGACTTGGGGTATCAGCGTCACACCAGCGCCGAGCAACAGTAGTGTGAAGCCGTGCTGCCGGATTGCGACCAATGCCTGCGGTCCTGCCGAGATCCCGACGATGCCAACAAAGACTGCGAGACCAAAATCGCGCAAGAAGTTGGACGCGCCCACGGGCAGTGCCGACACACCTGGATGGACACTGCGAAGCCAGCCGAACATCAGGCCGGAGAGTAGACATCCACCGCCACTCCCGATCGAGATCGGGATACCCATGATGTGGAACTGCACCATGCCAATCAGAATGCCGATCAACATGCCTAATCCCATGAAGATGAAATCAGTGACCGCTGCCGGATTGATCTTGTAGCCAATTTTTGTTTGCACTCGGTCCAGATCCACGGGGCTGCCGGTGAAGTGTAATTCATCACCGCTTTTCAGGATGATCTTGTTGAGCAGCGGAAGCGCTAGGCCCATGCGCAAGACCCGTGTCAAAAATACGCCGTGACGTGTATCCACCGTTACGTGGTCGTGAATTTCGCCGACTTCACGCCCGCTCAGCGCGCGATTGGTCAAAATGATTTCACGACTCTCCTGCACCAGTAACATGTCCGCCGGCGCGCTGATTTCCTTGCCGAAGTAATCGGCTGCGGCTTCCATGACGGCAATCAGCCCAGTAACCGCCACCATGTCTCCGGCCAGCACGACGGTGGTGTCCGCGATCGCCAACGGTTGTCCAGACCGATAAATCGCCTCTACCGAGGCATCCGATAGCGCGATGTCGATCGCCAGGGCAGTCTGGTTGACCGCCGCGCTGTCGGGTGCAACCAAATACATTCGAGTGGCAACGGTGCGCATTGCATTGAACTGTCCCCGGTCAAGTTCGGCGTGGCCGCCGGAGATTGAAGCAGCAAGCTTGATGGCTTCCTGACGAATATCCCAGCGCATCACCATCGGCAGGAACCAGGTGACCATTATGATCGGTCCGAGCGACCCAAAAATATAACAAACCGCATAGCCAACTGCGACGTTCGTTTGCATCGTCTTGATCAAGGCCGGGGCCAAACCAAGCTTGGCGATGGCATCACCAGCGGTGCCAATGATGGCCGACTGTGTCAGCCCGCCAGCGGCTAGGCCAGCAGCCATGCCGCGATCAAGGTCGAACATCCAGGCACTGAACAGTACGCATAAAAGACCCGTCGCGCACATCACAAATGCCGACACCAGTTGATTGAGTGAGCGTCGGTTCAGCGCATGGAAAAACTGCGGGCCACCTTGGAACCCGACCGCGTAAATAAATAGAGCGAAGAAAATCGCCTTTATGCCGCCATTGATCTCAATTCCGAGCTGGCCTATGACAACTCCCACCAGCAGGGTTCCGGCAATGCCTCCCAGAACAAAACGCCCAACCTTGATTTTGCCGACCAGATAGCCGATTGCAATCGTCGCGAACAGAGCCAGTAACGGCTCGCGTGTAAGCAGATGTTTGATCAATTCCATTGCAGTTCCATGATGAATTTCCGCCAGAGTAAAATGTGCATGAGCGCTTGAGCATCCGAGTCGATGCTGCGAACGAAATTGGAGAACAGTTGACTAGTCAGCACGCGGAAAGGGAGCCGCGGCCAGCGCGCGTTGAGTATAGTTTGTCCATTTGATTTTTCTGTGTGCGGTACCCCGCACAACAGCATATCGATATGTGCAATTAAGCCGTAGGCAGGGCGCAAGATTGACCACTTCAGAGTAGGGTTCTAAGCCCTACCCAGCGAAGTTTGTTTATTAGGGTGACCAACTGTCAGATTGAATCGAAACTAATACAACTTAGTTCCGAAAATGTAAAATCATGTCTAGTGCACGTAATCGAACATCGCTAGTCGGAATTGAAAAGCCATTGCATTTACCGTTTAGTGTCATGATTCATTGCGGAGCCATGCTCATTCTTTCGAACGCCTCTCAAATTAAGAATAAAAAGACCAACCTGTAATTCAACCAATGCATAGGCGTTATCGTATAAACCCCAAATGACCCATAACAAGTTGCTCAAGATAAAACACCAAAAACCTGAATTTCTTTTTCCTGCCGAATTAGACCCAACCAACCACGATGCGACTAAGGTGACGACCATCGCGACACATTGCAATGTAGTTAAACCGAAATCTAGCAATTGCACCTCTCCTTGTGTATATAGTATTTTGTACCACGCAGGGCTTTAGATTTCATCTCAATTAAATCGCGATCATCAATATTATTTTCACACTCTTAAATTCCTAAACGGATTGTCAAGGTGTTCAGTATTAATCTCTCACGGTGCGTGCAAAGTTTTGGATATCAGAATCTCAGGATTACTCACTTCTTAAAGCTATCCTATTATTGAACCACCTTGTTTTTGTGGGGAGGGGATTACCGTATTAATCAATAATGTCCTTTCCAATGAACATGAGAAGAATAGTTAGGAGGCTCCCAAATATTTAAAACAATTCTAGAACAATGACAAGTTTGAACTATGCGGCCATGAATATGTAGGCGATACTTAAGATATTCATTGTCAGCAAACAGATTACGAGCAAACGCCAACGCCAGACAAACCAACTTCATTACAAGGCAAAAATTGAACTTTGTTCCTCAGACGCTTATTTTAACTATGCCTAAAAATAGTAAGGCTATTTTGCTACTCGCCAGATAATGTTACCAACGTCATCAGCGACAAGTAACGCTCCTTTCTTATCAATCGCAACTCCCACAGGTCGCCCATAAGCTTCATGATCTTTGTTTAAAAATCCAGTCAAAAAATCCTCAACCGCTCCAGTGGGGTGATTATTAATAAATGGAACAAAGATCACTTTATAGCCACTGTGTAATTTCCTATTCCAAGATCCATGTTGCCCAACAAAGGCGCCATTTTTATAATGAGGAGAAAATAAGTTAGCATCGTAAAAAGTAAGCCCCAATGAAGCGGTATGTGCTCCCAATGCAAAATCCGGCTTGATTGCTCTCTCAACTAAGTCAGGTCGTTGTGGATGCATGCGCACATCGATATTCTGTCCGAAATAACTGTATGGCCATCCATAAAATGCTCCATCTTTCACAGAAGTCATGTAGTCAGGTACGAGGTCGTCCCCCAATTCGTCCCGCTCGTTTACCGCAGTCCACAAACCGCCATCTTCTGGCTGCCAAGCCATACCGACTGGATTACGCAATCCAGAACCGAAAACTCGAATAGCTCCCGTTTTAATCGTGATTTCCAAAATATCAGCGCGATTGGTTTCTGCTTCTATACCATTTTCACCGACATTACTGTTCGATCCAACACTAACGTATAAACGAGTTCCATCGCGGCTAGCAATAATATTTTTCGTCCAATGATGGTTAATCGTTCCAGCCGGAAGATCAGCGATTTTCGTGGGCTT
The DNA here is from genome assembly GCF_034314085.1 of Undibacterium sp. 5I1. Classification (NCBI taxonomy): domain Bacteria; kingdom Pseudomonadati; phylum Pseudomonadota; class Betaproteobacteria; order Burkholderiales; family Oxalobacteraceae; genus Undibacterium; species Undibacterium sp. 5I1. Next base: position 721,983 of record NZ_JAVIWI010000001.1, read on the forward strand.
CGTAGTTATTTTTGTGTCGCCCTCTTTATACGGGGAGCGTAAAACTGCGTCCGTATCAGCAATATATAAATCCTCGCCCGCTAAGGCCATACCAAAAGGGGAATTTAATCCCCTGCAAGAACGCCGTTTTTAATTCTGCAATTCCTTCCTTACTCACTCCTCTTAACAGCGTAACGCGATTGGCACTTGCAACACCAGCACCAGCTTTTTTCATGACTTTTTTCATCACAAAGCCTTTGATGCCTTTACTATCGTCTGGCTTGGGAGGTGCATTAGTTTCCGCAACTAGAACATCTCCGTTTGGGAGAACATAAAGCCACCTTGGGTGATCAAGGTTGTTGCTAAATACGGTGACAGAAAATCCAGGTGGAGCAACAAGTTTCACGCCCGACGGCCATCCAATGGCTGGGGCAATATTTACCGTAGGTATTAGTTGCTTCTGAGGCTTTGGTAAAGTTGGATTACTTCCCATTTGCGTTATGGCATTGACTGTTTGGGACAACACGTTTTCACCACCAAAAAAAATGATAAGTAAGACAAATAGACCAAATAGATTTTTCGACCTTAGCAATCTTTTTTCTGGTGAAAAAAAATCAATAGATTTATTTAGTGTTAGTAAAAAAATGTCTTTTTTTATTGAGCGCATGATTTTTATCTGAAGATATCAATAGAAACCGAGAATAAACGAATCACTCAGATTAATTTGGGCTTCAATCCACATAGCTCATCCTATTTTTACGCACATTAAATTTTTAATTTAATAAATAAAAAAAGTACAAGCGTAAAAGATCTCAGAAATATTTTTTGAAATACATTGATTGTAAAAAATATATTTAAACTATCTACTTTTGTTACCCAACTTAATTCTGAATTAAAACAGGCCAGCAATTTGCTGGCCCGATGTTTTACTTAGTTACTTATTTATTCTAAAAATCAAAAATTTATTGATCTGATTTAATACCAACATAAATTTTCAATTTACTAGTTACATTGTTGAAGAATGGCATGCTTTTTCAGTGCTTTTTTGCACCGTATTACAGCATCCCATTGCCGTTTTTGAGCTCTCCTTCGCTTCGCTTACTTTATTTTTTTCGTGAGAATCTGCTGCTTTCAGATGATTTTTTGCTGCTTCTTGATGATCTGTGTCCTGCTTGTGTAAGCTACTGGCTTCTGTTGTGTTGGACATGATATTTGATCATCAGTTATCGAAAGTTTCTTGAATTTCACTCCACATGCCAGAAAAATTTATGCTCCAGCAAGGAGTTAAACATAACGCTCAACAGAGAGTTATCTGTTCGGTATCCAACGTCAACGAACATATTTTTCCGTTAGCTAAATATTTTTTGGCCGCACGTGCTAAAGCAGATGAATCGTCAACTACTGTTCTAAGTTATTTGTAGTTAAAAAGAAACTACGAAAATTCTACCGGGCATATTAACTAAACTTACATTGTGTTTTTAGAAATTCTAAGTCGTTTTTAGGATACTAATTTTGAATCAACGATTTGATGTCAAACAGCGTCTTGCATTTTTCACTTGTCAACGCTTACAACTCTTATTTAGGTCGGTAGAAGTCCGCGTCGTATCGGGATAGCGAACTTTTTCCAGTATGCTGAAAAAAAATGAAAAATTTGCCACGCTGATTGACAACCCATGACCGCCTAAATAATCCACGGTCAACCTGTGTTGGCCTGTTGCTTACTTCTCGTCGCGCTTGAGTGAAGCCATGTCAATTACGTAGCGGAACCGCACATCGCCTTTTTCGACCTTTTTGAAGGCCTCGTTCACATTTTGAATATCGATTATTTCGATATCCGGTCCTATATCGTGCTCTGCGCAAAAATCGAGCACTTCTTGGGTGTCAACAAGATTAGCGATGAGTGATCCAGCCACGCGCTTGCGATGGAACGCAACGGCCGAATTATCGACACCAGCCATCGGCTCGAGTGCGCCGACGATGCACAGAGTTCTGTCCCGCTTCAGCAGTTCGATGAAGGGATTAATATCGTGCTTTTCAGGGATTGTAGAAAGCATGAAGTCAAAACTCGATTTCAGTTTCTCCATCGCAGCCTTATCGCTTTCAATGACACCTTTGACTCCAAGGCGCTTCGCCTCTTCCAGCTTCTGCTCGGTGGTGGTGAATACAGTAACGTGTGCACCCATCGCCTTGGCAATCTTGATTGCCATGTCGCCAAGGCCGCCAAAGCCAATCACGCCTACGCTATCTCCGGCCTTCACTCCCCAATGCTTTAACGGGGAATAGGTGGTGGCACCAGCGCACAAGATCGGAGCGGCTACCTCGGGTTTCAGGTTCTTTGGAATCTTGAGAGCGAAGTCTTCATTGACGACAATCACATCGGAATAGCCGCCGAAGGTATTGTCCCGCCCGTACATGTTGGCGCCATTTGGCGCCTTGGCTGCGGGTACCATTGGGCCGTTATAAGTGGAAAGCCAAGAATTCGGGCCTTCGCAATAATTTTGGTCGCCAGACTGGCAAGGATTACAGTGGCGACAGCTCTCAATCATGCAACCAACACCGACTAAGTCGCCAACTGCGTGACGGGTGCTGCCCGGCCCAACCTTCGAAACCCGACCGACGATCTCGTGACCGGGTACGCATGGGTAGACAGTGTTCGACCACTCGTTTTTCACCTGATGAATGTCAGAGTGGCAGACGCCGCAGTAAAGCACCTCTATTTCAATTTCGCTCGCGCCCGCTTCCGTTCGCTCAAACTCGATGCGCTTCAGTCTGCTGTACGAGTGCTTTGCTGCATAACCCGAGACTTTGATCATGGCTAGTTCAGCGATAACATTTTGTTGAATCTGTATGTCGGTTTTCATGCTCATCTTTCAGTCTGTTTTAAGTACCTTAGAATGAACCGCAAATACGCTTATTTTTGTACGTTATAGCTCATATAGAGAAATAAAAGTGCGCTGTTGGTCTAAGTAGCGAAAATCGATAAATAAATAAGGTAATCCCCCGGCTTTGCCGGGGACTCACCAAGGTTTGAAATATATGTCGGTCGGTTTGAAACTTCTATTTCTGCCAAAAAAAGGAGTTTCGAATGCAATAGCATCAAAGTTTGAGTGCTACGAGATGTGACTGCAAATATCACATCGGATTTATTCCTAAGTTCAGGAAAAAGGTAATTTACGGTGCATTGCAAAGAAATCTGGGTGAGTTATTTCATGAGTTGGCGAGGCAAAAAGAATGTAAGATGGTGGGAATACCCTGTCAGAAAACGTTCTGAAAAGCGAAATGTCGCCGGACGCTGCGAGTTGTTTTCTTAGTTTGATTATCGCGAAATTAAAGGACGAGCCCAGTTTTATACTTCCGATCATTGATGACTTAATGCATGCTCTTGAATATGTTGCTAAGAATCAGATCTTATTTGATGCTGATCTTAATATATATGGTGATTTTTCCGGAAAGCTAAATGAGATATCGCTTTTGATAAAACAAATGCCAGACGCATATTTTTGTCTGGTCATACCAATGCCGCACATTCTTCCTATGGCATAAAACGGTGTTATGTGGGCATTCCGATAACGCTGTTTTTTACAGGTAATGCAGAGTGGTTTCAAGCTAATTCGGTTTGGCACCTGCTGATACTTATATTTTTATGAAATTTGGCATGCGCGCTATTGCTTGCATGCCTTCACAATATGTTGCCAGACTTGGTCAGTTGTTTTAGTTAATTTGCTTGCAAATATTTCTGCCTCAGCAGAGCTTGAGTAACCAAAAAATACTTCTCCTTTTGAACTAACGATCAGTTTTTTTTCAGCATAAACAGCGTTTAACTTTAATCCTTCAAAGACAAATGAGATATTGTCTTTCTTATTTTCCACCACTTTATATTGTTCATTGGCAATAATAGTTGACGCTAAACACTCTTCAGTAATAACTATTGGGCTTTCGCTTTTTGAATATGTTTTAGTGAAAGCACAAGAACCAAGCAAAAGACTGAGTGAGATAATTTGTATAAGATTTTTAAACACTTCTATTCTCTATTTTTGGGAATTGATTTCACATATCGTTTTAGCTGTGCGGTGCCCGAACAGAATACACGCAGCGATGTTCGCTAAGAATATCCTATAAAGCCGCAATATTATCGCTATCAATTTACTTGTAATATTATCATTTATTGCGTACTACGGGGATGCATACCAACAATCGATCCTAAATTGGTATGTAGAATGTTAAAGTGGTTTTCTGTAATGGAATATGAGTTTGTTTTTTACAAACGTGTGGTCCGTTGAATTGAAGTGATCGGCGCTATTCGACTTTCACAGATGCTATAAACGTTTTTCAACGTGCTCGCCTTAAATCTTTAAAACCTTGGAAGATTTTAGCTTAAAACCTTTACTGCAAATAAGATATACTCCTACCTAGCATAATTTTCTCGCCTCTGTAAATAATGGTCAATAGGCTGATATTTTTAATAAATATGGGGAGTATATTTATTTGTAATGTGCGGAGATGGCTAGTACATGTTTAAGCCATCATTGTTTAAGTCCTTCAACCGATGCGCAGTTCTGTCTTCGGATCAAACAAAATAGCCTTTGACAAATCAAATGCCAGACGCATATTTTTGCCTGGTAAAGCCATCGCGCGCGGATGAGTGCGGCAGGTGATACGACTTTGGTTAAACCAGATAAATGCTAAGGTGTCAGGGCCAGTTGGCTCGGTTAGTTCGACTTTGCAGTCGACTTCTGTAGGGCGATAATCTTCTTCACTTTCTGAGCGGCGGGCGCTGATAGTGTCGGTCACATGTTCAGGTCGTATGCCGAGTATGATCTCGCGCTCCGCCCATTGCCCTGCTTTGAGTTGTTCTGCAAAAGAGGTCGGTAGAGGCAACAAACTCGTCTGACCTGCATGCTCTAGAGTAAATGCCAGTCCATTAGCATGCGGAACTAATTTGCCTTTTAAGAAGTTCATTGAAGGTGAGCCAATAAATCCTGCGACAAACAAATTATTAGGTTGATCGTAAATATCTTGCGGACTACCGAATTGCTGTACCACGCCATCTTTCATCACGGCGATTTTGTCGCCCAGCGTCATCGCCTCAATCTGATCATGGGTAACATAGACGATCGTCGTGCCTAGTCGTTGGTGCATCAACTTAATTTCAGCGCGCATTTCTACCCGCAGTTTTGCATCCAGATTAGAGAGCGGCTCGTCAAATAAAAACAGCGTTGGATCGCGGGCAATAGCACGACCCATGGCGACCCGTTGACGTTGTCCACCGGACAGCAAGGCTGGTTTACGATCTAGCAAGTGGGTGATTTGTAAAGTCTCGGCAACCCGCTCTACGATCTTTTTTTGTTCGTCTTTAGGTACTTTGCGTATGCCTAATCCAAACGAGATATTTTCTCTGACGGTCATGGTTGGATACAGTGCGTACGACTGAAATACCATAGCGATATCACGCGATTTGGCAGGAACATCGTTGATGCAGCGATCACCGATATAAATCTCGCCATCAGAAATAGGCTCTAAGCCGGCGATCATATTCAGTAAGGTGGATTTGCCACAACCAGAGCCACCGACTAGGATTAAAAACTCGCCATCTTGAATCTCAAGATTGATGCCCTTTAATATCTCCGCGCCGTTGGGATAGACCTTGCGTACATTGCGTATGGATAAACTTGCCATGGTTGTTTCGTTTCTTCTGAATAGATTAAATACGATTACTTTAATGTGATTGTGACCTTGTCCAACCGGTCGTCGTTATCAGGAATCAGCCTTTGACCGCGCCGGCAGTCAGCCCCCGGACGAAATATTTTCCTGCGATCAGATACAGCCCCAATGTCGGTAGTGCTGCGATAATCGCCGCTGCCATATTGACGTTATATTCCGTCACACCTGTCGAAGTATTGACCAGATTGTTTAGGGCAACGGTGACTGGTTGCGCATCAGAGCCGCCGAACACCACGCCAAATAAGAAGTCATTCCAGATCTGCGTAAACTGCCAGATAAAGCACACCATAAAAATTGGCAAGGACAAGGGGAAAATAATCCGGCGATAAATAGTCAAGAATCCTGCACCGTCGATGCGGGCAGCTTTGACCAATTCTTCTGGCACCGATACATAATAATTACGGAAAAACAGCGTTGTAAATGCCATGCCATAAATCACATGCACTAATATCAAACCCGCTGTTGTGTTGGCCAGATGCATCAGACCCAGCAAGCGCGCCATCGGTAATATCACGACCTGAAATGGGATAAAGCAACCGACCATCAAGCCCGTAAATAAAATTTCTGATCCGCGAAAGCGCCAGTGCGCTAGTACATACCCGTTCAGTGAACCGATCAGGGTGGAGATCAAGACTGCCGGTATCACCATTTTGACGGAGTTCCAAAAATACGGTGCCAGTCCATCACATTGCACACCAGTGCAGGCGGAGCCCCAAGCCTTTGCCCAGGCGGCAGTATTTGGATGCAAAGGAAAATCGAGTAAATTTCCACTCCGGATTTCATCTAGTGATTTGACTGACGTGGTGAGCATCACATACAAGGGTGCCAGGTAATACAGTGCACATAAAAATAAGAGCACGTAGATCAAGACACGACCGATATTTAGCCGCGAGCGATTGGGATTATTTGCTGCAGATGACTTAAAGGAATTAGCGACCATGGCGTGCCTCCTTTGCTTCAAGATAAATCAGGGGCACCAAGACTGCCAGTACCGTCATTAGCATCATCATCGCGGATGCAGCACCCAAACCGAGCTGACCACGGGTAAAAGAAAACTGGTACATAAAAATCGCAGGTACGTCGGAAGAGGTGCCGGGACCGCCAGCCGTCAGCGCCATGACCAGATCAAAACTCTTGATGGCAATATGCGATAACACTAGCAACACACTAAAGAACACGGGACGCAAAGAGGGGATGACGATACGCCGATAAATCGTCGGCAGGCTGGCGCCATCCACCATCGCCGCCTTCATGATGCTGTCATCAATCCCGCGCAATCCCGCTAAAAACAATGCCATCACAAATCCTGAGGATTGCCAGACGCCTGCGATGACGACGGTATAAATTGCCATATCAGAATCGACTAGCCAGTCCATAGAGAAGTTGGCAAAGCCCCAGTCATGCATCATTTTTTCTAAACCCAGACCTGGGTTTAGTATCCATTTCCATGCAGCACCCGTGACGATGAACGATAGTGCCATCGGATATAAATAGATTGCTCGCAACGCACCTTCTGCACGGATACGCTGATCTAAAAAAATCGCCAGCAAGAGTCCGACAACCAGACAAATCAAAATAAATAGTCCACCGAAAATGCCTAAGTTAGTGGCAGAAACCCACCAGCGGTCAATTTCAAACAAGGCGCTATATTGCGAAAATCCTGAGAAGGTGTAATTCGGCATCAAGCGTGATTCGGTCAAAGACAGATACGCTGTCAGGCCGATAAAACCGTAGACGAAGATGAGGGAGGTCAACACCGTCGGTGATAACACGATGCGCGGTAGCCAGATATCGGCAAAACTGGCGAGTCTTTGGGCGACCTTGGGGCGCTGAGCGTGATCGTCAGCCTGACTGCGGCCCGATATTGCTGTGGGGGTAACTGACATCAAGAATCTCCAGAGCGACATCAATGATCGCTCCAATTACTTATAGGGAGTATATTTTATTGTCCATATAATCATTGGACACTAAGGCATTTTTAGTAAAAATAAGGGGGAGTATATGAAAATAAGCAAAATTCGACACTATTTTCATCACTGCCCGTCATACGCACCAGCGAGTTGTTGTCTCATCCAGTGCGTATGACGTTTGCCGCCTTGTGTTACAGCGTACTTCCAGCTTATTTGCAGCTTACTTCTGTATCACGTCGCTATTACTGCAGCTTACTTTACTTCGCTTTGGCCGCTTTTGCTAATGCTTGTACTGCGGCTTGCGAGGTCATCGTGGAGTTCATAAACTTCGCAATCACGTCCTGAATCGCACCGGCTTTAGCGGAGTCGATTGCCATGCCATGGGCAAAGCTAGGGACTAAACCGCCGCTCTTACTCGTAGCATCCATATCGTCCATTGATTTGATAGCGCAGCTATCAAACTTAGCGCGTGAGACACCGGCACGGGCAGGGATAGAGCCTTTGTTCAGATTAAAGACTTCCTGAAATTCCGGACTCATCACCGCGCTTGCCAAGACCAATTGGGCCTTTTGCTGATCAGCATCTTTAACTTTAAACATCGTCAGAGAGTCGATATTAAAGGTGAATGCTTTCTCGGTACCTGGCGCAGTCAGACACAAGAAGTCTTTGCCAGCGACTTTACCTGCGGCGGTAAATTCGCCTTTCGCCCAGTCACCCATAAATTGCATACCAGCCTTGCCGTTGATGACCATGGCAGTTGCCAGGTTCCAGTCACGGCCAGCGGCATCTTTATCGATGTAGGTTTTGATCTTTGCTAAGGTATCAAAGGTTTTGATCATGGTGGGACCAGTCAGGCTTGCCGGGTCCAGTTGTACGATTGCTTTTTTATAGAAATCGGGACCGCCGACGCCGAGTGCGACGGATTCAAACACCGTCGCGTCTTGCCATGGTTGACCACCGTGTGCGACTGCGATCAAACCGGCTTTTTTGATTTTGTCAGCGGCATCAAAAAACTCGTCCCAATTGGTCGGCGCTTTAGCGCCCGCTTTTTTTAAGACGTCTGGATTGACCCATAACCAGTTGACGCGATGCACATTGACCGGTGCGGCAACATAGTGTCCTTGATACTTCATGATATTGGAGACGACTTTTGGCAAGCTGGCATCCCATTTGCCTTCGGTCGCCGCAGCATCGATATTCGCTAACACGCCTTCTTTACCCCATTCTTGAATCGACGGGCCTTTGATCTGTGCTGCAGTCGGTGCGCTACCAGAAATGACGCGTGCTTTTAACGCCGTCATAGCATTTTCACCACCGCCACCAGCTACGGCGAAATCTTTCCAGACGATGCCCTTGGCTTCCATCATTTTTTTCAATTCAGCGACGGATTTGGCTTCGCCACCGGAAGTCCAATAATGTAAGACTTCGACTTCTGCTGCCTGAACTTGCGCGCCAGCGATCAACGCTGTGGCTGCAATAGTTGCCTGAACGATTTGTTTCAATTTCATGATTGTCTACTCCAATATGTTTGGGGAATGTTTTTAAATGATTTTATTTTGCTGTCGCCAGATGTGTTGATATTTTTTTGTTCAGACACATCTGGGCAGTCGGTAAAATTGACTAAAAATGAGCTAAGTCATAAAGATCAAATTTAAAAGCGAGCGTAAAAGTGACCGATGAGCGAATCAGAACCAGGTTTCTAACTGGATACCAACTGAGGTGCCGCTGGTATTGTTGCCATATACCGGACCAGAGTTATTGCTAGCGTTGACAGCGGCGGTTGCTGCATCATTCCATTTGCCATAGGTGACAAAGGCGCGTAGTTCCGGACGCGACCAGTAGCCTTCGCCCATAGACAGCGTCGGTGCGAAGGTGATTTTGGTCAAGCGTAATGCATCGCCACCATTTGGTTGTGTTACGCGGCTCGTACCGACTTCTGCTTGTAACTTAAAGTTTTTTGTTAAAGCGTATACCGGTCTTGCACCTAGTGTCGTCCAGGTGGAGGAACCCAGTGCATCCGACTTATCACGCTGCATCAGCGCGATAAATTCAGTACTGAATTGTGCTGTTGGCTGGATGACCAAATTATCAAATACACGCAAACGAGTGACATCAGAGCCTAATGTTGTGCTGCCGGAGCTACCGATCCGGTCGCAACATGGTCCGCCAATACCAGTTCCTGGACCAACACCGTATTGGATACCAACAGTATTTGCGCCGCCGAGTACTTTATCTTGCTTGTGGAAGATCGAGAACTGCCAACCGTTATGACGGTTTTGTCCTTGAGCACTGATGAGCGACATTGCCATATCGATGGTGCCGTTTTCGTTGACCGGCACACCTTCATAAATAAAGTTCTGGCGCACCGCCGCTGGGGTGTTGAGCACTTTGCCTGTCGTTGCATCAATATCATTCGTGTCATTGTCTTTGAACACGGCATAACCGAACTTGCCCGGACCAAAGCCGCCAACTTTATCAAAGCCACCGCCCGTGCCGTTCAAATTGATGTATTGCAGATCCAGCATATGGATATCTGGACGGAAGTAGTAACGCTTACCAATCCATGCAGTACCGCCGTTTAAGAAGTCGAGCCCTTTTGCTTCAACATAGGCTTTGGCAATTTCTGGTTTGGCATTGCCAAAATCAGAGCCATTTTTGTAAGCGTCGATCCACAAAGTACCGACCCAGCTCACGCCGTTTTCTGATTTTGCCAGTTCCTTTGTATAACCACCTTCAAAATAGCTATCGCACTCATTGCCGAGACGATACTTCATGGTGTTGCCACCTAAGTCGTAGCAGCTTTGTGGACCTTTTTCGGAGCTAGATCCCACGCCAGCGCGCAAGTAACCATGGAATTCACCTTCAGCATCGCTGGCATGTGCTACACCAGCAGTAAAGGCAAGTGAAAGGGCGAGCTGTAACGCTCTGAATGCAGTTTTACTCATTATGTCTCCTGTGTATTTTTAATCGCTCGCAAGCAAGCTGACGCTGCTTTTGAGCATGCTGTCATGTCCGGTATTTCCCGGATTTTTAATCTACTGCTGATGGAAAGTTCTAAAAATTCTTAATTGAGCGCATATCGATTGAAGAATTTTTAGGCGCTTCCAGATGGTTGCCTGATTTTTCTCACCATCATTTATCTAAAACGGGGTACTTATCCAGCGTTCGTATCGGACTAAATTGTTGCGGCGAGCAGACATTAGCACTGCAGATACTGTGACACCACACCGAGACTTGTAATGTGCGTTAAATGGGTTAAGTATATGATTTATATCAATAAGTTGAAAATCACTGAAAGACTTGCTGTTACATAACTTTACGTTGGGAATTTAGTGTTTTTCTGGCATTTTTGGACTGTGTCATAGCGAATTACTGTAAAAAACAGCTAGGATTCCGCCTGAAATAAATTGCAATGTAAGCTCACAGTTCATTACAAATATCGATCCTTATTTACCTGCGCAACAACAATCAGTTACGTTATAGTCTCCTCCGAGACAAAGAAGGATCTTCAGGTGCAAACAGCAAAAATAAGATTGTTGCCCCATGCAGAATGCGTTCGTCGTTACCTGTTATCTTCACTGAAGGTAGTCCGTAACTTGATATTGCCCATTTTGTTGATGGTGAGCAGCTCATCAACGTGGGCCGAGACATTGCAGGTGCTGCACTGGTGGAAATCTGCCAGTGAGCATAAGGCTGTCGATGTTCTGGCGAACAAATTAGCTCAAGAGAACATTATCTGGCGCGATACATTGATCCCTAGTGGATCAGGCATAGGCGCGGGAATCGTGCTGAAAAGTCGAATCTTGACGGGCAATGCACCTGAGGTCTCGCAAGTTAATGGTGTACTAATTAGCGAATGGTCTGATTTGGGATTGTTGCTCGATTTTGACGGCGTTGGTGCGGCTGGAAAATGGGATAAGGTTTTATTTCCACTGGTCTGGACTTTGGTGCAGCCGAAAGGCCGTCTGGTCGCCGCGCCGCTGGGAATTCATCGCATCAATACGTTATTTATAAATCGAAAACTTTTCAAAAAATATGACTTGAAGCCACCTGAAACTTGGGATGAATTCGAAGCCGTCGCAATAAAGTTAAGGCAGGCCGGAGTGACGCCCTTGGCGCAAAGCAGCGAACCATGGCAAGTGGCAACATTATTTGAAAATTTGGTGTTGTCCGAGGCGGGCGCTGGTTTTTATCAAGAATTATTCGTCAAAAAAGAAGTAGATGCATTTTCCGATAAGCGTTTTGCTAATGCCTTAAAACGCTTACGCTCGCTCAAAAAAATGATGTCCGTTTCCGCGCAAGAGCGTACCTGGATAGAAATGGCGCGTCAGTTTGCCGATGGTAACGCAGCCATGTTTATTATGGGAGACTGGGCAAAAGCAGAGTTAAATTATTGGGGATTAGCGACCGATGTCGGCTTTAGTTGCATGGCTGTGCCCGGTACACAAAACTACCATCTGTACGATATTGATACGCTCGTAATGCTGTCCTTGGATGGATCACACAGAGCAGCGCAAGAAAAGCTCGCCCAGATTGTGGTGTCACCGTCGCTGCAAACAGAGTACAACCGTGTCAAAGGTTCTATTTCTGTTTTACGCAATCAGGATTCGTCGAAAATGGATAGCTGCTCCCGTGCGTCGCTCAAAGCATTTTCTATGGGAAGTGCTGCGCAAGTGCCTAGTTTTGCCCACCGTATGGCGACCGACGAAATTTCTAAAGACGCGATTATTGCTGAGATCGTCCGCTTTTTTATCGACGACAAAATGTCGATAGGTGATACACAGCGCCGATTGGCCGCCATCGCACGTTCGCTTCCAAAGACATAAGCAAAGATAGAATACTGAAAGTAATAATGCGCAAAATACTGATAGTCGATGACGACCAAAAAACCAGAACTCTGTTAAAGACCTATCTGGAAAAAAATCAATATGAGGTCAAGCTGGCACATAACGGTGAATCATTTTTGGCCGAGTTTCACCGCTACGCAGATGAATTATCTTTGGTCATTTTAGATGTGATGCTGCCGGATACGGACGGGTTTGCATTGTGCAAAGTGGTGAGAAATCGCTCCAACGTTCCCGTGATTATGCTCACAGCCAGTTCGGACGAGACTGATCGCATTGTTGGCTTAGAGCTAGGGGCAGATGACTATATTTCTAAGCCGTATAGCCCTAGAGAATTGCTGGCTCGCATTAAAGCAATACTCAGGCGTACTGGTAGTGAGAGTCTAGCTGCTCCGCGCTATTATCGATTTGTCGGCTTTACTCTTGACACCGTTGAACGCACCGTCAGCGACCGTGATGGTACCGTGATTGCGCTGACGGGACTGGATTTTCAATTACTCAAATATTTTGTTGAGCATCCTGGCGACATTCTGGATCGCAGCGTATTGTGCGAAGAGACGCGTGGTCGTGATGCAGGTCCTCTGGATCGCTCTTTAGACGTACAAATCAGCCGCCTTCGCTTGCGTTTGCATGATGATGGTAAGCAGCCAGCCCTCATCAAAACCGTACGCGGCGCAGGTTATGTATTTTCGGCGGATGTTAGCGCTGCTCATGCCTAGCAAAGTTGAGTTCTCGGGGATTACTACATTGCCCGCAATGACCTACTCGCAACGTCTCCTGCAAAAAATTCTTCCGCATTCTTTATTGGGACGATTGACGGTGGTAATGGTGGCGGGTGTCATGCTGACACAATTCGTCGGCAATGCATTCTGGACGGCGCAAGTTCGTAAAGAATCTGAGATCGAAACTAAAGCATCCTCTCAGCATGTCGCCCGCAGTGCTGCCAGTACGATGCGATATTTTGCCAGTCTTCCATCCAATTATAGGCCCCTGACGATACAGCTATTTCGTGAAATGGGTGGTACACGTTTTTTTGTCAGCATTAATAAAAATGCGATTAAATTGAACGAGATGAGTGAGAACCGTTTAGCAACGATGGCAGTACATGATATTAAAATTTCACTCAAAGAAGAGCTGCCAGCTTTAGAAAAACTTAAAATCGGATTTGCGTGGCCGTCCGATCTGGTCGTATCCGATGATGGCTCACAAATCAGTGAGGTGCCGGAAAAATGGGTGCAACATATTTTAATCACGCAGCCAAATCCTGCTCCTATCTTAGTGATCCAAACCGAGATGGCAGATGGTCAGTGGTTATATCTCGCGACGTTAATGCCCAACCCTTATTTTTTTAAAAGTGGTGATCCTTTTTCATCTGACCGCGTATTACTCCAGCTACTTTCACTTGCCGCCGTTTTGGTTTTATCTATTTTAGTCGTACGTTGGACAACCAGGCCGCTAGCTGCTTTATCTGAGGCAGCGCAAGCATTTGGTAACGGTGAACATACGCCACCGTTACCTGAAACCGGCAGCAAAGAATTTGTAAAAACAGCCCGGGCTTTTGGCGAAATGCGGGAGCGGATTCAGCGTTATATTGATGACCGTGAGCGACTGTTTGTGTCGATTTCTCATGATTTGCGTACACCGATTGTGCGTCTGAAATTGCGCGCAGAATTACTTGACGATGATGCTGTCCGTGCCGAGTTTCATGATGATCTGGACGAGCTGGATATGATGGTCAAAGGTGCGCTGCAATGCGTGAAGGATAGTGATATTTATGAAAATCCCACTGAAATCAGACTTGATGCTTTATTAGGACGGATGGTAAAAGGTGCGCACTTAGCAGGGCATGAAATTTTATTTATTGAATCCGGTTTAACCGCTTTTGCGAAACCACTTGCCCTCAAGCGAGCGGTTGGTAATTTATTGGACAATGCGATTCACTATGGCAAACAGGTAGAGATTAATGTCTCTGAACAAATCGATCATATAGCCATAGAGATCCGGGATCATGGCCCGGGCGTGCCAGAGGAAGACTTTCCCCATTTATTGGAGCCTTATGTCCGGCTAGAACATGGCCGGCATCAAAATGCAGGTGGTATGGGCTTAGGTCTGGGCATCGCTCATAGTATTGTCAAGGCGCATGGCGGAGAGTTGCGCTTAGAAAATCATCGCGACGGTGGTTTGATTGCGACCATACTCCTTCCAAAACAAGCCGATTAATCTTGGTTTGCGATGATCGGACTTAAGATTTCTGAGTCAATTTATTTGGTAGAGGTCATTCAAAAAAAGACGCAAAGTAATCTTTCTTGCAATGCGTCTTTTGCACGTCTATTTTATGTCGAGTTAATTAGCTGCCTTCCACTTTTTTAGCGCTTCTAAGGTATTGGTTACATGCTTATCTGGAGCCAGGTCCGTGAATGAGTAAATCACCTTGTTATTAGGCGTAATCACGTAAGAAGTGCGGTTGGCGTATTCAGGTTTCATGACGAGAATTGCATCATAGGATTTCATGATCTTTTGATCTGTGTCGGCCGCGACTGCAAATTTGCTGCCACATTCGCTGACCGAAAACTTGTCTAAAGTCTTGATGTCATCATGAGAAACCCCAACGACAGTTGCGCCAAGGGCACGATATTGCTCCACCGATTCTGCAAATAGATGCGCCTCAATCGAGCACCCTTGAGTGAAGGCTGCTGGATAAAAATACAGCACAACAGGTCCTTTTTTAAGTGAATCAGCGAGTGAAAAGGTAAATTCTTTTCCGCCCAAAGATGCCTGGGTTGTGAAGTTTGGCGCGGCATCTCCGACACTTAACGCAGCATACGCTGGTGCTGCAATTGCAGTAGCGAGCATAGCGCAGGCAATAACTGTTTTCATGAATGTTCCCTTAAGGGTTGAAAAGCAAGGTGATGTGAAAGTGGAATTTTGTCAAATCGCTAGAGTCATTGCTGTAACAAGCTTGCCAGTGACCCAACAATAGATGGACTATTTTAGCGAAATTTTAAAAACGCACACGACGAGCGCCAATAATCATTTGATCGGTAGCGATTTGATCGGATTTTTTGGTATGGGATATATTTTTTTAAGCCGTTTTCTTATATCTTCCCGGCATTTTATGATTTGCTAATTAAAATACTCCCCCTCATTTCTAATAAAATCGGCTTGTAAGACAGTATTTATGTGGACAATAATAAATACATATAGGGAGTATATTTTTACGTATGTTGTTAGTACTGTGCACCAACATATAAGTCTGTTTATTTTTCAAGCTTATTTGACTGCAAAAAAGTCGACTAATTTCGTCCGTACTGATTTTTTGTGTGGGAGTATGGTGCTGCTTTATGCCCGCGCTGTTGGAGTCACATTTCGGATTTAGTCGAGTTTGTTGTTTATTCATTGATATGACGGTTGCCTGATCGTTAGCAGGCCAGAATAATTCGTACAAGTGAGTGTTATTTGCTGTGCCATAGAATATGATCAGGCTTATCGAGCGAGAAAAATAGTACGGCTCTGCATAAATATTTAGTGATTTGCTATTTGTTCTATGCCGAATCGGCAGCAAGCGTTTCACATCATCGTGACTGAATATAAAATTTGAGTTAAATTGACGAATGGAAATTCTTGTACTGGATGAAGAAGTCGCCAAGTTAGAGGTCAGCCTGTTGGCCTCGCGTGTACCCAGCCAACTTCTAGATTTGCTTGAACTTTCGTGGCATTTGCGTCAGCGTGATGCGGCGCGGGCAATTTCTCTGGCTTCTGAGGTGGAGGCTTTGAGCGAAATTGCGGATATTCCCCTTGCCGAACGCAATAGAATTCTTGGTCGCCTCGACCTGATTCGTGGTGAAGTGAAGTGGTTATTTGCCGAGCTTGATGTTGCTGAGGCGACGGTGGAGCGCGCTTTGCTTTTGTTTAAAGGTTTGGATGACGCGATCGGATGTGCCGATGCTCATTGGTTGCTGGCGTTAATCATCGCAGACCGTAGCGATCCCAATCGCCGTGATGCCGAGTTGGAACTGGCATTGGCGGATGCGCGTCGTGCTGGCGATAGCTTACGATCCGATTTGATGGAAGCCACGATGGCGCGCTTTGCCGTGTTTCGTGATTTACATAATGCTCAGGCGCGCTGGGGAACGCGGTTTGGTTCTGATCTCAGTAATTTGCATCCTGGTCTTGCTACCTGGGTTTATGATTATCTGGGACTGATCGCTTTCCAAATCAGTGATTTTGAATCTGCCGCGACCTACCGTTTGCAAATGTACGAAAACGCGATGATTACCGGGCAAGTGCAAAGGATCATCATTGCTGCCACGAATGTTGGCTGCTGCTTTAATAATCTCAATGATTATCAGGGTGCATTGGAATGGATGAAACGCGGTCTGGAAATGGCGCGACCAACTGGTTGGCCAGCCAGTATCGGGCTGGGTTTGATACAAACTGCAGACACTTTACGTCACCTTGGGCGGCTAAAAGCGGCGCATGATTTATTGCTAGAGGCGCTGACGATTCTGATCCCACTTTCTGGTTCGCGTACGTACGCAATCACGCTGGAATATATGGGTGATGTCGCGCTGGATCGCGGTGATTATATTGTTGCGCTTGATACTTTCCTTGAGTTGGAACGACGTGCCACTGCCTTAAATCAATCCGACATGCAAACCATTGCTTTGCGCGGTCAGTCGCATGCTCAATTACATTTGGGGCGACCCGAAGAAGCTCTAGCTGCCGGACTAGCATCGCTGGCGCTGGCGGTCGAGCAGCGTAATGGGTTTAACCAGATTGATGCTTTACGCGTGCTGGCGCAAATACATGCACATCATTCTTTGCCAATATCCGATCCGATTTCTACGCCGACCACAGCACCAACTTCCGCTTTGTATTATCTGAACCGGGCATTGGATGTTGCTGCCACGATTGATGGATATACCGTCCCCGGTAGTTTGCTCGATGAGATTGCGCGCGAGCATGCCAATATCGGCGATACGGCCCAAGCCTATGCTATCGCAGTGAAAGCCATTGCCGCCCGCGAGAAAACTAATAGCGCTGATGCGACTAACCGTGCTGCTGCAATGCAGATCAGTCATCAGACTGAGCGCGCCCACGCCGAGGCGCAATATCATCAAGAACTGGCAATGTCGGAGGCAAAGCGGGCAGAGGCTTTGCAACAAACTAGTCTGACGCTTGAGCGTTTGAGTGCGATTGGTCAGGAAATCACAGCACATTTAGATGCAAACGCAGTTTTTCAAACGCTGTATAAGCATGTTCATGGCTTACTTGATGCGACGCATTTTTCGATATTTTTAATGGAGCCAGATGGCGTTAATTTCAGCTGCGCTTTTGGCATTGAAGATGGGCAGCCGTTGCCAGCGCTGCGCGGCCCGATATCGCATCCAAGTTCCAATGTGGCTAAGTGCGCGCGCGAGCGGGTAGAGGTCATCAGAGAGCAGGCGTCGCAAGGATATAACCCGAATCAGATTCCCGGCACGCGTACTTCCTCTAGCGCCTTGTTTTTTCCTTTGACGATAGGGCAGCGTTTGTTAGGTGTAATGTCGATTCAATCACCGCAGACTCAGGCATATGCAGAGCGCGAGCGTTTGATCTTTCGTACTTTGTGCGCGTATGGCGCGATTGCGCTAGAGAATGCGACAGCCTACCGGCAACTAGAGGCAACCTTAAAGACGCTGCGTGATACTCAATCCCAATTGGTCGATAAAAATATTGAACTGGAACATGCTTACCGAGAGCAGCAGCAAGCCAGTCTTACCGATCCGCTGACAGGCTTACGTAACCGGCGCTTTTTGTTGCAGCATATCGATAACGATGTTGCCATGACTTTACGTCGTAATAAAAAGCGTCTGCAACGTGCCGCAGCAGAGATGCCCGCCGATATTGATCTGGTGTTTTTTATGATTGACATCGATCATTTCAAGTTGATCAATGACAAATACGGTCATGCAGCAGGTGATCTGGTTTTAGTGCAAATGCGGGAACGCTTACAAAAAGTAGCACGCGAAACCGATTACATTATTCGTTGGGGCGGTGAAGAGTTTTTGCTGGTAGCGCGTGGCACTGACCGCAGCGAGGCAAAAATAATTGCAGAACGCTTGCGTGCTGCGGTCAGTAGTCTGGCATTTGACTTGGCAGATGGCGTCAAAATCGCAAAAACCTGTTCGGTTGGCTTCGCCTGTTTTCCTTTTTTACCGGAGCATCCAAGACAGTTAAGCTGGTCTCAGGTAGTAGAGTTAGCAGATATCGGTTTGTACCACGCCAAACAAAGTGGTCGTGATGCTTGGGTAGGAATGTATGCGACTTCGCAATCCAATCCTGAGGGATTATTTCATCGTATAACGCATGAGACTGAGCAAGCTTTACGCAGTGGCGAAATACATGCTGTGAGTAGTGTAAAAAATGCGCTGACGATGAAGACGCTGACTGGATAAAAGGTTGCCATTTTTTTGCGTCAGCAGAAAGGATAAAAAAGCTCAAGACCTTTCACGACAGAGGTATAGAGACACACAGGAGCAACCAATGCAGAGAAAAGTGCTGATTTTCTCTTTACCTCTTTCGTGAGAGATTTGGATTTTTGTGTAAATTCTATGAATATTTGTATTCATCATTTACAGTCCTATTCTAAGTCTCTTTCTAAGTCTCTTTCTAAGTCCCTTTGTAAGTCCTATTGCCAGTCCCATTGTCGCTAGCAATTTTCGGGTTTGTCGGCAATAATTGATCGCCTTATCAGTAGTCGCGGCTTATCTACATACTTACCTACAATGCAGCAATAGCAAGGACGATGAACACATCCACTTCGCCAGTCAAGCAAACTAATATTAAGCAAACTACTGTCAAGCTCATTGTCTGTCATGAATGTGACCTGATTTGTCGTGACCTGGAGCTGGTCGTTGGCGAGACGGCTAGTTGTCCTCGTTGCCAGGCCATGCTGTACAGAAATAGCCGGGCTACGTTAGATCAAGCACTGGCGATTGCGGTAACATCGGCGATTTTGCTGCTGATATTAAATAGCTTTCCGCTGCTCACACTCAAGGTGCAGCAAGCCACTAACAATACAACTTTGTTTCATGCCGCTTTATCGATGTGGAACGATGGGATGCACGCGATATCAATTCTGGTTGTCATCACGACGATGCTGGCTCCGGCCTTGCAAATCATGATGGCTTTGTATGTTTTACATTCATTAAAATTTGGCGATCCAGATAAAGCCGTCGGGGCACCTATGAGGTTTTTACAGAAGCTGCGTCCCTGGAGCATGGTAGAAGTATTTATGCTGGGTTTGCTGGTGTCGCTGGTCAAACTGCAACACATGGCAGATATTATTATTGGCCCCGCCTTGTGGTCATGTGCTGCAATGATCTGTGTGAGTGCGGGACTGACATCCATACTGACGCCGCGTAATGTCTGGGTCTGGGCACATCAGCAAAGCACAAGACGGACTTCTGCTGAGGTCAGGCATGTCTGAGCATGATGTCGCATGTGTAGCAGAAAACCTGGCAGGCAAAAACGGTGCCGAGGCCAATCTTGTGAGTTGCGATATCTGCGAAACCTTATGCTCGACTAAAGATGCATCGCTTACGCATTGCCCATGCTGTGGTGCGTCGTTGCATTTGCGTGACAAAGACAGTCTGGCAAAATCTGCGGCTTATCTTTTGGCTGCGGCTATTTTGTACATCCCCGCTAATTTATTGCCTGTCATGCATACCGAAACCATCTTCGGCGGACAAGACGATACTATTATGAGTGGGGTATTGTTGTTGCTAGAAACTGGCTCCTGGCCGTTGGCTCTGCTGGTATTTTTTGCCAGCATCATGGTACCCATGCTGAAGCTATTTTCAATCAGCTTATTATTGCTGACTTGCTGGAGAAAATCGACTTCAAATCCATTACCCCGCACCCAGTTATTTCGACTTATTGAGGCGGTTGGTCGTTGGTCGATGTTGGATGTGTATGTGGTGACTGTGCTGGTTGCGCTGGTGCAGTTTCAGTCGCTTGCCTCGGTGCATCCGGGCGGTGGCGCGTTAGCCTTTGGTGCTGTTGTCGTGTTGACGATGCTGTCGGCGCAAAGCTTTGATTCTCGTTTAATTTGGTCTGCTATAGAAACTTCTCATGAGTGATCCAACATCAGAAAAACCAGATGGCGCAGGTGGTGCAAGTGTTCCCCCAACTGCTAAGCCAATAGCTAGTCAGCAGGCAGCAAATCCGCAGTCTGGATCTGAGCCTGCAATCACCACAAATTCTGCAGATATCCCCAATGTCAAAGTGAGGCAACGTCGTCGTTTGCCTTCCTTCGTTTGGGCAGTCCCGATTATTGCGGCGCTGATTGGTATTTGGTTAGTCGTACATAGCGTTACCAGTCAGGGGCCAGTGATTACGATTAGCTTTAAATCTGCAGAGGGCTTAGAGGCGGGCAAAACTAAAATTCGCTACAAAGATGTGGATGTGGGCCATGTCACTGCAATCACTTTATCGTCGGACCGCAAGCGCGTGCTGGTATCGGCTCAATTGATCAAAAGTGCCTCCGATATTTTAGCGACCGATACGCGTTTCTTTGTGGTCAAACCACGTATCTCCGGTGGCTCGGTATCGGGCTTAAGCACGCTGTTATCCGGTAACTATATTAGTGTTGATGTCGGCGTAGCGGAAGCGACGACGGATGAGTTTGTCGGACTGGAAGAGCCGCCCCTGGTGACCCGTGATTCTGCTGGTCACGAGTTCGTATTACGTGGGACTCAGACTGGCTCGGTCAATTATGGATCGCCGATTTTTTTCCGGCATATTAACGCCGGACATGTCACCAAATTTACGCTGGATCAAGACGGCAAGGGCGTCACGATCAGAGTATTTATTGATGCACCTTATGATCAATATGTGACCGCTGATACGCGCTTCTGGCATGCCAGCGGGGTGGATATGCAACTCGATGCAAATGGTCTGCGTATCACCACAGAGTCACTGACATCACTGATTGAAGGTGGCTTAGCCTTCCAGGATCATGATGATGCGCTGCCAGGGGGTAAGCCTGCATTTGAAGGCTCAATTTTTACCTTGTTTGAAGACAGAGAACAAGCGATGCGCGCACCGGATACCAAGGTGCGTAATTTCCTGATGTATTTCCCGGAATCCTTGCGCGGTTTATCAAAAGGTGCACCAGTGGATTTGCGCGGTATTGTCATCGGCGAGGTCAAATCGGTGGGCGTAGAGTTTTCCGATAATGGCCGGGTGCCGCGCTTCCCAGTCGAGGTTAATATATTCCCAGATCGCCTCAGGTCCAGAGTCAGATCAGGTACCAAACCACCCGATGATGATACCGAGGCAAAAGAGCGCGCTCTGGTCGATCATTTATTGGCCAGCGGTTTGCGTGCCCAATTGCGCAGCGGTAGTTTGCTGACTGGGCAACTCTATATCGCGTTGGATTTTTTCCCCGATGCAAAGCCCGCCAAAATGGATTGGAGCACCGCATACCCAGTATTGCCAACAGTCGGCGGCGGCTTAGGCGAGATCCAGGATACCGTTGGTCGTATCGCTAAAAAAATCGATAAGCTGCCGATGGAGCAAATGTCTGCTCAGCTCGTACAGGCTTTAGAAAAACTTAACACCACACTAGCTAGTACTGAAAAACTGGTACGCCGTCTGGATACTGACGTTACGCCAGAACTTACTTCCACCTTAAAAGAGGCGAAAGCAACTTTAGCCAATGCCAATGCAATCCTGGCTGAGGATGCACCTTTGCAGCAAGACGTGCGCGAATCCTTAAAACAAGTCGCCAAATCTGCCCGAGCCCTGGCTAATCTGGCCGATATGTTAGAGCGCCATCCTGAAGCGCTGCTCTTTGGCAAACAAAAGGTAAAGCCATGATGAAGAAAAATATGATGAGTAAAATAATGATGGCTAAAGTGTTGGTGAGCAGAGTCGTGGCTTCGGTTTTAAATATTCAGGCTCGCAAAGCGCAAGCATCAAAAATCATTTTGACGCTTTTTACTTTAGCGCTGACAGCATGTGCCACGCCCTACACCGAGCGTTACTATCAACTTACCTATCCGCTCAATAATACAAGCGGTGCACAGGCTGACGACGCTAACGCCGCCAAAGTCACCTATGAGTTAATCGTGGGTGATGTGCGTATTCCGGATTCGATCAACAGAAACCAATTGGTCGTCCAAAAATCGGCGACAGAATCGGTCATCGCAGATGATCAGCGTTGGGTCGCATTACTGGACGAGCAGATTGGGCAGGCGGTAGTTGCCAATCTGCGAAGCCAGTTGCCTGGGGCGTGGATTGCAAACAGGGTTGCTGTCAGCAATACCAGTGCAGCCGGACAAAATTTGCCGCGCTACCATTTGGCTATACAAGTAGCCCAGCTATTGATACAGAGCGGAGATAAGGTGACATTAGAGGCAATCTGGATACTACAAGATGGCAGTAAAAATACACTCAAGCGCGAGCGCACTGCCATCACCGTCCCTGTCAGCGGTGCAGGTTACGATCCGATTGCACCCGCTGTGTCTGAGTCAGTCCGGCAATTATCCGAGCAAATAGCCAAAGGCATGTTAGCTGCCAGAGCGACTCAATAGCATTGGTGCAGGTATCTCGGTTAAATAAACTTTATGAGCTGCGTTTACTCGTCTCTATTGAATATACTCCCCATTATTTTTTACTAATCTGCCTTATAAGGCAGTAAATGATTGGACGATTAAATTATACTAATTGGGAGTATAGGAAATACTTGTATGAATTAAACTCCGTCGAAAGGCGGAAATCATATGCAAACTAGAAGACTTATATGTGTCGTCAGGCGTATTTCTAATGTGAGAGCAGACTGCATTTTTCTTCTTCATCCTCTTTAATAACTCGCTTAATACTTCGCTAAAAATAAAACTTGTAGATGTCATTTTCAGTTCGACGATGCGCAAGACACTCTGTTGGAATCCGGTCAAATTGAACTGAAATAAAAAGACGATACGTCTTCGTTTAACAATATAGTTGTGAAGTATATTTTTTGTCTGCGACTTATCTTGCCTGATCTAAGTTAAGAAGGTTTTTGATGGGTTCGTTCTATCTCTAACTGGAGTAGTCTATGCATCGTCGGAATTTTATGAAGTTGAGTGTAATCGCTAGCGCCACTGGTGCTGCTAGTGTCGCTGATGTCGTTAGTGCTTCCGGCACACTTGCTGCGTCCTCAGCAGCGGCTGAAAAAGCTCATAACATCGTTGAAGCCAGTATCGCTGATCTGCAAGCGGCAATGACTGCGGGATCGCTGACATCAAAAAAACTAGTCACGGAATACTTAGCGCGGATCAAAGCTGTCGATAAAGCGGGTCCGAATTTAAACGCAATTATTGAGCTTAATCCGGATGCACTAGCTATCGCCGATGCCCTGGATCGTGAGCTCAAAGCCAAAGGACCACGTGGCCCTTTGCATGGTATTCCTGTGCTGCTCAAAGATAATATTGCTACTGCCGATAAAATGCAGACCACTGCAGGATCGCTGGCGCTAGTCGGCGCCAAGGCGCCACGCGATGCTTTTTTAGTCGCCAGATTGCGTGAGGCTGGTGCAGTAATTTTAGGTAAAACTAATCTGAGTGAATGGGCCAATATGCGGTCTACCCGTTCTACTTCTGGCTGGAGCGCACGCGGTGGTTTAACCAAAAACCCGTATGTATTAGATCGTAATACCAGTGGCTCCAGCTCTGGCTCTGGTGCGGCAGTTGCCGCCAGCCTTGTCGCTATTGCAGTAGGTACAGAGACAGACGGATCGATCACTTCACCAGCATCGATTTGTGGACTGGTCGGTATCAAACCAACTTTGGGGCTAATCAGTCGTGATGGCATTGTCCCTATCGCCCATTCGCAAGATACCGCCGGACCAATGACACGCTCTGTCAGCGATGCCGCGGTAATGTTAACTGCCATGACCGGCGTCGATACGCATGATGCTGCGACGGCAGCTAGTGCCGGCAAGGCAGTTGACTACGCAAAATATCTGAATGCAGATGGTTTAAAAGGTGCACGTATCGGCGTCGCGCGTAATGCGATGGGTGGCAATATGCGCCTACAGCCAATTGTTGATGCAGCTTTGGATGTCATGAAAGCCAAAGGTGCCATTCTGATCGATGTTGAAGTACCTAATATGAGTAAATATGGTGATTCAGAATTAGAGGTTTTACTGTACGAACTGAAAACCGATCTGAATAAATATTTGGCAGAATTTGGCGTTGGTGCTCCGGTCAAAACCTTAAAAGATGTGATCGCATTTAATGAGCAATATCGTGATAAGGAGATGCCTTATTTTGATCAGGAACTGTTGATCCGTGCAGAAGCCAAAGGCGGTTTGGACAGCAAAGAGTATCTCGATGCCTTAGAAAATAATCATCGATATTCACGCCAAGAAGGTATCGATAAAGTCATGAGCGAGAATAAATTAGACGCACTTTTTGCCCTGACAGGTGGCCCGGCATGGTTGACCGATTATATTAACGGCGATCATTCTGGCGACAGCTTCTCATCACCGGCAGCGGTTGCAGGGTATCCGCACATTACGGTGCCTGCTGGATTTTTTAATGGTTTGCCGATTGGGGTGTCGTTTGTCGCGGGCGCCTATGCAGAACCAACTCTGATTAAACTAGCCTACGCGTTTGAGCAAGCGACCAAGCATCGCCGTGCCCCAGCATATTTAAAACATACCACATAGAGTTATCGCAAATAGTGATTGGCAAGCTGGAGCTAATAATCAAATGAAATCGCATGAAAGAATGGTCGATAAATGAGTGAAGTCCCCGCACTAGAGTGCCGCGCCCTGAAGAAAAGTTATGCCGATGGGCGCGTGGTGTTATCCGGTTTAGATTTCACGCTGAATGCGGGGGAGTACATTGCAATCATGGGCGAATCTGGCGTCGGCAAATCCACCTTACTCAACATGATTGCAGGACTGGATACGCCGGATTCTGGCAGTGTTTTGATCGATGGAGCGATCATGTCGCAACTGACGGATGACGAAGCGACCCGCTTACGCCGTCAGAAGCTAGGATTTATTTTTCAGGCTTTTCATGTCTTACCCCACTTAAGTTTGATGCAAAACATCAGCCTGCCACTCTTGCTAAATGGCGAGTCGCCTGCGCGTGCGACACAGATGCTAAAAGCAGTTGGTCTGGATGGACGAGGCAGTGATTTTCCTCGTCAATTGTCCGGAGGAGAGCTACAGCGTGTCGCCATTGCCCGCGCACTGGTGCATCGACCTACATTGGTCATGGCTGATGAACCGACCGGCAATCTGGACCCGGCCACGGCGCAGGGGATCTTAAAATTATTGCGCGATGAAATTAAAGCCAATGGTGCGTCCGCCATCATGGTGACCCATTCCATGGCAGCGGCATCGACGGCAGACCGGATTTTAATACTGACCAGTGACGGGCTGCATCCCCTGGCTCCGAGAACAGAGCACATTGCTGCATCTCTCCATGCTGAGTAGTTTACACACGCAACTAATGAAATGGCTGGTGTTTGGCGAATGGCGTGCGCATCCAGTACGCGCCATGGCTGCGATCGCCGCGATTGCCTTGGGCGTTGCTTTGGGCTTCGCAATTGACCTGATCAATGGTGCTGCATTAAATGAGTTTTCTGCCGCCGCCAAAAGCTTGACAGGGCAATCTGATTTACAAGTACGCGGTAGCCAAAGTCTGTTTGATGAGTCGGTTTATCCTTTGCTTGCCGAGCATCAAGGGGTATCGCTGGCGAATCCTGTTTTGGAAATCGATGCAACGGTACCAGGGCAGCGCAGTGCTCTGAAGGTGCTGGGTATAGATGTATTTCAGGCGATGGAATTGGCTCCGGATTTAATCGGAGTACCGCAGATTGACCATCCGTTTGATACCTTGTCTGATGACGCCATCTTTTTATCGCCAGCCGCGCAAGAATGGCTTGCGGTCAAGCCTGGAGATCAGTTGCGCTTACAAAGTGGTACTGAGACCGTCTCACTACGGGTAGCTGGTGGCATTGTCAGGGCACGTCCCGGACAACGGATTGCTGTGATGGATATCGCTACTGCGCAGTGGCGTTTTGGGCGACTCGGTAAGCTCTCGCGGATTGATTTAAAGCTGGACAGCGGCATCTCCCGTGATGCTTTTCGTCGCAGCTTATCTAAAGAATTTGCGAGTGAATCGACGAACGAATTTACGAACGAAGTTACGAACAACCGCACGAATAAATTTAATAAGCACTTATTGATCACAGAGAGTGCAGATCAGGAGGCGCGCAGTGCCAATATGTCACGTGCATATCGCGTTAATTTGAACGTGCTTGCTTTGGTCGCCTTATTCACCGGCGCATTTTTGATTTTTTCAACACAGGCTTTGTCGGTACTGCGTCGACGTTCTCAGTTTGCATTGTTGCGTGTGATTGGAATGACGCGGTCGTTGTTGCTGCGACAAATTTTGTTAGAGGGCGGCGTACTTGGCGCACTCGGATCCCTGATTGGACTTGCCGCCGGATATGCTATGGCCGCACTGGCACTACGTTTTTTTGGTGGCGATTTGGGTGGCGGTTATTTTCCCGGCATCCGCCCCAGTGTGCAGTTTGATTTGACGTCTGCTGCCGTTTTCTTTTTACTCGGTACGGGTATTGCGTTGCTAGGAAGTTTGGCACCCGCCTTAGAAGCGGCACGTGCGCAGCCGGGACCTGCATTAAAGTCCGGTAGTGAGGATGTTGCGATGACGCGCTTCTCGTCTCCTTGGCCGGCGATGATATGTCTGGCTTTGGGTGGTGTGCTGACGCAATTGCCGCCCGTATTCGAATTGCCGGTATTCGGTTATCTGGCGGTCGCTTTATTGCTCATCGGCGGTATTGGATTAATGCCTCGCTGTTCCGCAGTAGTATTCACGTCTCTCCTGAATTTTCTACAAAGCCGCGCTGCTTTGCTCAGAAAAAATCAGGTCCTGTTGCTGGTTCTTGCTCGCCTAGCCAACACACCAAATCAAGCCTCGATTGCACTGGGAGGTGTGTTATCGAGTTTTAGTCTGATGGTGGCGATGGCGATTATGGTATCGAGCTTTAGGGTGTCGGTAGATGATTGGCTGGCGCAAATATTGTCTGCCAATTTATATGTGCGCACAGCGTCCAACGGTGAAACTGCGGCAATGAACCCAGCACAACAAAAAATGATTAGCACTCTGGCAGGTATAAAGCGCGCAGAGTTTTTGCGCACAATTCCATTAACGCTAGATATAACACGGCCACCCGTCATCATGATCGCCCGCACGACTGATGCAGCAGATCCCGAGCGCACCTTGCCGCTGACTGAGGATGTGATAGATGCTACCAAGATCGCAGCAGAGACCATGCCGGTCTGGGTGTCTGAGGCGATGCTGGATTTGTACGGATATCGTGTCGGGCAACGCGTCAATTTGCCTGTCGGTACAGGCGTGCATCCATTTACAGTAGCAGGGGTGTGGCGTGACTATGCGAGGCAATCTGGCTCGATACAAATTCGCCTATCAGATTATCAGCGGTTGACGGCGGACCTT
This sequence comes from Undibacterium sp. 5I1, assembly GCF_034314085.1. Classification (NCBI taxonomy): domain Bacteria; kingdom Pseudomonadati; phylum Pseudomonadota; class Betaproteobacteria; order Burkholderiales; family Oxalobacteraceae; genus Undibacterium; species Undibacterium sp. 5I1. The sequence continues at coordinate 749,961 of NZ_JAVIWI010000001.1, forward strand.
ACTGTGACAGATGCCGCGCTATTTTTTAATCCTGATATCAGTACGGTGTCCGTTATTAAACAGGTGAGGTCGCTACCATTTGGGAATACGGTTGAGTTCGCTGATCCTGGAGAAATCCGCGCAATCAGTCTTAAAATTTTTGATCGTAGTTTCGCAGTCACTTATCTATTGGAAATCGTTGCGATGATGATCGGTTTGTTCGGTGTCGCGGCGACATTTTCAGCGCAAACACTGGCGCGTACCAAAGAGTTTGGGATGTTGCGCCATGTTGGGGTGACGCGCACACAGATATTACAAATACTGGGTGCAGAGGGAAGTTTGCTGACAGGATTGGGGATTATGGTCGGCTTCCTACTCGGTTGGATTATTAGTCTGGTGCTGATTTTTATTGTTAATCCTCAGTCATTTCATTGGAGTATGCAAATGCATATTCCGTGGTTGATGCTGGCATCGGTCGCCGTTTTATTATTGTTATCGTCTGCCGCGACGGCGGTATTGTCAGGTGCGCGCGCTGTGGCCGGTGATTCGGTGCGGGCGGTGAAGGAGGATTGGTAATGTGGAATCGAAAGAAAAGGAATCATAGCGCTGCTTCGTATTTTTCCATTATTTTCGGCTTGTTATTGGCAGCGTTCGGTGCCGTTAGTCATGCAGCCCCGCCTGATTTTAGTGTAGTGCAACCGGGCACATTGCTACAATTTCCCACCGACTTTGGCGCCCATCCCACGTTTCGTACTGAATGGTGGTACGTCACAGGCTGGCTAGACACACCGGATCATCAAGCGCTCGGCTTTCAGATTACCTTCTTCCGCTCGGCAACCGATCATGACCGTAACAACCCCAGCGCGTTTGCACCATCGCAGCTAGTGATTGCGCATGCCGCGCTCTCTGATCCTAAGATCGGACATCTGTTACATGATCAAAAAAGCGCTCGCTCCGGTTTTGGTCTTGCGTATGCCAAGGTAGGGAATACGGATGTGAAATTGAGTGATTGGCATTTGCTGCGAAACGCTGATGGTAGTTATCAGGCGCAAGTGCGTACGCGTGACTTCTCACTGCAGTTACAGCTCACACCAACACAGCCACTCTTGCTACAAGGCGAGGCTGGTTACTCCCGTAAGGGACCAAAACCAGAGCAAGCAAGCTATTACTATAGTGAACCTCAACTGAAAGTGTCGGGTAAGCTGATGCGGTCAAATAGCTCTTCTGCTGTGTCTGAAAGTGCCGCCAAGTCGGGATCACCTAACATGGAGGTGCAGGGTAAAGCTTGGCTAGATCACGAATGGTCTACCAGCGTGCTGGATGCGCAAGCCACAGGCTGGGACTGGCTTGGTGCCAATCTGGATAATGGTGACGTGCTGATGGCGTTTCAAATCCGTAATCAACGCGGTGATACTGTCTGGTCGCATGCAACGCTGCGCGATAAATCCGGCCAAGCTACACAATTTTTGCCAGAGCAAATTCGCTTCCAACCTGTGCGCACATGGCGCTCACCTCGCACTAATGCGACTTATCCGGTTGCTACCATGATCTCTACTGCAAATATGCAATGGCAAATCACGCCTCTACAAGACGATCAGGAATTGGATTCGCGTCGGTCAACTGGGGCGGTATATTGGGAAGGAGCTGTCACGATCCAGAAAGATGGCAAGCGAGTCGGTCAAGGGTATTTGGAGATGACTGGCTATGTTAAACCGATGAAATTGCAATGAGGCATAGCCAATGCGAATTAAATATACTCCCAATTAGTATATTTAATTGTCCATATAATGATTAGGCGATAGGGTGTATTTATTAAAAATAAGGGGGAGTATATTGATTTCAATGCATTTATTTCCTTATTTTTACTGAAAAATACCGTCACTGCGAGTTAATTTAGATCAGCTCCGCTTACGTTCAACATCCGCTTAACATCTGCTCTAAGCAAACTCAAGGTCTGTTCAATTCGGCATCCCGAGCACCATCCCATCCACCACCTAAAGCCTTAATCAGATACACCGATGTCAGCATTTGCTGACCGTTGATTTGTACTGCCTGACGTTGATTGTTGAGCAGAGTTTGCTGCGCTGTGATGACGTTTAAATAGGTGTCCAAGCCGCCTGCGTAGCGATCATTGGCGAGATCTAGTACGCGTTGTGAACTCCGTACGCTGGCGTTTGCTTGTTTGCCGGCGTCGTTTAGGATGCTTAATCCGGTCATGCCATCTTCAACCTCTTGCATCGCAACCAGTACGCTTTGGCGATAACTGGCGACCGAGGCGGTGTAGGACGCCTCGCTGATTTTGACCGTGGCATTCGTTTTTCCCGCATCAAACAGAGTTTGTGTCAACGCTGTCCCCAAAGACCATAACAAGCTGGGCGCGCTAAATAAATTGCTGATCTGATTGGCATCCCAGCCGCCGTTGGTTTGCAACAGTAGAGTAGGGAAATAAGCAGATCGGGCGACGCCGATATTGGCATTGGCTGCGGCAATCGCGCGTTCGTTTGCGGCGATGTCAGGACGTCGCTGCAACACATCAGAGGGTAAGCCGACCGGCAATGTGGGCGGTAGCATTTTAGCCATCGACGGCGCCAGCTTAAAATTGGGTGCTGGCGTGCCTGTCATGGTGGCTAAGGCATGTTCATATTGTGCGCGGCGGTTCTGCAATAAACTGAGTTGCGTTTTACTCGCGTCAAGCAAGGCCTGTTGTTGTGCCAGATCGAGGCCGGAGGCAACGCCTAATTCATGCCTTGCATCGATGAAATTCAGTGCTTTTTCCTGTAGCTTCACACCTTGGCTGAGCACATCAATCTCGGCATCTAGTGCACGCAGATTAAAGTAATCAGCAGCGAGTTCTGAGGTCAGTACTAATCGTGTATTTTCAAAATCGGCAGCCGCTTGCTCTGAGCTTGCCCGTGCGCTGGCCACGGTGTTGCGGACACGACCAAATAAGTCTGCTTCATAATTCACCGCGAATCCGAGCTGAAAATTATTTTGTACTGTCGATTGGTTTGCCGTGTTGTAGGATGCGAGCGGGCGGTCGGCCGAGGTTTTTTGGCGCGCGGCGCCTGCTTGTAATCCGACTTGCGGAAATAAGCCAGCAGCGCTGACACTGACCTGGGCACGTGCTTGTTCCAGACGTGCCGCTGCGACTTGCAGCGTCTGGTTTTGCGCCATCGCTTGTTGTTCTAGCTGGTTTAGTTGTGGGTCCTGAAATATCACCCACCACTGTCCCTTTGGTATGTGATCGGCTGGAGTGCCTTGTACAAATGGTGCGGTGGATTGCCATGCGGCTGGCATCGCGACTTGTGGTTTTTTGTAGTCCGGTGCGCTGGAACAGCCAGCTAACAATGCTAGCGGTGCCAACAACGCTAGGATGGTTGGTGCCCCTGTGGAAGAAATGCGAGCTGACTTCATGAGCCTGCCTTCTTCGGTGAGGCATCACTATTAGCTGACTTTTCGGACATTTTTTCAGCCGCTTTTTCCGCTACCTTTGCCGGCATCACGGTTACCGCGTCGTTATCCGCCAGCGAGTCTGCTGGATTGAGTATGAGTTTGTCAGATAAGCTGATGCCATCTAAAATTTCCAGAGCATTACCCAGATCATGTCCGATGCTGACAGTCCGCAGCTTGACATGACTTTGCGCATCTACGACGGCAATTTGAGTGCCTTCCGGACGGAACAAAATCACATTAGAAGGAACAATTAAGGCATTGGACGTCCCGCTGACGGGTAATGCAACCTGTACGTAGGACCCGGCTAATAACTTGCCATCTTTATTGTTTAAATTGATTTCCATCTGCATTGTACGGGTTGCCGCATCGATCGCACCGGCTGTGCGTGCGACCGTACCCTGGAACGTCTGACCCGACATCTCACTCTGAGTCACTTTGACCGTGTCGCCAGTCTTGATGCGTTGCGCATAGGCTTGTGGCACATAGACATACACACGCAAGGTATCAACTTGCGCCAGCGTAAACAGGGCACGTCCTGCGCCGCCATTGCCAGCATCAATTAAGTCGCCGATTTCGACGTTACGTCGCGTTACCACTCCAGAAAATGGCGCAGTAATTTTTTTAAATTCTTCTAATTTTTGCAAGCGGCGCACATTGGCTTCGGCGGAGGCAAAGTTTGCCTGAGCCTGCGTAAAGGCACTGGAACGCTCGTTTAATTCTTGTTGGGTGACGGCGTCCTTTTTACGCAAAGCTTCCCAACGTTCAGCGGACGATTTGGCAAGTTCTAAACTGGATGCAGCTTGCTGGCGGGCGGCGATGGCTTGCGCTAATTGCTGGTCGATTTCTGGTGTGTCGATCTCTGCCAGTACGTCTCCTTTATTCACTTTACTGCCGATGTCTTTATTCCAGCGCAATACATAGCCGCTGCTACGCGCATAAATAGGCGATTCGATCATGCCTTGTAGCGTGCCAGGTAAGGTTAAGGCATCGGTATTTCCAGACGCTTTGGCGTTCACCGTAGTGACATAGATTTTGGCGTGCTCTGCGGTTGATTCTGCTAGTGCGTTCGATTGAACAACGCGCAATCCCATGGTGATGATTGCACCCAGTACCAGCAGCGCTAGCGTTGAGGCGCCGATCAATTTAGCTCGTTTCAAGATAGGGCCCCGGTGGTGATGTGGATGTGCATGAGGATTGGAATGTTGCTCAGCATTTGCCTCATGGCTTTGCGCGCTATGTATGCCAAGGACGGCGTGGCGTTGATCAGACATATCAGGACTTTCCTTCTTCTACAACAGGCGATGATGGAGGTACGGGGGAAGTATTATTTGTGGCAGCAGTAGCTTGCTTGCGATGCTCAAGGTAGCGATGGATGCTGGCAAAGACGATCGGAACAAAAAATAACGTAGATACCGTAGCGAACAGCAAGCCGCCGATCACTGCGCGACCGAGCGGGGCATTTTGTTCTGCTCCTTCACCAAGGCCGATTGCCATCGGGATCATACCGATGATCATTGCCAGCGCAGTCATTAATACAGGTCTGATGCGGGTAGCTCCGGCTTCCAATGCGGCTGACAGCGGCGGCAATCCATCGTTAAGGCGCTGCCGAGCAAACGAGACCATCAAAATACTATTGGCGGTGGCGACCCCCATGGTCATAATCGCGCCAGTCAGGGCGGGAACGTTCAGTGTAGTTCCCGTTAAAAATAACATCCAGACGATACCAGCCAAGGCAGCAGGCAATGCCGTAATGATGATAAAGGCATCTACCCACGATTGGAAATTGACCACGATGAGTAAATACACCAAAACAATCGCCATCAGCAAACCAACTCCCAAACCGATGAAAGACGACTTCATCGTTTGTATCTGACCACGGATATCAATCCGCGTACCGCGTGGCAATGTTGGTCGTAAGTCGTTCACCAGTTTTTCCACTTGATTAGATACACCGCCCAGATCACGGCCTTCTACGCTGACATACAAATCAATCACAGGTGTGATGTTGTAATGCGAGACCACCGCCATTTGTTGCGCTGGTTTTACGCTGACCAGATTACTCAGAATTTGCGAGGGGACGATACCATCGCCCGCTGTATTCGCAACCGAACTGGAGCGCACAGGCGTACGCAATAGGGAATTTAAATCACTGATCTGATGTTGTGGCGTTTGCACGGCGATGCTATACACAATGCCATTTACCGGATTGAGCCAGAAGGCAGGTGCAGTCTGGAAGCTGCCTGACAAAGACACCAGCAAATTCTGTGCGACATCAACCGGATTTAAACCTAGCTGTTTGATCTGGCTACGATCTATATTTAAGGCTAAGGTAGGCTGATCCATCCTTTGCTGGATATGTACATCCACTGCACCAGGTATCTGTTTAATCTGCTTCATCAGATCACTGGCATAACGGTAATTGGACGGAAGATTATTGCCAGCGATCTGGATATCCATGGCTGCCGGTAAGCCGAAGTTCAGAATCTGCGTCACGATATCGGCCGGTTGGAAGAAAAATTCTACCCCGGGGAAACGCTTTGGCAGTTCACGACGCAGCCGCTCAACATAGGTCGCGGTAGGACGATGATCTTCGTTCAGTGAGATCAGAATTTCGCCATCCAGCGTGCCTATCGTGCCTGCATTGCTGTAGGACAGGTTGATGCCGCTATACGGTAAGCCGAGATTATCGAGCACGGTACCGATTTCTTCTTTTGGAATCATCTCGCGGATGACTTTTTCCACCTCATCGGCGATACGGGCAGTCTCCTCAATACGAGTACCTGTCGGTGCGCGCATGTGAAGACGTATCTGACCAGAATCGACACTAGGAAAGAAATCTCTTCCCAAGCCAAATACCAAACCTAAAGACAAAATACAAAAGCCGAGGAACATGCCGCCAAACATTTTTCTATGCGTGAGTAGCGTAGATAAAATAATGATGTAGCCACCGCGAAATTTTTCAAATGCGGCATCAAATTTGCGATAGACCCGTTGCAGCAAACTTGGCTTGGCCGCCGGATCAGTATGTGAATGATCCATCATCAGCATGACCATGGTCGGCACCAGAGTGCGGGATAACACATAGGATGCCAGCATCGCAAAAACCACAGCTTCTGCCAAAGGCACAAATAAATAGCGTGCAACACCGGTTAGGAAAAACATCGGCAAGAACACGATACAAATACACAGCGTAGAAACCAGCGCAGGGATGGCGATTTCACCGGCACCGTCCAGTATCGCTTTGTGCAAATCAGAACCTTGGTGTAAGTGTCGCTCGATATTTTCTATCGTGACGGTCGCATCGTCTACCAGAATGCCGACTGCCAGCGCCAAGCCTCCGAGAGTCATGATATTGATGGTTTCTCCCAGCGCATATAGCGCCAGTATCGACGCCAGAATGGACAAAGGAATGGATACGGCAATGATGCAGGTACTGCGCCAGTTACCCAAAAATAGCAAAATCATGGCAGCGGTCAATACCGCAGCGATCAGCGCCTCGTGGATGACGCCGGTAATAGCGGCTTTGACAAAGACAGATTGGTCAAATAGTTGGGTGATCTTTAATTCTTTAGGTAGGGTTTGTAAGGCGGTAGGCAAGATATTGCGTAGATTATTGACGATGTCGAGTGTTGATGAGCCACCGTTCTTGAGTACTGATAACAGCACACCACGCTCGCCATTCTGCCGGACAATATTGGTTTGGGGCGAGAAGCCATCGCGTACGCGTGCGACTTCTGACAGATAAGTCATGGTGCCGTTTTTGTTCAGTACTGGAATATTGTTCAGTCCCGCAATCGTGTCCGGTGATCCGTTCATGTTGACGTTGAATTCGGTCGCGCCGATTTTAGCGGTACCGGAAGGCAGCGCCAGATTTTGCGCATTCACGGCATTCACTACATCTGTTGGTGTCAGTCCCTTTGCCAGCAGTGCTTGCGTGTCTAAATCTACTGAAACAAGCCGGGATTTGCCACCAAAAGGGAAGGGCACCGCGGCGCCCGGAATAGTGATTAATTGTGGACGTAAAAAATTGACGGCAGTATCAAACAGCGATTGCTCATTCATCGTCGCACTCGATAACCCAAGCTGAATGACAGGGATGCTGGATGCCGAATATTTAATCACCAGCGGCGGTGTAATGCCTGCCGGTAGCTGGCGTAATTGCGCTTGTTCGATAGAGACTACTTGTGCAATCGCCGTCTGGATATTGGCATTGGGCTGGAAAAAAATCTTGATGATGGAAATGCCAGCCAGCGATTGGGACTCGATATGTTCAATATCGTTGACCGTGGTTGTCAAACTGCGCTCATTGACAGCGGCGATGCGCTGCCCCATTTCTTGCGCAGACAGGCCGTTGTAGTTCCAGATAATACTGACGACGGGGATATTAATTTCTGGAAAAATATCGGTCGCCATCTTGGTTAGCACCAGTGGCGTCGATAATAAAATCAATAGCGCCATCACGATAAACGTGTAAGGCCTTCGCAATGCAATTTGAACGATCCACATCTTAAATCGACTTCCCTAGGAAATACTCGGTTTGATCAGGCTTAACAATAATGGCAATCATCATCACCGAGGTGATGGCTAAAAATTTGCAGCGGAGTTTACAGCGATGGTGGTGCAAAAACAGCGTTTAAATTACTCAGGCGTGGTTACTGCGTCGAACGATGAAAAGTGTAAATGAATTTGCTTACCAGCGTCTAAATCTGACCTGTAAAGTTGTTACCTAAAATGCGTAATTTCTGTAGCAAATGCGCGCAAGTACAGACAAAGCTAAGGCGCTTGATGAAGCATTATTTTTGTGAATTTTATAAGACTTAAGTCGCGCAGAATAAATATACTCCCCATTAATTTAATGAAAATAGCCTTATTGTCCAAATAATATATGGACAATTTATATATACATAGTGGGAGTATATTTATTTGATAGATTGTTTAGCTTAGTAAGCTTTAAGTTAAAAATCGTCGTGAGCATAGATAATTTTTACTGCTACGGTGTGCCTTGCGTTTTTGTAACGAAATGTTTTGCAACGCACAAATTAGCTATTTGTATCGTTTCTGACTCCGCCAGTGGCAACAACCAAAGTAGGTATCAGTTTGGAATAATCTCAAGTAACTTCGTGACCAAAAAATCAAAGCATGTTTTGTAGCGTGCATTGAGTTTCAGATCCTCATGCATCACAATCCAAGTCGGAAATTCTATGCAGAAATCGGCAGGCAAAATGTGAACCAGATTTTCATCACGTTTTGCCAGTAAGTCCTGGCAAATTCCTATGCCAAATCCAGCGCGTATTGCCGCTAATTGAGCGACGCCGCTATCGACCCGCAAGCTGAAATGCTCTCGCCGGAGAAAAGGATATGCCTCTTGGAATGTCCGCATATAAGGCATCACGCTATCAAAACCGATCAAACTGTGATTAGACAAATCGCTAATTTCGATCGGTATGTTGTGTTTGTTCAGATAATTTTGATGGGCGTACAAGCCTAATTTGACAACACCAATACGCCTGCTTACCAATACTTCCTGAGTTGGCTTTGCCATTCGTATAGCGATGTCTGCATCCCGATTTAGTAAGTCCTGATTCAGGTCAGATAGCACGAGTTCTATTTCTAAACCAGGATGAAGCTGTCGTAATTCTGCAAGTATGGGCGGCAAGACTTCAATACCGATAACAATCGATGACGTGATACGCACCGCGCCCCGAACTTCTTTCGCCTCTGCAGAAATGGCTCGCTCCAGGGCTGCGGTAGTTGTTTTTAGATTTTCTGCATAAGGACGTAGTGCAAGCGCGCTGACTGTCGGCGTCAATCCGTTTTGAGAGCGGGTAAATAAAGTGACACCGAGCGCTTTCTCCAGCGCTTCAATCTGTCTTCCTATCGTCGGCTGGGTCAAGCCCAATGCCCGTGCCGCACTAGAGAGCGATCCCTCCTCTAACACCGCAAGAGCTGCTTTGTAATGATCCTAATTGATATGATTTTTATCCATACAAAAATGTATATCAGGTGCACGTATTTCGTCAATTGTATTTATCCCGCTTGAGGGCCAAAATTCAAACGTCACTTACATTTAACAAAAGGAAATCAAATGACTTCAATAAAAAAAGCTCTGGTACTCGGTGCAACCGGCGGAATCGGCGGCGAAGTTGCCAGACTCCTCGTCAAGCGAGGATGGGAGGTTACAGGACTGGTCAGAAATATTCACAGTGTCTCTCAGGGACAGGACGGAATTTTCTGGGTAGCGGGAGATGCAATGAATTCGTTTGACGTCCTCAATGCCGCAACTGGAGCGAGCTTAATTGTGCATGCGGTGAATCCACCTGGCTACCGCGATTGGGATAAATTGGTGTTGCCGATGATTGACAACACCATTGCCGCGGCTAAGCAAATCGGGGCACGCATTTTATTGCCTGGGACGGTATATAACTATGCGCCAGACATAAACTCTGATGTAGATGAAAACTCTGCCCAATTACCTGTCACCAAAAAAGGAAAAATTCGGGTCGAGTTAGAAAATCGTCTGCGTATGGCCTCACTTCAGGGAGTGAAATCATTAATCGTTAGAGCCGGAGATTTTTTCGGACCGCGAACACTAAGCAGCTGGTTCTCACAAGCATTGGTTGTTCCCGGGCGAAAAATTGAGTCTATTCAGTATCCAAGCAAAATGGGAATAGGGCATCAATGGGCTTATTTGCCCGATGTCGCGGAAACCATGGTCAGACTTATTGAGAGCAGCGAAAAGTTAAAAACCTTTGATGTATTTCATATGAATGGTCAATGGGATCAAGATGGTACCGAAATTGCTGATTCCATCCGCAGAGTCGTTGGAAACCCGGCGATTAAGATCAAAAGTTTTCCTTGGTATCTGATGCCTTTAATCGCATTTTTTAGTCCTACGGTGAGAGAGATGCTGGAGCTTCGCTATTTGTGGACGTCGCCATTAAAAATGAGTAACGCGAAATTAATTGAGGTGCTTGGTCAAGAGCCAAATACGCCTTTGGACATAGCAATCAATGCAAGCTTAAAAGGATTGCGTTGCATTTAATGAGTGACTTGACACGTTAAGGAGTAAAAAATGAGCATTCTATGTTTAAACCAAAAAGAGGAAATGTATCGCCATCGCATATTTGGGCAACGAGAAAAATGCGATCAGTCACAATTCTGCGACTCCCTCAAACAGATGAATGGAAAATTAGTTAGGGTATTTCATGAACAAAATAAATCGATGGAGCGTTTTCTATTGATCCCGACGGTCTGGCTGCAAAAAATGGGTATTGTTGAAGTATTGTATTCAGCTGGAGGACTCGGTTCTATTTGTGTAAATATGGCTCTGATACTGATGTCGAAGTATTTCTTCAGACTAAAATCGAGAATGAGTCTGCTGATGTTTGTCGGGGCTTAAGAGAAAAAATAATCGTCATGCTCTGAGTTTGCATCAGATCCGGTTATTTAATCCTTTGTTTCTCCAGCTTGCGTGCTAGCGTGCGTCTGTGCATGCCTAGTCTTCGAGCTGTTTCTGAAATATTAAAGTCGGTTTCGGCCAGAACTTCGTGAATCCTTTCCCACTCCAAATTTTTGATGGAGGTGGAGCGGTTGGTAATTTCTACCTCCGCTGTGCCGGCGATATGCCCGAAGGCAGCTTCAATATCATCCGTGTTGGAGGGTTTAGACAGGTACTGGCATGCCCCAAGTTTGACTGCTTCTACCGCAGTCGCAATACTGGCAAAGCCGGTCAGTACTACAATCAACATTTGGGGATTGTGCTGATGCAGAAGCTGCACGCATGCAAGACCGGATGAGTGGCCGTTTAACTTCAGATCAACGACGGCATAGGCGGGAGAATGATCTGATAGTAATTTCTCAGCATCCTCCATACTAGTCGCGTGCAAAACAGTGTAACCGCGTCGCTCAAACGAGCGGCTTAGTGTGCGGGCAAAAGCAGTATCGTCTTCGATAATGAGTAACAGACGACTCTCTGACATAGTGAATAAATTCCTGAGGTTAAATCTCGGTTAAAGCATGATCGCTGCAAGTGGCAATGTTAATTGTACGACGGCTCCGCCCTCGTCGCGATTAGATGCCGTGACATAACCACCGAGTTTGCGTGCCACATTGATGACAAAAAATAGCCCTAGTCCGCTACCCGGACGACCTTTGGTCGATTGATAAGGTTCACCGATGCGTGACAAGATGGTGGGGTCGAAACCATGCCCACTATCTGCGACCGTAAATATGAGTGCATCGTTTTCACGCCGGACTTCCATGCGCAGCCAGTCTGGGGACGCTTCTAAGGCATTGTCGAGTACATTACAGACCATTTGCTTGAGAGCGGTGTCAAAGACGATAGGAATATCTTCTTCAATCTGATTATCAAAACCAAACGAGACTATTGGTCTGGTCGAGATAAATTCTCTAGTGAGATCGTTTAGAAAAGTATTGATCGTGGTTTTGACTGCGGATTCGCCACGTGCTTCTCCGGCCGACAGCAAGATGCCGCTGACGATACTTTTACAGCGTTGTAGCTGCGTTTCCATCTCGCTGATTTCTTCCAGCAGTTCGGCGTTATTGCTGAATTCTGGCATCCGTCGCCAGTCTCCCAATATGACGGAGAGTGTCGCCAGTGGCGTACCTAATTCATGCGCGGCACCAGAGGCGAGCAGACCCATGCGTACAATGTGATCTTCCTCGACCGCCCGTTGGCGCAGATCGGCGAGCTGGGCATCACGTGCGCGCAGATTGTGACCAATCCGGGTAATGAAAAAAACTAGCAGGGCGGCATTCAGCATAAAACAAATAATCAAGCCACCGACATACAAGTGCGATAGCCCGCCGTTTTCAGCCGGCGGTAAAGTCAAAGGCTCAGAAAATAGTGATAGTCCGGCCAGACAGGCACTGGTGAAGATGACGATGATCCAGGTTGACCAGGCTTCTAGCAACACGGCACTTAAAATGACTTGTAACAGATAAAGGAAGGCAAAGGGATTAGAGGTGCCGCCACCAAAATAGAGCTGCGCCGTCAGACTAAACACATCGATGAGTAATGCAAAAACCAGTTCACCATTGGTCACATACACGCGCTCATGCCAGCGCAAATGACTGGCAATATTGAAAGCGATTAAGCATACAAGCACAACCAGCATTTTGACTAAGGGCAAATGGATGCCAAAGCCAAGCATCACGATCAAAATGGTTGACAGCTGCCCAAATACGGCAATCCAGCGCAGCTGAATAAGCTGCAGCATATTCTTGTGCCCAGCGGAGTTTTTGTACTCGATGGCGATGGCGGATTGTTCTGCCAGTGTTTTAGTCGCTGACTTCGTTACCGACTTAGCTGCGGTCTCTTGTTCAGTTTTTTGAGGGACGATCTTTTTTACCATGCTCACTATGTCCGCTTATTCTGATTATTCTGGAATGTTTGCAGATCTTAAATCATATTTAAAATTAAGTGCTGAAGCTCCTGGCGGACTAGAGTCTATGCTGACGAGGCTGATATTTTCTATCTCTGATGACATAAAACCAGGCAGCTCCCGTCATGATTGCGAGTAAGAACCAGACCACAGCATAAACTAAATGGTTGTTATGGAAGTTGATCACGGTCAAGCCTGCGACTGGGTAATTTCTTGAGTCCTCATTGCGCTGGGTATTCAGTTTATCTTGTGATGACGTATTGGGGGCATTAGTACCAGCGTCGGCATCGATAAAAAAAGGAGCTACCTGTGTCAGATCATTTGCAGCTGCAATTGCCTGCACATCACGTGAATACCAGCGATTACCAGCAGGGTCATTTTTTCTTAAAAAACCTCCACCCGGTTCGGTCATACGCATTAACCCGCTGACATTGATCGTGCTAGGGCTAGTTAAATTGGAGTGATCTTTTTGGGATAATGTCCGATACGATTCAGCCATCTTTTCCGGGATAAAGCCGCGATTAATCAGGACGATACTTTGATCTATTGTCTTGAATGGCGTCAGTACCCAGAAGCCGCCTCCCAATTCTGTGGACGCTTGTACCAGAGTGTTTTTTTTAGCCAAAAAATTACCGGTAACTTGGACATGGCGATATTCATCCGCACTTGCATTGATGCGGGGCCATTGAGCAGAAGTAGGGGCGGGTGTTGCAGCAGCATGAACGCGTTGTTCAACACGTTCAATTAAATCAAGCTTCCACTGAAGACGTTTGACTTGCCAGGTTGCAAGTGAAATAAAGCCTGCAAAGATAATACCCATGCAGGCAGTGAATGCTAATCTGAATAACATGGAATGGCGGCTGGCACGATTTGGTGATTCTGTGGTTAGCGTCAGGCCGACGCCATCGCCTGCCATTCCTTGTTCTGGCTTACTCATTGCATAGACGGCATAGTCTTCATGTTATCCGGCGCAGGTAACGGTAATGATGCTGGCGTTGCTGCTTGTGTTGATTGTGTCGCCGGCATTGGCATCACGCTAATCGATTCCGGTTTGGTTTCTGTTTCATGCATCATGCCAGGCATCATATTGTGATTTAAGTGATACATGACCCAGAGCGAACCACTCATCATAATGAAGACCAGCATGCCGGTGAACAGCAACGCCAGCATTGACCAGCCGCCTTCAGACTTAGTATTCATGTGCAGGAAATACACCATATGCACCACGATCTGTACAGCCGCAAATCCCAACAAGATAAATCCAGTCGTACTTGATTTATCAAAGACTTTGCCCATGACTAACCAAAATGGGATTGCCGTCAAAATCACTGCCAGGATAAATCCTGTGGCATAGCTTTTCAGACTGCCATGATCCGCATGCATATGACCATGCTCGTGGTGAGCATCATGATGGCCGCCGTGACCGTGAGCCATGTGTTCTTGGTTTGCGCTCATGGTAAAACTCCCATCAAATAAACAAAGGTAAATACACCAATCCAGACCACATCAAGAAAGTGCCAGAACATTGACAAGCACATCAGTCTTCTGCTGTTCTCTGGCGTAATACCATGACGACCAACTTGGAACATCAATGTAATCAGCCAGATAATGCCGAAGCTCACGTGCAGGCCATGTGTGCCAACTAAGGCAAAGAATGAGGTCAGAAATCCACTGCGCTGAGGACCTGCACCTTCGTGTATCAGATGCACAAACTCATATAACTCAAAGCCAATAAAGCAGGCACCAAGTAGGCCGGTAATGGCGAGCCAGATCAAGGTGGCTGGGACGCGCTTACGCTGCATTTCCAACATGGCAAAGCCGTAAGTGATGGACGATAACAATAGCAACGATGTGTTGATCGCAACCAGGGGCAGGTCAAACAATTCTGCACCTGTAGGGCCACCTGCATAGTTACGACCAAGTACCGCATAGGTTGCAAACAGGCAGGCGAAGATCAGGCAGTCGCTCATCAGGTAGAGCCAGAAGCCGAGCAAAGTGCCATTTTCCGGATGGTGCTCTTTGACATAAAAATCGCTGCTGGCATGCATGCCAGCGTGTGGCGTTGCACTGGTGTTCAAACTGGTATTCAAGTTCGTGCCCTCGTTTGGAAAAGTTACAGTATTAGACATAGCTTGCACCTTGGCCGGTACCTAACAAGTGGGTACGTTCGCCTTCAGTACGGACAACATCAGCAACAGGGATGTAGTAGTCACGTTTGTAATTGAAGGTGTGAACAATAATTGCCACCATCATTGCAGTAAAGCCCAAGCCTGCCAGCAACCACATTTGCCAGATCAGGGCAAAACCACATACGGCACTCAGTAAGGCGATGATAAAACCGGCACCAGTATTCTTTGGCATATGGATTGCCACAAAACCATCTTGAGGGCGAGCGTATTGGTTGCTTTTCATATCCGCCCACGCATCGTTGTCATAGACTTTTGGTGTGAACGCAAAGTTATATGCTGGTGGTGGTGAAGATGTCGACCATTCCAGTGTACGGCCACCCCAAGGATCACCAGTAAAGTCACGCAGGGAGTCACGGCGCTTGAAGCTGACGTATAACTGAATGATGAAAGAGGCGATACCCAAAGCAATCAGGAAAGCACCGAATGCAGCGATCTGGAACCAGATTTGTAAAGACGGATCTTCAAAATGGCTCATGCGTCGTGTCACACCCATCAGGCCGAGTACATACAACGGCATGAAAGCGAAGTAGAAACCGATAGTCCAGAACCAGAAGCAGCATTTACCCCAGAAATCATCCAATTTGTAGCCGAAAGCTTTTGGGAACCAGTAGTTGATTCCAGCAAACATACCAAACAATACGCCACCAATAATCACGTTATGGAAGTGAGCGATCAGGAACAGACTATTGTGCAGAACAAAATCGGCAGGCGGTACCGCCAACAACACGCCTGTCATACCGCCGATGACGAATGTGATCATAAAGCCCAAAGTCCATAACATAGGTAATTCAAAACGAATACGACCACGGTACATTGTGAACAACCAGTTAAATATCTTCGCACCAGTCGGGATAGAAATAATCATGGTGGTGATACCGAAGAACGAATTGACACTCGCGCCAGATCCCATGGTGAAAAAGTGATGTAGCCACACTAGGTAGGACAAGATCGTGATTACGACTGTCGCGTAGACCATTGATGTGTAGCCGAACAGACGTTTGCTGCAGAAGGTCGATACAATTTCAGAGAAAATACCGAAAGCAGGCAAGACCAAAATATAAACTTCGGGATGACCCCAAATCCAGATCAGGTTCACATACATCATGGCGTTGCCGCCCATATCGTTGGTGAAAAAGTTAGTGCCGACCATACGATCCAGCGACAACATACCTAATACCGCTGTTAGAACAGGGAAGGCTGCAACGATCAACACGTTGGTGCACAGAGCAGTCCAGGTGAACACAGGCATTTTCATCATGGTCATGCCAGGGGCACGCATTTTAACGATTGTCGCAATCAGATTAATCCCCGAGAGCAAAGTCCCGACACCTGCGATCTGTAGCGACCAGATGTAATAGTCCACCCCCACATCCGGGCTGGACATAATGCCAGAGAGCGGTGGATACGCCAGCCAGCCAGTGCGGGCAAATTCACCCACAAACAATGACGCCATTACCAGGCCACCGCCGAATGCAGTCATCCAGAAACTAAAATTATTCAGGAAAGGAAAGGCCACATCGCGTGCACCTATTTGCAGTGGTACGACATAGTTCATCAAGCCAGTGACCAAAGGCATGGCGACGAAAAAAATCATAATCACGCCATGTGCCGTAAAAATTTGATCATAGTGATGTGGCGGCAAAAAACCGGCAGAATCACCAAACGCCAACGCCTGCTGCAGTCGCATCATGATCGCATCAGCGAAGCCGCGTAGCAGCATCACCAGTGCAAAAATTACATACATAATGCCGATTCTTTTGTGGTCGATACTGGTAAACCAGTCACGCCACAACATGCCCCATACACGGAAATAAGTCAGTGCCGACAGAACTGCTACACCACCGATACCGACAACAATAAATGTCGCCAGCAGGATAGGTTCATGGAAGGGAATTGCATCCCAGGTGAGACGGCCGAAGATCAGCTTCGTCAAATCGATATGGTCTTGCATCATTGTTTTCCGATGGTAAGAGGGGATGCTGTACAAATTTCAGCGTCGATATTGAAGGACAATCGTGTTGCGTTATCTTGCTTAAGGCGTTGCGTAAAAATACTGGTGAAATCTGCTTTGGCATTGGATGCAGCATAGGCTTTTGCGTTAGCTCTGGCATCGCTCATCATCATTTTGTCCATGCAGACTTCGCCTGCACCAACGCAACGATTCAGGATGGCATGATACAAATCCGCATCAACGCTCGCGTAATGACGCACCGGGTCACGCTGACTCGGTTTTTCTAGTTCCAGATAATTTGCCCGATCCAGTGTTTGTGCTTTCGCTTTGGTAGCTTGTACCCACAGATCGAAGTTTTTGGCGCTCATGCCATGAAACTTGAAACGCATATCCGAGAAACCTGCACCGCTATAATTTGCAGAGAAACCCTCAAATTCGCCTGGCTTGTTAATTACCGCGTTGAGTGAGGTTTCCATTCCAGGCATGGCATAAATCTGACCAGCCAGCGCAGGAATGAAGAAAGAGTTCATGACACTGGATGCTGTGATCTTGAAGTGAACAGGTACATCCACTGGTGCCGCCAGCTCATTTACCGTAGCGATACCAAGATCCGGGTAGATGAATAACCATTTCCAGTCCAGCGCTACTACTTCGACATTTAACGTCTTGGTACCCATAGGAATAGGGCGGTTTTCATCCAGGCGCGACAGCTTACGGTAAGGATCTAAGGTGTGCGTGCTGATCCAGGTGATCAGACCCAGAGCGATAATAATTAGCAGCGGTGCGCCCCAGATCACGAGTTCTAACTGGGTTGAATGATCCCAGTCAGGTTCATATGTCGCTGCGGTATTGCTTTTCCGGTAGCGCCATGCAAATACGATGGTGAGAATGATCACCGGTACGATGATCAGTAACATCAGTAGTGTTGAAACCCAGATCAGGTGACTTTGCTGAGCAGCAATATCACCTGATGGATTCATTACTACCGTGTTGCAGCCTGCCAACAAAACTGCAGGGAGGAGAGCTAATCCGCGACGTGCAAATAATGGAATCATGATGTGATAAGTCAGTAGGTGTGAAAATTTATGCTAATGTACTCTTACCGATATGCCTTGGCGATTGGACGTTTTGTCCTAGTTTTCAAATAAGCACGAAAAAAAGAGTAACGTTCAGCGACCTAACTAAAATTCGAGAGACAACTATGGCCAGCATGAGTACAAACGATAACGAACTGCCTTCCAACTATATGACAGATTCTACAATTAGGAATGTCAGAAATACTAAATCTGATCATTCCTCGATTGCCCCGGGAGAGATCGCAATTGGTGTTGTGATCGGTCGAGCATCAGAATATTTTGATTTCTTCGTGTATGCGATCGCGTCGGTGCTGGTTTTTCCTCAGGTTTTTTTTCCTTTTGAGCAACGATTAGAAGGCACTCTTTACGCCTTCGTGATTTTTTCATTTGCATTCTTAGCCCGTCCGTTTGGTACAGTGACTTTTATGGAAATCCAACGGCGATTGGGGCGTGAAGCTAAGCTCACCATTGCCTTATTTTTGCTTGGTATTTCCACCGCTGGGATCGCGTTCCTCCCGACTTACTCCCATCTTGGCGTAACTTCTATCGTGTTACTTTCTTTGCTGCGGATAGGGCAGGGCATTGCGCTGGGCGGCTCTTGGGACGGTTTGCCTTCTTTACTTGCTCTAAATGCGCCACAAAATAAACGTGGCTGGTACGCGATGTTAGGGCAATTAGGCGCCCCGGTTGGCTTTATGATTGCTGCCGGTTTGTTCGCTTATCTGGTCACAAATTTGTCTATTGAAGACTTCTTGGATTGGGGCTGGCGCTATCCGTTTTATGTCGCGTTTGCGATTAATGTAGTCGCGTTATTTGCCCGTTTGAGGTTGGTTTCTACTAACGAATATAAGCGACTATTGGATGAGCGTGAGCTGGAGCCAACGAATATCGTTGAGATGACCCGCTCACAAGGTCGTAACCTGTTGATTGGTGCGCTCGCGGCTTTGGCTAGCTACGCACTGTTTCATCTTGTCACGGTGTTCCCGTTATCCTGGATTACGATTTATTCCAAACGCTCGCTAAGTGGGTTTTTAGAGATACAGATGATAGGCGCGGTGTTGATGATCGTCGGCATTATTATCTCTGGCCTGGTCGCAGATCGTATCGGCCGTCGTAAGATGTTATTCACCTTGGCGCTGATGATTGCCGTACTGAGCGGATTTGTACCGGCTTTGTTAGGTGGTAGCGAGCTTGGGCAAGATATTTTTATCTTGTTAGGTTTTAGTATATTGGGGTTATCTTACGGCCAAGCTGCCGGTGCCGTGACTGCCAATTTTGCACCTAAGTATCGCTATACTGGTGCTGCCTTAACCTCTGATCTGGCATGGCTAGTGGGCGCAGGCTTTGCACCATTAGTGGCACTTGGACTGTCTTCTCATTTCGGTCTTGAATACGTCAGTCTGTACCTGTTATCCGGTGCAGCGTGCTCGATGGCAGCACTTAGCTTGAATCGAGCTTTAGAGATTAAGAATTAAGCTAGTTTTATTGTTTTGAGTGGAAAATTAAAATACACGGCTCATTGTTTTGAGACGTGTATTTCAGCCCGGATATAAGCTGATAGCTAACAACGTTAGTCATAATTTTTATATCTTGGTTTAAAAATTCATGAACGTCAGATTTTTATAAATCTATTTAAAGTGCTTGGTGCCTCAATACTGTAATAAGGCATTTTTATGTGAATTTACAGGAAAATTGTTACAACGAATCCACCATTACTATGATTTGAAATACGCAGCGTACCGTCATGTTGTTGAGTAATTTTTTCTACAATAGCTAGTCCCAACCCTGAACCATTTGCCTGGCTTCGTGATACATCACCTCTTGTAAAGGGGCGCAATAATCTGATCAAGTCTTCCTCGTTCACCCCATTACCGTAGTCTCTCAAACTAATAATAAAGCCTTGTTTTTTTTCTTTATTTTTATATTCACAGTGGAGATCGATGTTGACTAAATCGGTACCGGATGTTTTTCCATAGCGCCGAGCATTTTCAATAATATTGTTAAATAGTCTTTTTAGTTCGATCGCATTGCCATTGATCCACATGTCAGGAAGTATCGACGAATTTATCTGAACATCGGTTAATCGTGAAAATTCTTCTATTACCCGCAAAAGTAAATCGCTTAGATCAATTTGATTGAGTGTTGCTGCATCGATGGGTTTAGCATAGTCAAGGAATTGCCCGATGATCTCGTCCATTTGACCCAAATCGGATTGCATGCCTTGTCTTGACTCAGCAGATAAATTTGCCATTTCTACTTCAAGTTGCATGCGAGCTAATGGGGTTCTTAGGTCGTGCGATATTCCAGCAAGAATAATTGTACGGTCTAAATCTATTCGCTCTAAGTCTTCCATCATTTGATTGAAACTAGAGTTGGTTTCCCTAATTTCTTTTGGCCCTTTTTCTGGTAAAGGCCTAGGCTGTTTTCCTTTGGCTAACATGCGTGCCGCAACACTGATTCTTGCTAATGGATCATTAATCAATTTTGAAATAATTGCTGCACCTATCAATGTTAAAAATAAAGTAATTGCAGCCCAACCTAATACCTGTATTCCAGTTGCTTGTTCTATTCGCTCTTGATCTAGTCTCAGCCAGTATCTATCGTCATCAATTTCAAAGCTGACCCAAAAACCGTCTACGCCATTCATTTTTTTGGCAAAACGAGTATGAGTTCCTAATTTTTTTTGAACTGATGCGCGCAATTCTTCAAATGCTGGAGTCCTGTCTTGCGATTCAATGTCATCGGTTTCTTCTAATAAGTAAACACGAATTCCGTCATTACTTGCCAGGTCGAATAGTAGCTCGCGTCGTTTATCTGGCGCTGAGTGGGTCAGAGCCGCACGGGTAATAGTGACAATGGAGGATATTTGTGCGGCTATTTGCTGGGCTCTTGGTGCGCGTTCCACCATTCTAAAACTGGCGAACCAAACTGCCATACTACTCATGACGAGTAAAGCTAACAAAAAAAATGTGCGCCAAAACAGACCACTTTTTGGCCATTCGAAACTATTCAGGTAAGAGCGCATTAAGTGATGGCTTGGGTAGCGTTAGTTGAACTGCTAAGTCATCACGCGTAGTTGCAATGTGAGTACAGTAATTTTGCAACCACTACACCAAAAGGATTTAACGTGATTGGCCGTCGGGGATGAATACATACCCTAAGCCCCAAACTGTTTGTATATACAGAGGATTTGAAGGATCCGGCTCAATTAATTTTCTAAGGCGTGAGATCTGGACGTCTAGACTGCGATCAAAGACTTCGTATTCACGGCCACGTGCCAATTCCATTAATTTTTCGCGTGAGAGAGGTTGTCTTGCATGCCGCGCAAACACTTTAAGTACTGAAAATTCACCAGTAGTTAAGCTGATATTTTCGTGATCTTTTTTCAGTGTTCGAGTAGCCAGGTCGAGTATAAAATCACCGAACTCGAATGTTTGAGGCCCCTCCGATGGAGCGCCAGGCAATTCAGTCGGAACTTTTCGGCGCAAAACAGCATTAATACGTGCGACTAATTCACGTGGGCTGAAAGGTTTAGGTAAATAATCATCCGCTCCCATTTCCAAACCAATAATACGATCAACCTCTTCCCCTTTTGCCGTTAACATTATGATTGGCGTTTGATCTCCTGCCCCTCGAAGACGACGACAAATCGCAAGTCCATCTTCTCCTGGTAACATTAAATCTAACACTAATAAGTCATAGCGCTCGCGTATCCAAAGCTTATTCATTGCTTGAGCATTCTCGGCACTGACAACATTAAAGCCTTGTTCTGTGAGGTAGCGGCGCAACAAATCTCTCAAGCGCACGTCATCATCCACAACTAAGATTTTAGCTTTGCTAATGTTTGGACTGTCCATAGAGGAATTTATATTATTCATAGCGTTATGTTACCGCTAGAAATAAAATTGATTAGCTTTTTTTGTGAGCCATTACAAACTGTTACACACTTTACTGATTTGCTGCGTGGTTTGAATATAACAAGGCATAGACTGAAACTAAGCTATGAAATATAGTAAGTGATAGAAAATAAATAGGCTATGTTTATTTGTTTGATAAGTAAAAAAATATTGTTATATTAAATCGTCCTCATTTTTTGAATACTAAATAAATATGCTGTACTCAAGATACTCCTTTGTTTTTGCACTTGCGATATTTGCCTCATGCGAGGTAGGTGCCGACCCTGGGCATGCCAAAGTGGGTTTTCTTGGATTTGGCAAGTCTCAAAATAATAAATCATCAGAACACAAAGACGTTCAAGCACAGCGTCAAGAAGAGAAAAAAGCCAACAAAGAAGTTAGCATTGACGCTGCAATGGACGATGTTAACGCAGATAAAAAAAATTCAGGCCGTGCTGACGGTAAATCGGGCGCAATTCAAAAACGCAGCCGCCTTACAGCAGACGAGCGCCGTGCTTTAAGGCGGCAAATTCAAGATGCAGGACAAGAAATTTATATCCCTGCAAAGTAAATTATTTTTTCTTGCTACCGACGATTCTGTTTCATGATTTTCTGCTGTTCTCTCTGCCAGTCACGATCCTTTTCTGTGTCTCTCTTATCATGCTGCTTTTTACCCTTAGCTAAACCGATCTGACATTTAATTCTTCCATTGGTATAGTGCATGTTAAGAGGAACTAATGTGTAGCCAGCTCGCTCCACTTTTCCGATCAACTTCTTAATTTCTTCCGCATTTAATAATAGTTTGCGAGTGCGTACAGAATCTGGATGGATGTGAGTTGAGGCTGTTGGCAAGGCGCCAATGTGCGCGCCGAATAGAAAAATCTCTCCACCCTTGACGATTACATATGCTTCTTTTAGTTGGACGCGTCCAGCTCGGATGGACTTGACCTCCCAGCCTTGTAATACAACGCCAGCCTCGAATTGTTCTTCCACAAAATAATCGTGGAAAGCTTTTTTGTTATCAGCAATACTCATGCAGTATAAAAATTAGTTTTATATTCACTTTCTTCATGTTTTGATGCAAACAACGTGCATTTTTTCATTTGAAAAGGGAATGAGTCGGTTAAAATTTCAGATACGAAAATATGATTTTAGCAAATGGGTCTGATCAATGGCAGTCGTACATAAAACGGTTTTTGTTACCTACAGCGCAGCACAAATGTTTGCATTAGTTGAGCGTGTAGAGGATTATCCTCAATTTTTGCCTTGGTGCGGTGATGTGAGCGTCGCACAAAGAACCGAGCAAGATTTAGTCGCTTCATTATCCATCAATTACCATGGTATCAAGCAAAGATTTACTACCAAAAATACTAACACTCCGCCGAATTTGATGGAGATGACCTTGGTTGATGGCCCGTTTAAGCAATTGCTTGGCCGGTGGAAATTTAGTGAATTGCGAGAGGATGCATGCAAAATAGACTTCGATTTAAACTATGAATTTTCTAGCACGATACTAGAACATTTGATTGGTCCTGTGTTTAGTAAAATCGCGAATAGCTTCGTCGATTCTTTTTGCGCTCGTGCCGAGAAGCTGTATGGGTGACTCCAACATGATCGTTGTGCAAGTTTGCTACTGCGACCAAAAAGAAATAACGCTACTCAATATTTGTGTTTCAGAAGAATCCACTTTATTAGATGCATTTAAAAAAAGTCGAATCTGTGAGCTGCGTCAGGATGTTAATCTAGCTAAGTGCAAAATTGGAATCTTTGGTAAGTTGAAATCAGAAAATACGATTTTGCGTGCTGGTGACCGAGTTGAAATTTATCGGCCATTACTGGCTGACCCAATGGAGGCTCGCCGCCGAAGGGCAAAAAAATATTCAACATAAATTATTTGCAATCAGCAATCGCTCGTTTGACGTCCGCCGACTCTTTAGCTCTTTGGGCGTCGTCCATATAATTTCTTTCACCGTTTTTATCTGTCGTCGCTATTCTTGCTCCTGAGTCCAATGTCTGTTGGTAAGATTTGGCTCGTTCGCAGTTTTTTCCCCTGTCAGCTTTGTTTTGAGTTTCTTCTGCAGCTTTTTTTTCTGCTTCTGCTTGCTCTGTCCGCCTTTTCTGAAAATCTTCGTTTTTGGTCGCAGTAGTCACCGGTTTTTCGAGTTTTTTTGGAGTATTGCTTTTATCTGTATTTTCTGAAGCGCCAGTTGCTACTGATTTATCTTCCGCAGTTTTAAATGGTGTTTTTAAAATCCGACTTTTCGGTGTGTTGATTGGCGGCGGCATATCAGAAAATTGTTTGCTACCTTTTTCGTCCAGCCATATATATTGAGCATATGCAGACACATGTACCGTAGCAGAAGTTAAGGCAATCAATGCGCTTCCAATGATGAAGGTTTGATATTTAGACATATTCAGCTTTCAGGTTTTATAAACAATTGTAATTATAAATATTACTTAGACTATCATTTACAAGAGTTTTACACTTGGCAAGACGAGTCTGCAAGTTTTCTGTATAATTCGGTTTTGCGCCTATAGGAAATACTATGCGTTTACTCCAAAAAGCACTCACTTTTGATGACGTGCTACTCGTTCCAGCATACTCGGACATCCTCCCTAAAGATACATCCCTTACGACGTTTCTAACGCGTAACATCAAACTTAATATTCCTTTGGTATCGGCTGCAATGGATACCGTTACTGAAGCTAGATTGGCGATTGCTATGGCACAGGAAGGTGGTATTGGTATTGTTCATAAAAATCTTACTGCAAAAGAGCAGGCAAGAGAAGTTGCTAAGGTTAAGCGGTTTGAGTCTGGTGTATTGCGTGATCCAATTACGATTCCGCCGACTATGAAAATCCGTGATGTCATTGCGCTCTCCCAGCAGCATGGCATCAGTGGTTTTCCAGTAGTTGAAGGTAAGGCAGTTGTTGGAATTATCACAAATCGTGACTTGCGTTTTGAGGAAGAACTTGATGCAGAAGTCCGCGCCAAGATGACACCACGCGACAAACTTGTTTTTGTCAAAGAGGGCGCTGATCTCGCCGAGGCTAAGCGTTTAATGAACAAGCATAGGCTTGAGCGTGTTTTAGTTGTTGATGATCAATTCGAATTACGTGGATTGATTACAGTCAAGGATATTCAAAAATCGACCGAGCATCCATTTGCATCGAAAGACGAACATGGCAAGCTGCGCGTCGGTGCTGCCGTTGGTGTTGGTGCTGATAATGATGAACGTATCGATTTACTTGCTAAAGCAGGGGTCGATGTTATTGTTGTTGATACTGCACACGGTCACTCTAAAGGTGTTCTCGATCGGGTTCGCTGGGTAAAAACAAATTATCCGCATATCGAAGTCATTGGTGGCAATATCGCCACAGCCGCCGCAGCGTTAGCGCTAGTTGAACACGGTGCGGATGCTGTGAAAGTTGGTATTGGCCCAGGGTCTATTTGTACTACGAGGATTGTTGCTGGCGTTGGTGTGCCGCAAATCACCGCGATCGCGAATGTCGCGAATGCACTTAAAGGTACTGGAGTGCCATGTATCGCCGATGGTGGCGTGCGTTTTTCTGGTGACGTCTCTAAGGCCTTAGCCGCAGGTGCATCAACTGTGATGATGGGAAGCATGTTTGCCGGTACTGAAGAAGCGCCTGGCGAAGTTATTTTGTTCCAGGGCCGTAGTTATAAATCCTACCGCGGCATGGGAAGTCTGGGAGCAATGGCAGACGGTTCCGCGGATCGTTATTTCCAAGATGCTTCTAACAACGCCGATAAACTGGTTCCTGAAGGAATTGAAGGACGCGTAGCCTATAAAGGTAGCGTTTTAGCTATTTTGTACCAATTGGTTGGTGGTGTGCGCTCGTCCATGGGCTATTGTGGTTGTGCTTCTATCGAAGACTTGCATACCAAAGCAGAGTTTGTTGAAATTACTTCGGCTGGTATGAAAGAGTCACATGTTCACGATGTCCAGATCACGAAAGAGGCTCCAAACTACCGGGCTGATTGATTAAGACATATCGGTTGACGGCCCGCTTGGCTTAGTTTGTATAAAAATAGAAGGAGAGACATGGCAACACAGCTAGAACGTTCTAGCCTGACGACATCAATTCAAATGAACGTGGGCAGTAGCGGCCTTCCTTCTGAGACATTTGAAGTCAAGATCGCAAGGTTTGAACGCGTCGCATTAAGACTGTTTAATGTGTCAAATTGCCTTATTAATTTGGGTGATTTTTCTACCAGATTTGATCCCAATGAACGCTCTATGGCGTCATTTGAAGCCATGTTTTGCCAGAGTCTTCCGCTAGCCAGTGATTTGTTAGTCGCAGGAGATGCGGCAAATCATCCTGTTTTATCGACGCATGAGTTGGTATTGGGCGCGCCGTATATCCGTTTTTATGTGGCTTACCCGATTACTGATCAGACCAATAATGTTATTGGCAATATTGTATTGATCGACTACCAGGCACGTGAATTCGATGATGAATCTCGCCTCTTGCTTGCTGATTTAGCTGTTTTGATTGAGCGTGAAATAGCATTTGGCGTCATGCATCAGGCTCAGCTGGAATTGATCAAACAAAATCGCAGTCTCAAGCGCGACTCATTAATTGATCCGGTTTTAGGTACCTGGAATAAAGCCGCGATTGTTCGCTCGCTCAAAATTGAGATGGAGCGATGTAGCAAGGCTGAAAAGCCACTGTCATTGATTTTTTCTACTCTCGATCAGATACTCAGCATCAGAGATAAGCACGGGATAGCTTTCAGCGATATAGCGATGATCCGGGTTGTTAGTCGTATTCGCTCATGTGTTCGTCCATTTGATGCATTGGGTCGGTTTGGCAACGATATTTTTTTGATTGTCTTGCCCGGCGCCTCGCATTTGGTTGCAACTGCTGTTGCTGAGCGTATCAGAATATCAGTGATGTCACACCCGGACACTATAGAGCAAGAGTTAGTCAGTTTGACCGTCAGCGCTGGCATCGTTTCGACTGATATGTTTCCTGCCGCAGAACCAGAGGTTTTAATTAGCCTCGCAGAAAAAGCGCTTCTATCAGCTAAGCAAGCAGGCAGCAATCATGTAGCGCAAGCGACAATTGATCAGCCAGATATCATCATTTAATCTGGATATTGAGCTAATTTATTTACTAAGCTTTCAGACCGAATTTAATTGCCGAATTACCAATCGAATTACTAATCAGATTTTACATCCAACGCCATGCATTCCAAAATTCTCATTCTTGACTTCGGTTCACAAGTCACCCAATTAATCGCTCGTCGTGTCCGCGATGCTGGCGTATTTTCTGAAGTACATCCTTACGATGTTAGCGACGAATTTATTCGTAACTACGGTGCTGCCGGTATTATTTTATCTGGCGGCCCGAGTAGCGTGACCGAAGGCGATACTCCACGCGCACCAGCGGCTGTGTATGACGCTGGTGTACCCGTCTTGGGAATTTGTTATGGCATGCAAACCATGGCCGAGCAATTAGGCGGCAAGGTAGAAACCGGTAAAGTCCGTGAGTTTGGCTATGCAGAGGTAAGAGCCCGCAGCCATACCGCTTTGCTTAAGGATATCCACGACTTCGTCACGTCAGAAGGTCATGGCATGCTCAAAGTCTGGATGAGCCACGGCGATAAAGTGAATGAAATGCCGTCCGGTTTTAAACTAATGGCTTCAACAGACAATTGCCCGATTGCAGCAATGGCAGACGAAGATCGCCGGTTTTATGCGGTGCAATTTCATCCCGAAGTTACTCATACTCTGCAAGGCGAGGCGATTATTGCCCGCTTTGTACACGATATTTGTGGCTGTACATCGGATTGGAATATGCCCGATTATATCGCCGAAGCAGTCGCGTCTATTCGTGCACAAGTTGGTAGCGATGAAGTCATTCTGGGTTTATCTGGAGGCGTCGACAGCAGCGTGGCTGCTGCATTGATCCATCGCGCAATCGGTGATCAATTAACTTGCGTATTTGTCGACCATGGATTGTTACGTCTGGATGAAGGCAAAATGGTCATGGAAATGTTTGCCAATAATCTCGGTGTCAAAGTGATTCATGTCGATGCAACTGCCCAGTTTATGGGACATTTGACTGGTGTTACTGATCCAGAGGCCAAGCGTAAAATCATTGGCCGTGAGTTTGTTGAAGTGTTCCAGGTAGAATCCGCCAAGCTCGAAAACGCAAAATGGCTGGCGCAAGGGACGATTTATCCCGATGTGATTGAAAGTGCAGGCAAGGGCAAAAAAGGTTCGCACACGATCAAGAGTCATCACAATGTAGGTGGCTTGCCAGATACGCTGAATTTGAAATTGCTTGAGCCTTTGCGTGAATTGTTCAAAGATGAGGTTCGTAAACTCGGTGTAGCACTTGGTTTGCCTCATGGTATGGTATATCGTCATCCTTTCCCGGGTCCCGGTTTGGGCGTCAGAATTTTGGGCGAAGTGAAAAAAGAATTCGCCGATTTACTGCGTCGTGCTGATGCGATTTTTATTGAGGAATTGCGTAACACTCAAGTTGAAGGTTTGGCCGCGGACAAAGCCATGTCCTGGTATGACGCGACCAGTCAGGCATTTGCCGTATTTTTGCCGGTCAAGTCAGTCGGCGTGATGGGCGATGGCCGTACGTATGAATATGTAGTCGCTTTGCGCGCAGTTCAAACGCAAGATTTTATGACAGCGCATTGGGCACATTTGCCGCATGAGTTGTTAGGTCAAGTATCTAACCGTATTATTAACGAAGTACGTGGCATCAACCGCGTTGTTTATGATATCTCCGGTAAACCACCAGCCACGATCGAGTGGGAATGATTTTAGGTCTTTCAGCAGCTTTCGCGGACTATCGGAAAAGTAACTTAACTTATTGATTTATATAAGTTTATACCGCGAAAGCTATCGACATCTATTGACGGCAAGCGAAACTTTTTGTCGGTAATCCTGACGGTAATGAAAGCTAGGCAAGTCATCTAAAAATATTTACCGTCTGACTGTTTTCGGCTCTGACGGTAAAAAATAATAGAAAGAGCTAGTATTCATGCGGGTTTCAGAGCATTCTGTGTCTTTTGAGTCGTTGACGGTAAAATTGCTGTTCTCAGGAGGACACCATGCTGACCGATACCGCACTGAAGAATCTCAAACCCAAGGATGCGCCCTACAAGGTGACGGACAGGGATGGCATGTATGTGACGGTCTCGACGGCGGGTACCGTCACGTTCCGTTATGACTACCGGATCAATAGCAGGCGCGAAACGCTGACGATTGGCCGTTATGGGCCAGGCGGTCTGTCGCTGGCCCGTGCACGCGAAAAATGCATCGACGCGAAGCGGGTAGTTTCGGAAGGACAGTCCCCGGCGCAGGAAAAGCAGCGAGAGAAGAGGCGCCTTTCGGACGCCAAAACCTTCCAGGAATTTACCGACGAGTGGTACGAGGGTGCGCGGATGGCCGACAGCACGCGGTCGATGCGCAAGAGCATCCTTGACCGGGACATCCTGCCTGTGTTCAAGAGCCGCTTGCTGAGCGAGATCAGTCCTGATGACCTGCGCGATCTGTGCGACAAGGTGAAGGGGAGGGGAGCGCCAGCAACGGCTATCCACGTTCGCGACATCATCAAGCAAATCTACGGTTTTGCCATCTTGCACGGCGAGAAGGTGGCCAACCCTGCCGACGACGTTGGACCATCGTCGATCGCCACTTTCGTGGCACGGGATCGAGCGCTGTCGCCGTCCGAGATACGCATCATGCTCAAGCAGTTGGAGTACGTCGCTTCGTACCCGACCATCAAACTGGGTCTGCGGCTGATCTTGCTCACGCTGGTGCGCAAAGGCGAACTGATCCACGCGACATGGGATGAGATCGACTTCGAGAATGCACTGTGGACTATCCCAAAAGCCCGCATGAAGGCCGGCAAGGCCCACAACATCTATCTGTCGCAGCAGGCGCTCGACATCATGATCGCACTGCGCACCTGCGCCGGTGGCTCAAGATACCTGTTGCCTTCGCGCTATGACGGCGACAAGTGTATGTCGAACGCCACGCTGAACCGTGTCGGGCAGATAGTCGTGGAGCGGTCGAAAGCGAAGGGTCTGCCAATCGAAAATTTCACTGTGCATGACCTGCGCCGCACCGGTTCGACCATCCTCAACGAGTTGGGCTTCAACAGTGACTGGATCGAGAAGTGTCTTGCCCACGAAGATGGCCGTTCATCACGCGGCATCTACAACAAGGCTGAATACGCCGAGCAGCGCCGCCACATGCTGCAAGAGTGGGCCGACATGGTTGACGCCTGGGTGGCCGGCGAATCGCACACCCCGACGCTGCTGCCCCCGTCGATGAAGATCATCACGACACAGGCGTTGCTTTGACGGGGCGGTGCTTGCGCTGACGCACGTCCGGCGAGGGGGCTCGTTTTATCTGCGCGCTGTCGGAAGCTTGGCGGCGCGCATCAAGCCATGCCTCTACCTCCGTCAAATCCCACACCACGCAGCGTGCGGTTAGATTGAACCTGCGCGGAAATTCACCGCGCCGTTCCATGTCGTAGATCGTGGTGTCGGCCAGAGGCACGATTTGTCGCAACTCGGGACGGCGGATCGTGCGTCGGAACGGCAAGATATTCGGCGCGATCAGTCGTGGTAGCGGCATGCCGTGCAGGTCGTTTGCATCAGAGTCGTTGTTCGACCTCGCGGCCTGCAAACTTCGATCTGCTTTGTTCATGATCTTCTCCATCAGCAGGGCAGTTGCTGCGTGCATTGCAACCGCCGATATAAATACGGTCCTGTGATGGTGATCTTTCCGGCATCTATTGAAAACTCGCTCAGGCGTGCATGAGCGTATTCTGATTGCGCTCACGCGGCGCGGTTGTGAATCACTTCGCCGTGATCTTCTTGAAGCCGCGATCCCGCGCCATGAACGCTTCGAGCATGTGCGGGATCAGCGTCGTGGCATCAATCGGCTCGCCGTAGGTCTGAGCATGTTGCGTGGCGTAGCGTTCCAAGTCGGTCTTCAACGCGGTGGTGAGCGCAATGGTGATTTTGACTGTCTCAGTCTTGGTCGGCAGCGGCCCCAGCCGCAGCTTGTTGGTGGTCGTACTCATTGCGACGATCCCCTTTGGAAGAACAGCGGCTGGTACGGCCGCAAGATCAGATCCTTGTTCACCATGACCCGCATCGGGAAGCCGGGCCGGATAGTGAGCGTCGGCTGGATGCTCACATTGCGTTTGGTGATCTCCTGACCGACCTGGTTCACTGTGTCCTGCCCGCTCTGGCGCGTGGCAATGATGATTTTGCTATCGCTGCCGGTGCGATCAGGCGCAGCCAACTCAGCACCCACGCCGAGCAGCGTGGACAACGCAGCACCGGCGAGGATGCGATCCCAATGCCAATCGACGCCATCTTCCAGTCCGGCATAGCCCGCTGGGTCGATGCCGGGCAGGCGGTCGAGCGAAATGGATGAGGTATCGGGCAGGATCAACCGCGTCCACACAAGTAACACGCGCCGCTGACCGAATGACACCTGGCTGTCGTAGCGGCCGATCAGGCGTGAGCCCTGCGGAATCAGCAGGAAGCGACCTGTGGCCGTGTCGTAGACCGCCTCGGTGACGTTGGCGATGACCTGCCCCGGCAGATCGGAATTGATGCCCGTCACCAGCGCTGCCGGAATGATGGTGCCCGCCATCACTTGGTAGGGAGAGGCTGGCAGTTGCAAGCTGGCCGGATTACGGGTTGTGGTGTCGCCGCCATTGGCGACAAACGCCTGCTTCTGATCCTGCCGGTTTTGCACCGCCGTCGGGTCGGTCGGTTGCGCCGATGCGGCCGCAGGCGCCATCGGATTGAATGGCTGGTTGCCAGATACCGACTCGGGCATGGCCGAATTCGCAGTAGGTGACGGCGCTGCTTTCACCGCACCGCTGCGAAAGAAAACCCCCGAATGTGCCGCGTCTTCGGGATCACCTGTCTGCGCAATGTGCCCAGTCTGCGCGGGCGCTCCCGCATTACGTTGCGCCACTATGGCCGGACCCAAATCGCCCGGCAATGGCTCGCCCAAAACGGGCACCGGCTTGGCAGCCACCGGCACCTTGGAATAATCCTTGGGCAACTGGTCGAGGTTCTCGGCATGCGAGACTCGGTCCACGTTGTATAGCTCGGTGGCCGCGTTGCGCTCGCGCTTGTGCGATTGCAGCGACCACAGTGTGCCGCCCAATACGACCGCACCCAGCGTTCCCGCAAGGACGGCCAGCATGCGCCGGTTCAGTCGCGTGACTGGGCGCGGCGAAGCGCGCAGAGCCATGGTGTCCGGGTCGGCCTTATTCGACCCAGTTGGTGGTGGCGTGGCGGGCGTGCTCATGCTCAATGCCTCCGCGCCGTGCTGCCCACACCATCGGTGCGCTCGATGCGAACAACGGCGGCCTTGTCGGCGCCCAGCCGCAACTCGGCCGCACCGAACAACCGATCCACCACGTAGTACGGCGAGCGGAAGCGGTAGTTCACGAGTTGGCCATCACCCTGCGCTCCGATCACGAACAGCGGCGGCAATTCGCCCTGCGCGATGCCGGCGGGGAACTGGATATAGACCCGCTCGCCGTCGTCGAAGGCGCGCAGCGGCTTCCACGGCGGGCTGTCGCCGGAAATCGCGTAGCGGAACTTGATCTGCTCCAGCGATAAACCGGAGTCCACCGGCGCGGCCGTCTGAGCTTGCTGCGCCTGCTTTTGCAGGGCCAGCAGGCGGTCTTTCGGATAGTCCCACGATGCAGAGGCCATCCACGCCTGCGGTGTCGAAGACAGTTCAAGCAGGTAGGTGCGGCGATTGGTGGTGATGACCAGATTCGTCTTCAACCCGATGCGCGTTGGCTTCACGAGGATGTTCACACGCAGGCTGGCGCCTGCACCGCTGGCCGTGTCACCGACGATCCAGCGCACCGTGTCACCGGCCGAGACCGTCACCAGTTCTTCGCCATGTTGCAAGGCGATGACGGTGACGCGGCCTGGACTGGTGTAGACCTGATACAGCGCTCCATCAGCATAAGGCCAGACCTGGATAGCGTTGATGTAACCCTCGCGGCTCGGTGCCACGCGCGCCTCGGCATTGGCGCGCGCCACGCGCGTTATCTCATCGGGTGATTCAGTTGCCGGTTTATCCTCGGGTGCGTTGCGCAAGGACTTCAACTGCTCGGGCAGCGGCAGCGGTTTCGGCACTTCGACTACCTCGATGGGTTTGGGCGGCTCTGGCAACGCGTGCGCCGCCACAGATTCATCCAGCGTGATGTCAGGTGGCGGCTGTCCATGCGTGGCACAGCCTGTGACGGTTGCCAAGGTGGCACTCAGGATCAACGGCAAAGCGACAATGCGGATTTGTGTTTTCATGGTTTCTTCACTCCTTCAGTTGCGTCGAGTTCACGGCTCCAGGACAGGCCGTTGACATAGATTCCCAGCGGGTTTTTGCGTAGTCGCTCTTCGGTGCGCGGTGGTTGCAACACCACGGACAACATGGCGGTCCAGCGCTCGGTGCCCGAGGGCGAACCGTTCGCATAGTTGCGCTCGATCCAGCGCACCTGGAACGAGGACTCGCTGGCGCGAACCACACTCGTGATTTCCACCGCCGTCGAGGTCTGGCCGATGCGCGCGAACGGATCGTTGGTGCGTGCGTAGTCGTTCAGCGTGGCCGCTCCCTTGTCCGTCGTGTAGTCGTAGGCTTCGAGCCAGTTTTGGCGGACAACGATCGGATCGATCGACAGCGAACGCACGTCGGTGACGAAGCGCGCCAGGTGGTAGGCAATCTGCGCGTCGTTCGGCTTGTACGGCGTGGCCGCTTCGCCGACCGCGCGTACCTGACCACCGGCGGCCACCTCCACCACATACGGCGTGACGATGGATTGCGCTGAGCGCCACACCAGACCGCCCGCCATCAGCAATGCCAGCGACAGACAGCCGAAGGCCATCAGCCGCCAGTTCTTCGCCTGCACGCGGGCGCTGCCGATACGCTGGTCCCAGACCTGCGCAGCGGCTTGGTAGGGAGTGACAGGCGCGGGCGTTTCCGAGTAGCGCACCTGTGGTCGTTTGAATAGCATGAATTCTTCTCCTCAAGGGTTGGCGTCAAGTGCTGGATTCATCGCGCAGGCTCGGGCTGGCGCCGCTGCCACCGTGGTCGCCCGCGCGCAACGTGTGCGCCGCCGTCGAGACCGCACTGCTTGCTTGCTGTTTGCGCCGCATTTGTTTGGCCCAAGCGGGCTCGCCCGCAGGGGGCTTGGCGTCAGTCGATTCGGCTGATTCGGGTGCACCGGCTGCTGCCGCAGGCGCAGCAGCCTCCGCGACGAAATTCGCTACGCGGTCCTTGACCGCCTTCGCACCGGCTGCGACGCGCTGGCCGACAGCACCGGCACCGCTCTTGGCCACATTGGCGAGGCCCGCGCCGGCAGCGCGAACACCGCTACTACCCGATGCCGCAGCACCGGCCTGGTAAGCGGATTTCGCACCGCTTGCCATTGAGCTTGTCGCACGCCCGGCCGAAGCGGCGCTACCGATGGCCGCGCGCGCGGCACCCGGCGCCATGCGCGCACCCGCCGCCACCGCTGCGCCACCTGATGCGATAGCGGCACCACCGGCCACCGCCAAACCAGCGACACCCAGCGCCGTTCCGGCCGCAGCGCCAGCGCCGAGCTGTGGTGCGCCCGACACCAGACCGGTCGCAATCCCCGGCCCGAAAATTCCCAGTCCCAGCATCGCCAGCGAGGCCAGCATGATGGTCAGCGCCAGGTCGATGGATGGTTCGGTGCCGGGCGGCACCTGAAATTGCGCAAACAGTCCTGTACCGATGCCCACGATCACGGCCAGCACCAGCACCTTGATGCCCGACGACACCACGTTGCCCAATACGCGTTCGGCCAGAAATGCCGTCTTGTTCCATAGCGCAAACGGCACCAGCACGAAGCCTGCGAGTGTCGTCAGTTTGAATTCGATCAGCGTGACGAAGAGCTGCACTGCCAACACGAAGAAGCTGATGATCACTACCAGCCAGGCGAGGAACAACACCGAGATGACATCGAGGTGCGCGAACACTTCCGGGAAGCCGGTCATGTCGCTGATCTGCGCCATGATGGGCCGCGCTGCATCGACGCCGACCTTGGCCAGTACACCCGGACGCAGAAACTGCGCTTGCGTCAGCGTGGAACCCGACGCCACCAGCCCTAGCCCGGCAAAGGAGCGAAACAGAATGCCCGCCAGATTGTTGAAATTGCCGATGATGAAAGCGAAGGCACCGACGTATAGCGTTTTCTTGATCAGCTTGCCGATGACCTCTTCGCCGCCCATGGCCCAGAACAGTCCGGCCAGTGTCATGTCGATCACCACCAGCGTGGCGGTGAGAAACGCTACCTCACCATGCAGTAACCCGAAACCCGAGTCGATGTAGCGCGAGAAAACATCAAGGAAGTGGTCGATGACCGACAAGTCGTTCATGGCTTAGTCCTTCGGTGTGGGCGGTGGCGTAGCCGCTGGCGCAGGCGTGTACGGCGTGCCGCTGCCCATGAAGCGTCGCCGCGTGGCCTCAGCGGCCATCGTGCATAGCGCATCACCAACCTTGGCGTGGTCGGCTTTGCACTGGGCGCGAACATCCGTCAGTCGCTCGGGATTGGCCATCAGCGATTCGACGGAGTTGGTGGGTGCCGGCTTGTTGCACGCGGCCAGTAGCAGGGTGCAGGCGGTAACGGTGAGAAGGGTTTTCATGGTCGAGTCCTCAGGGGTTGTAGAAGTTGATCGTGGTCGGCGTGTAGAGAGTGCCATCGCCCTGGAAGCGACGGCGCACTTCACGCGCACGCTCTTGGACTGCGACCTGCCGTGCTTGTTCCAGCGCGGCGGCCCGGTCCTGCGTTGTCAAACAGCGTTCAATATTTACCACCTGTCAGCGTCCAAATTTTTCCACTTTATCGGCTTGTTCAGAACGATTTTTGCTGTGCTTAAATCGGTAAGAATCG
The DNA here is from genome assembly GCF_034314085.1 of Undibacterium sp. 5I1. NCBI lineage: Bacteria > Pseudomonadati > Pseudomonadota > Betaproteobacteria > Burkholderiales > Oxalobacteraceae > Undibacterium > Undibacterium sp. 5I1. The sequence goes on from NZ_JAVIWI010000001.1 coordinate 785,868, forward strand.
TTCCCGGTTTCCAAGATATCGCAATGGTGCGTAACACGGTCAAGCAAAGCGGTAGTCATTTTTGCATCACCAAAGACCTGTACCCACTCGCCGAATGACAAATTGGTCGTAATGATGAGCGAGGTTTTTTCATAGAGATGGCTGATCAGATGAAACAACAATGCACCTCCAGAAGCGGGAAACGGCAAATATCCCAGCTCATCTAAAATGACAGCGTCCATCAGGCAGAGCTGTTTCGCCAGATTGCCGACCTTTCCCTGACTCTTCTCTCGTTCCAACTGGTTGACCAGATCGACCGCATTAAAGAAACGCACCCGCTTGCCATGATGGATTGCCGCGACACCGATGGCAGTGGCCAAATGCGACTTGCCGGTGCCAGTACCACCCACCAGAATTAGGTTGTGCGCTGTTTCCATAAATCCTGCGGTCGCCAATTGCTCAACCACTGTTTGCGATAAGGGAGTCTCTGCCCAGTTAATGCCAGTTAAGTCACGGTGAATCGGGAAGCGTGCTGTTTTGAGTTGATAGCGTAAGCTCTTGAGTTGCCTATCGGTTTGTTCTGCATGGATTAACCGCTCCATCCAGCTTTCAGGTCGATGTGCTTGCCTGGGCTTTTCTGCCTGCAGCTCACTCCATGCCAAAGCCATCCCATAGAGTTGCAGTGTTTTTAAACTGGTAGCGTGGTCAGTGGACATTGGCCGCTCCCAGCAAATAATCATAACGGTGGCAGTTCGCCAGAGGTTCCATCGTCAAAGCAATGGTGTCTGGCAGGTGGATCGCTGCTGCGGGTAAATGCGGCGCAATGAGACGGCGCAATTCATTCATCACGATAGGCGCACTGATGACGCCGCCCTCCAGAGTTAACTCACATGCCACAGTAAGCGCATCAAGTCCTGCTTCACCGGCAAGCATCAGTAATTCTACGAAGGCTCGGTCTCCTTTCGGTTGCTTCAGAATCCGGTCGCGTACTTGCACAACCGCTCTGGGTAATGTCCATTCAACGAATGGTGCGCCATTGCGTAAAGCGCCAGGCTTCTTCTCCAGAACAGGCAGGTAATGCCAGGGATCACAAATCAACTGGTCACGACTGAATTGACGGGCATGGGCGGCAATCACTTCGCCCTGTGCGACGACCCGCACCAGATTTGCTGTCGTGCGAACAGATACCGCCTGCCCGGCAAACCGCGCTGGCACACTGTACTTATTCCGGTCTACTTTCACTAGACAAGTGGACGAGGCACGCATCATTTTTTCTACATAGCCATCAAAGTGCGCGCTGACAGGTCGAAGCAAAGGCTGCTCATCAGCATAACAGTCTGCAATGGTGCGCTGACTTTGTGTCGGGTGCATACGTTGCGCTAATTCCTGGCAGCGGGTTGTGAGCCACGCATTTAAATCCGCAAAGGAAGCAAAGCGGGCCAACGGGGTAAACAGCCATTCCCGTACATTGCCAACTTGATTCTCGACCTGACCTTTCTCCCAACCAGAAGCAGGAGTGCAGGCCACTGGTTCAAACAGATAATGATTGGCCAGCGTTAAAAAGCGCCGGTTAAATTGACGTTCTTTACCGACAAAGACGGTGTCGACGACGGTCTTGAGATTATCGTAAATCAGACGGGCAGGCACACCGCCAAAGAAGGTAAATGCCCGGATGTGCGCATCAAAGACCATTTCCTGCGTTTCTCTGGGATAGGCGGCCACAAACATTTGGCGGCTATAGGCTAACCGGAAATGGGCGACTTTAATCGTTTGCATGATGCCAGCGATTTCCACCTGTTCCTGGCTCCAGTCAAACTGGCAGGCATCGGCTGGCAGAAACACCAACGGAATAAACGCTTCGGTGATTTTTGGACCATGTGCGCTGGATTTCCACTGTTTTACAAATCGTTGAATGCTGTCGTAGGCCCCGCCGTAACCTAGTTCCTGTAGCCCCTCAAATAGCCGTTGCGCTGTTCGGCGCCGTGATCGGGGTAGTTTGGATTCTTCTTCTAACCAGGAGGTTAGCTGGTCTTTATATTCATCGAGGCGGGGTGAAACCGTTAGCAGCCGCTGATATTTAGGCTGTTCGACGGTATTGAGATGTTTGCGTACGGTCGGCCGGGAGAGTCCCATTTCTCTCGCAATGGCAGAAATCGATTGTTTCTGTACTGAATGACGTCTTCTTATTTCGTAAATGATGTCCATATAAATCACTCCAGATACCCCCGGCTAAAACACCGGATGGTGACACACTAGGGTGGAAACTTTTGGACGCTGTTTCCACCCCTAATCTGGTAAGTATTGCACGCTGTTTGACAGACGAGAAGGGAAGAATCGAGAGAATGAGTAAGTTGCGACATGATCGTGCTCCAGTCCGAATCGGGCGGAATTGCCTGGAACCGGAGGAACACGCCGCAGCGCAAGCAGTCAGGGGTCGCAGACGGCCGCATGGACGCCAGCGTGCAGGGCACGCGCAGCCCTTGACGGCGAGAACGGCGTGGTACATTGAAGGGAACAGCAAGACCACCCCACACACTCCACCGCCTTTACGGCAAGCGGCGCGCGCAGGCCCAAGGGCCGGAGGCGTCAGGGATCAATGCCGAATGGCCGTGACTCGGCACGAGGCGCGGGGCAACGCCCGCGAGCCCGACGGCGGCAACGCCGGGACGCCCGGCATCGCTCAACAAAATTCACTGCACAGTAAATATTGCTGTTTGGTCGAATATCGATACGGACGAATTAAAACGGCAAATCGTCGTCGGGTGCCACGATCGTTATCGGCGTAGTCGCGTGTTTCGTTCTGGCTTCGATTGATTTGATGAAGCGAATCGAACTGGCAACGTGGTTGAAGATGAGCAGGCTTTCCTCGTAGTTGAGGATTGGGTTGTCATGGGCCAGGCTCTTGTTGTTGCGAACGTCACTGAAGGCTTCGAGCACAGAAATGCTGGATTTCAGGATGCGCTCGGTCATCACCGATTCAAGGTGACCTGCGTCGCGTAGGCGTTTCACATATTCGCCGAAAATGCTGTGCAAGGCTTTGTCGCGGTTGACTTCAACGCCGCGCTGCTCGCACAGTGTGCGCACGTATTTGATGACGAACGTGTGCAGCCGATCCAGAGCCGCTTCGGGCTGGTTTTTCTCGATGGCTTCGCGCACATGTTGAGCAACCGTTTCAAAGTCGCGCTCGTCGACCGTGGCGGTCAGTGCATCCAGTTCGGCGACGGGTGTGTCGCGCATCATACGGCTGGCGATTTTCCAGCAATCGTCGGTCAGTTCGGTCAATCCCGGCTCGTCGCCCAAACAGTTCTCAGCCTGACCGTACAAGATCAGCGCTTGGATTACTTTGCCGACCAGGTGGTTGCCTTCGACCTTCCAGAATCCGCGCATACGGTTGGCTTTGGAAGTACCACGCTCGCGGTAGACAGCGGTATCGATGTCACGGCGCGTGTGTTCCTCGAAAAACTCGCTGAATGTGCGATCGGTGAAATTGAGCACGTAGCCGCCACCCATGCGAAATAGCCGTTCGAGTTTGCGATGTTCTATGGAAGACAAATCGGCCATGGTGCATCCCTTTGGTGAGTAGGTAACCGGTCGGCCGCCGACCTTCGGCAAGTTGGCGGCGCGAACGACGCGCAGCGCCGAACGGACGTTTAGGCACGACCGCCAACGAAAAGCCAAAACGAGAATCGGATGAAGACGGAACCTTCAAAAATTCCATCCCACAACTCTGAGCGAGACAGAGCGCTGAGCGCGCCGATTTCAGGCATCAGCATCCTCCTCGTCCATGCTGCGCCCCTCCTCAAGCTGGCGTTCGATCGCGTGGGCAGCGTAGTCCCGGAGGTCTCGGTAGAGCTCGAATGTCGCGTCGCTCTTTGCAAGGTGCGCCAGACGCTGCTCCGCCATCTGCTTGAGTTCGAGATCAGCATCGAACGGCTTGCCGGGTGCCCCCGAACGGACTCCACTCACGCTGGCCGCGAAGATCGCTGAGGAAAGATCCTTATGCGCCTTGCGGCTAATGCCACGCGCAGCCTTCAGCGTTCGTGCTGCGAATCCCTCATTGGCATGGATGAAGCGAGGGCCGGCATCGCGAAGAATTGCAGTAACGACCTTCAAGTGCTCGGCGGAGCCACCGGTGAACCAGTCCTCCATGGTCGCGACGCACACCGCACCGTACGGACTGCAGAGCGACTGCATGAGTTCGGCGAAGCGGTAGCTGAACGTGTAGTCACCGATCCGTGCGAGCGCCCAGTCGAGCAGGCCGCGAAGGAGCGCCGGCCCCTCAGATAGGGACATGAGGTTGAGCGCATCCCGGTCATGAAGGACACCACCAAGGGGTTGCTTTTGCCAATCGTCGGAGGCTATCGCATCGTCGATGCGCGCCATAGCCAATTCGAGGACCAAGCCCGGTGCCCGTCGAATAACCTTCTTCAGGAACGCGTTGACCCAGTGATCGTCTAGGCGAGATGCGTGGCGCAGACCGCCGATCAGTCTTTGCAACTGGTCGTCGCGGATCAGATCGAACGGAATCGTCTCTTCGTGAACAATCCACATGAAGAAGTCGCGCGCGTAGCGCAGTGCGTTTTCCATGTCGACACTTGCCAGGAGCTCGATTGCCAGCCGCTTGTCTGTCCGCGCTACCTCGTGCGCGATGCGCGGCGCGCACCAGAGGACCGCCCCTTCGCGGCTGGCGAAGACACGTTTCAGCGCGACAAGGTCGAGCTCAGAATACGGGGCGATATTGGACGCGAACAGATAGCCCTCCGCAACCATCTGAAGCTGCGAGTCGCTCTTCGCGAGTAACTCCTCGATCAATGCAGACACTTCCTCACGGGCGCTAGTCAGCAGGACTCCCAGGGCTCGCCCAACGTGCGGAGAGAGCTGAGAACTTTCGCCACGCAGATACGCTTGCACGAGATGCCGGGCAAGCGATAGGTTCGATTGCAGCAGGCGACCGAGGAAGAGTTGGGCGGGCCCGTAGTTCGGGGAGCCGGTCGCGCGGGTGATGTCCTCCAAGCGGTCATGCAGGAATTGCGCGAGTCGGGTCGGCTCAGGGTACTGCGCTCCAAGTTCGAGGCAGAGCGCGTCGATGTCCGCGTCGTGTTGCGGGCGGCCGGTGTTCTCTTCCATCGGCCACGTATTCGTACCCCAGGCGTCCATGAACGCGCGGATCGTGCGCGTGACGAGGTCGCGACTGAGGCGAGCGAGAATCCGTCGCGCCGGCGCCTGGGTACGCGCGGGACCGTAGAACGCGTGCCAATGAACTGACTCCGCGACCCTGAGCAGGATTGTTGCGGGCACGTCTGCTGTGCCGAGCAGCGTATCGATCCTTTCGAGCGTTTCGAGGAATTCGTCGCCCCAGGGGTCAGCGATGCCGGGCTGAGCGGCGATAGGCCCGCGGAGGGCATCGGCGAGATGCTGTGCGGCCAGAAAGGCGCGGCGCTGATTCGTATGTGAGAGGCTTGAGAGTAGCTCGGCGATGATCCGCTGCCGCACTTGTTTGACCCTCTCGCGCTGGACCGCGTACGTCGAGATCGTGATTTCGCGGCTCGTGGCAGCGGACGTGAAGCGACCTTCGGTCGCGAGGGCGCCTTTGAGCACGTCGAATGGCGTGTACGGTCCGTTCCAGCTCTCCGGGTAGTCGAGGAGCGATAGCGCGAAATCGACAACGCCCTCGACGAATTCGGCCGGTTTCCGAGGCTCCGGCGTCGCAAGCTCTATCAGGAGTCGAATCGCGTGGTTCGGATGCTGGTGCGTCGGTCGTGCATCGTGTTGTCCGGCTTCCCAGAGCAGCGAGCATGCATCGGCGAGGTAGTTGATATGGTACGTCGCGCCATGGGCGATGCGACACACGTCCTCGTCCTGCCCATGCCCGCCGTCAATCAGTCGTCGAGCGAAGGCGAGGGCTTGTCGAGGCTGGAAGTACGCCGCCGCAGCTGCAGATTTTACCTGTGCATGCACGTAGTCGTCTTCCCATGCGAGCAGCGACCACAGCCCGTCGAGTAGCGTGCTCGCAGATGCGTCTCCTTCGTTCCGCCGCCAGTCGAGCCGCCCGAGGTTCAGCAGTACATGCTCCTTGTGCTCGGGTATGGATGCGGCGAAGACCTTCTCGGCGTGGCCGTTCGAAGCACCGCTTGCCGTGATGCACGCCGATTCGATGATCGAGTCGGCCAGCAGATCGGGTGACAGCCGGTATTTAGCGCCCCGTTTGAAGAGCACCCCAGCATCGACAAGGAGTCGCACCAAGCGTGACGCATCGGGGGCCTCGATCCCCTCGATGTTCGCGAGCAGTTCCAGCACGTGCTTGTCGTCAGGGACAACGGGCTGGATGAGCGCCAGCACGCGAAGGATCGCATGCACGCGCTCTTGGTCTTTCCCCTGCGCGATTCCCTGCGCGATGACTTTCTCGTAATGCTTCAACACCGTCGTTCGGAAGACCTCATTCGAGCCGAACAGCTCCGGGTGCAGTCCTTCGGTGGCGACGATCTGCGCGCCGACTACGACGGCCAGCGGACTGTCGTACGCCACGGCCGCGATCTCTTTGGCGGACTCGATCGGCGCCCCGTTCTTGGAGAGCACCTGGGTAGCTAAGGCGATCCCGTCCTGCTTCGTTGGCTTGCCCAGTGTGATCGACCTGGTCAGGTTTCCCGTCAGTCCGTAGCGCGCCAGTTCGCGCTGTACGACATCGGTCCAATACGACCGATAGACCAGAAGTAAACGCGCCTGGGAGCGACTGTCGGCTGCGTAGCGAATGAGTTGGACCAAATCACTGCGGTCATGAACGTCATCGACAACGAGCAGCTTCTCGCCAGCCCCCAAATCCTCAAGGCTCTTCGCCGTGATTTCCTCCGTGGGCGAGGCTACGACCACGCGAACGCCCGGGTACTGCGAAGCGAACGCTTCAAGGGCAGTACGCAGCACCCGTGACTTCCCTTCACCTGCACGGCCGATCAGACTCACCGCAAGTACGCTGGGATCTGCGAAGGCGTGCGCGAGCCCATCGAGTTCCGTTCTGCGGCCTACGAGTTCCCAGCGCTGATTGAAAACACGACCTTCCACGAGCTGCGGCGCGAAGAACGCCTCTACCGTTTGCCACGGCCCTGCGGCCAGCTCGCCCGTCAGCGCGAAGCGCTGCGTCGGGAAGTAGATGTCGGCGATGCGCACCTGCTCGCGCTTCGGCAGGGTGCGGAAGACCCGTGTGATGTCGACTTGGTCCCAGAGGTCCCATCCACGCACGCGTTTGATTTCGCCGCGCGCGTCGGGACTGGCGACGCGGGAGAGGAGGAGGTGCTTCTTCTTCGCGGCGATCGTCTGGTCCTTGATCGCCTTCTTAACCTTCTCGGGGCCGAACTCCGCTACGCGCTTGCATTGGTACGTGTGCAGGTCGCCGTTGGCGAACAGCGCCTCAATGTCGATGCCGTACTGCTTGTGGCCCGTCTTTCCCGCCAAGTGTACGTCCGCTGTTCCTTGGTGGTGGGTCGCGAGAAGATCGAGGCAGAAGTATTCGAAGCTGTCGGGCAGCAGGCTTGGGAGCGGAAGCAGCCGATCGAAAGACACCGTCGTCACCTCAGGGGCATACCCTGCGGCGTTCGTCAGTTCCGTTACGTCAACCTTGAGCACCGCAGCGAGCTTTGACAGCTCATTGGTGCGGGGCCGGGAAGTTCCCGCTTCCCAGCGGCTAACGGTTTGCTGGGACATGCCGAGGTGATGAGCGAGCTCGGCCTGCGTTGCTATGCCTATGGCCATCCTCAGATCGCACATCCGCTTGCCTAGCGCTTCGTATTTAGGAAGTTTCATTTTCAATACTCACTTTGTGTGTATGACATGTGCAACACATTATATGAGTACGGAATTTTTGTCAATGATCGTCGTAAAGCTGCTCCTGATGTCATGCTGTAAGTCATCTTCAGCATGAGCGCCCAGCGCTCGCAGCCATTCCTATTGAGCTTGATGGCGTCGTCGCTTGCCTGACACGACGAGGTTGCGGGGTGCGCCTACGCTGGAGGTAGCGCTACGGACGCGATGCGCAGTAGTGATGAGGAGAGGAAGCCATACATCGGCACGCCGATAATCGATCAGCCGGCCGCCTTCGGCAAGTCGGCGGCGCGAACGGCCCGCAGCACTTCCCGAAAAACGTCATCGAACGGCGGCAGTTGGTTCATCTGGTGCGCGAGGCGGGCAGTCCAGAGTCGCCGCAGACGATCTTCCTTGGCGGCGATTGCCTGCTCCATGCCTGCGACGACGCGCTGCCGCAGCGCCAACTTGGCATCAAGTTCGACGCGCATTTCCGCTACGCGCAAGTCCGTAGAACCGAACAGATACCAGAGGTCGTACAAGTCGCGCGGTTCATTGCGCGCCCGGTCGCTCAATGCCAGCAGCTTTTCAACCACGATTTCCTTGATGGCATAGACCCTCAAGGTTGGCCCTTCGGGTAAATCGTCAAAGCTATCGTAGATGCGATGAATCGGGCGATCTTGCAGCGGGAAGCACAGGACTTCGGTGATCGTGATATCAACCTTCACGTCGTTTGCAGCGGGCAGTGGCCCCTGGTAGCGCAGATAAAACGTGTGGCTGTTCTGGTGGCTGTGGCGGTCTTCGCGGTCGAATGCGATTCGCAAGCCGCAGGCGGCCTCAACTGCCGCAAAGATTTCGGCTAACCCTGCCAGAATTTCTTCAAGGGTGATCGGACGGGTCAATGTGAAGTCCAGGTCTTCCGAAAACCGATAGTCCTCAAACCAGCAACGTCGCAGGGCCGTGCCACCTTTGAATGCCAGTACCTCGCGCAGCGGATGACCGGCCAGACCGGTCAGGAACCAAGCCAGCACGTAATCGCGTTCGATAACGGCCTCGGGAATGCGCCGCCCGCCGGCGCTCATCAGCGTGTTCGAGATCAGGGAGATATTGCGTTGTGGAATCATTAGCCAAGCCTTACGGTATCGAGTTCTTCAGGAGTCACGTTGAGCTGGAGCCGCCAACGTGAGAGGAATGCCCCTTCGGGGGGGAGTAGTGGATCAAGGCGCTGGTACGTTGCCGTCAGCATGCCGAGCAATGGTTCCAGCGCCGACGCATCGGCGAGGCCATAGTGTTCCAGCAGGTAGCCGAGGCGGCGCACGATGGCGCCGACGCCGAGGCGTCGTGCGTAGTCCACTAGCCGTTCGACTTTCAGTACGTCGCGCTTCATCCATAAGCCCTTGGCGACTTCGGTAATGCCACCGACAAATGCCGGGTGCCGAAGCCCGTCGATGATCGTGCGCTCCATGTCGCTGATCATCACGAAGCGCTCTTTGTCGATCCAGTGCTTCATGACCCCGAATTCTTGTTCCGCAGTGATGTGGACAAACCGGAAGTCATAGCCGCCGACCGTCTGCGGACGCACGCGCCGCGTACATGACACATACACGGTGAAGTTCGGCTGCGTCACCATGCGGTGCAGTTCAAGCGCGGTGCCGTGCGACAGGAAGTAGGGCGCGGCACCGGCGAGTTCACGCGCGATCAGGTACGGGCTGTCGATGTGCTCAGTGGCCCGGCCGAGTTCGAAGGGGACGAGGTTGTACAAACCGGGCTTCAGTCGCGTCACCAAGCCTCGCTGCTGAGCCTTGTGCACGAGATTGCGGGCAGCAGCAGCCGTCAAGCCGGTGATCGAGCCGACATCCGCCAGCGTGAACGTAGACCGGCGCAGTTCATTCAGCTCAGTGAAGAGCTGCGCTGCCCGTGGGCCTAGCGTCTTTGTTTGCAAGTGATATTTTACGCTCAATTTGCGCCCCTAAAGGAAACGTAATGCGCAGTAAATATAACACTAACGATATCCAGCGGCAAGCTTGTTTCCCCCTGGGAGACGAATTCAGCGTAAAATGTAACAGTAAAAATTCAATCGTGAAAGTCGCCATGGGCCGCGCCAAGAAGAGAGTTGTTGGCGCAGGCATGCCTTTGACCTTGGGTTTCATGGGTTGGAATACGCTCGATGTATAGCGTTTGGTAATGAGAAATCGTTGCTTTATACTTGTCCTTGAGTGGAAAAACGTAGGATGCAATGACTCCGATGGGCTTCCAGACCCCCTCGATAGTTGATGATTGATGTGGAAGAGTAGTCGCCGCACAAACCGAGTGCATCTCCCGCGCCAGTCAAAGCGTTTGTTTTTTGACGGTAAATATGACGGTAAATTAGATGTCCCATACAGAGAAAGCCTGTATTCATGCGGGTTTGCAGGCCTTGGAAACAATTGAATGGGAATAACTGAATAAAAGTGAGCGAGTAGTTTTGTGACTTACAGCATCAAAGAAATTTTTTATACGCTACAGGGCGAAGGCAATCATGCTGGTCGCCCTGCGGTTTTTTGTCGTTTTGCCGGTTGCAATTTGTGGACGGGCAGAGAAGAAGACCGGGCAACGGCGATTTGCCAGTTTTGTGACACCGATTTTGTCGGAACCGATGGCGAGCGCGGCGGCAAGTTTAAACAGGCGCCAGAGCTGGCAGCGACGATCAATAACCTATGGCCGCAAGACTATGCCGCAAACAAATATGTCGTTTTCACAGGCGGCGAGCCTTTATTGCAGTTAGATACTGAATTAATCACCGCCATGCATGCAGTTGGTTTTGAAATCGCGATTGAAACCAATGGCACACTGCCAGTCCCGGAAGGCGTCGACTGGATTTGTGTCAGCCCTAAAATGGGTGCTGAACTGCTGGTACGCAAAGGCAATGAACTCAAAGTCGTGATCCCGCAACTGGGACAAAATATGCAGGCATATGCAGCATTAGATTTTCAGCATTACTTTGTGCAAGCGATGGACGGCCCGCAACAAGCCAAGAATTTGAAAATCGCTGTCGAATTCTGCAAGCAACATCCGCATTGGAAGCTCAGTTTACAAACCCACAAACTTCTTCAAATACCGTAATTTTTGTCATCTTCAGTTATCTTAGTTTAGGCCTTACATGCTCACCATCACAAGAAAAGTCGAATTCGATACCGGACATCGGATTCCTGATCACAACAGTCAATGCCGTAATTTGCACGGGCATCGCTACACTTTGCTCATCACATTGACCGGTGAAGTGGTGGAAAAAGATGGTGAGTCCGACAATGGCATGATTATGGATTTTAGCGACATTAAAGCGCTGGCAAATCAATATTTGGTCGATCTCTGGGATCACGCATTTATCGTGTACGAAAAAGATACCGTTGTCAGACAGTTTTTGGAAAGTATGCCCAATCACAAAACTGTGGTCATTGATCGCGTCCCGACGGTAGAAAATCTGGCGAAAATCGCTTTCGACATCCTCAAAGATGTCTATCATGATCGTTACGGACGTACTTTATCGCTCACCAAAGTAACGCTCTACGAAACACCCAATTGCTGGGCCGAGATTGACGGCTAAGCCAAATTCACACACTGCTCATTTCTCGTGACCTCGATCCTAACTGCCAGCGCGCAAGCAAGCAGTGACACTGATTTTATGCAACTCGCATTAATTCAGGCGCAAGTTGCCTGGGATTTGGGCGAAGTGCCAGTTGGTGCCGTATTGGTCAAAGACGGTGAAGTCATCTCTGTCGGTTACAACCATCCAATCGGCAAACACGATCCGACCGCACATGCAGAAATCATGGCTTTACGCGCTGGTGCCCAGATTTTGGGTAATTATCGGCTGCCAGGTTGCGAGCTCTATGTCACCTTAGAGCCCTGCGTCATGTGCGCTGGTGCCATGATGCATGCACGCTTGGCGCGAGTCATTTTTGGTGCTAGCGATCTAAAAACCGGTGCTTGCGGCTCGGTACTGAATTTGTTCGAGCAAGAAAAACTCAATCACCATACCAGCGTTACTGGCGGGCTAATGGCAGACAATTGCAGTAACTTACTCAAAGATTTTTTTGCCAGCCGAAGAGCCGCTCAGAAGAAAACGCCTGTGATTGATGCTTAAGATCGAGGACTAAGATTAGTTCAGTGAATTGCTTAGGTGAAATGTGATGTGAATAAATATACTTGTGGTAAGTATATATCGATCGTCCATATAATCATTGCGCATTAGGGCATATTTTCTATAAATGGTGGGGAGTATAGGATATTTGTTGTGATGTTTATTGCCCGAAAATGGATCGGTAGATCGCCTCTAAAACTGGTTGAAACTCTAATGTTTGCTCTGCATCCGATCAGAACTTTATGCTATATCCCAACCAGAATTTTGATTAGAATTTCAACGTCAACTCTAATTCCCATCAACTGATCGTCAGACCGGCAGATTTATCGCATATGACTATTTTTACTCGCAAAAACAATTCGGACTCCAAGCAAGATTCACGCAAACCAGGCATTGCTATTGTCGCTGCCAGTGGTTGTGCGAATGATGAGCCAGGCGTAGTGCGTGGCTTGCAAGTCCTACGAGATCGCGGATTTGAGGTTTATAACTACTATCAGCCAGATAAAAAATTCCAGCGTTTTGGTGGCACTGATAGTCAACGCGCAGCGCAATTGCATGACGCGGCTGACAATCCTGATGTCGATATCATCATGGCCTTGCGTGGCAGTTACGGCTTATCGCGTCTGCTGCCACATCTGGATTATAAAAAATTAGTCTCTAGCGGAAAATGCTTTGTTGGCTATAGCGATTTCAATGCGCTGCATCTGGCTTTGCTATCGCAAGGTCATCAAGCGAGTATTTCTGGCCCGATGTTGTGTGATGATTTTAGTCGTGAAGATCTGAGTGAGTTTACTCTACAGAGCTTTTTTAATTGCATCAAAAATACGCATCATCATGTTGAGTTTGATACCAACGCTTCGCCAGAATGTGATGTGGCAGGGACGCTGTGGGGTGGAAATTTAGCAATGCTGACGCATCTGGCCGGTACGCCGTATTTCCCCAAAATCGACAATGGTATTTTATTCGTAGAAGATATCGCAGAGCATCCTTATCGGGTAGAACGCATGATGTTGCAACTGCATTTTGCTGGTGTATTGGAACAGCAATCTGCGATTGTATTTGGCGATTTTTCTGGATACAAATTAGCCGCGCATGACAATGGCTACAACTTTGAACAGATGATTCAATTTCTGCGCGAAACCGTAAAGGTGCCCATCATCACGGGATTGCCGTTTGGTCATATCAAAGACAAAGCGTCGTTAGTGATTGGCAGCCAGGCCAGTCTATTGTGCCAGCGGGGCAAGGTCAGACTTGAGATGCACTATGAGTTTTAGCATTGACTTTCGCTTTGATTGTAGATACTGCATGTAAGTATATTTTAATCGTCTAGGTAAATTATGGGCTAGCGGCGATATTTGGAGAAAATATAGGGGAGTATATTGATCCTTTCAATTTCTTAATAGCGAAAATTTAAAGACGCAACAAATAAAAGAGAGAGAAGTGTTAGTGCGCTAAGACAATAAAAAAGCCGTCAAATGATTGACGGCTTTTTCTTTAAGCAAAAGGCTTTTTAATCCCCTGCGTAAATATCGTTATCTTTTGTTTCTTTTACAAACAAGACGCCGATTACGAATGTGATTAAAGCGAAGATGATCGGGTACCACAGACCGTAGTAAATATCACCTTTATAAGCTACCAGCGCAAATGCGGTGGTCGGCAATAAACCGCCAAACCAGCCGTTACCAATGTGGTAAGGCAATGACATCGATGTGTAACGAATACGGGTAGGGAACATCTCTACCAGCATTGCAGCAATCGGGCCATATACCATCGTCACATATAGAACTAGTATGAAAAGAAGGCCAAGAATCATCCACCAATTGCCCGAAGCAAAAGGGATCGGATCAGCTTTAGCTGGATAGCCTGCAACTTTGATTGCTTCTGCAACAGCTTTCTTGAACTCGGCTTCTTTCTTTTTACTGTCGGCGTCAAAATTACGTCCATCGGGAGTCAGCACAGCATTAAACGATGGAACTTCTTTGTCACCTAATCTAATCACTGCCAGGCTACCAGCAGGTGCTGCGACGTTCGCGTAGTTTACTGAACTAGTGGAAAGCACTTGCTTCGCGATATCGCATGAAGAGATAAATTTAGTCTGACCAGTTAAGTTGAACTGAAATTGGCAAGATGCGGGATCGGCATATACTGTAACAGGTGAATTTTGCAATGCTTTTTCTAATGCTGGATTGCCGTAGTGAGTCAAACCACCAAATATTGGGAAATAAGTCAAAGCAGCAATCAGACAGCCACCTAAGATAATAGGTTTGCGTCCAATTTTGTCAGAGAGTGATCCAAAAATGAGGAAGAATGGTGTGGCAAGCAACAAGGACGCAGCGATTAATATGTTTGCCGTTGCGCCATCAATTTTCAAAGTTTGCGTCAGAAAGAACAAAGCATAGAATTGGCCTGTGTACCAGACTACTGCCTGTCCCATAGTCAATCCAACCAAAGCAAGAATAACAATTTTCATGTTTTTCCATTGGCCAAATGCTTCTGTCAAAGGCGCTTTAGAGGTCTTACCTTCTGCTTTCATTTTGGCAAAAGCAGGTGACTCATTCATGGATAAGCGAATCCAGACTGAAACACCCAGTAAGATGACGGATACCAAAAACGGAATGCGCCAGCCCCAGGCAGCAAACGCATCCTCACCTATGGCAGTGCGAGTGCCCAGAATTACTAACAAGGATAAGAACAACCCCATTGTTGCTGTGGTTTGGATCCAGGCAGTGAATGCACCGCGCTTGCCATGCGGCGCATGTTCTGCCACATAGGTTGCCGCGCCGCCGTATTCACCGCCGAGTGCCAGACCTTGCAAGATTCGTAAAGTTACCAAGATGATCGGAGCGGCCATACCTATTGAAGCGTAATTTGGTAGCAGACCAACGACGAAGGTTGAGCCACCCATGATCAGGATCGTGACCAAGAAGGTATATTTACGACCAATCATATCGCCCAAGCGGCCAAACACCAGTGCGCCAAAAGGTCGAACGATAAAGCCAGCCGCGAAAGCCAGCAAAGCAAAAATAAATGCCGTATTGGGATCGGTGCCTGCAAAGAACTGTTTTGCAATGATGGCTGCGAGTGAGCCATACAGATAAAAGTCGTACCATTCAAATACAGTACCGAGGGAAGACGCGAAAATTACTTTACGCTCTTCAGCCGTCATACTGCCTGACGCTACTGGTCCTGTCGCCATGCTTGTCTCCTGTTTTATTTTAAAGTTGTAAGCAAAAACTAGCTTTACGGAATAGAAAATTTGTAAAGCTTACTTTTAGCGTGGTTGAGTGTGCAGTCTGAAACTTACGGCATGCTTTCTTGAAACTTACAGAACCTTACGAAGAAGGGCGATGTGGACGACGAGGACGACAGGGATGAATTTGTATTCACCAGTTTATAAGGTGAATTTGTGTGGTTTTACCTGCTCAAAATAAGTTAAAATTTTTGCGAACGGTCGTACTAAAAATATGCTATTCTCATATTCAGTTATTTTTGCGTGATGCTTTTGTACCTGGCCTGGTACCGAAATTGACTAACAATCGGGCGCATAATAATGTCCCGTTATCGATTGTAAAATCACTCTTAAAGTCAGTTTTTAAATCGGTTTTAAAGTTGGCAGAAGCGTCCAGAATATTAAGTATGTCCAGTTTGTAGCAATGATCGATTTACCCAAATTAAAAAAATTACCTAAATAGGAGACTCACATGACTGATGCAGTTATCGTATCCACCGCACGTACCGGCCTAGCAAAATCCTGGAAAGGTGCTTTCAATATGACGCATGG
Source organism: Undibacterium sp. 5I1 (assembly GCF_034314085.1). NCBI lineage: Bacteria > Pseudomonadati > Pseudomonadota > Betaproteobacteria > Burkholderiales > Oxalobacteraceae > Undibacterium > Undibacterium sp. 5I1. The sequence goes on from NZ_JAVIWI010000001.1 coordinate 801,539, forward strand.
CGCCACGATGGGCGGTCATGTCCTCAGTGCTGCGATTGAACGCGCTAAGATTGAAGCTGGCGAGGTGGAAGACGTCATCATGGGATGCGCCACACCGGAAGGCGCAACTGGCAGCAATATCGCCCGCCAGATCGCATTGCGCGGTGGTTGCCCGGTCACGACTGCCGGTATGACAGTCAATCGTTTTTGTTCCTCTGGCTTGCAAACCATCGCTCTGGCAGCCCAGCGTATTATTGCCGGTGAGGGCGATGTTTATGCTGCTGGCGGCGTTGAGTCAATTTCTTGCGTACAGAACGAAGCTAATAAACACATGATCGTTGAAACCTGGTTGAAAGAGCACAAGCCAGAAGTTTACTGGCCAATGCTGCAGACAGCAGAAACCGTCGCCAAGCGTTACAACATCGGCCGTGATCGCCAGGATGAATACGGTGTGCAAAGTCAATTGCGTGCCGCCGCTGCACAAGCCGCTGGTTTATTTAATGCAGAAATCGTTCCGATGACGACCATCATGGGTGTGGCTGACAAAGCCACTGGTATGTTGGTCAGCAAAGAAGTCACGATCTCTTCTGATGAAGGTATTCGTGCAGATACAACGCTGGAAGCGGTATCTAAAATCCGTTCCGCGTTGCCAGGCGGCGTTATCTCTGCCGGTAACGCAAGTCAATTTTCTGATGGTGCCTCCGTCGCGATTTTGATGAACAGCAAATTAGCAGAAGCCAAAGGTCTGCAACCATTGGGTATTTTCCGTGGGTTCGCCATCGCAGGTTGTGAGCCAGATGAAATGGGTATTGGTCCGGTCTATGCGATTCCAAAATTACTGAAAAAAGCGGGTCTCAAAGTAGAAGATATCGGCTTGTGGGAATTGAACGAAGCCTTTGCCGTGCAAGTTTTGTATTGTGCAGACAAGCTTGGTATTCCAATGGATAAACTCAATGTCAACGGTGGTGCGATTGCGGTAGGCCATCCTTATGGCGTATCCGGTGCACGTTTGACTGGGCATGCTTTGATCGAAGGTAAACGCCGTGGCGCAAAATTTGTTGTGGTAACCATGTGTATCGGTGGCGGTCAAGGCGCGGCTGGCTTGTTTGAAGTGGTGTAATTGCTGAGCGACTGATTAGCTTTACTACCTTTCACGGTATAAAAATAGAACCTACGCAAAATTGTCCCGGCAAGGCGTAGCGACGAAGATAGTACTTTAGTACAGCTAGGAGCTACAACGCAGCCGGGGCGTTTTTGCGTAAGTCCTAAAAAATAAAGACGAGTAAGACGGGAGTAATCTGTCTTGCTTTTTTTAAAAGGACGATCCGTCGTCCTGCCAACGTCCAACATCTGATATCCGATCCGCTATGCAATCAAAAATCATCCCCCGCCGCGACCTCGATTTTTTGCTGTATGAATGGCTGAATGTCGAATCCTTAAATCAGCGCGAGCGTTTTGCTGACCACACCCGAGAAACCTTCAATGCTGCGCTCGATACCTGCGAGCAAATCGCCACTGAGTTATTCGCCCCGCATAATAAAAAGAACGATCAGAACGAGCCGCATTTTGATGGTGAAGTCGTACACATCATCCCAGAGGTAAAGACGGCGCTCAACGCGTTTTGCGAAGCGGGTTTGATGGCTGCGGGACAAGATTTTGAACTGGGCGGCATGCAATTACCCTGCGTAGTCGAGAAGGCAGGTTTTGCCTACTTTAAAGGTGCCAACGTTGGTACTTCGTCTTATCCATTTCTGACGATTGGCAATGCCAATACCTTGATGAAATGCGGTACACCAGAGCAAATTGAGCTGTTCGCCAAACCGATGTTGGAAGGCCGCTTCTTTGGCACGATGTGTTTGTCAGAGCCGCAGGCAGGGTCCAGTTTGTCCGATATAGTCACTCGCGCAGAACCTCAGGCCGATGGTAGTTATCGCCTGACCGGTAATAAGATGTGGATCTCTGCTGGCGAGCATGAATTATCGGAAAATATTATCCATCTAGTACTCGCCAAAGTGCCAGATGAGAACGGCAAACTGATTCCAGGTGTTAAAGGGATTTCTCTTTTTATCGTCCCTAAAAAACTCGTCAATGCAGACGGTTCATTAGGTGAGCGCAATGACGTTGTGCTGGCTGGCTTAAACCATAAAATGGGCTATCGCGGCACCACCAATTGCTTGCTCAATTTTGGCGAAGGTAAGTTCAAGCCGGAAGGCAAAGCAGGCGCAATCGGCTATCTGGTCGGTACCTTGCATAAAGGTCTCGCTAATATGTTCCACATGATGAATGAGGCGCGTATTGGTGTTGGTCTGGGTGCAGTTATGCTTGGTTATACTGGCTATCTGCATTCACTGGACTATGCACGAAACCGTCCGCAAGGGCGCAATCCGCAAGCCAAAGATCCTGCTACGGCGCAACTGCCTATCATTCAACATACCGATGTCAAACGGATGTTGCTGGCGCAAAAAGCGTATGTCGAAGGTGGGCTTGCACTGAATTTATATTGCGCTCGTCTGGTAGATGAGGAACGCAGTGCGACAAATCCAGCGGCACGCGCCAACGCCTTATTGTTACTGGATATCTTGACGCCTATCGCTAAGTCCTGGCCCTCACAATGGTGCCTGGAAGCGAATAATCTGGCGATTCAAATCCACGGCGGATATGGTTATACGCGTGAATACAACGTGGAGCAGTTCTATCGCGACAACCGCTTAAATCCGATTCATGAGGGTACGCACGGCATACAAGGTCTGGATTTATTGGGACGTAAAGTTGTCATGCAAGACGGCGCTGCATTACAAGCACTCGGTGCGGAGATGCAAGCGACAATCACTCGTGCAGCCGGTCATCCGGAGTTATCTGACTATGCCCAACCCTTGTCGCTGGCTTTACGTCGCATTGCGATGGTCACACAGCAGTTATATGCTGCCGGTGATTTGAATAAAACACTGGCAAATGCGTCCCTTTATCTGGAGGCATTTGGTCATACCGTCGTCGCCTGGGTATGGTTAGAGCAAGCGCTGTTGTCGGTTGGAAAAGAAACCCATCACGACGCTAATTTCTACGCAGGAAAACTGCAAGCTTGTAAATATTTTTATCAGTGGGAACTACCAAAAGTCCATCAACAATTAGATTTACTGGCGAGTCTGGATACGACGACTTTAGATATGCAAGACGCCTGGTTTTAAAAAATATTAGCTCAAAAATAGATTAAAAATAATCGGAGACAAAGATGAAAACAGTACGCACCTCACAACAATTATTCGACCTCAAAGGTAAAACCGCCTTAATCACTGGCGGCTCTCGTGGATTAGGTTTACAAATGGCAGAGGCATTGGGCGAGCAGGGTGCCAAACTGGTGCTGTCTTCACGCAAACAATCGGATCTGGACGAGGCGGTCGCGCATCTGAAAAGCAAAGGCATAGACGCCAGCGCGATTGCTGCTGATCTGGGCAAAGACGGTACCGTAAAACCGCTGGTCGATGAGGCATTGGCGCGCCTTGGTCATATTGATATCCTCATCAATAATGCTGGCGCAACCTGGGGCGCTCCGGCAGAAGATTATCCGGTTGAGGCATGGGATAAGGTGATGAACCTCAACATCCGCAGTATCTTTTTGTTGTCGCAAGAAGTCGGCAAGCGCTCGATGATTCCTCGCAAATACGGTCGCATTATCAATGTCGCCTCTATTGCTGGTTTGGCGGGCAACGGACCCGGCACCATGCAGACGATTGCCTACAATACGTCCAAAGCGGCAGTCATCAATTTCACTCGCACTCTGGCTGGTGAATGGGGCGTACATGGCATTACTGTGAATGCCGTCGCACCGGGATTTTTTCCGTCCAAAATGACGAAAGGAATTCTGGAAAATCTGGGAGAGGAAAAACTCTCCAAAGAAGCTCCATTACAACGTATTGGTGACGATGAAGATTTAAAAGGCGTTGCCTTATTGTTTGCCTCTGATGCAGGTAAACATATCACTGGTCAAACCTTGGCAGTCGATGGTGGAGTCTCTGCGGTTTAATGCACGCAATTTGAAAACTGAGTCTGAAAACCGACTATTGAATGCAGTTCACAATCCAAACACAGTCGCTCCATTTATTGCTGTGTTTTGTATTCTGCATTCTGATAATTCATTTTTAGAAATGCTCAGAGGGCTGCACTGTGACTGTGCTAAGTCCCGACAATATAACCGGAGATCAGCATGAGCTTGTCTACTACTGAGTCGAAAAAAATTGCAGAAGGTCATTCACATACCGTGACACAGGTTCAGGATGAATCTGCCAGCAATGGTGTTCCGATCCCGCAGCCTACTTCTGCACTCAATCCCTTCCTGCATGATCTTGGAGTTGAATTTTTAGAGATGGACGGGGGTAACGCCAAACTCACTTTAGATTTAACCGAGCGCCATATGAACAGCTGGCAAATCGTCCACGGCGGTGTACTCATGACCATGCTGGATGTGGTGATGGCAATGGCCGGACGATCCTTGTGCGAAGATTTAAAAGGCGTAGTCACGGTTGAGATGAAAACGACTTTTCTGCAACCGGGCGGGATTACTGGCGGCCATATCGAAGCGCGAGGTCATGCTTTTCATCGGTCAACGACCATGTGTTTCTGCGAAGGCGAAATCTGGAACGGCGACAAATTGGTGGCAAAGGCAATGGGTACGTTTAAATACTTACGCCGCTTGAAATCGGGTGAAAATATGAAGAAGCTCTATGGCAGCGACTGACTGAGTGAATGAGTGAGTGATTTAGTTTTTAAAAATATCTGGTTAGCGAGTCAATCTACATTGGTAAAACTCATCTCCTGCCAGCGGGAGAAGAGGGAGTTAATCGCTGATTTGACGCGCAATAGTTATTCGGATGCAGATGTTTAAGTTGGTGAATTATAAATATACTGAGGTGGGGTATTTTTATTCGTCCATATAATCATTGGACGATAAGCCATATTTTAATAAAATCGGGGGGAGTATGTGAATTTCCCCTTTATATTGATCTTATATTTTCTCGATTAACTTTACCAAAGTTCAACCAAAGTTCAACCAAAGTCAGACCAAAGGTATAAGCAAATTAAGTGTCAGCAGGTCCTAATAAATCCAACAGTAAAAACACAGAATGGAAACAGGAGACAGCATGCCCACAACAAAAAGAATACAAAGAACGCGTCAGAAATCATCAATCGCATCGGGCTTTACAATCGCGGCGAAGTTACTCATTGGCGGACTCATGACAACAGCAATCAATACCGCAATCGCACAAACGGCTTTACCTGATCCAGCCAGCACCGATCCAAAAACGCTAGGCTGGATGCAAGGTTTCCCACCCGCGCCAGACAAAGTCGTTAAATTTAGTAACGGCAGTAACTACCAGTTTCCCCGCACCCGTTGGTCGTTTTCGCATGGGCGTGAGTTAGGTCCAACAGCAAACGTCTGGCATGGCACGCTGGCTGCGTCCCCCTTGCCGCAAGCATTGGTCGATCTGGATAAAGTCTCTTTTGTTGATGACAAGGGCGCCAATGCGACCTGGGCCGATATGCTCAACAATACCTATACCGACAGCGTTTTGGTCATGCACAAAGGTCGTATCGTGTATGAGAAATACTTTGGTATCAGCAAACCGCAGTTGCCGCATATCGCTATGTCCGTGACCAAGTCTTTTGTTGGTACTTTGGCTGCAGCAATGTCGGTTGAAGGTAGCCTGGATTCTACTGCGCTGGTGACCAAATATCTGCCTGAATTAAAAGAGTCCGCTTATGGCGATGCTACAGTGCGCCAAGTCATGGATATGACGATTGGTGTGCAATATTCTGAGAATTATGCCGATCCGAAAGCCGAGATTTGGGATTACGCCAGAGCCGGTGGTTTGTTGCCGACAGCACCAACGTATGATGGTCCCAGAACCTTTTATGATTTTCTGGTTAAGCTGAAAAAAGAAGGTCAACACGACGATGCCTTCGCCTATAAAACAGTAAATGCAGAAGTGCTGGCATGGATCATCAAGCGTGCCAGCGGCAAATCGCTGGCGGATTTATTGTCTGAACGTATCTGGCAAAAATTAGGGGTAGAAAATGACGCCTATTTTGCAGTCGATAGCATTGGTACCGAGCAGGGCGGTGGTGGTCTCAATCTTGGCTTGCGCGATATGGCACGGTTTGGCGAGATGATGCGTTTGGACGGCAAGTTTAACGGACAGCAAATTATTCCTAAAGCTGCCATCGATGATATTCGCAAAGGTGGTGATCAGGCCAAATTTGCTAAAGCTGGTTACGCCACTATCCCCGGTTATTCGTATCGCAATATGTGGTGGATAGGTCATAACAGTCACAAAACCTTTGAAGCACGCGGTATTCATGGTCAACGTATTTACATTGATCCGGTGGCCGAAATGGTCATCGTTAAATTTTCTTCTCACCCCATCGCTGCCAATGGCGCAAGTGACCCCATCACTTATCGCGCTTTTCAGGCAGTCGCTAACCAATTAATGAAATGAGATCAACATGAGCACAACAACTTATCAACGTATAGTCCTCGCATCCCGTCCAAAAGGGGAAGTTCAGCCAGATAACTTTCGTCTGGAGACAGTCCCTGTTCCAGAGATCAAAGACGGAGAAGTCTTGATCCGCAATCACTTTATGTCACTCGATCCGTATATGCGTGGTCGCATGGAAGAGTCGAAAAGCTACGCGGTCCCACAAGCCATTGGCGAGACCATGATCGGTGGCACCGTGGGCGAGATCGTCGCGAGTAAAAATCCTCAGTTTGCCGTCGGCGATAAAGTCGTTGGCATGTTGGGCTGGGCAGAGATGGGCGTATCCGACGGCATCATGTTGCGCAAAGTCGATACGACGCATATTCCGTTGTCGGCGTATCTCGGCTCTGTCGGTATGCCAGGGATGACCGCCTGGTACGGTCTAACACAAATCATTCATCCTAAAAAAGGTGAGACGGTCGTAGTCTCCGCAGCCAGCGGCGCGGTCGGTAGTGTGGTCGGCCAGTTAGCTAAACAAATGGGCTGCCGTGTCGTCGGTATCGCCGGTGGCGCAGAAAAGTGCGCTTATGTTGTCAACGAATTAGGCTTTGACGCCTGCATCGATTACAAAGCCGGTAACTTAGAAGCCGACCTCGCAGCAGCGACGCCAGATGGTATTGACGGCGTGTTCGAAAACGTCGGCGGTGAAGTATTCGACGCTAGTCTGGCACGCATGAATCAATTTGGTCGTGTTGCCCTATGTGGCATGATCGCCGGGTACAACGGTGAAGCAATTTCTATCCGTAACGCGCGGGTATTCTTGACCATGCGTGTCACTTTACGCGGCTTCATCGTGTCAGAACATATCGACATGTGGCCACAAGGCTTGAAAGAACTGGGCACGCTGGTTGCTACCGGCAAACTCAAATTCCGTGAATCGATTGCACCAGATTTGGCTGGCGCACCAGAGGCATTTATTGGTTTGCTCAAAGGTAAAAACTTTGGTAAGCAGTTGGTGAAGTTGGTGTAACGGGTCTAACGGATTTAATCAATTTTTCTGCCTCTCACATAAGCGGAGAGGCAGAAAACACAGAAAATTGTTAGAGCTACTGTTGTGCAATTTGATTTGAAAAGCCAATTCCAATAGCCGCAAAAAGAGGTGTTCATGTCCGATATTATTTTTCATCACTATCCAGTGTCACCGTTTTCAGAAAAAATACGTCTGATTTTCGGATTTAAAAATCTGAACTGGAAGTCAGTGATGATTCCGTCCATCATGCCAAAGCCCGATGTGGTCGCGTTGACTGGCGGTTATCGCCGTACGCCGATCATGCAAATCGGCGCAGATATTTATTGTGATACCGCCTTGATTGCTGATGTGTTGGAAACTCTCGCACCAACGCCGTCACTTTATCCAGAAGCGATTGCTGGCTTGTCTAAAACGCTGGCACATTGGGCGGATACGACCTTATTCTGGACTGCGATTGCCTACACATTTCAGCCGGCTGCGATGAGTGGCATCCTGGGTGATGTCACGCCAGAACAGATGAAGGCGTTTGGTGCTGACCGTGCAGCGATGCGCGCCAATGCACCGCGTATGTCTCTGCCAGAGGCGACCGGACAATTGCAAGAGTATCTGCGTCGCTTGGACGCTATGTTGGCGGGTGGTCAAGCGTATTTACTCGGTGATCAGGCGAGTATCGTTGATTTTTCTGTGTATCACGCTTTGTGGTTTATCCGGCGTGTTCCCGCAGTGGCAGGGATTCTGGATGCGCATCCTCTGATTCTTTCGTGGATGGATAAAATCGCTGGCTTCGGTCACGGTCAATCTGAAAAAATGCGCAGTACCGAAGCCATTGAACTCGCCAGTACATCAACGCCAGCTGCTGTCACAGCCAGTTTTATTGATATCCACGGCATTGCGTTGGGTGAGCAAGTCACCATCATGCCTAACGATTACGCACTGGACCCGGTGCAGGGCGAGTTGGTGATATGTAGCGCCAATGAGCTCGCTGTGCAACGCCATGATGAACGCGCTGGTAACGTGACTGTGCATTTTCCACGTGTAGGTTTCCAAATGAAACGCGTAATACCGGCTTGAGCTTTGAGCAAACCAAGTCTTAATTGATCCTTTTGCATTAATCGTTTTTTCCATAAAAATAGCTGGAGACACCCATGAAAAATTTTCAAAATAAAGTAGCCGTTATCACTGGTGGTGGTAGCGGATTTGGCCGTGAATTTGCGCTGATCGGTGCCAAGCTCGGTATGAAGTTGGTATTGGCCGACGTGCAACAAGACGCATTAGATAAAGTCCAAGCCGAGCTAGAGGCAATGGATGCCCAAGTCCTGACAATGCGTTGTGATGTGCGCCATGCGGCAGAAGTGCAGGCTTTGGCCGATGCCACGATGGCAAAATTTGGCGCCGTGCATTTAGTCTTCAATAATGCTGGTGTCGGTTCTGGTGGGCTGATCTGGGAAAACACCCAAGCCGACTGGGAATGGGTATTGGGCGTCAATTTATGGGGCGTGATCCATGGCGTGCGTATCTTCACACCGCTGATGCTGGAATGCGCAAAGACCGACCTTGATTATGAAGGTCACATTGTCAACACAGCGTCCATGGCAGGTTTGCTCAACGCGCCGACGATGGGCGTGTACAACGTTTCCAAGCATGCCGTCGTGTCCTTGTCCGAAACCTTGTTCCAGGATTTAAGCCTAGTCGAAGCACCGATAGGCGCATCCGTCTTATGTCCTTATTTTGTTCCAACCGGCATCAGCCAGTCGCAACGTAATCGTCCCGACGACGTACAAGCATCAGCACCGACAGCAAGCCAAAAAGCCTCGCAAGCGATGTCGGATAAAGCGGTCTCGTCAGGAAAAGTGACTGCGGCAGAAGTTGCGGAAAAAACCTTCAAGGCGATCAGCGATGGACAGTTCTACATCTACTCCCATCCAGCTGCGCTAGGGAATGTACAAGAGCGTATGGAGGATATTATTACGCAACGCAATCCAAGCGACCCATATAAGGCAGTGCCGCACATCCGCGATATGCTGCGCGCAAAGCTGAAGTCCGCCTGATAGCAGTTCCCGATAGTTGACCTGAAGTCTGGCACGGTAATCAAGTTCAATGCCAGACGGATGGGATACAAAATGCGCAGCTTAAGTCGTAAGTAAAACAACGCAAACACGAGATAAGCACAATGGATAATCAATATACTCCTTCCTAGTAATTATAAATCGTCTATATATTATCTGGACAATGAGTTGGTTTTTATAATGATCACGGGGGAGTATGTGTAATTATTAGTTTTAATGCCCAAATATCCAATCAATTTTATGGTGGTGAAATTATGAGTGCAGTCATACAATCAAATCAATTTGCATCACTGTCTAACGGTACTCGTCTGCATTACGCCAGTGCCGGTGAAGCAGGTAAGCCTTTGCTGCTTTTTGTCCATGGATTTCCGGAATTCTGGTACGAGTGGTCGGCTCAGCTGGCCGAGTTTGGTCAGGATTATTTTGCCGTCGCACCGGATCTGCGGGGTTTTAATTTATCGGATATGCCAGCTGATTTGTCTGCCTACAAAGCACGTCACATTGTGGAGGATTTGCGCTTATTAGTTGCGCATCTTGGCTACGAAAAAGTCGTGATCATCGCCCACGATTGGGGCGGTGCGATCTGCTGGAATCTGGCAATCTCCTTCCCGGAGTTGCTGCACAAGTTGATTATCATTAACTCACCACATCCGTACTTGTTTATGCAGGCGCTCAGTTCGGATCCTTCCCAAAAATCGGCAAGCGAATACATGAACTGGTTGCGGGCGGAAGGTTCAGAGAAAGCGCTCGCCAAAGATGATTTTGCTTTGATGGAAGGATTCTTTAACGGAATGGGGCAAGCCAATACGGGCTGGTTTGATGCAGAGACTCGCGCCAAATATCACGAGTGCTGGTCACGTGGCTTGACTGGCGGCGTCAATTATTATCGCGCCTCGCCTTTGCACCCACCGACAGACAGCAATAAAGGACCATTACAACTGCAACTCAATCCTGACGACTTCAAAATCAAAGTGCCGACCCGCGTGATCTGGGGCGAGACCGATAAGGCTCTGCCAAAAACTCTGCTCGATGGGCTAGAGAACTTTATCGACGATTTAGAAGTCGTGCGCATACCAGAAGGTAGTCATTGGGTTATCCATGAACAGCCTGCGCGTATTAATCAATTGATCCGTGGATTTTTAGAGCAATAAAATGGCACGTACTGATTTTACTTTTTTTCATTCGCTGCGGGTACGCTGGTCAGAAGTCGACATGCAAGGCATCGTTTTCAATGGCCACTACCTGACGTATTTTGACGTCGCTTTTACTGAATACTGGCGTGCTACCAATTTGCCTAATGTCACGGTGCAAGCGGAGCAGGGCAAAGAGCTGTTCGCCCGCAAAGCCACTGTCGAATATATGGCGCCCGCCAGATTTGATGATGTGCTGGAGATTGGCGTACGCTGCGCAGCAATCGGCAATTCATCCCTGCGCTTTGTGCTAGAGATATACATCGGCGATCAGCATCTGATTTCTGGTGAGTTGTTCTACGTCTATGCTGACACTGCCGTGCGCAAAGGAGTTGCCGTACCCGAGCAATGGCGTGCGATCATTTCCAAACTGGAAATTTGTAAGCCAGAGACGAATCAGGCTAAAGTCTGAATTGATTGATCCGCTGATATCGGCAGGAGTCCGTTCTCTAGTTGAAAAATCAGTGCCACTACATTTCTGCTGCAAGCGCAGAATGACAGGCTTGATATTCGCTGAACTTCATGTTCAACTCTATCCTCATTGTCGTATGATAATGACAAAATCTTAGATATCCATCCCTAAACAATATGATGACTACAACAGCAGATAAAGACGCAGTGCGCGTCACCTTGGGTTCTTGGGCAGAACTACAAAAAGAAGCACAGGCAATTCGCTATGACGTCTTCGTCATCGAGCAGAATATCCCTGTCGAATTGGAGTGGGACGAGATGGATGCGCAATGCTTGCATGCCGTCGCCTATGACGCACAAGGTACAGCCGTTGGCACAGGGCGATTGCTGCCAGATGGTCATATCGGACGCATGGCGGTCAGAAGTGCCGCCCGCGGTCTGGGTGTCGGCGCAGCGATACTACAAAGCTTGATGCAACAAGCCCGAAACCGCGGCGACAAAGCAGTCAAACTCAATGCACAGACCTCAGCAGAACCGTTTTATGCCCGCAATGGCTACAGCCGTGAGGGTGATGTGTTTGAAGAGGCAGGGATTCCGCATATCAGTATGTCACATGAGTTTTGAGCTGAACTGATTCATTTACCAGATAACCTGATGATGAGAACTCGACTAAAAAGTTGATATTACAAAAGCCATATGTATGTTGTTTTTTTAGATGAAGGCGCAAATAATTTTGTGAAACCATTACAAGTCGGCAGTGCTGCTGCGCTCTTCGCGTTTACTTTTTTTTCTGTTATGTTGAATCTTTCCGGTCCCGGTTGGCTGGGATGGTATGAGATGTCGGAGAAAGGTCAAAAGATTGAAGCAACGATTACTCAGATACAGCCTGAAAATCACCAGCGTTGTTATTTTCGTTATTCCATTGCGGGAAGAAATTTAGATGGGACAGGCGACGGATGCGCAGACCTTGGAGTAAACGGAAAATTACTTGTGATTTATCTGCCTGGCGACCCAAAATTCGTAACAACCCGCAATCCAAACGAAGAGTTAGCTTTGACGATTATTGTTCCGCTCTTATTTTCCATAATTGCTGGCGTAATAGTTGCATTAAGGCAATTTAGGAAAATCGATGTACACCCAATTCGTTATTGAAAATAGACTCTTTTCTCAATAACTTCATTTTGAAATGTTTCCAATGGGGTATAAGTGGATAGGCAAAACATTGAACTTGTTCACCTTTATTATCAGGTGCTACGTTATATGAAAATCTCTTGATTCAACCTGCCTGAAACCCAATCTTCCCAGTCCACAGCTGCCAGTACATCACCCAGTCGCCCATGAACGAATATAGCGGTTGTTTGAATGAGGCCGGCTTATTTTTCTCAAAACCAAAATGACCGACCCAGGCGAAGCCATAACCACATAAAGGTGCGGCGATTAACCATACTCCGGCGCCGGTACCAATAAACATTGCCACACAGAGCAACACTAGGGTTGATCCAATAAAGTGAAGTTGGCGACAGTGGCGGTTGCGATGTTCACTTAAATAGAGGGGATAAAATTCGGCGAAACTGCTGTATTTTTGACTCATGATGGTCTCCTTAGATTGTTTTACGTACGTTTCTTTATTCTAGGTCTTTGTCGGTTTTGACTTGTATTGTCGTCTGTGTTTTTGATTTCACCTTACCAGCAACATAGGTCAAAATTTTAGGATGATGCAATACCCATCCTCCGGCGACGCCGATCAGACTACCCAAAATAATATCGAACAAGCGTGTCAGTACCAACGAATCGGGAGGCACTCTGACAGAGGCACCTTCTGCAAATAACATAGTCAGTGGGGTAATAAAAATCACGGCAACGCCGTAATTTCTGACGATCAGCATTTCAACGATAAATTGTAATACCGTGATGGCCAGTGCATAGGTCCAGACGTTTAATGGCAATGAAAAAATAATGGATGTCAGCCCCATACCCAATGCGGTACCTATAATGCGATGGACTTTCTTATGCCAGATCAAGCGGAAGGTAGCACCTTGCATAATCGCCGCACAGGATACCGGTACCCAATAGGGATTATTTAAATGCAGCAGGCGTGAGAGTAAAAACGATCCGCCGACGAAGCTGGCAATAACCAAGGATTCGAGCAGGATCGCAAAGATGTCGCGGTCTACCGGCGGCACTGGTGAGAGTTTGATGGGTTTGTTTGCGATGGCCAAAGAATAGATCAAAGCGATTAAGCAAGCCAGCATGCCACCGATCGAAATCAGTCCTACCCGCATTGGTATCCCAGCAAGGTTAAACGGCATGGTGCTTCCGACTGCGATCATCAGGATAAAAAAGAAGCTGGCGGGTGGAGGCAAAGAATAATAGCGACAAATGACGTCGATCAGCAGAACGGTGAGCGTCATCACCGCGACTGATACATAGGGATCAAAGCTGGCGCATAAGCCTAAGGTAAAACAGACCGAAAAACCGAATGAACATGCGACTAGCGTCAGCATGCGGTGCGCAATAGACGTCTTAGGCAAGTATAAAATCACCAGCGTTCCCATACCAACCAGAATGCCGAAATCTTGCTTACCAAAATAGGCGCCAGCAAATACGGGAATTCCCATACACAAGGAAACGATTAAGGCGATATGCCAAGATCTGCTAGGCGTATTCCAGACCAGTAATTGTCTGACCTCAGTCAGAATGACCTGCCATATTCGATGCATCGCGTTATCGTTTTGCATGTCGTATCGTGCTCCAACTAAAGCAGATTGATCTAGTTGACGGTTTAAACTAGGGCTACCAATACGCCGGCGGCCAACACCAGACTACCGGCAATTCTTTCTGTAATCACACTGTACTTGGGTTGCGTTGCTAAATGGCTAGCTTTGTTTGCCAGCATGCCGTAGCCCAATAGAATAAAAAATTCTGGAATGATGGAGCATGCAGCAAGGATACTCATTTGTGGGATGATGGGTTTTTGTGGATCAATAAACTGCGGCAGAATCGCGACAAATCCTAGCAGGGCTTTAGGATTCGTCATTTGCAGCATCACTGCGGTGCTGAAGATCCGTTTGCCGCTCTGTGGTTTGCTATCTAATTTGCTCAAGGTGATCGGGGATGGTCTGCCAAAAATAGCGGATAAGCCCAAGTACACCAGATATGCTGCACCTGCATATTTGATCGCCATAAAGATCTTGGGAGAGGCCAAAAGGAGCGATCCTATCCCTGTCGCAGAGATGGCAAAGTAAACGGCATTCCCGGTCAAAATCCCCAAAGTGACGAACAGCGAAATACGCCATCCGCGTGCGATGCCGTAGGCAACGACCATCATCACGGCGGGACCTGGCGATAATGAAAGCGCTGCTTCAGTTGCAGCAAATAATAGCCAGTTATTCATGCAATGCTTTTTCTCTATTTGGCAAAATGATGTGATTTAAGCAGGTCTTGCATTCTCTCCTAACTGCCGCGGGCAGGGAATGCACAACGTACTCGTACTTACGATTTTATAAAATCAAACAAGGCTGTAAGCACTGCGTCGCCTCGTTCTGCCATCAGCGAGTGTCCGCAATTTTCTATCAATGTCGTTTTGCTGTGCGGGATCGCAGTGCGCAGCGTGGCTGCCGCTTTGGGCGGCGTCATCATGTCTTTTTTTCCTAAAACAAATAGGGTTGGACAGCTAACCGCCTGCGCCGCCTGCTCACCGTTAGCATAGGCATTGCATGCTGAAAAATCGGTATAAAAGACTTTATCAGGATTGATCTTAGAAATACGTTGCATCAGACGCTGGCTGCCGCCCATGACATAAAATCCCGGCCCAGGGCAAGATGGTTTATGCGCGATGGAGGTATGGGACCAGATATTCACCATATCGATGGCGGTCTGCTCCTCGTCGCGTGCAGCATTGAGTAAGGTGTCTGATACCTTCATCGGATAGGCAGTACCGATGAGGGCTAATTTGCTGACTTTTTCTGGTGCGCGCGCACTGGTTTCCAAGGCAATCAGAGACCCCATGCTGTGACCAACCAGCATTGCCTTCTGCCCGCCAGCGGCATCTAACAAGGCGATCAGCCAATCTGCCATTTGTTCGACTGTCGTCAGCGCCGCACCTTTGCTGCGGCCATGTCCAGGCAAATCCACTGCCAGAACATTAAAGCCGTGATGAGCGATGTAACGAGTTTGTAATGCCCATACTGAATGGTCGTTTTGTGCGCCATGGAGGAAGACAACGGTTGCTTGCCCTGGATTGAATTGTTTGCCGCCTGTGTAGCAGAATGCGATGTGGTCATGAACGGTGAGTAGCATCTCAGGCTCCTTTCTGAGCAGCTTTTAAGCCACGCGCCAAGTCTTCAATCAAATCATCGACATTCTCTAATCCTATCGATAAACGCATGGTGCCTTCGGTAATACCGGAGGCAAGCAATTGTTCTGCCGGGACGCGGAAGTGCGTCGTTGACGCGGGATGAATCACCAGTGATTTTGCATCACCGACATTCGCGAGGTGCGAGAATAAATTTAAAGATTCGACAAAACGCTGACCAGCGGCGCGGTTGCCTTTAATACTGAAAGAAAATACAGCACCACAACCTTTGGGTAGCAAGGTTTTAGCCAGTTCATAATCAGGATGAGATTCCAGTTCTGGATACGAGACTGATTCGACGGCTGGATGGGCGACTAAAAATTCGACTACTTTGCGGGTGTTAGCAACATGCCTGTCCATGCGTAGTCCCAGCGTTTCTATTCCCTGCAGAATAGCGAAGGCATTGTGTGGGCTCATGCTGGCACCAAAGTCACGCAAACCCTCGCGCCGTGCGCGTAATGAGAAGGCTGCGACGGTGGATTCTTCTGAAAACACCATGCCGTGAAAACCATCATAAGGCTCACACAGCTCGGCAAAATGTCCGGTTTTTTCATACGCTTGTTGCCAGTCGAATGTACCGCCATCGACCAGTAGGCCTCCGATCGCCGTACCGTGACCACATAAGAACTTGGTTGCCGAATGGAATACCAGATCAGCGCCATGATCAAATGGGCGCAGTAGATAAGGCGTCGTGAAGGTGGAGTCCAGCATCAATGGCAAATAATGGCTGTGAGCGATTTCTGCGACCGCCGCAATATTCAAGACATCCAGGCCGGGATTGCCCAAGGTTTCTGCAAACAGCACTTTAGTATTAGGGCGGATAGCCGCACGCCATGCATCCAGATTGCGAGGGTCAACAAAGGTCGTCTCTATGCCAAAGCGCTTCATGGTGTAAGCCAGCAAGTTTTGCGAACCACCGTACAGGGCGCGTGAGGCTACTACGTGAGAGCCTGCGCCGGCAATCGTTGCGAGGCCTAAATGCATGGCGGCCTGGCCGCTGGCAACCGCAATCCCAGCGACACCACCTTCCAATGCGGCAATACGTTCTTCTAGCACGGCATTGGTCGGGTTAGAGATACGGGAGTAAACATGACCAGCGCGTTCCATATTGAATAAGGATGCCGCATGGTCAGAATCTTTAAAGACAAACGAGGATGTCAGATAAATTGGCGTTGCACGTGCGCCGGTTACCGGGTCTGGTGCCGCGCCAGCGTGCAGGGAAAGAGTGTCAAAGCCGTGGTATTTTGGACCGCTCATGATGTTGTTGTTCTCCTGATTTTTAGTGTGCTAATGCTACCATCGAAACACCGATGTTTGGGATGCGCTTGCGCCCCTGTTCTGCTATGAAAATGAGGCGGTTTACTTGAAATTGTTATGCCTTCGTGCAAATTAGTTGGCATCTGTGCTGGATTTTTTGCGATGCTTGCGATACATTGAACATACAACATCAAATGTGTTGACCAATCTTGCGTTCGTTGGCACAAAAAATTAAACATCAGTCAATGTCAACTGATGACAAAGAGGAGAGCGGTATGAAAGTCTCAGAAATTCTTCAGGTAAAAGGCAATATTCTTTACACCATTACTCCCGATACTCCGATTTCAGAAGCGGTCAGTGTGATGGAAGAAAAGGATATTGGTTCGCTGGTGGTGATGGAATACGGCGATTTGTCCGGCATCCTTACTTTCCGCGAAGTGATCCGTGCGATCCATGCCAATAACGGCTCCTTAGGTAACGGCACTGTGCGCAAATATATGGATGATCATCCATTGACTGTCACTCCAGATACCGAGGTCAATGAAGTACGCCGTATGATGCTGGAAAAACATTCCCGCTACCTGCCAGTGATGAATGCGAAAACACTGCTAGGTATTATTTCCTTCTACGACGTGGCAAGAGCAGTGCTCGAAGCGCAAAGTTTTGAGAACAAAATGCTGAAAGCGTATATCCGTGATTGGCCAGTAGAACAGCAGGAAGAATAATGACTTTGCGGATCGACGCAAAACCGCCTTTGCGGCGTGATTTGGCGGTGCAGTACTTTTTGCATTGCCGCCGCCGACGTGCGTTGCAGGGGCAATTTTTCGTCACTCCCCCAGTTCAAGCCTTGCTCAGTTTGTCGCAATTTTTTAATACCCGTACAGAATAAAACGACGCCTGCAGATCTGATTTGCGGGCGTTTTCTTTTGCTCAAATTTTTGAAGGAACTATATGCAAATCGCCATCGTTGGAGCAGGATTAGCAGGACTCACTGTCGCCCGTCAATTACAGTCCCAGGGTCATCATGTGACGGTGTACGAGAAGAGCCGTGGTGTTAGCGGACGTATGAGCACCCGTATGACAGAGCTAGGTGGTTTTGATCATGGCGCACAGTATTTCACGGCGACTTCGGATCGCTTTAAAAAAGAGATTAACGATTGGCGCAAATTAGGTTGGGTTGTGCCTTGGGAAAGTAAGCTAGTGACGTTGGATCATGGTCTGAGTAAGCCAACTGGAAACTCCGCCAAACGATATGTCGCGGTTCCCGGGATGAGTTCTTTGGGTAAGCAACTGGCACATGGTCTGGATGTTCGCACCGAGCAGCAAGTGGTTGCGATTGTAGCTTTCGAAAAGCAATGGATACTATCGATCAAATCCGACATGGTGCCTGTCCCGGCATCGGCAGGGCCTTTTGATGCGGTACTGCTGGCGATTCCGCCAGAGCAGGCAACACCTTTGCTGCGAGTGGCTCCTGCCATGGCGAAGCAAACTGCCAAAGTTCATCTGACACCGTGCTGGACTTTGATGTTGGGTTTTCAGACGCCGCTTAATTTGCCATATGAGGGTGCCTGGGTCAGCAATTCACGCCTGGGCTGGATCGCCAGCGACACTGCTAAACCATCACATCGGGTGGGCGAGCGTTGGGTTTGTCATGCGACGCAAGAGTGGAGCATAGAACATCTGGAAGATGATAACGAGCGTGCCAAAGAGAAGTTGTCCAGGGCTTTTCATGAGGCAACAGGATCACTAATCCAGCCTATTCACGCCGTCGCCCATCGCTGGCGTTATGCGCAAGCAGTGGAGCCAATCGCAGAGGATTGCTTATGGAATGCGAAACAGGGGATAGGCGTGTGCGGTGACTGGTTTGCAGCAGGGCTGGCAGGATCGGGACGTGTTGAGAATGCCTTCACCAGTGCATTGGCATTAGCGAGTAAATTTTCCGCTGCATAGCCCCTAGGATTGATAAAAAAAAGGGGAGTATAGGCATAAATCATGGTTGAAGTCCAGATTATATATGGACGTTTAAAAATACAGTGAGTAGTATATTTCTGAATGATTTGTAGGAATTTGTCGTTTCTGGATCATAGAAACGACAAATTGGTTTTCTGACTTTGGGGCTGCCTTAGTGGTGATTCAGTGCGGTTTCGGTTTGCTTGCCTAGTTGCTTCGACAGAATTATTTACTCAGACGTCCTAGCCAGTGAGCTAGTTTGCCCGGATTGTAAAGCGTCCAGGTTTTTTTGATACCCACTGGCACATGCCACAATGCCACCGTGCCAGCGCGGAAAAATGCCGTATCGCCTTCCTTTAAGGTGAAGTGCTGGCCGAGATAATCAATCTCCACGCCGCCACTCAAGACATAAATCGACTCGTCCAATTGGTAATGCCACTCAAAGGTGGATGGTCCTTCAGCTTCAAAAATGCCTGAGCTTGAGCTGCCGTCCGTTGCCGCTGAAAACTCAACGGCTTTAAAGTTGGGTTGGCCCGACTTGACCCAACTCGGATCGACCGCAAATGCTTGAATCGGCATGCTAACGGTGCTACTGGTCGCAGGCGCTACATGCGTTACATAGGCGACGGCACCGTAAATAGCGACACCGATGACACCAGCGAGTATTCCTACAATCCCGTATTTGAATGATTTGTTCATGTTGTCGTCATCCTTTCGCCTGTTTGTAAACGCCATAATGACGCATAGCCGCCATTGAGCGCCAGCAATTGTTCATGCGTGCCGCTTTCAACGATCTCACCCGATTCTAAGAGATAGATGCAATCAGCCTGACGGATTGTCGATAAGCGATGTGCAATCACGATGGTTGTGCGGTTGCGACTGACGACATCCAGACTGCGTTGGATCGCGGCTTCAGTTTCATTATCGACCGCGCTAGTCGCCTCATCCAAAATAAGGATAGGCGGATTTTTTAAAATTGCTCTTGCCAATGCTAGACGCTGACGCTGACCGCCAGACAATTTTTGGCCGCGCTCACCGATGCGGGTGGCAAATCCTAACGGCAGTTTGTTGATAAATTCAGTCGCCTCCGCCGCTTGTGCTGCATCAGCAATTGCCTGTTCCGATATGCCACTCAGACCATACGCAATATTCTCGGCAATCGTACCATCGGTTAAAAAACTATCCTGTGCTACGTAACCGATCGAACGGCGCAAATCCTGTAAGTTGATGTCATTAATGGGTTGGCCGTCCAGCAAAATCCGCCCCGACTGTGATTCATAAAAACGTAATAGCAGTTTCACTAAAGTTGATTTGCCCGATCCAGTTGACCCGACAAACGCCACTGTTTTGCCTGCAGGAATATGCAGGTTGATATTCTTCAGCGTGGTCGTGTCACCATAGGCAAAGCCGAGCTCTTCAAAGCGTAATTCACCTTGGACCTGATGCGGTGGCAAATGCGCACCCTCATAGGTAATCTTGATCGGCGTGTTCAGTAAATTCATCGCACGATCAATCGCCGACATAGATCGCTGATACATATCGGCCACATCTGCCAATCCGGTCATTGGCCATAGCAAACGCTGGGTTAAAAATACGAGCACAGAATAAGCACCAACTGCCAACTGTCCATGGATTGTCAGCCAGCCGCCATACACCAAGGTCGCGGTAAAACCAGCCAGAATCGCCATCCGTATGACTGGCGTGATGGCTGAATTTATTGCAATCGCGCGCCCATTCGCATCGCGATAGGCGTTACTAGCTTGGGCAATATGGGCGCTTTCAAAATTCTCTGTAGCAAAGGCTTTGATGGTGGCGAGTCCGAGCAGATTATTATTCAGGCGCGCACTGACGTCACCTGCGGCCTCACGCACTTCTGCATAACGTGGTGCCAAGCGTTTTTGGAACCAGAATGCACCAATCAGTATCGCCGGTACGGGCAGCAAAGAAATGATGGCTAGCGAAGGTTGCAAGGCGAAGAACACGGCACTGACCATCAAAGAGGAGCAGATCACCTGAATGATCTGATTAGCGCCGCCATTTAAAAAGCGTTCCATTTGATTGATGTCTTCATTCAGTATCGACATCAGATTGCCGGTGCGCTGATTTTCAAAGTATGCCATCTCCAGCTTTTGCACATGGTCATAAGTATCTAATCGCAAGTCATGCTGCAAATTTTGGGCGAGCTTGCGCCATTTCAGACAAAGTAGATATTCAAACCAGGACTCTCCGCCCCATACAATGGCATTCACAATACCCAGTAATACTAATTGATGCCAGGTATCAACGACGCCAAAGTTACCGAGGATTTTTTTTGCTAAAAAGCTTTTATCACCATTAACGACAATATCAACAGCGACGCCAATCAGAACTTCTGGCAAGACATCAAAAAATTTATTCAGAACCGAATATAGCGTCGCCAGACGAAAATCAGTACGGTATTTTTTTGAATAGCTAAGTAGTTTTTTGAGAGGGTGTATGGGAGTCGTGCCTGCAGTTGCTGTCATCGGAGTTTTTGTCATAGCGCTCGATCAATTTGACGAAGGGTTTTGCAAATGAAGCAAAATAAAAAGGGACTGCAAATTTTACAGTCCCTGAGGATTTCTAGCTTACAGCACGATTATTCTTCGCGACGCAGATGCGGGAACAAAATCACATCACGGATATTGGGCGAGTCAGTGATCAACATCATCAAACGATCAATACCAATGCCGCAACCGCCGGTCGGTGGCAAGCCGTATTCCAATGCGCGGATGTAATCTGCATCGTAATACATGGCTTCTTCGTCACCAGCGTCTTTTGCTGCTACCTGCGCCTGGAAGCGTGCCGCCTGATCTTCCGCATCATTTAACTCAGAGAAGCCGTTAGCGATTTCACGGCCAGTCATAAATAATTCAAAACGCTCAGTGATACCAGCGACGGTGTCAGAGGCGCGCGCTAATGGCGACACTTCAACTGGATAGTCGATGATGTAGGTCGGCTCCCACAGTTGTGCTTCTGCTGTTTCTTCAAACAAAGCTAGTTGCAATGCCCCCAGACCTGCTGTCGTAAACGGTTTTACGCCAAACTTGAGCAATTCTGTTTTGATGAAGTCGGCGTCATGCAGTTGTTCATTGGTGTAACGCGGCGCATATTTGTTGATCGCACCGACAATGGTCAAGCGTTGGAAAGGCTTACTCAGATCCAGCTCTTTGCCTTGGTATGTCAGGACTGCTGTGCCATGCGCATCCTCTGCGGCCTTGCGGATGACTTGCTCAGTAAAATCCATCAGCCATTTGTAATCCACATAGGCTGCGTAAAATTCCATCATAGTGAATTCTGGATTATGACGCGGCGAGACACCTTCGTTGCGGAAGTTACGATTGACTTCAAATACACGATCAAAACCGCCGACCACCAGACGCTTCAGATACAGTTCTGGCGCGATACGCAGATACATTTGCATGTCGAGCGCGTTGTGATGTGTGATGAAAGGTTTCGCCGCGGCGCCGCCAGGGATGACGTGCAACATCGGTGTTTCTACTTCCATAAACTCATTATTGATCATGAAATTACGGATCGAAGTCATCGCAGCGGTACGCGCTTTAAACGTGCGACGCGTTTCCTCGCTCATGATCAGATCAACATACCGTTGACGATATTTCGTTTCTTGATTTGCCAGTCCATGGAATTTATCTGGAAGAGGGCGCAGTGATTTAGTCAGCAAGCGTAATGTCGTGACTTTGATCGTCAGCTCATCTGTCTTGGTTTTGAAGAGCGTACCTTCGATACCTAAAATATCACCCAGATCATAGTGACGGAACGCTTCCATCTCGGCTTCGCCAGTTTTGTCGGAGGTGACGTACAACTGAATACGACCATCTGCTTTAATGCCAGAGGCATCTTGCAGAGTAGCGAAGGCAGCTTTTTTGCCAGCCTCGCGCTTTAGCATCATACGACCAGCAACCACCACCGTAATATTCAACTCTTCCAGCTCTTCACGCGTCGTCGCGCCATATTGCGTTTGTAAAGCAGCAGCTTTATGTTGCGGACGGAAGTCATTTGGGAAAGCAATACCTTGCTTGCGAATGGCATCCAACTTAGCGCGACGCTCGGTGATGATGGAATGTTCATCGACTACGACTTCTGCCGATACTGCGTTATGAGTTTGGTCTGACATGAAATTTCTCTCAGTATGTAATTTATTTACTTATCCGTAGCTGGCAAATTCAGTGATGGACTTTGCAACCACCAAATTTGCGCTGAGCTCGTGCTGAATTTGCACTAGATTGGCACTAGATTTAGACGCCTTGCTTGAGTGAGGCCGCGATAAAGTCATCCAGATCACCATCCAGAACTGCTTTGGTATTGCCCATTTCAAAGTTCGTACGTAGATCTTTGATGCGGGATTGATCCAGTACGTAGGAACGAATTTGATGACCCCAGCCGACGTCGGTTTTAGTGTCTTCCAGATTTTGTTTTTCGCTCATACGTTTGCGCAATTCCAGCTCAAACAATTTGGCTTTCAACATCTCCCATGCTTCGGCGCGGTTACGGTGTTGACTGCGATCATTTTGACACTGCACTACGATACCGGACGGGCCGTGGGTCAGACGCACGGCGGAATCGGTTTTATTAATATGCTGACCACCTGCACCGGAGGCGCGATAGGTATCTACGCGGACATCAGCAGGGTTGATATCAATTTCAAACGATTCATCCACTTCAGGGTAGACAAACAAACTTGAGAACGAGGTATGGCGACCGTTGGCAGAATCAAACGGTGACTTACGAACTAGTCGATGCACGCCGGTTTCGGTGCGCAAAAATCCGTAAGCGTATTCGCCTTCCACCTTCAGAGTTGCGGTCTTGATACCGGCAACTTCACCATCAGATTGCTCCAGAATTTCGACCTTGAAACCTTTACGTTCGCAATAACGTAAGTATTGACGTAACAGCATCGATGCCCAGTCTTGTGCCTCAGTACCGCCAGCACCTGCCTGAATATCGATAAAGCAGTTATTTGGATCCATCGGATTATTAAACATCCGGCGGAACTCCATGCCTTCAACTAAGCCTTTGAGTGTTTGTGCGTCCGCTTCGATCGCTTCTAAAGTGTCGTCATCACTCTCTTCACGCGCCATTGCGAATAAGTCGCTGGCATCACGCAAATCGATATCGATTTTAGTCAGCGTATGCACGATGGCTTCAAGGGATTTTTTTTCTTTGCCCAGTTCTTGGGCACGCTTAGGTTCTTCCCAGACTTTGGGATCTTCCAACTCGGCGTTGACTTGCTCTAGTTTCTCTGACTTGACATCGAAGTCAAAGATACCTCCGAAGTTCGGCTTCACGACCAGTCAGGTCGATGAGCAGGGCGGACAGGCTATTGAGGCGTTCGGCTTCCATATTTTTCTTCTAAAGTATTTAAATCAAACCCTAGATTATACCCGAGGGAGAGCTTGATCTAATTTAGATTGCTGAGGATTCAACCCGAAAAACAAGGACTACATCTGATCGCCACTAATAAAATAATTATTTGTCAATAATACAGTTTGCGGTTGACAGAGCACAGCCGTTCAAAGTCGTTTTAAGATCTAAAGTCAGGCTGAGCTAATAAAGCTTTGTTAATAAGTTCTGTTAATACAGCCCGGTACTAAATAAACTCAGCTTTACCAGACCGACTTTATTTCGCTTGGTTTGTTATTTCTGTGGCTTTCAAACCATTTTGACAAATGATCTTTAAAACATTTTGGGCAAATATGATATTGGGTTTGGGTCGATTGCCCTCCACTGGCGAGAGAAACTTCTTCGTATAACTCGATCGTAGTTGTGACTTTTTGACTTTCTTCAGTGCTCCAGTCCTCATCCCATTTTGACTCTGCGCCGCAGACATCGCAAGTCAATTTTTCAAATACTTCTTCTGTATGTTCCAGTATCAAAATCGTATTCATGTGCTTCATGCTGACCTCCGTTTAGTAGGGTGATGTAGTCTTTCGAACATGTGTTTGCAAAAAAAATTGTACTACTTGATGTCTTAGCTGTGCGTTAATTTTCTGAGAACGGAATTCCCCTTCGTTTCGAGACTTACGTAAAACTGCTCCAAGTGCGTTACATCTCTAAAACATTACCCCGCCGCCATGCCTTACTGAGATAATTTTGAGTAAGTCTTGAGTTTTATAAAAAAGGGACGCAATTTTTGCGTCCCTTTTTGTTGTCTAAACCGCTTAGTTTTTGAGCGATTGAGCAATTTGCGTTACCAGATTGATACGCGCTCTGCTGGCGCCAAATACATCTTGTCTCCTTCTTTCAAATCATAGGCTTTGTAGAATGGGCCCATGTTGCGCAAGCTGCCATTTGCACGGATTTCGCCAGGTGAATGTGGATCCGTCTTCAATTGAACGATCATTGATGCTTCGCGCATTTTGCCGCGCCATACTTGAGCAAAGCCCATGAAGAAGCGTTGGTCACCAGTTAAGCCACCGATGACAGGTGCAGGTTTGCCGCCGAGGGATAAATGGTAGGCTTTGTAAGCGATTGCCAGACCAGAGTTATCAGCAATATTTTCACCCAGAGTCAGTTCACCATTCACGAAATAACCAGGAATAGGGCTGAATGCACTGTACTGCTTGACCAGCGTAGCTGTTTTTGCCGCAAATTTTTCGTGGTCGTCTTTGGTCCACCAGTCACGCAGATTTCCTTTGCCATCATATTGCGCACCTTGGTCATCAAAACCATGGCTGATTTCATGACCGATTACCGCGCCGATACCACCGTAGTTGACTGCGTCATCTGCTTTAGCATTGAAGAATGGAGGCTGCAAAATCGCTGCCGGGAAGACGATTTCATTCATCTCCGGGTTGTAATAAGCGTTGACGGTTTGTGGTGTCATACCCCATTCGTCGCGATCGATTGGCTGGCCTAATTTATTCAATTCCACTTGAGAAGCGAACAAACGAGCATTGCGCAAGTTGGCAACTGCATCACCTTTGACGATGTTCAATGCAGAGTAATCACGCCATTTGTTTGGATAACCAATTTTGGGCATGAAGGTCGCCAGTTTTGCTTGCGCTTCTTTTTTGGTCTCTGGACTCATCCAATCCAATGTGTCGATACTTTGCTTGTAAGCCAGCAGCAAATTATTGACCAGTTTCTCCATCTTCGCTTTGTTCGCTGCAGGGAAATACTGTGCAACATACAGTTTTCCTAAGCTTTCGCCCAAACTAGAGTCGACCAGTCGTACGCCGCGTTTCCAGCGATCTTCTTGCTTTGGTACACCACGTAAAGTCGTGCTGTAGAAACCGAAGCTTTCATCCACGAATGCTTTTGGTAACTGGCTTGCAGCAGAGCTTAACAAATGCCATTTGAAATACGTTTTCCATGTGTCCAGTGATGTATTTTGCAAAAGGGTATTGAACGCCGTCAGATAAGTTGGCTGACTGACGATCAGATAGTCGATCTTGCCTTGCACGCCCAACGTGGTTAGATAGCTTTTCCAGTCGTAACCCGGAGTCAATGCATCAAGTTTGCTGAGTTCAAATTTGTTGTATGCTTTGATCGGATCACGCAGTTCCACTTTACTCCATTGAATCTTGGCGAGTTCTGTCTCTAATACCAAAATTTCAGCTGCATTTTTTGCTGCATCTTTATCGCCAGCCATGCTCAGCATTTTTTCTACATGGATGAGATATTTAGTACGCGCATCTTTGAGTTTGACGTCGTCATCTTTCAAGTAATAATCGCGGTCGGGCAAGCCGAGACCAGATTGACCGATATCCAGTACATATTTAGTGGAGTCTTTGTTATCTTGATGCACACCCACGTCGAGTGGTGCACCAACGCTGATGCGATTGAGGCTAGCGATGAATGCTGGAATTTGCTTTTTATCCGTCAATGCAGCGACTTTGGCAAAGTCGCTTTCCAATGGTTTCAACCCCATAGACTCAATCCTGTCGGTATCCATATAGGTGGTATACATATCACCGATTTTGGCCGCTTCTGTTCCGGCTTTCGGCTTTTGCTTCGCTAGGCCCTCTATGATGCTGCGCATACGTGGAACAGTCGCTTCACGCAAGTCGATGAACGCACCTGCAGACGATTTGTCCGCAGGGATTTCGGCGGTTTTTAACCAGGAGCCGTTGACATGACGATAAAAGTCGTCTTGCGCGCGTACACTTGTGTCATTGAATTTGTTGTCAATGCCAGACAATAAGACTGATGCAGAGGATGAGGCTGCTTTGGCAGGTGTGGCAGGTGAAGCTTTTGCTGGTTCATCAGCATAGACGCTGGTAGCGCCGGCAAACATGAGCGCGATAGCGCTGAGTACGTGAGCTTTCACTAATTGATCTCCTGGGGTGATGGAATGAAGTGTTTGTCTTTATTGCTACGATCTTTTTTACTGAATGCGTTTTCCAACTTGTTTTGAAAATTTTGGTCGGACCTCGCTATTGCTGGCTGATGACTTAATGTCAACCATACTATTAATTGACTTTGTTCGTCAGCTCTATAGCAGACAATTCAGCATCTAATTGACCAAAATACGATCAAAGAGTTCGCCGATTTGCCTAAAAATTCAATTATATTTTCAAGTACGTGACTCTGTTTGAAAATAAAATCAGCAAAGTATAGTAAATCGCGGCAATTCCCCTGTCCATACTTACATTATTTAAAAGCAATGAAAATCAGGTTTGGTGGCGTCGCTTTGCAACATAAGAGTGCTAGATCCCCGAACGCATAGATTACAATGCCGAACTTAAGGACTGATTTATCATGCATAACTCAACAATCTTCCGACAATTAGAACAAAAAACGCCATGTCTGATCTTCAATCGCTGACTGACTCCTTGATCCAGTTTAGAGATCAACGCAACTGGAAGCAGTATCACGATTTAAAAAATCTGATTATCTCGTTGCATTTGGAAACCGGTGAATTGCTGGAACTAACGCAGTGGAAAAGCGAAGAGCAAATCGCTAACTTGCAAGACGACCCACGTTTTCAACAAGAGTTGAGGGAAGAATGCGCTGATGTATTGCATTATCTGCTTCTCATCGCAGAGAAAAATGGGATTGATCTGATCGCTGCGGCAACAGAGAAAATTGCAAAAAACGAGCAGCGTTATCCGGTCGACCAATTTTATGGCTCTGCTGCAAAATATACCGTTTTGGACACGGAGACAGGTGCTGTTTTAGACTTGGCGCCAACAAAGAGAGAATAACGCATCAGGCAGTTCCCTCATTTGCTTAGGGCAGATGAATCGACTGTTTCGAGCAGTAAGCATCGCGAAATACCTCATTTTTAAGGACATACTATGAACGACACCCTCACTATCGACGAATTTAATGCGCTGGAGCTAATCAGCAAATTACGTAAAAATGAGCGCCCCAACGCATGCATCGGCAGAAATTCCAAACGCTTAAACGGTTTGAAATATATCAAACACAATAAGGACGGTAGTTTCGATATGACAGAGAAGGGGCTGCAGACCTTGTTTGTGAAGAAATGTATTGAGGGTTTGCGTTTGATTTCCAACGATCCGATGGCGCAGATTGGTAATGATGTAGCAACGTTTTTAGGTAAAAAAGCACACATCGTTGCATTGCCGGAGGGTGGTTTTGCGATCACCGATAAGGGGCGGGAATCCTTAATCGACATCGATAGCGCACCAGCAGTTCGGGTGTGATTTCTTGTTGTTTAGTTTGGTTTTTCTGCGCGGTCTAAACTACGGAACAGATCGCCTAGTCTTCAATATCGTCTTTGATCAGAGTGATACGTTGGATTAAAAACTCTCCATCGATCACTCTGCGAAATGGCACCCCCGTCACACGAAATCCCTCGCCACCTTCAGCAATCCATTGCTTGGCCTGAAGATCAAAGGCGGGGATGCTCATCCCCAGCATCTCTGCAAAAACGACAAACTTAGCACCCGGCTTTTGTCGCTTTACTATGGCTTCTAATGCGCTGATATTCATATTGTTAATTTAGATACTCATAGTGGGTATATTTAATCGTCCAGATGCTTTCTGCTCTGCAGGTCATTTTTACTAAAATAGAGGGGGAGTATATCTATTTGGTAAGTATTGCGAAGTCGAATCCAGATGATTTTGTGTTTTCTCGTTGTTGTTAGCGTTGGCGCTAAAATTTTAGCCTCCACTTATCTACTTAATCATGTGTCCGTTTCAACCAGATCCCAATTGTCTTCTTCGTTATAGGAAGCGATCCAATTGACTGCATGATGCCACTCTGGAATAACATCGCAACGAATATTGCCGACGGTTGTCTTGCCAATCAAATTAGCATGGTGTACTGCCCAATGCACCCGGTATAGTAAGTCAGCCCAATCCAGAATGCGTGATTTGGATCGCAGCTGTATCGCTTTCTCCAGAACGCTAGCCTGTTCCATCGCTTGCGGGAAAAAACGCTGTAGTTTGCTGACGTCCGATGCATGCAAACTCAATTCAATCTCATCATTGATGCCTGCACACCAAGCGAGGAAAAACAGACGCTCTTTCTGGAGTGCAAATCGCGATCTATCCTGACAAGACATTACATCGCTAAATAAGAATGCGTGTTCTTGTTCAGATAAATACGAAGCCATTTGATGTGTTGTTATGTATTTACGAAAATAGCTTGGGTGCTCTGCCTCTGCTGCCCCAGTCACCGCCCACAATGCTATTAAACGCTGGAATAAGGCATCCTTGCTGCGCAAATCCACCTCCTCATCTGATTCAATCAACGGTAGCTGAAGATTGATGCGGATACCTCGCTTATGCAACATGGTCTCCGAGAGAAATTTACGGCTTTCTGGATTCATAAAAATTCAAAATAGATTGTGGTCAAGCCAGTATTGTCAGGTAAGTAGAAGGACTTTGTTGATTAATTTATGTAATGATTTATAAAATATGAATGGAAAGCGCTTGCCAAAGGGAGGTGTAGTTTGCTATAGTTCGGCTCCCGTCGAGAGGCGGGGAAATAGAGGTAGAAAGACAGTGAAACACGAGAAGTGAGTACGGTAGTTTGAAGGCAGAGAATTGAACAAGATCAGGTAGAAGAAACCGGATGGGATTTAAAAAGAAGCTTCAAAATAGGTATTGACGGAAAGCGGTAAGTGGTTCATAATCTTGCTTCTTTGCTGCTGACAAACAAAACGCTTTGTCAGAAAGTAGAGAGAAAAGAGTGGTTGATTCGCAAGAATCCTAGTCTTTTTAAAGCGACACAGAATACAGATCTTTAACAATTAACAGTCAATAAATGTGGGCACTTGATAGAAGGCACCGTGATTTAATTTATTAGATCATGATACTTAAAAAATATCAAATGTTCGCAAAAGTAATAAATAGGATATCTCGCAAGAGATAGCCTGTCAGTTATTTGAGTGAGCGACACTGTTCGAAAGAACAGAGTTCAGCAATGAACAAAAACAGAGATTAAACTGAAGAGTTTGATCCTGGCTCAGATTGAACGCTGGCGGCATGCCTTACACATGCAAGTCGAACGGTAACGCGGGGCAACCTGGCGACGAGTGGCGAACGGGTGAGTAATATATCGGAACATACCCTAGAGTGGGGGATAACGTAGCGAAAGTTACGCTAATACCGCATACGAACTCAGGTTGAAAGTGGGGGATCGCAAGACCTCATGCTCATGGAGTGGCCGATATCTGATTAGCTAGTTGGTAGGGTAAAAGCCTACCAAGGCGACGATCAGTAGCTGGTCTGAGAGGACGACCAGCCACACTGGAACTGAGACACGGTCCAGACTCCTACGGGAGGCAGCAGTGGGGAATTTTGGACAATGGGCGCAAGCCTGATCCAGCAATGCCGCGTGAGTGAAGAAGGCCTTCGGGTTGTAAAGCTCTTTTGTCAGGGAAGAAACGGTAGTTCCTAATACGGACTACTAATGACGGTACCTGAAGAATAAGCACCGGCTAACTACGTGCCAGCAGCCGCGGTAATACGTAGGGTGCAAGCGTTAATCGGAATTACTGGGCGTAAAGCGTGCGCAGGCGGTTATATAAGTCAGATGTGAAATCCCCGGGCTCAACCTGGGAACTGCATTTGAGACTGTATGGCTAGAGTGTGTCAGAGGGGGGTAGAATTCCACGTGTAGCAGTGAAATGCGTAGATATGTGGAGGAATACCGATGGCGAAGGCAGCCCCCTGGGATAACACTGACGCTCATGCACGAAAGCGTGGGGAGCAAACAGGATTAGATACCCTGGTAGTCCACGCCCTAAACGATGTCTACTAGTTGTCGGGACTTAATTGTCTTGGTAACGCAGCTAACGCGTGAAGTAGACCGCCTGGGGAGTACGGTCGCAAGATTAAAACTCAAAGGAATTGACGGGGACCCGCACAAGCGGTGGATGATGTGGATTAATTCGATGCAACGCGAAAAACCTTACCTACCCTTGACATGGAAGGAATCCCGAAGAGATTTGGGAGTGCTCGAAAGAGAACCTTTACACAGGTGCTGCATGGCTGTCGTCAGCTCGTGTCGTGAGATGTTGGGTTAAGTCCCGCAACGAGCGCAACCCTTGTCATTAGTTGCTACGAAAGGGCACTCTAATGAGACTGCCGGTGACAAACCGGAGGAAGGTGGGGATGACGTCAAGTCCTCATGGCCCTTATGGGTAGGGCTTCACACGTCATACAATGGTACATACAGAGGGCCGCCAACCCGCGAGGGGGAGCTAATCCCAGAAAGTGTATCGTAGTCCGGATTGTAGTCTGCAACTCGACTACATGAAGTTGGAATCGCTAGTAATCGCGGATCAGCATGTCGCGGTGAATACGTTCCCGGGTCTTGTACACACCGCCCGTCACACCATGGGAGCGGGTTCTGCCAGAAGTAGTTAGCTTAACCGCAAGGAGGGCGATTACCACGGCAGGGTTCGTGACTGGGGTGAAGTCGTAACAAGGTAGCCGTATCGGAAGGTGCGGCTGGATCACCTCCTTTCTAGAGTTGTGCTGAAAGTTAAGTGTCCACACTTATTGACTGTTACTGTAAAGAACAAGGTAAGTTGCCAGGAAACTGGCGACAAGCTGTATAACTCACTCACGTGAGAATCGAGCAAGCACCTGGGTCTGTAGCTCAGTTGGTTAGAGCACCGTGTTGATAACGCGGGGGTCGTTGGTTCGAGCCCAACCAGACCCACCAAACTGGTGGAGCAGGTTGCAGGCAAGTGAGTGCAGGAAGACATCCAAGTTTCGGGGGTTTAGCTCATCTGGTAGAGCACCTGCTTTGCAAGCAGGGGGTGAACGGTTCGATCCCGTTAACCTCCACCAAGATTGAAACATTGAAGCAAAGTACAAACCTAAGTCAAGCAGCGCGCTCAACAGCGATAGCGGCAAGCGATTTAGGTTTGATCTTTCAACAGAGATTAAGCAAGACAGTATTACCGTTCTTTAACAATTGAGAAGAAGTAAAGTAGAAATAATCAAAATTATTTCTGTAAAGAGAAGTTAGCAACGACAGTTGTTAATGGAAATTATGGAAGGGTTGTGATTGTATCGAACAAACATAGTATTACAAAGAGTTTGAAAAGCACTGCTGCAAAGCAGAGTTTTAGAAAAAATCAAATTCCTTGAGATACGGCAAACGCTAAAGAAATACTCATAAGTAATAAGAACTATAACCGGTTTTTAGTGATGAACCTGGGTTCAGTAATGAACACAGACACTAGAAGCTAACGTTATAGGGACAAGTGACTAAGTGCACATGGTGGATGCCTTGGCGATATCAGGCGATGAAGGACGTAGTAGCTTGCGATAAGCTGCGGGGAGCGAGCAAACACGCTTTGATCCGCAGATTTCCGAATGGGGAAACCCGGCCGTAAGGTCATTGCAACATGAATACATAGTGTTGCAAAGCGAACGTGGCGAACTGAAACATCTAAGTAGCTACAGGAAAAGAAATCAACCGAGATTCCCAAAGTAGTGGCGAGCGAAATGGGAACAGCCGCAAGTGATAGCAGACTTGATAGTAGAACGGAATGGAAAGTCCGGCCATAGAGGGTGATAGCCCCTTATACGAAATCATATCTGTGGTACTAGGCTTGCAACAAGTAGGGCGGGACACGAGAAATCCTGTCTGAACATGGGGGGACCATCCTCCAAGGCTAAATACTCGATATCGACCGATAGTGAACCAGTACCGTGAGGGAAAGGCGAAAAGAACCCCGGAAGGGGAGTGAAATAGATCCTGAAACCGTGTGCATACAAACAGTAGGAGCGGACTTGTTCCGTGACTGCGTACCTTTTGTATAATGGGTCAGCGACTTACATTCAGTGGCAAGGTTAACCGCATAGGGAAGCCGTAGAGAAATCGAGTCCGAATAGGGCGAAATTAGTCGCTGGGTGTAGACCCGAAACCAAGTGATCTACTCATGGCCAGGTTGAAGGTGCGGTAACACGCACTGGAGGACCGAACCCACTAATGTTGAAAAATTAGGGGATGAGCTGTGGGTAGGGGTGAAAGGCTAAACAAACTTGGAAATAGCTGGTTCTCTCCGAAAACTATTTAGGTAGTGCCTCAAGTATCACCATCGGGGGTAGAGCACTGTTATGGCTAGGGGGTCATCGCGACTTACCAACCCATTGCAAACTCCGAATACCGATGAGTGCGAGCTTGGGAGACAGACGTCGGGTGCTAACGTCCGGCGTCAAGAGGGAAACAACCCAGACCGCCAGCTAAGGTCCCAAAGTATCGCTAAGTGGAAAACGAAGTGGGAAGGCTAAAACAGTCAGGAGGTTGGCTTAGAAGCAGCCACCCTTTAAAGAAAGCGTAATAGCTCACTGATCGAGTCGTCCTGCGCGGAAGATGTAACGGGGCTAAGCGATACACCGAAGCTGCGGATATATCTTAGGATATATGGTAGGAGAGCGTTCTGTAAGCCTGCGAAGGTGTCTTGTAAAGGATGCTGGAGGTATCAGAAGTGCGAATGCTGACATGAGTAGCGATAATGGGGGTGAAAAGCCTCCACGCCGTAAGCCCAAGGTTTCCTGTTCAACGTTCATCGGAGCAGGGTGAGTCGGCCCCTAAGGCGAGGCAGAGATGCGTAGCTGATGGGAAGCAGGTTAATATTCCTGCACCGTCGTATGATGCGATGGGGGGACGGATCACAGAAGGTCGTCAGGCGGTTGGAAGAGCCTGTTCTTGACTTGTAGAAGGCACTTAGGCAAATCCGGGTGCGTAATTCAAGGGGTTGAGACGAGTGAATTAATTCATGAAGCGATCGGAAGTGGTTCCAAGAAAAGCCTCTAAGCTTCAGTCATACGAGACCGTACCGCAAACCGACACAGGTGGGCGAGATGAGTATTCTAAGGCGCTTGAGAGAACTCGGGAGAAGGAACTCGGCAAATTGGTACCGTAACTTCGGGATAAGGTACGCCCTTGTAGTTTGACCCCCCTGCGGGGGAAGGATGAAAGGGTTGCAATAAACTGGTGGCTGCGACTGTTTAATAAAAACACAGCACTCTGCAAACACGAAAGTGGACGTATAGGGTGTGACGCCTGCCCGGTGCTGGAAGATTAAATGATGGGGTGCAAGCTCTTGATTGAAGTCCCAGTAAACGGCGGCCGTAACTATAACGGTCCTAAGGTAGCGAAATTCCTTGTCGGGTAAGTTCCGACCTGCACGAATGGCGTAACGATGGCCACACTGTCTCCTCCCGAGACTCAGCGAAGTTGAAATGTTTGTGATGATGCAATCTACCCGCGGCTAGACGGAAAGACCCCATGAACCTTTACTGTAGCTTTGCATTGGACTTTGAACCAATCTGTGTAGGATAGGTGGGAGGCTTTGAAGCGGGGACGCCAGTTCTCGTGGAGCCAACCTTGAAATACCACCCTGGTTTGTTTGAGGTTCTAACCTTGGCCCGTTATCCGGGTCGGGGACAGTGCATGGTAGGCAGTTTGACTGGGGCGGTCTCCTCCCAAAGTGTAACGGAGGAGTTCGAAGGTACGCTAGTTACGGTCGGACATCGTGACGATAGTGCAATGGCATAAGCGTGCTTAACTGCGAGACTGACAAGTCGAGCAGGTACGAAAGTAGGACATAGTGATCCGGTGGTTCTGTATGGAAGGGCCATCGCTCAACGGATAAAAGGTACTCTGGGGATAACAGGCTGATTCCTCCCAAGAGTTCATATCGACGGGGGAGTTTGGCACCTCGATGTCGGCTCATCACATCCTGGGGCTGTAGCCGGTCCCAAGGGTATGGCTGTTCGCCATTTAAAGTGGTACGTGAGCTGGGTTTAAAACGTCGTGAGACAGTTTGGTCCCTATCTGCCGTGGGCGTTGGAAGTTTGAAGGGGGCTGCTCCTAGTACGAGAGGACCGGAGTGGACGAACCTCTGGTGTATCGGTTGTCACGCCAGTGGCATTGCCGAGTAGCTATGTTCGGAAGAGATAACCGCTGAAAGCATCTAAGCGGGAAACTCGCCTTAAGATGAGACTTCCCAGAGACTAGATCTCTTTAAAGGGTCGTTCGAGACCAGGACGTTGATAGGCTGGGTGTGGAAGTGCAGTAATGCATTAAGCTAACCAGTACTAATTGCCCGTAAGGCTTGTCCCTATAACCTTAGCAGGTTATCTGTTACAAGTATTTGTGAAGTGTTTGCCTGAACCTTACGTCAGTAAGTTGTTCGACAACAGTCACAACCACCACAGCATGCCATGGTCTGGCGTGCTGTGAAAAAAACATTGATTAGTGCGATTCAACCCGTACACTCTACTGCGCTTCTTCCCAATTGGATTTGTTGACCCTCACAGAATAGCGTGACTTAACAGATCAACAAGTTATGCCTGATGACCATAGCAAGTCGGTACCACCCCTTCCCATCCCGAACAGGACCGTGAAACGACTCCGCGCCAATGATAGTGCTGCAACCAGTGTGAAAGTAGGTCATCGTCAGGCTTTTATTCCGCAAAGCCCTTAACTCCATCCGAGTTAAGGGCTTTTGCCTTTTTAGAATTTTGCCTTTTTTTGTCTTTGCTTTCGCCTTCGTCTTTTTAGACGATTCAAACAATACCCCTTCCTTATCACATGACACCGCACTGGCTACGCTGCCGCTGTACCTATCTCTCATTCTTCCTTCTCGGTAAACTCCCCAACCATTTCACCGCCGCTCTCGTATTGGCCTTGAGTGTGTAATCTAATGACGCTACCTGTTCTTGTAGCGCTTCTTTAAACATACTGGATGCATCCGCCGGCAGTAGTTTTGCCAGTTAAATTCTAGATTCGTCGGTAAGTTTCAAGTGATAAGCGGTTGCTGTAGGAAATTATTTATATGTAGAATAGTATTCAATCAAAATGTTAATACGAAATATTATGTTTATTGCAAATATAAAATATAGAGTAGGATTTTCGTTAGTCGAAGTATTAATCGCTGTTTTCGTGCTTGTACTAGGCGTCATCGGTGCGGCAGGATTGCAACTCGCAGCGATACGTACTTCACAACAGACGAATTTCCAGACAAATGCAGTACAACTTGCGAATGAATTAGCCGATAAAATGCGTTCAAATTCCGCCCAGATGGATTTGCCTGACGCTTCTAATTTATTCTTGAACATGAACTACAATTCCGCCACAGACCCAGCTCCCACAAAACCCGTTCTTTGCTATACGAGTAGCGCTAATTGTAGTGGTGCGAATTTGGCAGCAGCTGATATTTATGAGTGGCAAATGCGCCTTAATGCAGCTTTACCGAGCGGACGGGTCGTTGTTTGTCGCGATTCTGCACCATTTGATAGTACCGCCGGTGCTTTAACCTGGACATGTACTCCCGATGCTAACGCAGGCCTTACTATCAAAATAGGTTGGAGAACTAAAAACCCTGATGGTAGTTTTAATGATACCGCTGGAGTTACTCCCCCAGGTTTTGCCCTCACTGTTGAATCTTACGTGAAGTAAATTATGCCTATTGCTTTTTGTCAATTTCGCTCCCCCTTAAGAGCATCTATACGACAAGATGGGCTAACTATTGTCGAATTAATGATTTCGCTTACCCTTGGTCTTCTAGTGATATTGGGTTCTACCGCACTGGTCGTTTCAACTAAAACTTTATTTATTACGCAAACCGATGGAAATGATACGCAAGATACCGCTCGTTTTGCGCTCGACAATATTGCACGTCAGTTACGTCAAACTGGTTACGTGAATTATGACTTTTCTAATCCTAGCAACGTTCAAGTAACCCCATCAACGGCAAGTGCTGATTTGGCCGGAATGGATGCTAATAGTGTTAGTGCTACAAGTACTGATATTTCTACTCCTTTAAATACCTCAGTGAACTCAAGCGATGTACTGGCAATACGGTTTTTTGGATCCGGTACGGGTGCCAGTGGTGATGGCACAATGTCAAATTGCGCTGGTTTTTCTGTCCCAGCACCGATGTCGGCTAGTAAAGCAGATACTGATAGAGGTTGGAGTATTTATTATGTATCGTTGGATGCGAATAATGAACCTCAATTGATGTGTAAATATTTGGGAAGTAATGGAAGTTGGTCTGCTCAAGCACTAGTTAAAGGTGTTGAGTCCTTTCAAGTTCTTTATGGGCTTGATACCAATACTCCATCAGACGGATTGTCGAATCAATATTTAACAGCATCGGGTATCAATGCTTTAGATGCCAATCTGACTTTGACTGGTACTACAGCCGCACAGAAGCAACAAAGTTTATATTTGCAAACCTATTGGAAGAGGGTTTTAGTCGTGAAAATTGCTATTTTGGTAAGAGGTAAGGAAAATTCTCGCACTGATACAACCAGTACTATCTACAATTTATTTGGAGCAGATTATGCCACTGTGAATGGCGCTAACGATCCCGGAACTACCATTAATGAGCAGAGCTTGCCAGCATCCACCATTAATAGAGTAAGGAAAGTATTTTCTTCTACTATACAACTTCGTAATAATTGCCTGGTCGATCCAGCCAGAAATATCTGTCTCCCACCAAATATTTAAATAATATGCAGAATTCTTTTATGGTCAATCGCTATCCATATATCCGAGTAAATCAGTTTAGCTCGTACGAGAGAGGAGCCTCTTTGATTGTTTCTCTATTAATGTTGATCGTTGTTTTAGTACTTGGAGTTTCTTTGGCAAACATGTCTTTGCAAGGAGAAAAATCTTCTCGCAGTGATCGAGACAGACAAGTTGCTTTGTCTGCAGCAGAAGCCGCCGTAAAAGACGCAGAGCTTGATATTGACCCGCAAGGTACTCCCTCAGCAAATTCACGAGGAGCAACATTTGACCCCACATCAAATATTGCATTTGTTGCTGGTTGTGGTTCAGGAACTGGCAATATAACTCAAGGTTTGTGCGCGCCTGCTGTTGTTGGTACAGGTAAACCAATTTGGCAGACCGTAAATCTAGCAGATGATAGTTCTAATGGTATATCTGTTGCATATGGAACATTCACGGGGCAAACCATGGTTTTAAGTAAGGCGTCATTTCCTGTCAAGGTACCCAGATATATTATTGAGGCAGTTCCAGACATCATCCCACCTGGTGTTGCTGATGCCGGACAAGCTGAATACGCTAACGATGCAAAAAGTGGTAAAAAATTTCTTTACCGCATTACCGCAATTGGGTTTGGCGCTAATTTGACTACGCAAGTTGTTTTGCAATCCTTTTATCGTAAAGCAATTAACTAACTGGGCATGTCAAATATATACGCAATATGGAGTGGAAAAAAATGAAATCATTATTAAAGAACGTGCTATTTGGAACGCTAATACTTAGCCACTTACAGGCCTTTGCAGGTGTCCCTACCGTGGCCTTAGCTAATATTCCTCTTTACGCAGGCGGGGGGACTTTACACCCTAATTTGTTGCTTGATTTATCGGTAGAGTTTCCTACCGTGAAGGCTGCATACACCAACTCTAATGACTACAATAAAGCAGTCGAGTATTTAGGTTATTTTAATGCTAAGAAATGTTATGTAAATGGTAGCCAAAAACTTTTTTTACTGGATCAGAACAAAAAAGCCTTAAACAGAACTGTTTGGGTGTCAGATCAGACTAATGGTTATTTCTCAGTCTCTCGAGATGCCGATGCAAACCACGAATGCCCTGCTAATGGTGGTTTTTTTAGCGGTAATTTTATGAACTGGGCCGCTTCCTCGTCGATTGATATGTTGAGGTTAGCATTGACAGGGGGCGATCGTATTGTAGACTCCACAACGCAGACAGTATTACAACGAGCTTACCTATATCCAGGTATTTATAATTCTGGTAATTTCCAAAAGAAATATATAGACGGCTCTGGCAATATGAGCGCACCGTCTGCAGTCACTCCATTTTCTTCCGCGACTATTTATATTTTAAATTGCGATAACAAAATTGTTTTTAGTGATGTCAGTGCGAGCGGTGGGTGCGGAACTAAACGTACTTTACCAAATAATGATTGGACTAAAGATAATCAACTTGATGTGACTACTGATCGCGTCCTTGGTGAATATTTAGCTAGAGTGCAAGTTTGTGACACAGCTGAGGCCACCGCACGTACTGATTTGTGCCAACAATATCCAAATGGCAGTTATAAGCCGGTAGGTCAAATGCAGAGAAATCAAAATACGGTACGTTTCGGTGCTTTTGGCTACCTAATGGATAATTCTGAGTCGCGGTATGGTGGTGTCTTACGTGCGCCGCTTAAATATGTCGGTAGCAAACAATATCGTGCCGTAAATTCGTTTGTTGAGGAGACTAATGATAGGCCTGAATGGGATGCCAATACAGGCATATTTGGTGCGAATCCAGAAAATGATGCTTTAGGAGCTAGTGGTGTAATTAATTACCTTAATCAGTTTGGCAGAACGGATCCCTCTGCTCCAGGCACGTATAAAACTTACGATCCTATTAGCGAACTGTATTACGAAAGTATTCGTTATTTGCAAGGTAAACAGCCTACTCCTGATGCTTACTCCGGTATGACCGATGCGATGAAAAATAAATTTCCTGTGATTACTACTTGGACGGATCCTATAGAAGCATCGTGTCAAAAAAATTATATTATTACTATTGGTGACGTTAACACATGGGACGATTTATATATACCTGGTAACACCAGAACAAATTCCTATCGGAATGCTCGTTCTGCGGATACTGCTGATGCAACATGGCCTGCTTTTAACGTTATGAATCAAACAAGTACTGTTGCTGCAATGGAATCTACAACGACTTACGGTAATTCGGCGCCAAATAGTTCTTTATCTAATTTGGCAAATGCCAATACAGGTGTTGGTAACGCTACTTTTTATGTCGCTGGTACTGCTTATTGGGCACACACAAATGACATTCGTTTTGATAAGCGCGTTCGCGTAACAAGTTTTTCGATCGACGTTGATGAGGGTGGTAATGGCACATTAGATAGCAGTCCACGTGGTGTAAAGCCACGTCAATCGTCATTATATTTGGCAGCCAAATACGGTAGTTTTGTTGATAAAAATGTGGATGCTAATCCCTTTAAAACATTTGATACTGATAATAAGACTGTTATTACCAACAATACAGAATGGACGGGTACTGCTACCGGAACTGATCCATCAAATTATTTTTTAGCGAGTAATCCTAAGCAAATGATTACTGCAATTAATAATATATTTGCGACTCTATCAAGCAACGCAGGTACTCTTTCTGGTGTGGGCATTTCATCAACGAGTAATAAAGATAATCCTTATGTTTATGAGCCCGGTTTTGATGGTAACCGTTGGTCTGGTCATTTATTTAAAAAATCTGCGACGGCTGCCGCAACAGATTTACCTGTTTGGGATGCAGGTTTAATTTTAAGTGGTGATCCAACTAATAATGTTGCCGTGACGGCACCCGCCAGCAGAAAAATTTATACATCTAAAGTTGCCGCTGACGGCTCTTTATCTACTGTTGAATTTAGCTGGGGTAGCAATGGCACTAATTTTAGTACGGCTAACCAAATAGCCTTAAACACCAACCCTCATACTAACGTCGTGGACAATCGCGCTAGCGATAGGATCGATTTTTTAAGGGGTGTAAGGACCTTAGAGCTAGGAAAAGTAGATCCAGTAACTAAAATTGATCCTGGTATTTTTCGTACACGCAATGATAAGACAGGGGCTTTTGGTGACATCGTAAATAGTGCACCACTATTTTATGGTGTTCCCGCACAAAATATTTCAGATGCTGGTTACAGCACGTTTTATGCAAATAATGCATCTAGACAAAAAGCAGTATATGTCGGTGCAAATGACGGTATGTTGCACGCTTTTAATGCCGATGATGGAACTGAATTGTTTGCTTATATTCCTAACATACTGATCCCCAAGCTTAATCAACTGACAGATCCTTATTATCAACATACTGCGTATGTTGATGGGAAAATGACGATAAGAGAGGCGCAGGTCAGCGGTAGTTGGAAAACAGTACTTGTATCTGGCATGGGATCCGGTGCAAAAGGTGTCTTTACGCTTGACGTTACAAATCCGACTAATTTTGTTGGTAATGGCGGCGCGTTATGGGAATTTTCTGACGCAAACGATCCAGATATGGGTTACATCTTAAATCCGCCAGTAATAGGCAAGTTTCTTACGGGAACATCCGGTACAACGCCCATATATGGTAACTTTGTCGTCGTATCCAGTGGATATAATAATTATGATCCCAATTCTACTGCTACTACCGCAGGGGCAGGGGCTCTGTTCATTTTATCTCTCGATAAAAAGCCTGGAGACCCTTGGGTCAAAGGAAGTAATTATTTTAAATTATCTACTCCTATTAGCGATTCTACTAAAGCAAATGGGCTTGCTACTCCAACGATTGTTCTTGATTCAAATGGTGCAGTTCAATATGCTTATGCTGGTGATTTACAAGGTAATTTATGGCGTTTTGATTTTACCTTAGGCAATATATCTGTTGCTAAGTCACCAACAAAGTCAGTTTTTACGGCAATAACTCCAGTTACTAATAAACCACAGCCTATTACCGTTCAACCGAGGGTGATTTTTGCTCCTGGTGGCGGATATATTGTTTATTTTGGTACAGGTAAGTATCTGGAAAGTTATGACACGCTCCCTGCAAACTATGATGTTAGTTCATATTATGCAATTTTTGATACAACTGCCGATGCTGACAGGGTAACGAGTCGAGCACAGTTGGAGCCTCGCACGCTAAATGTTTCAGGTGGAGGATTTACTCTTACCGGAAATAGTTTTACCTACGGCACGGTGTCACCGTCAAAAAAGGGTTGGTACTTTGACTTTAATAATTCTAGTACTACGGGAGAAAGAATTATTACAACGACAGCGATTGCTGGAACTACTCTTTATTTCAATTCTTTAATTTTGAGTTCTGATCCTTGTAGTAGTGGAACTGGTCGTAAGTATCAATTGGATTCACTTACTGGTTTAACGGGTGTTGATTCTAGTGGAAATGCGATTGTTACTGGAACATTGTCAACTATCGGTTTACCTACATCCCCTCTGGTAATAATCACTAGTACAACAGTAACTGATAGAAATAGCGTAGGCTCTCGAAGAATAGTGACAAAAAATAATATCCGTACATCAGGCACTGGTGGGGCAAGTGGTTCTAGCGAAAATGCTACGGCTCAAGATACGATACAGCGTGGTGGGCGTATTAGTTGGCGTGAATTGCAAAATTGGCAAGAACTTCAAAAAGAAGCTAATAAATAATTGGATTTGTTATGAAAAAAAATAATTCAAAAGGTTTCACTTTGATCGAAATGATGATTACAGTTGCTATCATGGCTATTCTTTGTGCGATTGCTTATTCAAGTTATACGTCGAGCGTCGTCAAAGCCAGGCGCTCAGAGGCAAAGACTGCCCTTTTAAAGCGTATGCAACAGGAGGAACAATTTTATACCCAAAATTCAACGTATATTGTGTTTTCAAAAGCGTCAACAAATGCTAATCAGTTAAAATTTAGTTGGTTCAGTGGAGACGCGGCTACAAGTAGTTTGTATGAATTACAAGCGACTGCATGCACGGGTGATGTCATACAAAGTTGTGTTTTACTTACCGCCACCCCTGGCACTAGTAACGTTAACTCGAGCTTTAAAGATCCTATATGCGGGAACTTTACATTGACTAGCACTGGAGTAAAAGCCTACACGGGTACCGGTACAAAAGATACTTGCTGGTAAATATATGAAAACCAAATTTATCCTGCGACCCCCAACTCAAGGTTTTAGTCTGGTGGAGTTAATGGTTACGATATCCGTAGCCGCTATACTTTTAGCTATTGGTGCCCCTAGTTTTTCCAGTTTCATTAACAATCAAAAATTAGTTTCGACCGCTAGTGAGTTTTATGCAGCAATTAATATGACGCGATCTGAAGCTATCAAGCGCGGTAGCAGGGTAGATATGGTGCCAAATGACGGGGCTAATTGGAGTTCAGGATGGACGGTATTTATTGATGCAAATAGCAATCAAATTGTGGATCCAGGAGAAACTATTATTTTTTTTCATGAGGCTTCTGCAAATATAATTACTATCGCAAGTACATTTGTTGCACCATATATCTCATATACGGGTAATGGGCGCACGCGAACAAATGCTAGTAGCCAAACACCTAATCCGGGTACTGTATCGTTTACATCGGGAAGTACTGTTAGGATAGTAATTATCAATTTTCTCGGGCGTTCACAAATTTGTGATCCGAGCAAGTCGGTTTGTACTGCAAGTTAGGTATATTGCATGTTGGCGCGCACTCAATATTGACCAGCGGGGTGCGGCGTAAAACTTGGACTGGTTTATGGCATAAATCCGAGACTTTCTCGGTATTCGATGGGACTAAGTGATCTAAGGGATATCTTAATCCGCTTTTCGTTATACCAGTGAATCCCTCGTGGGCCGCGTTATCCGGTGAACACCCTTTGTGTGACATCGATCGAATCAACTTAGTCGTCCCTGGAATAAACCTCAGCATCAAGCAGGAAGCGGTTTACAAGACGAATAAGAACCTATAAATTCACTAGGAATTGCAAATAACTGTGCGAAATCTGGTGAATTGATGACTCCCAATCAGTCATTTTGTACTTTATAAAAATTTATTTAGAAAATAGATCCATGCTATATAAGCAAGCATAATCTTTTCCCTCAGCAGAGATAAGCGTTAAAGTTTCATTCGTGGATTTCTCATATCTAGTTTCAAATATATCATTCCGCTCTGGATGTCCTTTTGAATGAAACTTCCAACCAGCTTTTTCAAGATCTGTCCTAATTTGATTGACATCGATACACAGACTATCTGGACGAGATTGTATGTATCCAAAGGGTGAATGCTTCCAAGAAAACTTAAAATATTTAGTTATCGACTTTTCTACATCCATTGATAGAGCAAAATACCAATCACGGCCATCAAGGGCCTCAATAACGGTTGGATTTAACTCAGTGCGAGAATTTATTGTCCCGATAGCCTGAACCATTTTTATTCCCCACATTTTTTCAACGTTTTCTCTAGATCCACTCTCAGGGAATTTCGCTGCAATTGTCAGCAAATTTGCCCATAGTTCTTGGGCAGTAAATGGGTATGGCGCATGAAATTTTGTATCCATTGACTCTTCTTTCGTGTGCGTTGATTTACCAGCGCTCAAATCTCCTTGCGACTTCGCCGTGATTGGCAGAGCA
The DNA here is from genome assembly GCF_034314085.1 of Undibacterium sp. 5I1. Lineage (NCBI taxonomy): Bacteria > Pseudomonadati > Pseudomonadota > Betaproteobacteria > Burkholderiales > Oxalobacteraceae > Undibacterium > Undibacterium sp. 5I1. The sequence continues at coordinate 845,841 of NZ_JAVIWI010000001.1, forward strand.
CATAGGAGAATAGGTAGCATAATCTGTCAAACAGCGTGCAATACTTACCAGATTAGGGGTGGAAACAGCGTCCAAAAGTTTCCACCCTAGTGTGTCACCATCCGGTGTTTTAGCCGGAGGTATCTGGAGTGATTTATATGGACATCATTTACGAAATAAGAAGACGTCATTCAGTACAGAAACAATCGATTTCTGCCATTGCGAGAGAAATGGGACTCTCCCGGCCGACCGTACGCAAACATCTCAATACCGTCGAACAGCCTAAATATCAGCGGCTGCTAACGGTTTCACCCCGCCTCGATGAATATAAAGACCAGCTAACCTCCTGGTTAGAAGAAGAATCCAAACTACCCCGATCACGGCGCCGAACAGCGCAACGGCTATTTGAGGGGCTACAGGAACTAGGTTACGGCGGGGCCTACGACAGCATTCAACGATTTGTAAAACAGTGGAAATCCAGCGCACATGGTCCAAAAATCACCGAAGCGTTTATTCCGTTGGTGTTTCTGCCAGCCGATGCCTGCCAGTTTGACTGGAGCCAGGAACAGGTGGAAATCGCTGGTATCGTGCAAACGATTAAAGTCGCCCATTTCCGGTTAGCCTATAGCCGCCAAATGTTTGTGGCCGCCTATCCCAGAGAAACGCAGGAAATGGTCTTTGATGCGCACATCCGGGCATTTACCTTCTTTGGCGGTGTGCCTGCCCGTCTGATTTACGATAATCTCAAGACCGTCGTCGACACCGTCTTTGTCGGTAAAGAACGTCAATTTAACCGGCGCTTTTTAACGCTGGCCAATCATTATCTGTTTGAACCAGTGGCCTGCACTCCTGCTTCTGGTTGGGAGAAAGGTCAGGTCGAGAATCAAGTTGGCAATGTACGGGAATGGCTGTTTACCCCGTTGGCCCGCTTTGCTTCCTTTGCGGATTTAAATGCGTGGCTCACAACCCGCTGCCAGGAATTAGCGCAACGTATGCACCCGACACAAAGTCAGCGCACCATTGCAGACTGTTATGCTGATGAGCAGCCTTTGCTTCGACCTGTCAGCGCGCACTTTGATGGCTATGTAGAAAAAATGATGCGTGCCTCGTCCACTTGTCTAGTGAAAGTAGACCGGAATAAGTACAGTGTGCCAGCGCGGTTTGCCGGGCAGGCGGTATCTGTTCGCACGACAGCAAATCTGGTGCGGGTCGTCGCACAGGGCGAAGTGATTGCCGCCCATGCCCGTCAATTCAGTCGTGACCAGTTGATTTGTGATCCCTGGCATTACCTGCCTGTTCTGGAGAAGAAGCCTGGCGCTTTACGGAATGGCGCACCATTCGTTGAATGGACATTACCCAGAGCGGTTGTGCAAGTACGCGACCGGATTCTGAAGCAACCGAAAGGAGACCGAGCCTTCGTAGAATTACTGATGCTTGCCGGTGAAGCAGGACTTGATGCGCTTACTGTGGCATGTGAGTTAACTCTGGAGGGCGGCGTCATCAGTGCGCCTATCGTGATGAATGAATTGCGCCGTCTCATTGCGCCGCATTTACCCGCGGCAGCAATCCAACTGCCAGACACCATTGCTTTGACGATGGAACCTCTGGCGAACTGCCACCGTTATGATTATTTGCTGGGAGCGGCCAATGTCCACTGACCACGCTACCAGTTTAAAAACACTGCAACTCTATGGGATGGCTTTGGCATGGAGTGAGCTGCAGGCAGAAAAGCCCAGGCAAGCACATCGACCTGAAAGCTGGATGGAGCGGTTAATCCATGCAGAACAAACCGATAGGCAACTCAAGAGCTTACGCTATCAACTCAAAACAGCACGCTTCCCGATTCACCGTGACTTAACTGGCATTAACTGGGCAGAGACTCCCTTATCGCAAACAGTGGTTGAGCAATTGGCGACCGCAGGATTTATGGAAACAGCGCACAACCTAATTCTGGTGGGTGGTACTGGCACCGGCAAGTCGCATTTGGCCACTGCCATCGGTGTCGCGGCAATCCATCATGGCAAGCGGGTGCGTTTCTTTAATGCGGTCGATCTGGTCAACCAGTTGGAACGAGAGAAGAGTCAGGGAAAGGTCGGCAATCTGGCGAAACAGCTCTGCCTGATGGACGCTGTCATTTTAGATGAGCTGGGATATTTGCCGTTTCCCGCTTCTGGAGGTGCATTGCTGTTCCATCTGATCAGCCATCTCTATGAAAAAACCTCGCTCATCATTACGACCAATTTGTCATTCGGCGAGTGGGTACAGGTCTTTGGTGATGCAAAAATGACTACCGCTTTGCTTGACCGTGTTACGCACCATTGCGACATCTTGGAAACCGGGAACGATTCTTACCGATTTAAGCACAGCAAAAATCGTTCTGAACAAGCCGATAAAGTGGAAAAATTTGGACGCTGACAGGTGGTAAATATTGGACGCTGTTTGACAGCATAATCTCAAAGACGTTTTTTAACTTCATGTACACGAATCTCCGCCGTTTTATCTCTATAAATTATTTATAAAATAATATTAAATCTATTTAACGATGTAACTAAACCTTACTAAATTTACAAAATCCAGTGAATGTATCAAATCACTTTCTTTTCATATGTAAGTTTTTGTAAGGTTTCTTTATTTTGGCTTGGGCACTATTTTTATTGCAACTTAGTTCTTTATTGTTATGATTTTTATGATCTAAATAGGTTGGTAGACTGATAATAGAAGTTATTCTTTTTATGTAGGTTACCTCACTATACTTTTGCTACTAATTCAGCAAAACTTATCTGGGCAGTTCCGGTAATTTCTTTCTAAGTGCGTAAAGCATCATCCACAGTCAATTCATTGGTCTGGGTGAGATGACATAAGTGCGCGATAATTTTCGTGATGCAATGCCGGGTGCTTATTTGGCTGGTTATGAAATGCCAGCAGATGCGATGCTCACGCATCCTTGGCTTGATTCATTAGAGCTCGCTGTTCGTCGAGGGCAAGCGGTCTATCGTGGTTTGCTGGATTTAAAAAAACGGGGTTTCATCCCTGACGTGGTATTGGTCCATCCTGGGTGGGGCGAGGCTTTATTTGTGAAGGATGTGTTTCCTGCTTGTCGACTGGTGAGTTTTTGCGAGTTTTATTATCAGGCGGAAGGACAAGATATAGGATTTGATCCAGCCTTGCCTACGTCTGAGGACGATAAGCTTAAGCTCAGGCTACGCAATATGGTGCAACTGCAATCCTTGTCATGTATGGATGTAGGGATCAGTCCAACACAGTGGCAACGTCAAAGTTACCCTTCAATTGTTCAGGATCGTATTGAGGTTATTCATGATGGGATTGATACAGATACCGTCAAGCCAGATCCTGCTGCTCGGTTCCAATTACCTGATGGTCGTTGGCTAACTTCTAACGATGAGGTCATTACTTTCGTTAATCGCAATTTGGAACCTTGTCGTGGTTTTATGAGTTTTATGCGTTCTTTGCCAGATTTACTGCGTGCCAGACCTCATGCGGAAGTGCTTATTCTTGGGGGAGATAGTGTCTCTTACGGTCAAGGCCTACTCAATATGACATGGCGTCAAGCACTGTTGGAGGAAGTTGGATCGCAACTAGACTTAAAACGCGTTCATTTTTTAGGAAAAATACCCTACACAAATTTCCTTAAAATGCTGCAAATTTCATCTGCCCATATTTATCTGACGTATCCATTTATATTGTCATGGTCAATGCTAGAGGCGATGGCGGCTGGCTGTGTGGTGGTGGGCTCACGTACGGCACCAGTTGAAGAGGTCATCCTGGATCAAGAGAATGGTTACTTGGTGGACTTCTTTGATACGGATGCTTTGGTTCGTATAGTCGCATCCATCTGCAGCGCAAGAGAAAGTCAGGCTCAGATTAGACTCGCTGCGCGCCAAACAATCCTAGACAAATTTGATCTGAAGCGTCATTGCCTGCCAAAACAAATCGTTCTGCTTGAACAAGGCGTCAACTGAAATTTTTACCATAGGTCGCGCCAACAGATTGCTGACAAGTACGCAGAAGTACGGCGCACCATGACCGTAATCTTCGAGGACAATCACCGATCCTACGGATATCGTCGGATACAAGCCTCGTTGAATCGACAAAGGATGTTCGTCTCAGAGAAGGTTGTTCAGCGCCTGATGAAGCAGGACAGTCTCCATGTTGCCGGACCTAAACGACGTAGATTTCGATCCTATGTCGGAGAAATAACTCCAGCCCCGGAAAACATCATCAATCGTGATTTCCATGCTGTAGCACCAAACGAGAAGTGGCTCACAGACATATCTGAGTTCCATATCCCTGCAGGGAAGGTTTATCTATCACCCATGATTGACTGTTTCGATGGCATGGTTGTGAGCTGGTCGATTAGTACAAGCACGGACGCAGAACTGGTGAATGGGATGTTGGATGCTATCGAGACGGTCACTAATGACACTGATAAACCGATTGTCCATTCCGATCGAGGTGGTCACTACCGATGGCCGGGTTGGCTATCACTGGTTGAGAAGGCTTGTCTGATCCGTTCTATGTCCCGTTAAGCATGCTCGCCGGATAATGCTGCTTGTGAGGGATTCTTTGGAAGGTTGAAGACTGAAATGTTCTATCCGAGCGATTGGCGTTCGACCACAATTGCACAATTCATTGAGGCGCTTGACGCCTACATTCGCTGGTACAACGAAAAACGTATTAAGATGTCTCTTGGCTATCTCTGGACTTCCCCTAATTCAGTAGACATTTAATAATGTCAAAAACTGAGAAGGAAGTACATCATGAGAAAAGGTCGATTTACGGAAGAATTTAAAGCGGAAGCGATTAAACAAATAACGGAACGCGGCCATAAAGTAGTCGATGTTGCGCAACGGTTGGGTGTATCTGATAAGAGCCTTTATTTGTGGCTGCGGCAGAGTAGCGGTGAGCAGTCGGCGGCCTCTAGCGAAAATGTTGCCGCACTAAAAGCAAAAATGGCTCGTCTTAAGGCAGAGTTAAGAAGGGCAACAGAAGAACGAGATATCCTAAAAAAGGCCGCTGCGTACTTTGCCAGGGAGTCAGAGTTAAGTACGCATTCATCGATACGCATCGATGCCAATATCGTCTAACGAGCATGTGCCGCGTTCTAAAGGTAAATCACAGCGGATACTACGCTTGGAAGAAAAATCCTTTATCTAAACGTGCGATGGCAAATGCGCAAATTCTGAATGAAATAAAACAATCTTATGTCGAGAGCGGCGGAATTGATGGCAGCCCACCTATCCACAGAGATTGAAAGGAAGCAGGTGTCGCATGCGGTGAGAACCGAGTCGCAAAGCTGACGCGTGATGCTCAACTTAAGTCTGCCCGTGGGTATCGTAAGCCACGATTTAAGGCAGGCAAGCCAATGATTGCAGCACCGAACAGATTAGAGCAGCGTTTTAATATAGACCAAGCCGATACTGCATGGGTAACGGACATTACCTACATTCGCACTTATGAGGGTTGGCTTTATCTTGCGGTTGTGATCGATCTTTATTCAAGAGCGGTAGTTGGTTGGTCGATGAAATCAACGATGGCGACAGAAATTGTTCTCGATGCGTTATTGATGGCTGTTTGGAGGAGACGTCCTAAGCTACCTATCATTATTCATTCAGATCAAGGCAGCCAGTTTGGTAGTGACGATTTTGCACGTTGGTGTAAAGAGCATCAACGTATTCAGAGCATGAGTCGAAGTGGAAATTGTTACGATAATGCGGTGGCTGAATCATTCTTTAGTAATTTAAAGAAAGAACGAGTCAAACGGAAAATTTACGTAACAAGGGAAGAAGCACGATCTGATATCTTTGATTACATCGAAGTGTTCTACAATCGCAAACGGCGACACAGTCATTTGAATCAGATGAGTCCCCTAGCTTTCGAGCAACAACAATTTGGAAGTTAAGAGTTGTCTACGAAATTAGGGGAAGTCCCCTCAGCCCGATCAAATACCGAGAAAGTCTCGGATTTACGGCATAAACCAGTCCAAGTTTATGTCCGCACCCCCAGCTAGTCAATATTGAGTGCGCGTCAACACAATCAGGTCTTCAGGCTTTTTATAGTCGGCCAGCAGTGCATCAAGTAATTCGGCTGGCAGCGGTTTCTTCTCTACGGCCATCATTGCTCCTCGCAATAGGGCAGTTTCCTGCAAAATGTCCGTTTACACAAAATTTCTTACACCCCCTAGTTAGGGCATTTTTACGTAAGTCTTATTAACAAAAGTCTCTGCTTGCAGTTTGTAAAGCACCTAATAGATACGACATATCAACCAAACGTTTTGCGATCAGATGACGTACATCACCTTCGCATTGCCAGATGCCATACACACCAAGTAAGGGTGCATTTAAGACTTCTTGCCGTTGCTGCTCCACCAGACTTGGCCAGATGATGACATTGACTGGGCCGGTCTCATCTTCTATCGTGATAAATAACACGCCGTTGGCGGTGCCGGGACGTTGGCGTACTGTAACGATGCCGCAGCCACGGGCAAATTGACCTTGCTGAAATGTATTGAGCATCTCGGCTGGTAAAAATCGTTTGGCGAGTAATTGTGGACGGATGAGGGCCACCGGGTGACGTTGTAATGTGAGTCCCATCGCATGATAATCGCTGACAATTTCTTGACCCTCTGTTGGTGCTGTCAACATAGGGATGGACTCTTCTACGCTGACGACACCGAGCAAATCTTTATCCGTTACTGCGCCGATGGCTTGCCATAACGCCTGTCGTCTATGACCTGCTAAAGCAACTAAGGTATTGCCTGCTGCCAGGATGTGCAAATCATGGCGTGACAATTGAGCGCGGCGTGCCAGATCGTTTACGTCGCTAAATGGGAGTTGACGACGTGCTTGTGTAATGCGCTCTGCTGTTTGTTCCGACAAACCTGATAGTAGTGACATACCAAGCCTGACAGCTGGATGCTTGCCATCACTTTTTTCTAAGCTGGAGTTCCATTCGCTGAATCGGATGTCGATATCTAATACGATGATCTGATGTCGTTTTGCATCTTGGATTAATTGTGATGGAGAATAAAATCCCAACGGCTGGGAGTTTAACAAGGCGCATAAAAAGACCGCTGGTTCGTGACACTTTATCCAGCTACTGGCATAGACTAATAAAGCAAAGCTGGTGGAGTGACTTTCTGGAAAACCGTATTCACCAAAACCCAGCATTTGTTGAAAAATACCTTCCGAAAATTCTTTCGTATAACCACGCCTGACCATGGTGTCGACGATGCGATCATGATAGTGCTCTAGTCCGCCTTTACGTTTCCACGCCGCCATGGCACGACGTAATTCATCTGCTTCGCCCGGAGAAAATTCAGCCGCGATCACGGCGATTTGCATGACTTGTTCCTGAAAAATCGGGATGCCTAAGGTTCGTCCTAGTGCTTCCCTGAGTTCCTCCTTAGGATAAGTGATTGCTTCTCTATTTTGTCGGCGTTGCAAATAGGGATGCACCATACCGCCTTGAATCGGGCCAGGTCGTACGATGGCAACTTGTACTACGAGATCATAAAATTCTTTGGGACGCAGACGCGGCAACATACTCATTTGTGCACGGGATTCAATTTGAAATACACCTACTGTGTCGGCCTTGCAAATCATCTGATAGGTCAGCGGATCTTCACGTGGAATGTCCTGCAAACGTGATGGTCTGCCGGGTAGCGTGGCCATCAAAGCCAGTGCTCGTTTTAAGGCAGAGAGCATGCCCAAGGCCAATACATCTACCTTAAGCAAACCTAAAGATTCCAGATCATCTTTGTCCCACTCAATCACGCAACGGTCTTTCATGGAGGCGTTTTCTATCGGAACCAAGCGCGATAATTTGTCACGCGCAATGACGAAGCCACCGGTATGCTGCGATAGATGGCGTGGAAAGCCACGTAGTTGGCTGGCCAGGCTTGCCCATTGCTGTGCCAGTGCGCCTTCAGGATCAAGCCCGCTTTCAGCAAAACGTAAGAGCAGATCCTGTTTGCTATCAAACCAGCGATGTGATTTGGCGACGGTATCTACTAGCTCCAAATCTACTCCTAAAGCCTTACCAACATCGCGCAGTGCACCACGGGATCGAAATGTATGTACTGCTGCGGCTAAAGCAGCGCGGTTTCTGCCATATTTGTTATAGATGTATTGGATCACGTCTTCACGTCGCTGATGCTCAAAATCGACATCAATATCAGGCGGTTCATTTCTTTCCTTTGAAAGAAAACGCTCAAACAACATGGTGCTGCTTTCAGGATCGACTTCCGTAATATGCAGGCAATAGCAGACGACAGAGTTCGCTGCTGATCCACGTCCCTGACATAAGATGCCAATTGAGCGTGCATATTTAACGATATCGTAGACCGTTAAAAAATAAGGCTCATAGGCGAGATCGTTAATCAGATGAAGCTCATAGTCGATACGATCTGCGACCTTTTTTGAGATCCCGTTGGGAAAGCGCTGTGCTGCTCCATATGCGACTTCTTGTTTGAGGTAGGCTGCAGGTGTGTAGCCCTTTGGTACTAATTCATCGGGATATTCATAACGCAATTCATCTAAAGAGAATTGGCATAGGGAGGCAATTCGTATCGTTTCGGCCAATGCCGCTGCTGGATAAATATTGGCCAGACGTAGTCGTGAACGTAAGTGTTGCTCTGCATTGGGCGCCAGATCATAACCACATTCTGCAACCGAGCGTTTAAGTCGGATGGCAGTCAGCACATCTTGCAGTGGCTTACGTGAGCGCACATGCATATAGACATGACCTGTTGCTACAAAAGGGATACGATATTGGTTAGCGAGAGCGATGATCGTTTTACGGTGTTGCTCATCCATCGCCTGATAGAGCAAAGTCAGACTGATCCAGGCTCGTTGTGGGAAATGTACCGTCATCCATCGCAGTTGTTTTGTCAAGATCGCCGCATCAGCGGGATAGTCTGGAATCAGAATCAGCAGGCAATCGGGAAGCCCTTTCAGATGCGCATAGTCTTTAGGAGGATGACTAAAATCCTCTGGAGTTATCAGATAACTTCCCTTGGTGGTACGTGTTCTTGCCAATGTGATTAGTTCAGATAAATTGCCATAGCCTTGCCGGTTCTGTGCCAGTACTATCAGGGAAGGCGGTTGCATAGAGTCCTGCTTGTGCGTTTGAGTGTCCGTTTGGAACTCAGCCTGAATCGTCGCAGGATTGTTAGCGGCGCTTTTCATCAAAAAATCAGGAAAATCAAGTGTGCCGGAGAGTTTGAAATAACTACCGACAATCAGAGGGAGCTTAGATTTCTTTGCCGCGACATGCGCACGTACAACACCGGCTAATGAGCATTCATCCGTGACTGCTAAAGCGGAATAATTGAGTTGTGCAGCGCGTGTTGCCAACTCTTCTGCATGAGAAGCCCCTAGCAGAAAACTGAAGTTGGATTGGCAAAACAGCTCAGCATATTCCGGCAGTGTATAGGGCAGCGACAGTTGTGCAGATGTTGACGGCGTGGGTGACGATGGTGGTGTTGGTGGTGTTGGTGGTAATAATGGAGTGGTTGTCATGATAGATCAACCAAAGACACCATGTACAAACCAGCTTGCGTTGGTATCGGTCTGCTCACCTAGACGTTCTCTATAAATCCAATAGCGGATATGTGCTGGATTTTCCGCGACGAAGTAATCACGTGTTACTAACTGCCCATTCCACCAGCCAGCTTCTATTCTTTCTGCACTTGTCAGTAGTTTGAGTGGCGCCTGGTAATAAGGTCTGTGTTGCCGTATTTCGATAGCGATCGCTTTTTCTAAAAGCCACATAGGGCGGGATGCCTGTAGGGGTGGTTGCTGTTGTTGACATTGTTTTTCTGTTGCCTGCTGGTGAATCACCGATGTCCAGTGATTTGCTATTTCAGGCCGATGATCGGCTAGTGGTGCGGCCTGCAAAACCTGATTGTCACCCAAACGTGCTACCAGCAATTCCAGTAAGCGATGGTGATTTTCGGCGTGAGCTTTGGGTTCCGGGAACAGTGTCGCATTGGGGACATGCATTGCTTGAACCTGGCTGGCATCCAAGCTGACGGCGATGACAGGCGCCTCAAGCTTCACTTGTGCCAGACGTTCTTTGAGTAAGCGTATCAGGTGATCTTCGCGCCAAACTGGTTCGGCTAACAAAATACTTAACAGAGTGGGCGCAATAGCTTGTCGACCACGTTCATGTTCTAGTTGTAAATCGACTTGCGATACTGCGAGTTGCTTGGCAGTCAGCCATCCCATCAATTGTGTTAGCAGACTACGAATAAAAGCTAGGACCATTTCTGCATGTTCTATCCGGTCGGGCATGTCAATACGGACTTTGAACTGAGGCGGAATTGCGATCCACTCGAATAGCTCGACTTGTTCACCATAGGCTTGGTCTAGTACATCGAGAATCTGTTTGCCACAACGACGTTTCAATCCGGCGCGTGGTAATTTTTGTAGCGTTCCCAAGTCATCACAGGCAATACCGCGCAGCCAGTCCAGCCAAGGAGTCGCAGCGGGGAGCAGATGCACAGGCAGACTATCCAGACTTTGCACTAGCTTGTTCAATTTTAAAATTCTTGTTGCCGGAGGTCGTTGCCGTCTACTTTTGCTGGAATGCTTGTTGAGCTTGTCGGCAGTGCTAGCAGCATTACGTGCAAGCAGCCATGCACCCATCGCGGTTGGTGCGCAACTGAGTGTGATGGTCATTCCCATCACGCGCATGGTTTCTTTAATCCGGCGACATAAGGCACGGATGCCACCAAACAGCCGCAAGCTCGCTCCGATATCCATCAACAAACAATCATGTCCGGCATAAGCTACTTGCGGCGTGTAGTTTAATAATGCCATCGCCACTTGTTGTAGGGCGCGTGTTTCCAGTGCTGGCTGGCGCTGATAGAACAACGCGGATGGTAGCAACATTTGCAAACCTGCTTTACGCATACCGATCTGCGCGCCAGAATGGCATGCTAATACGGATGCGCAGGTGATCCGATTTTGCTCCAGCACGACTGCAGCCTGCTCAGTTAACCAGTTCGGACGAAAAATTTCTAGCTGCAACAGTGGCAAGTGCAGGGCGATCCAAAGGCGTGTCATTGGTCAATCCGGTAGACAAAACAGGTGAATGGGAGGCAATTGCTGAGTCAGGTAACAAAAGCGAGGGAATTCTCAGCAGCAAAGGCTGTTCTCGCCGGATACCGCGTCGTTTGATAAATTGAATTTGTACGCCTTCTAAGGTAGGTGCGACTTGCAGGCGTAATGGCGCTGGCGAAGGTGTGTCGGCACAAGTGCTTGGTCGCATCATGAAAAAAACTGCTTCCCCACCTTGCGCAGCAAGATGCAGACGACGTAAGGCTTCTGAACGGATCTGCGTTTGCCACAATAACAAGGCAGCGCAACTGCCGCTACGTAAAACCTGCTCAGCCGCCCACAGAGCATCGGCTTGTTTTTTACTCCGTATCCAGACACATTGAGAGAGTGGAATGCCAAAAGCATTTAAGGCTAACAATTGCGGCGCATAAGGCGGCTGTATGAACATAATCGAGCCTCCATCTTGTCTGGCAAGTCTGGACAAAACAGGATGCAATAAGCGCAATTCAGCACTGCCGTGATGCTGGAGCAGTAACTCAATCAAACAACTTCGCGGCCAGCCACCACCGGGCAATTCGGCCGACAGCGTCGGAAAACTGCTTTCTACACAAGCGACATGGCTACGCGCCAACTGCGATGCGCGCCATAAAGAGGGATGAATTTGATCTGGGGTGAGGGAAGACATAGATACTGAAATAAACACTTTAATAGATGGGACTTACGCAAAACCGCCTCAGTTGTGTTGCCGCGCTTAAGCGTACTTAAAGTACTGCTTTCGTCGCTGCGTCTTGCCGGGACAATTTTTTATAAGTCCAAATAAATACTGTATGTATATTTAGTATAATATTTAAATCATCTATTTTTCAATCACTTAGCGAAATAATGAAATAAATAAAATACTGATTGCATATACAGTATTTTGTGCTAAAGTATGTTTTGTCGTATCGCTTTAGCTCTATCGCTTTTTTTATTCAACAAACTTATTACCACTTTTTATTCATTTACTGATTTGGAGACGGTTCAATATGGCACACCTTGATAATTCCTTTGACGGACAATTTAGCTTGCAACTCGCCCCAACATCATTTTTGATGCGATTGGGTAGCCGTGAAATTTTTGTCTGTCGTGATTTCCGCAAACGTTATTACCACGTCAATCCGTTGATGGATTTTTCGACAGGGATAGAGGCGGGACATCTGGAACTATTGTTGTTCCGCAAGTGGTTGATCATCTTCTCTAAGGCAAGATGGTAGTCGGCAGGTGATCACAAGTCACGGGTGTATGTTCCTGCCCTTGCTTCTGATCGTTGGATTAAACCTAGAAACGGCAGTTGGACGAGTTTGAGTGTGCATTTTTTCGGTTCTCCAGCAAGGCGAGACGCAACCTTCATGTTTCAACTAGGAGCAACGCAGTTGGGGGAGCCGAAAAGTATGCAATCAGATTGGTAGCGCTCTCACCAGAACGGCGACGGTGACGGTGAAAACGCTGACATGAGTCAATTGAATCAACTACTTATTTATACTGACAAGCGGTCAACGGCCGTTTCCAGGTTAATGGCGGGATCGACGCTCGCTAGGGTCGCGCAAAGGATCTGGTCCGTTTTCTAGCTTGCTCACAATTCCGGCTTGATCAAAATAGATAGACATCAGTGAGTCCCACACACCGCTTTCTTTATAGGGATAAGACCAGGTTTCTAGTTGTACTCGCGGAAAAAAGCCAGTTTCGCTCGGTGCTCCGATGATTTTTAGTACGCTGGCTTTGTCGGATTGTCCTACTTTGACTTGAGCAAATTTTTGCAGAGTTAATACCTGCTCATAAGAGATCAGCTTGCCATCAGAGCCGATACGCGCCATGTGTGTTGCCTGTGCCATCCTACCGCGCATGTATTCCAGCAAATGCTGATCGCCGTCCTGGTAGATATGCGTTGGCTGACCCAATTGTGCGATGACTTCTGCCTCGGTTTGACCGATCTTAATTGTTCCAACGCCCCAGCTTACACAGGAAGATAAACTGAGTACGGCGAGTAGTGGGCCAAGCATCTTTAATAAGCGTGGGGCTATCATCATGATCTCCATTCTGGCTTTTATCAAGCCAAGCTATTATTTATACTGATGGTGAGTATATTTTTAACGTCCAATAAATCATTGGACGTTAAGCTATGTTTTAAAGAATTAATAGGGGAGTATATTAATTCACCAAGCTAATCATAATGCGGCATGTTTGTTTGACGCTACTTAGGCCACTTAGCGTTAAGCTTAGATCTCTTACCCAATAAATTCCAGTTCTTATCCAGACAATAAGCTCCAGTCATTTTTTAAGTTCTGGTGCGCGTCTGAACCATTTCAGGCTTTAACCCAGATTTTCCATTGGAACAGCGAGAAGTGTGCCTTTGGCGGACTGACTGGCTAGACGCGACGACGACGCAAGCTGCATCTTGCTAAGAGGAGCAACAACACCAGGCAGTTCGCCAAAGGTGCACTTGTCGCTGTAGCGCTCCCACTCAAATCGCGGTGGTGTTATCCCTCTGAAGACCGCACGCCGTCCGCGTTTTTTGCGAAGTGATAGCGGTCTAATGGAAAATCTGGGTTTAACTATTTTTACCGTTTTTAAAAGGCGATGGCACCCACATAGCCGGATGGCAAATCTAACAATATCGTTCTGCATTTTTTTAAACGTGCTGCCAGATCAGGATGCCATTCTGATAAAGCCAACCCTTGGGACTTCAGTCTAGCCTCTTGCATAGTCCATTCTTGTGCAAACATCAGCAGCTGATGCTGAACTGTTTGTCCGGCAATTTTCTTATAGACCTCATCGCCTAAATAAAGTTGTGTTACATCCCGCCAATCCAGGGACAAATCGACCCGCATTAGATCAATGCCGATATTTTTTTGAAAACTGATCGCCGCAATAGATAAACCCGGCTCATGACTGATTGACACGCCTAGCGCGATCTCTTGTTCATGAGCATATTTGTCTGTGTCGCTGGAATTAATACAGATACTTAAAGCTTGTCCTGCCGATCCTACAATTCGCACTTGTTCCTGTGGGATAGAGAAGGCTTGCGAGAACAGATCCCGCAAGGCGTGGCGTATTTGTAGTCTGGCTTGATCACGCAGCGTAGTTATCTCTGTAACTACAGAAATAACTACGCTTTTGTGTTGATGGAATGCTTCTACCGCTTCTGGCAATAAATCAGGCCAGGAATAGACAGCTAGCTTGGGTGCTGTAGTAATAGCTACCAATGCCGTCGGCATCGGATTGGACGAATCTGCTTCAGCCCTCATCTCGTCAGGATTGCGCAATCGCTGCCGGGCAGCCGCGCCAGCTGGATTTGGCGGGGATAAATTCGCCCTTCATTACCAGAGTCAGCGCGCCGAGTTTGGCTTCGTCACCCACGACGGCGCTATATAACACCGAGCTGCGGGCACCCATGTAGACGCGTTCACCGATGATAACTTCGTCAATCTTCATCACGCGGTCTTCAAACAAATGAGTTTGTGGGCAGGCCAGTGCATTGATCTCACTATATGCACCGATGCTGACGCAATCAAACTCGGTAATATCCGTCGTATCCAGATAAACACCACGACCAATTCTGGCACCCAACAAATTAAACGCCAATGGCAACCATGGTGTACCGCGCAAATAGCGCATGAAGTTGGGGACAGCGATTCCTTCGTACAAATTGGTAATGCCTTCAGACAGCCAGACAAACGAGGTCCACATTGGCATGCTGCTCTTTTTGTAGCGGAAAATGAACAACCATTTCAAGGCCATGACAAAGGCAAAACTGCCAACACCATACCAAAGTCCGGCAATCGATAAATAATAGGCGACATCGCCCCAGCGGTCATCACCGGCCAAAGGCATCAGATTGAGCACAATGGTGTAGCCAACAGAAATTACCATCGCATGGGGAGAAATAATCCGGAATGCTTCAATCAGACCACGACCAAGACGACGCATTGCTGATGGGCGGAAGGTGAGTTCTTCGGGAAACCCTTTGACTTCTTCCCGCGCCGGCAAATGCATAGGCGGCGAACCTAACCAGGTATCACCCTCATGCATTTGATCATTGCGCGGCGCACTGGTGTGAACACCGATCAAAACGTTTTCAGGCAAGATCGTGCCATCTGGAATATACGCGCCGTTACCGACAAAGCTCCGGCGAGAAATTACGGTCGGCTGCATACTCATCCAGCCGCCATCAATTTCTTCATCCCCTAATAAAACTGCATCAGCGATAAAGGTGTCATCCCCCAGTGTCAGCATATCTGGCACGACGCCCAAGGCGGTTGAAATCTCTGCGCCGCGTCCCACTTTTGCGCCCAATAGCCGGTACCAGTAAGGCGCATACACCGTGGCATATACGCCGTGCAAAACATTCAGGCTCGATTCCTGAATCTGATTGACCAGCCATTTGCCGCAATAAGTATTGCCATGTACCTGGTACGTTCCCGCTTTCAATTTCGGCAAAATGCTCCAGCGTATACCGGCCGATAACAGCGCGGTACAGACAATCAAGATCGCTGTAGCGGGGAAGGCGAGGATGAAATACTTGGTCAGCTGGAAAAACATATTATTACTTTGCAGCCAAGGCAAACTATCCAGATTGTCAAACCAATCGATCGTAATAAAGCTAGGGAACACTGGCAAGAAAAATAACGCGGTAATCAACAAGCTACCAAAAATAAAGAACACAGCTTCAGTGAAAAATCGTAATTCAGATACAACTGGTCGTTCCGGGCGCGATGCCGGATCAAATACACCCACATCAGCCGCAGGCGATCCGCGCCAGATTCTGTCATTGGGAATAGATTGACCTTCGCTCAACGCAGACTGACCTTCCAGATGGGCGAAGTTGCCAAGCTCAGTACCGCCTTCCAGAACCGAATAGGAACCGACATAGGCTTCGTTGCCCAGCGTGATCTTACCTAAACGCAGCAGACCGCGTTCAACACGGGCATTTTCAAAATTGCAGGCGTTACCAATACTAGCGCCATCACCAATTTGTAATAAATCAGGTGAGCGCAAGGTGATCGAGCCGATGTTCACATCCTTACCGATCTTTGCACCCAATGCCCGCAGCCACCAGGCATACATCGACGATCCACTCAGCATGTAGGTCGGTGCTGCTTCTACCAGCCGGTCTGCCAGCCACCAGCGATAATATGTGACACCCCACAACGGATAATTGCCTGCTTTAAGTCGCCCCACGATCAGCCATTTGCCTGCGATCGCGATTACAAACTCAAACAGGGTCAGCAATAAAAAAACACCAACGGATAAAAAGGTTGCACGAATAATCGAGTCGTCGGGGTCGCCAGTAAAAAAGTGATAAGCGAAGAAAGGCGCTAACCACTGCATCATGCGCATGGCCACCAAAAAGGGAATCATGACCGCCTGAGCAGCACCACATATCCAACGCTTGACGTCAGATGGCTGCTCCCAAGTGGTGTGAATATTTTCTGAGGTAATCGCGCCGGCAGTCATGACGCCAGCAATTGTCCCGACCAGCCGTGATTGATAGATGTCACTGATTTTGAAATAGGCATATCGGGCATCTGCTCGCAGCATCGACACCAGACGTGCTGCCAGCAAGGAGTGTCCACCCAGATCGGAGAAAAAATCGGCGCTTCTGTGGATTGCTTGTCCTGGCAAAAGTTTATTTAAGGCCGCAAATAAAATTTCTTCTGCCGGCGTTTCTGGAAGATCGGATTCTTCCGTGCTCACCGTTTCTGAAAGCGTTTGTGCTTTCAGTGTCTTTCTGTCGATCTTGCCTGAAGTAAGCCTTGGCATTTCGCTCAAAAATTCATAGCGGCTTGGCACCATATACGAAGGCAAGCTTGCCAATAAGGCTTGTCGTAAGTCGCTCGGTTTAATCACGTGAGAAGAGTCGTTCACAATAAAAGCGATCAACTGATCAACACCTTGCTCTGAACGTAAAATGACCGCGACGGTACCAACACCCGCTTGCTGCGCCAGTACGGCTTCTATCTCGCCCAACTCAACCCGAAACCCGCGGATTTTGACCTGATCGTCGGCACGCCCCAAACATTGGACCGAGCCATCCTCCGCAATACGTGCCAGATCACCCGTTCGGTATAGCCGCTGATCATTGAGACTGTTCGATGGAGCAGACCAAGGATTGGCGATGAATTTTTCTGCCGTCAGGTCAGGTCGTCCCAGATAACCATCGGATACGCCCGGGCCAAAAATACACAGCTCCCCGGTTTCACCACGCGCTAATAGCCGCAAACCCTTTTCCACATCCGCATCAATCACCAGCAGACCGTAATTGGGTAGCGGGTGACCAATCGTCACTGGCATATCTGGCTGTAATACCGCCAGACTGGCGGATACTGTTGCTTCTGTCGGGCCATAGGTATTAAACATCTGGCGTCCGGGCTTGCTCCATTTGGTCACAAGACTTTCCGGACACATTTCACCACCCAGATTGATCAGGCGCAGGCTAGGCACATCCTCATTAAACAGTGCTAGCAACGTCGGTACTGCATGCAAAACAGTGACCTGATTTGCGATTAAGGCCATTGGTAGTGCATCCGGATCGACTGCGATTTCTTTCGGCGCTATCCATAAAGTCGCACCGACCAGATAGCTGATCCAGATTTCTTCAAACGACATATCAAACGCGACTGAAAATCCTTGATACACCTTGTCTACGCTGGTAATGCCTAAAACCTGATTTTCACTCCGTAAGAAATGACAAATGCTGCCTTGGGTAATCGCAATCCCTTTTGGCTTACCTGTTGAACCCGAAGTGTAGATCACATAGGCCGGATCGGTAGGGGCGGTCGCTTGGCGTCGCAGTAGTGGTGCGTCGATGGCCGTCATCAACTGCATTGCAGTCCAGATATGACAAGCAGGTGATAGTTGATGTGCTGTTGATGTAGTTGAGGTAGTTGAACGTAGCTGAGATGCGAGAGCATCTGCCGTCAGTATTCCAAATGCCTGCGCATCATCCAGACAAACAGCAATCCTGTCGACGGGCACATCGGCATCAAACGGTAGCCAGGCAGCTCCGGCTTTGGCGATGCCTGCTTGCATGACTAATAAATCAATGCCGCGTGGTAGCCATAAGCCAAGAATATGTCCTGGCCGGACGCCTGCCGCGATCAAGTGCGACGCAACCAGATCGGCTCGCTCGTTTAAAACGCGATAACTCAGCGCCACGTCAGCAAAAATCAGGGCAGTCTTGTCGGGGTGGGCGAGAGCGGTGGCTTCAAGCAGATCCGCCAGCGTTTCTTGACGTATCAGTTCTGGTGCAAAAGCACCGTAAAGAATAGGGGATGTGTTATCAATCGCTGGCACGTCAGACATACGGTGTTGAGACATAAATCGCAATGCAAAATGGGTAAATGCGAAGTTAAAATTAGACTAACTTCTTCTATGCGAAGTTTATCACCCGTGATGCGGGACGAAGCAAAAAAATAATATAAAGAATGGTGGGCTGTCGTCTTAAAAAAACATTGACAGATCACGCCAGTTAATTAGATCTAGGGTGAGCAATGTCTCAACATAATTGACTCAACCGAAGACTTATCTAGCTCAATGTATCTATGTGTGATAATTTATACTTGGTGGTAGTATATTTAAAAATCCAATGAATTTATGGACATAAATTGGTATTTTCGCATATACCCCCAAAAATTCTGCATTTTTATTTTATGAACGCCGGAATATATTGCAGCGCCAAGCCAAGCAACGCACAACCGATAATCACATGAATCACATTACGTTTAAACCTTAGCAAGGCAATTGCAGCACCAAGCCCGATCAGCGCCGACATCATATCTAATTTGCCACTGAACCCATTAGGCCACAGCACATTGTAAGCAAAGAACAACGCCAGATTGATAATCACACCAACGACTGCGGCGGTAATGGCCGTCAACGGTGCCGTCAGCTTTAATTGATTATGGGTTGATTCAATAAACGGACCGCCTGCCAGAATAAAGATAAATGATGGCAAAAAAGTGAACCAGGTCGCCAGACTAGCTGCCACTGAACCTGCGAGAAACAGATGCTCAGTTCCTAACAGAGCTTTCAGATAGCCACCGACAAAGGCCACAAAGGCTACCACCATGATCAAGGGGCCCGGCGTAGTTTCTCCCAGCGCCAGCCCGTCGACCATTTGTGACGCACTCAGCCAGCCATAATGCCCGACCGCACCCTGGTACACATAAGGCAGCACCGCATAAGCACCACCAAAAGTGAGCAAAGCCGCTTTAGTAAAAAACCATGCCATCAGGGTATAGGGATGCTCCCAACCGAACAGCATCCACAATAAGGCCATTGGCACACTCCAAAGCACCAAACCTGAGACAGCAACTTTACACAAACCCCTCCAACTGAATAAAGCATGCGCAGGTGTCGCAGTATCGTCGTCAATCAATGCAGCACCAACATGTTTTTGCGCTGCGCCATGACCGCCACCGGTTTGAAAATACTGCGGCATAAAGCGTCCGCCTAGAAAGCCGATAACAGCGGCAATCAATACAATCAAAGGGAAAGGCATATCAATCGCAAAGATTGCGACGAAAGACGCTGCGGCGATTGCCCACAACACAGGATTTTTTAAGGCACGCGAGCCAATGCGATGCGCAGCCTGCACAACGATGGCAGTTACAGCAGGTTTAATCCCATAAAACAAACCAACCACCAGCGGCATGCTGCCAAAAGCGATATAAATCCAGGATAAAAAAATCAGAATAAATAGCGATGGCAACACAAACAACACGCCGGCGATCACGCCGCCCCAAGTACGGTGCATCAACCAGCCGATATACGTGGCGAGCTGTTGTGCCTCCGGACCAGGTAGCACCATGCAGAAATTGAGCGCATGCAAAAATCGCTTCTCACTAATCCATCGCCGGTTTTCTACCAGTTCCTGATGCATGACCGCGATCTGGCCTGCGGGGCCGCCAAAACTGATGAAGCCCAGTTTTAACCAAAACCGGAAAGCCACCCAAAAGCTTACCGACATTGGAGGAGTATCGGTGCGGAGAATGGGATTGACCGGTGGCATAAGTGGGCGGATTCAGCTACGAAGAGCAACGGGAGGTAAGTTTTAGGGGGAGTATATCCAAATTATAAAAAACCTCAAACGGCGTTCGATAGCCGAGGCATTTCCTAGGGCGATGATTGAGTTGATTGACTGCCCGTTGCAACTGGGCTTGAGTGATTTCCTTGAAGTTGGTGTTCTTTGGAAAGTAGTATCGTAATAAGCCGTTCGTGTTCTCGTTGAGCCCCCGCTCCCAGGAATGATACGGATGAGCGAAGTACACTTGGGCTTGCAGATGTGCTGCGATGGACTCATGCCCTGCAAACTCCCTGCCATTATCGAACGTGATGGTATGGCAGTGCTGCTGATGTGGCGTGAGCAGTTGCTCGATGCTGGCAGCAACTCCTTGCGCGTGTTTGCTATGATGTTGCCGGGCTAAGGTAAAACGAGAGACACGATCGACCCGCGTAATGACGATACCTTGCTGTTTCTTGCCAATGATCGTATCGCCCTCCCAGTCGCCTAAGCAGATTTTTTGATCCACGATCGCGGGTCGTTGGTCAATGCTGATACGGTTCTTGAGCATGCCCCGGCGCTGTTGACCACTACCGTAGCGTTTGCGGTAGGGCTTCTGACCCCGCAGATGCTTGAAGAGAGTGCCGCCCGCTCTGCGGTCAGCGTAGATGCGCAGATAGACGGTTTCATGACTGATCTTCATTTTTTCCTGCCGTTCCAGGCTTAACCGTTCGATTGCTTGCTGCGGCGATAAGTCCATGCGCAGGTAGGTCGAGACGGCGAGCCAGTCGTTGTCATCAATACGTCGTGCGTTACGACTATTCTTTTGTCGTTCGTCGGCTATTTTTTTCGCTTGTAAGGGGCGCCACCCGCTTCCTCCGGTATTGCGCTTGAGTTCCCTGTGGATGCTGGACTTATGACGATGGAGTGCGGCAGCAATCTCGCTGACTGTCTTTTTTTCTAACCGCAGTGCGTAAATTTGGTATCGTTCGTCTTGGGTTAGGTGTGTGTAGCGCATATTCGGCAACTTTCGACTGGCTGGTCAAAAGGCAGAATGCTATCGCATCTGACCCTTTGACTTTTTATTCAACGTTGCTCTTCGTACTTGAATCCGCCGTGTTTTGATAAATATAGGACCTACCCAAAACTGCCCCAGCTGCGTTGAATCGACTAGCTAAAGTACTGTCTTCATCGCTGCGACTTGCTAGGATGATTTTGCCTGAGTCCTAAAATACGGTTAAATCAAATTAATAATTGCCGCTATCAGGCCATCGCTACAATTTGTTTTAACGCGCGCTCAAATACATCGGAGGTTTGTCCGCCTGAAATCAAATGTTTATCATTGATGATGACTGCCGGAACCGAGTTAATGCCACGGCTTAAATATAATTTCTCTAACGCTCTGACATCATCAGCATACAACTCAGAGTTTAAAATCGCACGCGCTGCGATCTTGTCTAATCCGACACTTTCTGCGATACGGATCAAGGTTTCGTGATCGCTAGGATTGTCGCCATCCGTAAAGTAGGCGGCAAATAAGGCGTGCTTCAACGCCAGTTGCTTGCCCTCAATCTCGGCCCAGTGCAACAAGCGATGCGCATCAAAGGTGTTGTAGATACGGCTTCTTTTATCCATCCCAAAAACAAATCCTTCCGCCGCACCGCGGGCACGGATTGCCTCCCGGTTACTTGCGGATTGTTCTGGTGTGGCGCCATATTTTTCCGCCAAATGTTCATTGATATCTTGACCTTCCGCCGCCATGCGCGGGTTTAATTCAAACGGCTGAAAGTGGATATCAGTCGTGACCTCGCTACCCAAAGTTGCAATTGCGGTCTCTAATGATTTCAGTCCGATGATGCACCAAGGACAAGATACGTCAGAAACAAAGTCAATTTTGATGTGATTTTTCATGGTTTTAATAAAATAAGTTGGTTATTAAATACAGGTCGCCAAGAGCGAAGATCTATGCAAAATTCGTATTCTATACTTGCGCTATCTCTACTTTATTGGCCTTAATTGATAGCTCCGGTAGGACTAAAACGTTGCTCAAACAACGATGTATGTTGATTTACAGCAGCCAAAATACCCTTTGACTCTAACGCATGATATTCTGCGTCCTGCAATAGTAACCATATCAGATTATTTTCATGACCACATCGACATCAGTAGTAACAGAAGTAACCGCGTCAGACGCAGTTAACCCAGCACATACAGCAACGGAATTAGCAGACGTAGTTGCGGTAGCAACGACAACAGCAGTTGCAACGTCAGATCAACCAGCAACAACGTCGACCGCGCCAACTGCTACGCCAAACCAGCTTGCTCGTAAATTGTTGAAAAAACTGCAAACTGAGTTCTCCGTGTTTGATGAACATCTGCCTTTGGCAATTGGTATTGATAAACAATTACAGAAAAAAATGCCAGAGCTGGATCGCAAAGTGTTACGAATCGCCCTGGGCATTCATACCAACTCTGTACGCTATTTGTTTAATGCTGCCAAAGCACAAAAACGTGTGGATCTGGAAGGCAAAGAAGTTGATGCCATCACAGAAGAGCATCGCACTCATGCGTCAGGTATTCTGCGCGAGCGTTCCAAGAAAAATGCAGATGCACGCAAACTCAAAGCCAATGCCGAGAGAATACAAAAGCAAGAAGCCGAGGCAGAGCGCCAACGTCAGGACAAGCTGAATCAACTGGCGGCTAAATTTGCCCGCACCTGATTTACGCATAGTCCCGCATAGTCCAGTCTTTGTTTCAATGCTGTTCATGTATAGATATAACGAAATGACGTTTTATTTTGTGAACAGCAAGTCTTCTTGCTTCTCCATCACTAAAACTATATTTCCAGCCACCTTAGCTGAAACTCCTATTTAATGATGTCATGGTTTCTCTATCTGTTGGAATGTAATGATGGCAGCATCTACACGGGCATTACGACCAATGTAGAGAAACGATATGCCACCCATGTCAGTGGCAAAGGCGCACGTTATACCCGCTCACACCCGCCACAAAAAATACTTGCTGTCTTTGAATACGATGACCGGTCATCCGCATCAAAAGCAGAACACGCTACCAAAAAACTGAGCGCACAACAGAAGCGCGCGTTGTCAAACTCATTAATTTGAAAACCATCGGTTTGAAACCCATCATTGATATGACTACCAATATGACGAATAAGTTGTTTTCTGCCGCCTGTGAACGTAACGCTGATCCAATCTTACTAACGATTACTCCGTTTTTAAATAACAGCAAAACGGTGTTTGAGATCGGTAGTGGTACAGGTCAGCATGCAGTCTATTTTGGAGCGCGTTTGCCGCATATCACGTGGCAATGCAGTGACCGGATACAAAACCACCCCAGCATCAGCGCCTGGCAAGAAGAGGCAAAACTCCCCAACTTGTTAGCACCATTATGTTTAGACATCGGCCATTCAGCTTGGCCAGAGAACAAATTTGATGCAGTTTATACCTCTAATACTTGCCATATCTTGTCATGGCAAGAGGTGCAAATCATGTTTGAAGGCGTAGCATCTATCTTGGTGGAGCGGGGATATTTTTTTATCTACGGTCCGTTTAACTATGACGGACAATTCACCAGCGCCAGCAATGCGCAATTTGACGCTTCGTTAAAATCACAAGCCCCACATATGGGCATCCGCGCGATCGAAGATATTATTGCGCTGGCAAATCAACACCAGTTACAACTGCAAGAAGATTTTGCAATGCCAGCCAATAATCGCCTTTTAGTTTTGCAAAAAATAAATTTAAAACGATAGCTAATTACCAATGTGCATTTAATGCGACAGACCTGCAAAAAATCAGTGACAAACACAAATGGCAGCAGGTAATCTCAATCATCAAAGTGATTAATTAAAATCACGTTTTAAATACAAAACAATAGAGGTTCTTGCAAAACGAAACACCGGAGAGTAATTTTATTGCGAGAAGCGCAAAATAGATGAGAAAGGAGCGGCCATTTCTGGCAAGATGAAAGTGACTAAACAACCATCTGCGCTCCGCTATGAATCCTACACAACGCCTGCTGATAATGCAACGCTGGAATTTACTGCAACACGATTTGCTACCGGAGATAAAACAGCAATGCGGGTCACTGACGCCGAAGCTGGAAAAATTGATTCATGTACTAGACTGGGTGCGCATCGAAGAATTTGTGTCGGACCAATGGCAAGGGATAGGACGCAAACCGCATGACCGTGGTGCATTGGCCAGCGCCTTCATCGCCAAAGCTGTGTTGGGGCTCAATACAACAGCGGCCTTAATAGAACGATTGACGATGGATCGCAGTTTAAAACGGCTGTGCGGCTTTGAGATGTGGAAAGAAGTTCCGAATGAAGCCACTTTTTCGCGCGCCTTTGGCGAATTTGCCCAAGCCAAATTAGCGGAGAAAGTGCACGAAGCGCTGATCAAGAGTTATTTAGGCGACAGCCTCATTGGACACATCAGCCGTGACGGCACGGCGATTGCGGCGCGCGAGAAGCCGAAGAAACACATGAAAGTTGTTTCCGTAGAAAAGGCCCAAAAGCAGCGCCGTGGACGGCCAAAGAAAGGCGAGATAAGGCCGCCAAAGGAAGAGAAAGTGACCAAGATAGGCTGGCAGTTGACGCAAACTTTACCGAGCATCGTCAATGCTTTACCCAAAGAGTGTGACCGCGGCACTAAATGCAATGCGCAAGGTTATAAAGTGAGTTGGAACGGCTACAAGCTGCATATCGACACCGCTGACTGCGGCGTTGCCATCAGTGCGCTATTGACCAGCGCCTCGGTGCACGATAGTCAAACGGCGGTGCCGTTAGCAACGATGACGGCCGCACGAGTAACGAATTTGTACGATTTGATGGATGCAGCGTATTGCAGTGAAGAGTTAAGGGCACACAGCAAAAGTCTTGGCCACGTGCCATTAATTGATCACAACGCACGCGGCGGGGAGAAGAAACCGTTCGCCCCGCATGAACAACAGCGTTATAAAGAACGCACGCAAGCTGAACGTACCAATGGCAGGCTGAAAGACGAATTTGGTGGCACGACAGTACGGGTGCGTGGTAGCGAAAAAGTGATGTCGCATTTGATGTTTGGTTTATTGGTATTGACCGCAGATCAGTTGATGCGTTTATTTACGTAACAGCTTTGCTTTTAAAGAGTCGAAAAAAACAACGTTTCCCAACGTTCATAGGGGCAGTGATGGTCACATAGGGATTGACACGCCATAAAACGATAATCCGGCACAAATTCATGTCACATGTGCCGCTTCAAACAAGAAAACCAATCGCAACAGTGGCCACACCCATGCTCGACTTTACTGGTTTGGGTATTTTGCAAGAAGCTCAATAAACATAACAATAAATACTGCAACAGTAAAACCGTTTTCTGATTTTTGGTTGCATAAGGTTTTTTAACAGAACCTGGTGGCTTTACCTCAATAGTTCTTAACGAAGGACGTCCGTTATATGACGGCGTCTATTTGGATTATAGGAATTCAGATGAAACGAAAAATTTTCCTGCGATTTTTCCTGGCTACCCAAGTCTTACTGTTGTTGGGAATCGCCTCACCTGCCTTCGCAGAACTCGTCATTGTGGTCAATCCTCAAAACCCGGCGACCAAAATGTTCCCGGCACAAGCCGCCCAGTTTTTCCTTGGAGGTTCAGTCTTATTTACTCCGGTAGACCAAGCTGAAAATTCTCCTATTCGTGCTGAGTTTTATAAAAAAGTGCTGGAAAAAGAACCTGCACAAGTTCAGGCAATTTGGTCACGAATTGTGTTTACTGGCAAAGGTAAGCCGCCCAAAGAATATAAGTCCAGCGATCAAGTAAAAAAAGCAGTAAGTGAAAATGTCAATGTAATCGGCTATATAGAAAAATCGGCGGTTGATGACACCGTAAAGGTCATCGCCATAGTTCCCTAATGCCGTCCTCTTTTCTTCGTTTTAAGGAGATTGCTTGATGAAAAAAATATTCCTTGCAACACTTGCACCACTCGTTCCGTTGCTGTTTGCTGGCAGTGCTTCAGCGATTGATTTGACTGAAGACGGCTCACTCAGATTAACAGGTTTCTATAGCCTGACCGGCGCTAAAGTGTTGAGTGGATCTGCTTTAGGCAGCAGTGCGCCATGGACGTATCAGCAATGGAAATGTCCTTGCACTATCCAAGGTTGGGAATACGGTGCGGTGTATGAAAAAGATAAAGGTTTTCAGTTCGATCAAGAGTCATTGATTGGTTTTCAAATCAAAAAGGATTTTTCACAAACCCTTTCTGCTACGACACAATTAGTCAGTCGTGCGCTTAATCCCAACGACGGATCACGTCCGACGATTGATTGGGCATATTTGACCTGGCAACCATCGGCCGATTCTAGCTGGACATTTCAGGCGGGTAAATTCCGTATTCCTCTGTATTACTACAGCGATTTTCTGTACATCGGTTACGCCTATCCTTGGGTAAGACCAGCACCAGATGTCTATGGCTGGCCCATCTATTCCTACAACGGTGGCAATGTCAGTTATCGTACCCAACTAGGCGCGTCGGATTGGGCTGCCACGGTACTTGCGTGGACCGGTAGTTACACTCAAAAAAATGATGCCTACGATACTAAGATCTATTACACAACGCCAACGCATGAGTCCTGGAAAAATATTTATGGTGCATCGGTAACGGCAAATAACGGCATCTTTGATGTACGCGGGATGATGATGTGGTACAAGGATTCGCTATGGCAAGACAATCCTGATGGCACCAGAAATACTTTTATTGATAGTCAGGCCACGCGCATTATGGGCGTCTCTGCCAATATGGATTATAAAAATTGGCTGGTCAAAGCGGAGGTTGATCGTTATGAACAGATTGATGCTTCTAAGGGGCTGAATAACGTCTATAAATATGCCTTGGTGGGAGTAGGGTATCAATACGGCGCATGGCTACCGATGTACACCGTGTCACGGTATCGCACGATCACAGAACCAATTGAAGGACGGGATACTCAAAACGTTTCACTGCGCTGGGATTTTCGCAAAAATATGGCGCTTAAAGTGCAATACGACATTAGTAAAGATAAGTCGAATTATGCTTATCCGTTCTTTGGCGATTCTAAATTGCTGTCAGTGTCATTGCAGGGTACTTTTTAAGCTTGGCTTATAAAACAAAGCAGCTCTCAGCCTGATTTTGTGAGTGAAAAAATACAGCGACTGATCAGGTCGCTTTATTTTTATGTCAGATCGTCTGGTGTGAATATAGGATATGGATAAAGATAAAAAAGATTTGTGTAAGCTCCGATTAGCTCAGTTCAGCAATGATTGTTTTATGCGGTGCACTGCTTGGTATTCGAATCTTGAACTGCGTTCCAACACCCAATTCTGAGCTTACAGAAATATGTCCGCCCAACAAACCCTCAACAATGTTGTAGCAAATATTTAAACCAAGCCCCGATCCTCCCTGACCTAATTTGGTGGTATAGAACGGGTCAAAAATTTTCTCCAGATTATTTTGTTGGATACCGATTCCATCGTCTTTAAAAGTCAACACTACAAATGAGGGATCGGTCGGATCTTGTCCGCCGCTTAAGCTCATCACGCCAATGTCTCTTCCTTCAAACGCATGGACAATCGCATTATTAAACAGGTTGGTAATCACCTGAATTAAAGGGCCAGGATAGCTGTCCAATAAAATATCCTCACTAATCTGAATCTCATAAATTAGCTTCGTTTTTTTTAGTGTTGGTCTTAGGGTAACGGCGAGTTCGCTCATCGTTTGCAGCAAATTAAATCGCCTGCGCTGTTCGCTCGTCTGATCGACGGCTACTGTTTTAAAACTGATGATTAATTCCGATGCGCGGAGTAAATTTTTGCTTAATAAGTCCCCAGCCTCTTCGGCAGCTATTAAAAATTCGTCCAAGGTTGATTTTTTTATTTGTCCATGTTGATAGACTTGTTTTACCTCGCCCGTTTTATGTGACAAGGTTGTTGAGACGGTTAAAGCGTTACCAATCGGAGTATTCAGCTCGTGTGATACACCCGCCACCAGAGCGCCGAGGCTGGCTAATTTCTCTGATTTGATCAACTGAGTCTGAGTCTCTTTCAGTTGATCAAAATTCTTCCCCAGCAGGCGATTGGCTTCCTCCAATTCTTTAGTCCGTTGTGATACGCGGGTTTCTAATGTCCGATTTAATTCTGTGATCTCCCGAATTTTTGTTTGCACTGCCTCAGCCATAAGATTGAAGTTGCTTGCCATAATCGCCAGCTCATCGGTGCCGGACACTTTGACATTGCGTTCATAACGCCCAGATACGATTTCCTTACTGGCTCGTATCAAATCATTTAAGCGTTTGGCGATACGTCGCCCTAGCAACAAAATAACAATCATTGTGCTTAGCATGACCAGACCCGTCCGGATGAGCGAATTGGTCTTTTCTTTGGTCGCTGCATCAACCAGATTTTTGGTGGACAAACCATATTGTAAAAAGCCAACTTCTCTACCAGGTAATAGCAATGGGCTTCGTATATGAATAAATCCGCGTAGTGCAGCGACATCTAAGTTATTTGTCGTGTCAGGTGTGGGGATGGTGTCGACAGACTCCAGGGTAGTGAGTAAAACCCGGCCTTCTGCATTGCCAACAATCAGATAGGTCAATCCATTTTGTGAGTTTTGATCCAGCATTTCATGGAAAAAAATGCGTACTGTTTCTAAATCATTTGCACTTGCGTAGGTCGATACGGTGAGGTTAAGAATTTGAGATGTCTGATCAATACTGGATTTGACGTTTTCAAGTACAGCGACTTTCAAAGTATGACTACTATCGTATAAAACACCACCGACTAAAAGACAGGACGACATAATTGTCGCCAAAGTGAATTGACCAATAATTGAAGAAGTGAGGCTTTTCAAACTGGCTTTCATGGCAGGCCCCGGGCATTTTCTGTAATAACGTGGTAGCTACACTAGCGCTAATCACTACACGGTCAAGATTTTTTATTGATCGTTCAGGGATTAATTCAAGTAATCATTTGACAGGCATTTTTTTACTAAAAAGACATGTGTTGATTTAATATTTACAACATCAGACTAGCTATTAATTCTGCAGATTCAATGAATTCTTAGCTCTCGCTTTTGCCCATAATTGTGGCTACTATACCTGCACAAATTGTTCGCAATTCGTTCAAAATTCATACACAATTTGATCTTAAACGAATATATTGCGCTGTGTTAATTATCGTTTTTTTGTCGCTGAATTGTCTCAAAATTGTCCCAGTAATTTTGTGCTACTCGTTTCATTTTCATCTTTCTTCCTAATATCTTCCTCAGTTGAATCACTTGTATCTTTGTTTATCAAGGAGACTTTCATGCCAGGCTTACAGCACAACCTCAAGCAAGTTAATACCGATTCGAGCGAATTAAGTAGTATTGGGCACGCTCAGCGGCGCGATTTTATTACCGAAAAAACGGTAGATAGCGGTATCTCGTTACAAAGTTCTCTAGGTACTTTGTGTGCGATTGAATACATGAAATCAGAGGGCGTGCCAGGTAGCGTAACCCAGCGCGTATTGTCACAGCCGGCGCAACGGCGTTTGCGATCCTGAGTGTTGAGTTTGAGTAGTTAATCCAGACATTCGTCAGACAATGCTCTCGGATTTTAATATACTCCCCCTATTTTTTATTAAAAATGCTTTACTCTCAAGTGATTACCTGGACGGTTAAAATATACTCACTATGAGTAATTCTCATTGGCATAAAATTTATATGAGCCTTTGCTATTGCAAAGACAGAGATTCAGTATCTTTCTAAGCCAATTTTTCTTGCTAGCTTCTGGCAAAATCTCAACAAAATTCAACTAAGTGATTCTTTGTATTTCATAATATTTTTTGTCTAGGCTGTTTTTTGATCTCTTGCACTTACCCTAATTGACATTGAGCTTGGTGCAGAACTATTTTTTTGACGTAATCTCACCGAGCTATTGGTCGTGTATGGGTGTTGGTCAGTTTTTGCAAAAGCATCATGAGATTCTTTCTCCATCATACCTGCGGTTTTAAATGCAGAGACGGCTTTGGCTAGATGCAAAGCTTGATCGTGCATGCTTTGTGCCGCCGCGGCGGCTTGCTCGACTAAGGCCGCATTTTGCTGGGTAATATCATCCATTTGCCCTAGCGCCTGATTGACTTGTTCAATGCCTGAACGCTGCTCCACACTGGCGGTAGTGATCTCGCTCATGTTATCGGCCATGCTGTGAATAGCCGTGACGATATGCGCCATCGTATGTTCTGCCGCTGTCACTTGCCGACTACCGACCCCGACTTGTTCTACCGATGTCGTGATCAACACCTTTATTTCTTTAGCCGCACTGGCAGAGCGTTGTGCCAGGTTGCGCACCTCGCTGGCGACTACCGCAAATCCCCGTCCTTGTTCTCCGGCACGTGCTGCTTCGACTGCGGCATTTAGCGCCAAAATATTAGTTTGAAAAGCGATACCGTCAATTACCCCGATGATGTCATTAATACGTTTGGATGATTGCTGAATTGCTGCCATCGTATTGATAACTTCGGCGACCGCTATTCCGCCATCTTTAGCGACGGCGCTTGCCGTGACTGCGTTTTGATTTGCATGTTCTGCGCTTGCGGCGTTTTGTTTAACGGCATTGGTTAATTCTTCCATGGAGGCTGAAGTTTCTTCCAATGATCCGGCTTGCTGCTCGGTACGCGTAGAGAGATCGGCATTGCCATGTGCAATCTCGCTGGAGGCACTGGCGATTGCTTCAGTGCCATGCCGGATATTATTAACTAGTGTCGCTAAATTGATGCGCATCAGATCAAATGCGTGCAGTAATTGCGCGACTTCGTCGGTGCCTTGGGAATCAATCGACGTGGTCAAGTCACCACCCGCAACACTGGCGACTGAGGCGCTGAGTTTTCTGACTTCTTGCGAGAACGAGGCATAGAATCCCGCCAATAAATAGGCAGATACTAATAATCCTATGAGGCTTAGCCCCAACAATATATTGCGATGAAAAATGGCTCGGTCAATACGTGCCGTCAGCGTCACATCTAACAAATCTGCCGCCGCGTCAGCATAGTCATACAAGCCTTCTGCACTTTTGCTTCCCGCAGCTAAAAACTCGGTACCAGAAGTTTGATTCAGCGTATTTAAAATTTCATTTTTTGCACGCTCCAAAAACGCAAGATTATTTGCCAGTAGCTCTTGTGGATTTTTTAACTGTGTTTTAAAAGTAGGATTTTCCTGGAACATAGCCTCAAATTGCGCAGGGATGCGAGCGATATCACGCTTAGCAAGCATCACGTCGGCATTGAGTAAAACATCCTCATTCGCTTCTAATAAACCAGTATCAATATATGGCGCACCTCTGCTAGCAATGTCAAAAATTCCTTCAGCTAACTCAGGGAAGGTTTTGGCAAATAATCCAATTAAATAATAAGTATCTACCTCTGGATCCAGGCTCAGTTTGGAGTGATTGGCAATCGTGGTCGATAACTTATTTAACTGATCAATCAATACGGTATGGTCAGCATAACTCTCGCTAGCCTTCGAGGACGTCAGCTTGCGCACTATATCAAGCCATGATTGTTTAATTTTGCTAACAGCATTTTCTGACTCAGACGCTGGGGTTTTCAGTTGTCCAGTTGTTAGTTGCGATGTGCTTATTGGGTCTAAATTAGTCTTTAACTTTGCGCTCAACGCATTTTGGATTTTAGAGGCATTATCACTAGCTGCCGCATTGCCTGCGAGTGCCAGACGGCGCAGCGCACGATGTTGTTGGGCTAGTTTGCTTAGTTCATGAATTTTTCGTATCTGCTGTAAGCCCAGACGCTCTTGCTCGGTGAACGAAATTGATTTATCTAGTTCATTGATCAGCAATCCAGTGACGAGGATAACCGGAACAGCAAATAACACGGCCACCAAGACAAACTTAGGGAATAGACGTAATCGCTGCATTAGTGCAATTGACGGTTTTAGAAAAAAATCCATATAAAGACTCCACACTTAAAAACAGGATTGCAAATAGAAGACTGCAAACAAATCACGGCAAATAACTTGTAATAAGTTATTTGTTGCACTGCGGAAATGATGCGCCCAAATTATGACGTGAGGATGAACTTGTTTTATATGCGGCGGAACAAAGTGGGGCGCTAAGCCGGTATGCATTTAATTATTGCGAGCTGGGTGGTGTCACATCGCATGCGGTGCTGGACACTACTATTGAAAAAGACAATCTGTTACAGAATCGCCTGATCGGGAACGGTAATCTAGGCTAAGCTCTTTTCGATATTGAACAACAAATTTGCGCAGCAGATTTTTATACAAAATGGATGATCTAAACACCCTGAGCAGTTTGGGCTTAACTCTTCCCACACCGGCTTATCTCATCGGCATGATACTGTTCAGTATCATCGGGATTGCCGCATACCGCTACGGCAAAAAAACTTCTCGCACAAAAACTAAATGGATCGCCGTTGGTTTAATGCTGTATCCCTATGCGGTATCAGACACCTGGTTGCTCTATATCGTTGGCATAGCTTTATGTGCTGCCTTATATTTTTACGACTGACTTTGGCATGCCTACCAAACAAGCTTTTAAATGGAGAGCGATGGGGGATTGATGTTAATAGGAGGGAGTGATTCTTTAAAGATTATTCCAGTTGTTATGTCGTTCTTCAGTCGCTTCTTTGAGTAAGTGACCAGCACGAATATCATCCTTGGGGATTTGCATGTCGCCGCCTTGCAAGGCCATCGCCAAGGCGTGAATCGCAACCGGGTAATCCAGTTTTGCCGACATTTCTAGTAGCTCGCGGGCTTTGCTTGGATTGGCTTTGACGCCTTGACCTGCGAGGTAGGCATTCGATAATAAAAACATCGCTTGCGGGCTCCCAAGATCGCTCGCAATCGTCAGCCACTTTACGGCTAAGACGTCATCACGTATAACGCCTTCTCCATTTTTTGCCATACGTGCCAGCATAAGTGCGGCGTTGGGGCTGTTGCCTTCTGCTGCTTTTTGGTACCAGGACCATGCCTTAGAAAAATCGCTGGGATGATCTACATGCGGCAGGCGATATAACTCACCTAACTGAAACGCCGCCTCGGCATCACCACCATTTGCCGCTTGCTCAAATAATGCCATTGCTGCTGAACGTTGTGCGGGGCGTGTCATATACAGCAAAGCTAATTCTCGTTGGGCGACAGGCATACCTGCTTCTGCCCATAGTCGTAACTGCGTTTCTGCTTTGGCTTGTCTGCCATGCATGGCCAGCATACCGGTCGATTCTATCTCTGCCGAATTGACTTGCTTGTCTAGTTGCGTACTGACTTGATTATTGAAGGGGTTATTCGATTCGATCTGGCAGGCAGATAAGCTAAAGCCCGTAGCTAAAACTAAAAGCGACGATGCGAGCCGGAAGTGGTGAATAGGTGAGGGCATAAAGACGTAGAAATAAGGGTGAAGCGAGTTTGAATCAAAAGACGTAAATCGTAAAAGACTCCGCTACAAAGACGCAAAGAAAATCAAAAGAAAGCTATTAAACTAAAATGAGCTTTTCTTGATTTCCCCCTGTCTTGACGCGTCTGTGTTTAAAAGTCTTTAAACGGGATTTAAACTCATATGTTTAAACTTACTTACTCAGATCAATCGTATATTTACTAAAGCCACTGGCATCCAATCCACCTTCAAGCGTCACCAGATTGAGACCGGCATTTTTTGCTAGTGCCAAATGTCCAGGTGAGGAGCGTAGGATCACTGGACCCGCAGTAGCGGTTTTGACGAAGCTCCAGCTTTTCGCGCTACCGTTGCTGGCTAAACTCACTTTGCCCGTTTGTGTGCCCAGTTTTTGTAAATAATTACTGACCACAGTTTGATTGGCATCTGGTGATTTGATTATAGTTTTGCTGCCGTCAATACCAGGGAAATTACCACCACCACCAGCACGATAATCGTTGGTTGCAACGATAAAATCATCGGTATCTGCGACTGTTTTACCCAGATAAGTTAACTTGGCAATGCGGCTTCCTGCTGGCTTAGTCACGTCAATTTGGTATTGCAGTGCATTGTTCTCGGCATAGAATACATCGTAGTTATAAATCGTAGAGTAAGACGGCACCAGATCTTGTTCTGCGGCTTTTGTGATGTCAATTTGCGCAAATTGTTTGGCTGATGTTTCTAGCCAATTTTTAAGATCAGCGCCCTTGATTTTGACTGCCTGCAAATTATTATTGCTATACAAATACAGATCACCAGGATTACGCACTTGCAAAGCAAATGTTGAAGCAGGCGCTGCACCCGGCGCTACATCAGTAAAGTCAGTTGGTCCGTTGCGTCCTGCTTTAAACGGTGCACTGCAAGAAATCACCGGGATATTTTTGTAACTAGCCAAGGTTGCATCGGTGCTGCTAGCGATAAAGTTTTTTACATAATCAAGCTGCGCCTGATTGACCAATTGGATGGCACTGACGTCACCGACCAGAGAGAAATAAGACGACATTTCAAAATCAGTACTTACACCAAGCGGTTGTTTGGCATAGGCAATAGTGGCTGCATGTTCAGTGGCGACCAATGGCGCAATCTTAGCGTCAGCGTCGACGATATTGTTACCGTCGAGGTATTTAAAGCCACGTGATTCAACCGTCGTTTTAGCAGGTTGGACTACCCATTTGCCACCTTGGAAGATTAAGGTCATTTTGATGATGCCTAGACGACGGCCCCAGCTTTGCGCCATCACCGTTGGTACACCATTGACGAAACCATTGACGGCATCCACATTGGCGCTGGCAGGGAATGCAGTGAAAGAAGGGTCAAGCGCTGCGGCTCCAATTTCTTTCCCTTTTGGGAAGATTAAGTGAGCATGACCGATCATCAATGCATCAATCCCGGTGTTGGCTAAGTAGAGGCTACCGTTTTCCATTTTAGGGCTATAAGCAGTAGCGTCTAAGCCACCATGCGAGAGTGCGACGACTAAATCAGCACCTTTGCTACGCAATTCAGGCACGTATTGTTTGGCGGATTCTTGTACGCCATTGACATAGACTTTTCCAGCCAGATTTTTTTGATCCCAATCCATAATTTGTGGCGGGACAAAACTCATGATGCCAATGTTAAGTTTGACGCTGACTTTACTGCCATCCGGCGCTGTCGCGGTGAATTGCTTAGGCAATACTGCGTACGGTTGAAAAATCGGTTTTTGGCTGGAGACGCTATTTACGTTGGTCAGAACCACCGGGAAGTTAGGTGCGCCGCAAGTGCCAGCAGGTTTGGACACGCCGGTAACACCAAAATCAGTATTCGTGATTTGACTTAAGAAACCAAGGCCATAATTAAATTCATGATTGCCCATGCCGCCACCGTCAAACTGTAAGCCATTCATGACTTTATGCACGGCCAGCGTAGAGCTGCAAGTGATCGGTGCGGCTACCGCCTGATAGTCGCCTAGCAAGGTGCCCTGAATAACATCACCGTCATCTAGCAAAACATTGTTTGGATTTTCTGCACGGGCAGATTGAATCAAAGTGGATGTACGCTCTAAGCCAAGACTGGTATCGGCGGCTAAGGAATAATAGTTATAGCTGAGAACGTTAGAATGAATATCGGTCGTTTCCAGCAAGCCAATTTGCAAGGTCGTACCTTCTGCAACGCTTGGTAAGGATGGGGTAGTGCTACCGCAACCCGCCAGACCGATGGTCAGTGTGGCAATCGCTGCAGCGATGGGAGTTAAGCGAGTTAACTTTGGCGCTACATTCAGAGTTAAATTCGTTGCAAATTTAAAAGTCATCACATCCTCAACATCAATAATTAAGAATGGCGAACTCTACGGGGTATTCATTACAAGCATGTGACCAACATTAACTTGCGAACTCGCTAACTGGTTTTATTAAGCCCCTGAGATGCCATAGCGAAAAACAGATTATCTATATTAATTCGCTATGGTACCTAAATGTCACTTGAGTTTGAATTGAGGTTGAGCCGACGCCAGCTCAACCCTTCATCAAATCACTCTACCCAACGACCTTTTTCCCAAGCCCAGTCATTACCGCGCCAGTGCCAATGACCTGGTACCCAATAATGACGAGGGCTAGGTGCTGCATACATTTGTTCTACGATCAAAGCTGGCATAGGACGAACCGCACCTTGGTACCAATGGCCACGTTGCCATACCCATGCATTGCCATGCCAGGCCCAATGTCCTTGTACCCATGCATAACCAGGACCTGGCTGCACATCGATCACTTCGGTAATCGGCGCTGGCATTTGCCTGACGATGACTTGTGGTGGTTGTTCTCTGACGACAACACGTTCTCTGACGGTGGTGGCACAACCAGCCAATGAAACTACGGCCAGCGCGAATAAAATTTTATTCAGTTTGTTATTCATTTTTTGTCCTTGCTCCTTATTTCTTAATTCAATTATCAACTCGGCTATTTCAATCATCGTGCAATCATCTTGATTTGAACATAAGTGAATTTTGCCTCACTGATGAGCTTCTTGCAAAATACCCAAACCAGTAAAGTCGAGCATGGGTGTGGCCACTGTTGCGATTGGTTTTCTTGTTTGAAGCGGTACATGTGACATGAATTTGTGCCGGATTATCGTTTTATGGCGTGTCAATCCCTATGTGACCATCACTGCCCCTATGAACGTTGGGAAACGTTGTTTTTTTCGACTCTTTAAAAGCAAAGCTGTTACGTAAATAAACGCATCAACTGATCTGCGGTCAATACCAATAAACCAAACATCAAATGCGACATCACTTTTTCGCTACCACGCACCCGTACTGTCGTGCCACCAAATTCGTCTTTCAGCCTGCCATTGGTACGTTCAGCTTGCGTGCGTTCTTTATAACGCTGTTGTTCATGCGGGGCGAACGGTTTCTTCTCCCCGCCGCGTGCGTTGTGATCAATTAATGGCACGTGGCCAAGACTTTTGCTGTGTGCCCTTAACTCTTCACTGCAATACGCTGCATCCATCAAATCGTACAAATTCGTTACTCGTGCGGCCGTCATCGTTGCTAACGGCACCGCCGTTTGACTATCGTGCACCGAGGCGCTGGTCAATAGCGCACTGATGGCAACGCCGCAGTCAGCGGTGTCGATATGCAGCTTGTAGCCGTTCCAACTCACTTTATAACCTTGCGCATTGCATTTAGTGCCGCGGTCACACTCTTTGGGTAAAGCATTGACGATGCTCGGTAAAGTTTGCGTCAACTGCCAGCCTATCTTGGTCACTTTCTCTTCCTTTGGCGGCCTTATCTCGCCTTTCTTTGGCCGTCCACGGCGCTGCTTTTGGGCCTTTTCTACGGAAACAACTTTCATGTGTTTCTTCGGCTTCTCGCGCGCCGCAATCGCCGTGCCGTCACGGCTGATGTGTCCAATGAGGCTGTCGCCTAAATAACTCTTGATCAGCGCTTCGTGCACTTTCTCCGCTAATTTGGCTTGGGCAAATTCGCCAAAGGCGCGCGAAAAAGTGGCTTCATTCGGAACTTCTTTCCACATCTCAAAGCCGCACAGCCGTTTTAAACTGCGATCCATCGTCAATCGTTCTATTAAGGCCGCTGTTGTATTGAGCCCCAACACAGCTTTGGCGATGAAGGCGCTGGCCAATGCACCACGGTCATGCGGTTTGCGTCCTATCCCTTGCCATTGGTCCGACACAAATTCTTCGATGCGCACCCAGTCTAGTACATGAATCAATTTTTCCAGCTTCGGCGTCAGTGACCCGCATTGCTGTTTTATCTCCGGTAGCAAATCGTGTTGCAGTAAATTCCAGCGTTGCATTATCAGCAGGCGTTGTGTAGGATTCATAGCGGAGCGCAGATGGTTGTTTAGTCACTTTCATCTTGCCAGAAATGGCCGCTCCTTTCTCATCTATTTTGCGCTTCTCGCAATAAAATTACTCTCCGGTGTTTCGTTTTGCAAGAACCTCTGATTACTCAAAGTTATTGAGCCCAAACTGTATTACATTCAAATTGTTTCTGAAGTAAGCAATTGTTTCTTTGATGTCAGCGATATGCCAGAAGGGCTTACACAAAAAAGCCCCATTTGTGTTCCAACGCCGGTTCTTGGTAAATTAGTTACTAAATGCTGTCATCGTCGCTAAAGCTTGCTCGGGCAATTTGCGTTAGTGATGTAAACATTAAAAACCTGTTATCTTTGGTTGCGATTTGTTTATAAGTTTCTGCGTTCCCGCCCTCAAACTCACCTCTTAAAATCATGACCACTAAAACTGCCTTAGTCGCTGCAACTCTGTTCAGTTCTGCTACCGCACTTACAGTTAATTCTGCATTAGCCGCGCCAGCTGGCTTGTCTGGCTACGCTCTGCAACAGCAGTTTTCTTTCGGTGCTCCGACTAAATGGGACTATGTCGATATCGATAGCGTGCGACATCGGCTGTACCTTAGTCGTGGTGATCATGTGCAGGTGCTTGATCTGCCCTCTGGTCAGCAAGTCGCTAATATTGCCAATACCAAAGGTGTCCACGGCATCGCATTTGCGCAAGACCTAAAGTTGGGGTTTACGAGTAATGGTGCAAGCAATAGCGTTACCGTGTTTGATCTGGACACCATGCAGACAAAAGCAGAAATTAAGTTATCGGGCATCAATCCAGACGCCATTTTTTACGAATCTGCGTCACATAAATTATTTACCTTTAATGGAAAGAGTAAAGACGTTAGCGTGATTGATGCAATCAAGCTGACAGAGATTGCCAGCATCAAAGTCACGGGCAAGCCAGAGTTTGCAGTGAGTGATGGCGCAGGAAAAATTTATCTTAATATTGAAGATAACGCGGGCATTAATGTGATCGATGTGGCGTCTAATACGCTAGTCTCTAAATGGCCATTAAGCGGTTGTGAAGAGCCGACTGGCATGGCGATAGATGCCGCGAATGCACGTTTATTCTCGACCTGCCAAAATAAAATCATGGCAGTGACCGATGCCAAGACAGGTAAGCGCGTAGCCGATGTAGCGATTGGAGAACACCCGGACGCCGCGATCTTTGATGCAGAAACAGCGACCATATTTACATCCAATGGCGGCGGAACCGGAACACTAACGGTAATCCATCAGGATGACGCAAATCACTATTCCGTAGTAGCCAACGTACCGACCAATAAAGGTGCCAGAACCATGGCGATGGACCATTCGTCCAATACGATTTATCTGCCAACGGTGATGAATAATACGTTTACGGTATTGGTCGTCAACAAAAAATAAGTGTGCCAGCTTGGTTTACGTTTTAATTTACGCTTTAACTTAGACTACAACTTAGGCTACAACTTAGGAGGTAAACAAGGCCAAACCCGCATCGGCACGTGGCATTAAGGGGAAGACCGTAGCGAGTTGTTTGTCGCTGAGTTGCAGATGGCGTTCTGCAACTTGCGACAAGACGCTACGAAAGTCCGTTGTAATTGCCAGATCGCGGCCTTCGTACAAACTGTTTTCATCCAAGCCGCTCCAGCGTCCGTGGACTTTGCCTCCAGCGACTTTGCCGCCTAATACCCACATCACATTGCCATGCCCGTGATCTGTACCGCCGGTGCCATTTTCATGCGCGGTGCGGCCAAATTCTGACATCACGACGATCGTAGTGTCGTCAAATAAAGGTCCAAGTTGTTTGGATAGTGTGGCTAATCCTTTTCCTAAAGGACTTAGCAAGTTTGCCAGTTTGCCTTTATCGGACCCCTGATTGACGTGCGTATCCCAGCCACCTAAGGCAAAAAATGCCATCTGAATTTTTGGATCATTCTTCATTAATGTAGCGAGGCGCGAGGCGTCACGGGGGAATCCATTCGGTAGCGGGGCGCCATTGCTGGCTGCCATTTCTACTTTATCCATGTGATCCATTTTTTCCATCGATGCCGTCATGATGTCTTTATGCGCAGATTTGGCGTCCTGATATTGCTGCGAATAGGCCGCTTTGCCTTGGTACATTTTGTCAAACGCGTTGCCAATAGCCGGATTATCCAGCAAGGTCGCTTTGCTGCCTGCGGCACCGTTGGCGATATTGGTGACTACGGCATTGCCGCTTAAAATCCGCGGCATTACCGGACCAATGGCGAGCGAGCGGGTAGGGTATTTGTCACCAGGCAAAGTAGACAAGAGGCGATTCATCCAGCCATCTTGCGTGCTTTTTCTGCCAGGTGTGCCCGTCTCTAAATAGTCTTGCGCATCAAAGTGCGAACGCGTCGTGTCCGGTGATCCGCTGGAATGGACGAAGGCGAGTTTTTTCTCATTCCATAAATCCGTCAAATCTGCCAAGGCGGGATTCAGTCCAAAATAACCGTCCAGATTGATCGCGCCAAATTCTGTTCCCGGTTTAGCCAATCCTATACTTGGGCGTAAGCGGCGGTAGTTGGCGTCGCCCACTGGCGCCACCACGTTTAAACCATCCACTGCACCGCGCAACATAATCACAATCAGCTTTTTCTGGGCGACATCACCGTCCGACGATTGCAGCGCAAAAGCGCTACGTGACAGCGGCAACATAATGCCTGACGATAGCGCCAGTGTTTTTAAAACGTGTCGACGTAACATGGAATTTCCTTCAGGTTTTTCGCAAACGGGTCAGTGGTGCTTCGGTACAGATTCAGTACGGATTAAATGGGTAGGGAGATATGTTGATAGATGAATACACGTCTATATAAGCATATACTCCCCATTATTTTTACATAAATTGCCGTATTGTCTATAGATTGCATGGACGATTAAAATATACATGCTGGGAGTATGTTTAATCATCCAGACAATCACTACAAAAATTATCGGTTGTCATGCCAGCGCAGGCAAAAATCTAGTATTTTCAATTAGCTTATCCAAACAGATGATCTAAATTAATGATGCATAAAATCAGGACTACCCAACACCAACGCACCGCGTAATTGCTCTTTATTGCCATTAATTAGCTCACGCGTCGGTGCCGAGATTGAACTGCCTAAGGTCGCCAATAAAGCGTTTGCGTCCAAGGCTGGCAGGTCGGGGCGATTTTTCTGATTGCCGTCGGCTTGTTTCTCTAATTGCTTTTTGCCCATCGTCTGGCTAGTCTCATCCAGCTTTTTATCCAGCGGCAAACGCCCGGATGCTAAGGCTGTCGCAAAATTAATTCTGCGGGTGATGGCATCGGGATTGAGCCAGGCTGCCTCGGTATTTTTATAGCCATCGGGTGTGACGCTGCCATATAAAGGCATCCCCAATTGCGATAAAACACCTAACAAAGGACGGATATTATTGATCGGCAATGCGCTGGCACGGGCGGAGGATAAGACAAACTGGTACGGTGTTTTAAACTTATTGCCGATGGCAGTTTTATCGAAAAATTCTGGGCTATAAAATAACACTTCCAGCACCGGGCGAATTTCTCCTCTGGTATCTAAATAGCGTTGTGCCATTCTGTTGACTAAGGCCTCTGGCGGATTGTCGCTGACAAAATATTGTGCCAGTTCAAACGCGATGTGATGCGCGGTGTTCGGGTGCATTGCCAGAATGTCGAGTGCAAATTCGCCTTCTTGCTGACCACGCGGATTGATGTCTTTCCCCATCCATACTTTGTGGCCGTTGTCATGTGCATCGGCATTAAAGGTGAACTGGACGCCGTTGCGGACTAAATCACGTTGGTTAAAAGTCCATCCAGTGAGCATGCGCGCCAACTCCGTTACATCTTTTTGGCTATACCCACCGTCCACGCCCAAAGTATGAAGCTCCATTAACTCGCGGGCATAGTTTTCATTCAAACCTGTGGGTTTATTTTTAGTCGGACTAAGCTGGCCGAATTTGCCACCTCGGCCACGGCGAGGCTGGTAGTCAGCCGAGGTTGACATCCAGTTGTCTAAATAAAATAACATCGCCGGATGCTTAGCAGTTGCACCTAATAAAGTGCGGAAATTACCAAATACGTTGGGGCGAATTGCATCGCGCTCATAGCTGAGGATGAGTGCGCGATCTAAACCCTTGCCAGCGAAAATATTGAAGTGATTAAACCAGAAATCGACCATCACTTCTTCTAATTGCCGCGGGCTTTCTATAGCGCGTGCCAATCGGGATTCTGCAGTATTTTCTGCCATCCGGACCAAGATCTCACGGCCTTTTTGCTTGTCGTCTTTATTGTCCGCATTCTCCTTACCGTCTTTGTCACTCTTAGCTTCCTTCACTTCTTTACGTGCCATCAAATAGTCGCCCAGCATTTGACCGGTAGTGCTTTCTTCGGTGCTTAAGGAGTCTAGTCGTCTGACCAATGTGTCAGGCAGGGGAATCGTTTCTGGATGAAGCTGGGTTTGAATGTAATTTTTTACCCCCGTTTGCAGGACTTTATTGATGTCGCCTGGTTTGGGTCCGTAGCCTAGACGGTTAAGCACATGCAGTGCGGCGTCCTCGGTATTGGGGATGACGCCGACGTCGCTCTTGGTGGACTGCATATCGGTTGTCACTGAGCTAGCTGTAGCAACAGCGGCAGGAATACTGAAGGCCAGGCTTAAACTGGTCGTTAGCAACTGTCGTACTAATTTAGTTGACCAGCTCGCAAAGTACATAGAAGACTCCAGATAAAAGGGTGAGGACGAATAATTATTATAGTTACTTGATTAGCTAAGGCAATTTGCTTTTTTTCAGACCGGTGTTAGCTGATGTATTGGCTGATGCATTACCTGATCATTGCTACATAGTTGCATCATGGAAGTTGACGCAAAAAAATGCCAATAAAAAGTCGTAAAAGAGTGTTACGAGTGTAAGAGCGGATATGCTCAAGCCGACGTCATAAAACTAGCATCTTTAAAACTATCCACATGACAGCTGATTGAATGCTGATAAAAATATTGATTAATTGCCTATACTAGATGCTGGATGCCAGAGGCAAGCAGATCAAGAACAGATAAAAAAGGACAAGACCATGAACGAAGAAATAAGAATAGAACACGATTCATACGGCGATATTGAGGTTCCTGCAGATGCGTTGTGGGGCGCACAGACACAGCGCTCGCTGCATCACTTTGCGATTTCTACTGAGCGTATGCCGACTGCCTTACTAATGGCTTTGGCGCGTGTTAAGCGTAGCTGCGCGGTGGTCAATGATGATCTGGGTTTGCTAGATGCCAGCTTGGCGTCGGCGATTATCCGGGCTGCGGACGAGGTGCTGGCAGGTATGCATCCTGATGCTTTTCCCTTATCGATATGGCAGACCGGATCGGGTACCCAAACCAATATGAATATGAATGAAGTGCTGGCCAACCGTGCTTCTGAGATATTAGGCGGCAGCCGTGGTACTGCGCGCCTGGTTCACCCTAACGACCATGTCAACCTGGGACAATCATCGAATGATATTTTTCCGACAGCCATGCATGTGGCAGCGAGCCTGAGCATTGTTCATGATTTACTACCTGTGCTGGGTAATTTGCGTACCACTTTACATAACAAGGCAGTGGCATTTGTAGATATCGTCAAAATCGGTCGCACCCATTTGCAAGACGCAACGCCACTCACTTTAGGACAAGAAATGTCGGGCTGGGTGGCGCAGTTAGATTACGCCGATCAAGTGATTACCAACAGTTTAAGTTCGCTGGTTGATCTAGCGGTTGGCGGTACCGCGGTGGGCACGGGTTTGAATACCCATCCAGAATTTGGCGATCGCGTTGCGACAGAATTGGGGGCCGAAACAGGGCAGGGATTCCGTTGTGCCGGCAATCGCTTTGCCGCGCTCGCATCCCATGATGCTTTGGTCAGCGCGCATGGCGCACTCAAAACTCTGGCGGTTGCTTTGATGAAAATCGCCAACGACATCCGCTGGTTAGCATCTGGCCCGCGTTGTGGTTTGGGCGAACTACATATCCCGGAAAATGAGCCAGGTAGTTCTATCATGCCAGGCAAAGTTAATCCAACCCAATGCGAAGCCGTGACGATGGTCTGTTGTCAGGTGATGGGCAATGATGTCGCCTTAAGCATCGGTGGCGCATCGGGTAATTTTGAGTTGAATGTATTTAAACCCATGATCGCGCACAACTTTTTACAAAGCGTACGCTTGCTGACCGATGCCATGATGAGTCTTGATCTGCATTGTGCACGTGGCATGGAGCCAGACCGCACACGCATCGCCGAACTACTAGGCAACTCCTTGATGCTGGTCACCGCACTAAATCCCCACATAGGCTACGACCGTTCAGCAGAAATCGCCAAGTACGCACATGCCAACGGTAGCTCTTTGCGGGAGGCGGCATTGGCATTGGCTTATGTGACGCCAGAACAATTTGACGAGTGGGTACGACCGGAAAATATGGTGTGAAATTATTTTACTTCACAGCTAACTGTTTTTTAAAAAGACACATAAAAAAGACATATAAATAAAGCGATTCCATAAGTTAGACACCGAACAGACACAACCGATACCAACGGCGCATTGTCGCCTCTATTGCAGAACAATTTGTAAGAACAATAGGGGACGATGA
This sequence comes from Undibacterium sp. 5I1, assembly GCF_034314085.1. Lineage (NCBI taxonomy): Bacteria > Pseudomonadati > Pseudomonadota > Betaproteobacteria > Burkholderiales > Oxalobacteraceae > Undibacterium > Undibacterium sp. 5I1. The sequence goes on from NZ_JAVIWI010000001.1 coordinate 890,360, forward strand.
TGAAAGCATTTGTATACCGTGGTTCAGGACTGAAGGCGCTTGAAGAGCGGCCCAGACCGGTCATACAAGTGCCCGGTGATGCCATCGTCAGGATGCTAAAGACGACTATCTGCGGCACTGATTTGCATATTCTCAAAGGCGATGTAGCAAGCTGTGCACCAGGGCGCATTCTCGGGCACGAGGGGGTAGGCATAATCGATAGTATCGGCGCAGGTGTCACCGCTTTTCGGGTTGGTGATCATGTCTTGATTTCGTGTATCTCGTCTTGTGGTAAATGTGAATACTGCCGTCGTGGTATGTATTCGCATTGCACAACAGGCGGCTGGATTTTAGGGAATAAGATCGATGGAACACAGGCAGAATATGTGCGTATTCCGCATGCAGATACCAGCCTCTACCCAATACCGGCTGGCGCAGATGAAGAAGCTTTAGTGATGCTTAGCGATATTTTGCCAACCGGGTTTGAATGCGGTGTCCTTAACGGCAAAGTCGCTCCCGGATCAGCCGTCGCGATTGTCGGCTCTGGCCCCATCGGGCTAGCTGCTTTGCTGACAGCGCAATTTTATTCACCCGCAAAAATCATCATGATTGATCTGGATGATCATCGTCTGGAAGTGGCAAAACGGTTTGGCGCCACCGATACGATTAATAGCAAGAATGGTAAAGCGGTCGAATCCTTGATGGCGATAACCGATCAGCGCGGGGTGGATACCGCAATCGAAGCTGTCGGTATTCCTGCCACATTTGAACTATGCGAAAAAATCATCGCAGCAGGTGGCACTATCGCCAATGTGGGCGTGCATGGCACTAAGGTGGATTTATTTCTGGAAAATCTCTGGGATCGGAACATCACCATCACCACGCGACTGGTTGATACGGTTAGCACGCCAATGTTGATGAACGTAGTGCAGTCAAAAAAGATCGACCCCAAATTATTGATTACCCATCAGTTCAAACTCAACGACATCATCAAAGCCTATGATACTTTTCAGCATGCGGCAGAGACTCAGGCGTTGAAGGTGATTATTACCATGTAGTTGCTGGACTAGATTGATCTGCCTGCAGATTTGCAGGCGGTTTTAGTTATCGTTTTGCCGATTATTAGTATCGACTTTATCGGATCGTTTGGGATTAGTTCTTCTATCGGAGGCGCCTAATATATGTTTTGGATCGCCTTTAGGTATATCGGTGATTAAGCGATCAAATTCTGCTTTAACGACGGCATAACATTCGCAAACAGTTTTTTCTAATCGAGGGCGATCAATAACTTCGATGTTGCCACGAGCGTATTTGATTAATCCCATTTTTTGTAGTTTACCTGCGGCCTCGGTCACGCCTTCGCGCCTCACACCCAGCATATTAGCGATCAGTTCTTGCGTCATTTTTAAATTATCTGACGGTAAGCGATCCAGACTTAATAATAACCAGCGGCATAATTGCTGTTCAATAGAATGATGTCGGTTGCATACCGCTGTTTGTGTCATTTGTGTGATCAATGCTTGGGTATAGCGTAACAACAAGCGCAACACTGGCCCTGCACGGTTGAATTCTTCTTTCAAATGCTCCGCTTTAAGCCGATAGCCAAAGCCTTCACTTTGAACTATGGCGCGGCTTGGCGTTGTTTCTCCACCCATAAATAAGGAGATGCCGAGTATGCCCTCATTGCCGACAATAGCAATCTCAGCTGACGCTCCATTTTCTAAAACATACAGCAAGGACACGATAGACGTCGTTGGAAAGTAGACGTGTTTTAACTGTCCACCAGCTTCGTACAATATTTGGCCGAGCGGCATTTTTATCAGTTCTAAATGACGAAACAGACGGTCAAATTCAGCAGCAGGAAGAGACGCAAGTAAATGATTTTGCGTCGGGCTATGAGATGTCGTCATTGGATAGTTGAAAGTAGAAATCCCATTGTAGGGATGACATAGATTATTTAGACTAAAGTATCTGTGTGCAGAATATCAAAAAACACCGCGCGTGTATGTGCGTTATGCCACATAATTTATGTTGGTTTGCTGGCCGCGAAAAGCGAAGAGAGAAAATCGGCTTCAGTCCTGTACAAGCCGACCAAGCCGACTAAGCCGACGCTGTAGCTTGATGATTAAGGATGGTATTGCGATGAAAAGTGCTATGACGATCTGGTCACTGGCTCAATATCTAAATGCGGGATGTCATTAAGCAGGCGGTCAAACTCATGTTTAATTACTGAATAGCATTCGCATACAGCGTCTTCCAGACCGGATCTGTCGATTATTTCAATTGCACCGCGACTGTATTGGATGAGTCCGGCACGTTGTAAATTGCCTGCTGCTTCAGTGACTCGCTCACGACGTACGCCCAGCATATTGGCGATCATTTGCTGAGTCATGATCAAAGAGTCGGAGGACAAGCGATCAACACTGAGCAGTAACCACCGGCATAATTGTTGTTCAATAGAATGATGCCGGTTACATACCGCGGTCTGTGTCATTTGTATGATCAATGCTTGCGTATAGCGTAGCAGCAACCGCAACACCGGGCCGGCACGATCAAATTCTTCTTTAAGTAAATTCCCACGCAGGCGATAAGCGTAACCTGCACTTTGTACCAGGGCACGGTCGGGGGTAGTGTCGCCACCCATAAAAATAGATATGCCAACGATCCCTTCGTTACCGACAACAGCGATCTCCGCAGACTCGCCGCTCTCTAAAACATATAGCAGCGAGACAATACAGGTAATCGGGAAATACACATATTGCAAACGCATACCAGATTCATACAGAGCCTCTCCTTGATGCAGCGATACCAGTTCCAGCTGATCAGACAGGCGATCAAACTCAGCAGCAGGTAAGGCTGCTAGAAGATGGTTTTGCATCGGACTTTGAGAAATAAGCATTAATGATTTGTGGAGCTTTGCTTCAAATTTGGTTTAAAAGTGTGAGATGAGACCGAAGGAAGGTGCAGAGAAATTCAGATTGAATTCCTCTTTTTAGCCTACCACGAAGTGTAAAAAATCTATGCGCGATAGAGCACACATGCAGCCATGAATTGAATAAATAAAATCGCTGTCGCGATTGAGACAAATACTTGATTTTATAAACGTTTTTTCTCACTATGTGCGTCGACGCACAGACGATAGATTGTTCAATAAGTAGCTTTATCAGACGATTGAAAAACAATTCTAGGAATCTATATGTGGTCTCTATTTCTGATCCAAAAAAATCAAAAGACTAAATCCATGGGGTTGTTTGTCAAGGGATCGCAGGAATTTTTTTACAACATCTTTGATCTGATTATCCAAATTACCTCTGCCAGCAAACAGCTTTGTAGCGGTGCTGGCTGGCTATCGCTTACCCGCACTTATACTGCCGGGAGCAAATCGTATGGTTAATCGTATTTTGATTATTACTAGCATTCCCGCTGATGCTGTCACATTGAGTGACATACTTGATCGTGCCAGAGATGGTCCGTTTGAGATCGAATTGCAGACACAGCTTTGTACGGCATTGCACTATTTAACGCTTAATAAAACAGACGCTATTTTGGTAGATTTAAATCTATCTGATAGCCAGGGAATTACGACTTTTGACCGGCTATATTCGGCTGTACCGCATATTCCTATCCTCACATTGTCAGCAGAAGAGGCTGAAGCAGTCTCGATTGAAGCCGTACAAAAAGGAGCACAGGGTTATCTGACGAAAGGTCATTTTGGCAGCTATTTAGTACCTCAATCTTTACGCAATATTATCCATCGCAAAGCGGTAGAAGAAGCCAATTATCTGGAGAAAGCTTTGGCCGAGATAACCCTTAATTCGATTAGTGATGCGGTCATTGGTACCGATCTGTCAGGTAATGTCGAATATCTAAACATGGCAGCCGAACGAATGACTAAGTGGTCCAGGGACGAGGCACGCGGACATCCGATTAGCACAGTTATGCCCATCATCAATGGACAAACACGAGAGCCAGTACAAAATCCGGTTAATCTGGTATTACAGCAAGATACAGTCGTAGTCTTAGCGCCAGATACCGTTCTAATTCGAGCCGATAAAACCGAAGTGGCGATTGCAGATTCGACCTCACCTATTCATGACTCCACCGGAAAAATTGCTGGCGCAGTGATCGTATTTCACGACATTACCGCGGAGCGAGCGATGAAGCTTAAAATGGTACATCTGGCTCAATATGACTTTCTGACCAATTTGCCTAACCGTGTGTTGCTGAATGATCGTATTGAGCAATCCATCAGTCTGGCTAAGCGACAAGGTACGCATCTGGCTATTTTGTTTCTTGATTTAGATAATTTTAAGCATATCAATGATTCTTTAGGTCACGCTATTGGCGATAAATTATTGCAGTCCGTTGCTACACGCCTGACCTCTTGTGTCCGTGCGTCAGACACAGTGAGTCGGCAGGGTGGCGATGAGTTTGTGATCTTGGTAGCGGAGGAGCAAGGCGCAGAATTTGCATCACTGACTGCCGACAAAATTTTGCTTGCTTTGGCCGAATCACATGCGCTGACAAGTAATCCGGAAAATGAGTTGTATATCACTACCAGCATAGGAATCAGCGTTTATCCAACGGATGGACAAGATGCTGAAACCTTAATTAAAAATGCTGATACTGCCATGTATCAAGCCAAGAAAAAAGGTCGGAACAACTTCCAATTTTTTAAAAATGAAATGAATGTAAAAGCAGTGGAGCGGCAGTTAATTGAAACCAATTTACGGCGTGCGCTTGAGCGCCAGGAATTTGTTTTGTACTATCAGGTAAAAATCAATCTAGCCACGGGAGCTATCACCGGCGCAGAGGCTTTGTTGCGATGGGATCATCCCAAATGGGGTATGGTGCCACCCGGACGTTTTGTGGCGATTGCGGAAGAATGTGGTTTGATTGTACCGATTGGTCGTTGGGTACTGCATGAAGCCTGCACACAAATCAAACGTTGGCAAGATCAAGGCTTAAAGCTGGAGTCAATTGCAGTCAATATATCGGCGGTAGAATTTCGTCGATATGATTTTGTTGATGGCGTTGCCGAAGTATTAAAGCAAACAGGATTAGCGGCAGATCGTCTGCAACTAGAAATTACCGAAAGCGTGTTGATGCGCGATGCAGAGTCCAGCACGGCGATACTGAAAGAACTTAAAGCAATGGGAGTACAGTTGGCGGTGGACGATTTTGGTACGGGTTATTCTAGCTTGAGTTACCTAAATCAATTTCCAATTGATGTACTCAAAATTGATCAATCATTTGTAAAAGACATTGGCTCTGCTACAGATAGTGGTGTAATTGCTAGTGCAGTGATTGCGATGGGTAGCAGTCTAAAACAAAAAGTCATTGCAGAGGGTGTAGAGCAACAGACGCAATTAGATTTTCTGCAAGAGAAACAATGTGAAGAGGGACAAGGATATTTTTTTGGGCACCCACTGCCTGCTGATGCTTTCGCCAGTATGCTCGCGAATGGATTAGCTCAATGATATCTATAGCCGTAACGCTGCAATAGCGCAAAACATCACGACCACTGCCACGCTGCTGGCAGCTAAGCTAATACCTCAGTCAATGACTAAATTAATACCTACGCTAACGACTGGCAGGGTAACTGATTAAAATTTCTAATTATTTGACCTGTCCAGATAGTTTCTCGGTTCTGTTCGTTATCGTACATACGGTGTCAGATGGCTTAGGTATTCTCTAAAACATACTCCGACCGTAAATTGTCGAATACTAATGAGGAATACTTGATGAAGTTTTATACTCCTCTGGCCAATCGTTTGCTCGCTGGTTTATCCAGCGACGAACAAGAGCACTTAGGTAAGCATTGCGATGTCGTTCATCTGGAATATGGCCAGGTATTATTTGAGCCTGGGCAGCAGATTGAGGACATTTATTTTCCAGAGGATTGTCTCATTTCTCTTCTCGGCGTATTAAATATGCGAACGAGTCTTGAGGTAGGATTGGTCGGTAATGAGGGTGTCGTTGGGATGTCACCGAATTTGATTGCACCCGCAACTCACGACAACGCACTTAACGCTGAAAATAGAGTAGTAGCATTCAGAGTGCAAGCCAGAGCGATTGTCCAGAAAGCTGGCAGAGCGATCAAAATTTCTTCTGAAAATCTGATTGTAGAGTGTAAAAAAAATCCTCAGTTGCAATTAATTTTATTTAACTACGTTAACCGGTTTTTAGCACAGACAACCCAAATTGCCGTCTGTAGCACATTTCACATGTTGGAAGCTCGGCTGGCACGATCTCTGTTGACGACCAGAGATCATTTACAGTCGCTAGAATTTCATTTAACCCATGAGTTTATTGCTCATTCACTCGGTGTAAGACGGGTCGGTGTCACCAAAGCGGCTAGTGCGCTGCAACGACGAAATTTAATCGGTTATAGCAGAGGACAAATAAAAATCCTTGATGAGGCAGGCTTAGCATCGGTGTCTTGTGAGTGCTATCAGATCATCAAGGATATTAATAACATGCATTGAGATTAATCCAGACTAATTAAGATTGATTTAAATCATTGGTTAATTTTTTTAAGATATTTGATCTATCTTATTTTTGTAATTTAACTTCGCGTTTTGGACGATCTTGCAATATCTGATGGCGTCGATTGTCTTTCATTTTTTTCCAATCTTTACATTCTTCGCGTGTCCTCAGGCACGCGATGCAATATCCTGTTTTACCATCAAACTTACAGACCTCAATACAAGGTGATTTGGCACTCATTGGGTATATTTTCTATGGTCGGTTTTCAAATTGCTATTGGACCAATAAGCGCTTCTGGATGGACTTCAACCGTAATATGTGACAGCCCTTTTACCCGCTTTAATTCGGTATGATAAAAAGCTGGATTACGCTGTGCGACTTTAGTGACGACTGATACTACTGCACCAAAGTGCCCGGGACCAAGACGCCATACATGTAGATCGACTAATTTATCACCAGCATTTTCTACCGCGATGCGCACTTTATTTGCCAGCGCATCACTTGGGCTAACATCCATCAAAATCGCGCCAGTATCGCGGATCAGGCCATAAGACCAGTTGGCGATGACAAGAGCGCCGATAATACCTGCCAATGGGTCCATCCATAACCAGCCATATATTTTCGCTAAAACTAAGCCGATGATAGCCAGTACAGATACGGCAGCGTCCGCAATCACGTGGACGTAAGCGGCTCGCATATTATGGTCGCGCGTATCGATACCATGATCGTCATGTTCCGCATGTCCATGTTCATCACCATGCGCATGCTCTTCAAACGTAGCACTGTGTTCACTATCAGGTAGTGCGAGAAGTATTTTAAATTCGTGCGGCTCGGGAATCGCCATCGTTGATTCAAGATAATCAGATTTTTTTACAAACCCAAAAACTTGACGTGTGCCATCAGAGCGGATCGTCGTCACTGTTACATCTTGCGCTAATAATGTGACTTTTAAATCGTTCAAGGCGATACGAAATACCGGTGGGACTCCATCTTCAAAAATTGAGAGCGCAATAACACCAGCGGAGGTCTTAATCTGTTGAACTTCTTCTGCATGATCGTGACTATCTTCGTGTTTTTCATGGTGTTTGTGGTCATGATTATGGCCATGAGAGTGCCCGTGGTGATCGCCACTTAACAACCATGCACTGACAATATTCACTAATAAGCCTACGACTGCGATGGGAATTGCTTCATCAAAATGAATTGGCACTGGCGACAATAGACGAGCAATCGCTTCATATCCAATCAATAACGCAATCATCGCTAAGATAATCGCGCTGGTAAAACCTGCCAGATCACCTAACTTGCCGGTACCAAAGACAAAGCGTGGATTGTTCGCATGTTTGCGGGCATAGGTATAAGCAAGCGCCGCAATTAACATCGCACCTGCATGGGTTGACATGTGCATGCCATCGGCTACCAGCGCCAAAGAACCAAATAGGCTACCACCGATGATCTCTGCAATCATCATGGCGCTACAAAGCACAATCACTGCCCAGGTTTTACGACCATTTTTGTCGTGACTTTCACCTAAAAAAACATGGTCATGACCAAGCGAAAAGGGCGTTTCGTACAAACTGCTCATAGCGTTACCTTTAATAATTATTTCAACTAATTTTTAATAATCTCTAAGCTTCAGTCTACTTAAAATAGCTGTGAATGATTTCTACCAACTGTTCTTTGCCGTCACTCTCTTCTCCATCATGTGGCTCAGCATCGACCAGATGAGTGCGGATGTGATCTTCCAGTACAACGGCAAGCAAGCCGTTCATCGCGCCTCTGCAACTCGTGAGCTGCTGCAGTACGGTGATACAGCTACTTTCTTCAAGCAAAGTACGCTCAATCGCATCGATTTGTCCACGGATACGGCGTACACGGTTAAGAAGCTTCTGTTTATTGCGGACAGTATGACCCATGTCTGATCTCTAAATATAGGGTAGGGGACTATATTATAGTTTTAAGAAAGCCTTAAGTCAGAAGAATTTATTTGGAGTAAAAAATGAAGAGGAAGTGAGCGAAGATGTCTCATGTGGAAGACAAAAAAACACAGAAATAGTTTGATGTCCTTATATTTTTACACTGGGTTTTACTTTGTCTCAGCGTTATTCTCTATGTTACCAATATATATACTGGTAGTGTGTATATTTATATTGTCCATAAATTATATGGCCTATCGTTGATATTTATTATAAATAGAGGGGAGTATATGTAGCTGATCAATATTAAGTAGATGTCGACTTCATCTTTCTGATCTAATTACTTATATGTTTTTGCAGGGAGTTGTATACGTGGATTTATATGCAGTTTCTCGATAAAACCAGACGAAAAAAATTAAGGGGCATCGATCATTCAATCAATGCCCCCTCCAACGTAACTTGGCTTCTTAGCTTATTACGTCACTCGTTTTACCCAAATTACTTTTTGAGTGAATCTTTAATTGCTTCTTTGGCGTCGCCAACACTTTTCTCAACTTTGCCTTCGACTTGCTTCAACAAACCTTTAGCTTGCTGTTCTTTATTGCCGACTAATTTACCAGCATTTTCTTGAGCGATACCAGTAATTTCTTTTGCTGCGCCTTTGACTTGGTCTTTATTCATGATTGTTTCTCCTTTAAATAATGGACGATTCCACCAATTTACTTCGCAATGAATTGAATAACTGATGAGGCAGCTTGTTAGCGGAACGCTAGTTGCGGTCTGTACTGAATACTGCTAAAGCTGTCTCAAATCCAGTAGTTACAGATTAAAGAGTGTTGATTAAATGATCTGTACGATAGCGCACGTTTGCCTCAAAAACCTCCTCAAGCTTTGCTCTTATTAAAGCGCACCGCTGAAATATTTAAGGATATTTCTGCACATCAATTTATGTAACTCATTTTGATCAAGATAGTTTCTATGTACGTTGGCGTACCGAGTTTTTTAAAGTTAAAGCCTATAAGAAAGTAATAGCTATTTGTAATTTATTTACTTATGCCTTGCATTAACTTTGCACTAATTTTGCACTCACTCATGGTCAATTCTGCATAACTTACCTGTCCGGATTTTAAGTATCTGGACACCTTAAGTGCACGAACCATCATCGTAAAGCCCGACTCCCATGTTAAAAAAAATTACTGCCCTCAGATTTAATTCAGACGATGAGAGCGCATTGCCGCCATTAAAGTCAGAGTTGTTTAGTGCCGCTCAGATGGAACATCATGGTGGCGTACTGGCAAAATCCCACAAAGTACATCATGACAAAAAGCCCGATCAGCTTTTATCTCGTCTGGCTGATAATGAAGAAGCACTGATCAGTGCTTGTGCCGCACTGACTTCCGCATTAAAAGATAATCGTCAAATTACGCCTGCGGCTGAATGGTTACTGGATAATTTTTATTTGATTGAAGAGCAGATTCGTACGGCAAAGCAGCATCTCCCCAAAGGGTATAGCAAAGAGTTACCGCGCTTGATTAAAGGTACGTATAGCAATCGCCCAAGGGTATATGACATTGCGCTAGAGACTATTTCACATGGTGACGGCAGGGTTGATCCTGAAGGCTTAAGTCGATTTGTCGCCGCTTATCAACAAGTGACCGTGCTCAAATTAGGTGAGCTATGGGCTATTCCTATCATGCTGCGCTTAGCGTTGATTGAAAATTTACGTCGTGTAGCGACTCGTATTGCATCTAGTCGCGTCGATAGAAATTTAGCCGATAGCTGGGCCGATCAGATGATCGAGGCGGCAGAAAAAGATCCGAGTAAATTAATTTTATTAGTCGCCGATATGGCGCGTTCGGAGCCAACCTTAGACAGCGCTTTTGTGGCCGAAGTAGCGCGCCGTTTGCAAGGTCAAAGCCCTGCGTTAACGCTGCCTTTGACTTGGATATCGCAACGCTTAGCGGAATCCGGTACCACGATAGAGCATCTGGTCCAGGTAGAAAGCCAACGGCAGGCGGCGGATCAAGTATCGATCAGTAATAGCATTTGCAGTTTGCGTTTTTTAGGGACGATGGACTGGCGTGAGTTTGTAGAAACTATGAGTCATGTTGAGTATGTGCTCAGTCTTGACCATGCAGACATCTACAATAAGATGGATTTTTCTACCCGCGATTCTTACCGGCACGTGATAGAAGATCTTGCAAAACACTCTGTATTGACAGAGGTTGAAGTCGCACAGCAAGCTTTGTTGTTATCTGAGTTGGCCGCCAAACTTAGTGGTGATGAGGCTAGTCTTGATATCCGCACTGCGCATATCGGTTATTACTTGATTGGGAATGGCTTACCCGCGCTAGAAAAGCGCATTAATGTCCGGTATGGTGTATTCAGGAATCTGGCCCAAAAGAGTAAAAAAATTCCCCTACGCCTTTATCTAGGCTCCATCGCTTTACTCACTACCATTTTCACCTCTGTTCTACTGACTCATTCTTACGGCGATGGTGTTCGTGACTATATGCTTGCATTGCTGGGGGTGATTGTGGTTATTGCCAGCAGTCAATTGGCGATTGCTTTAATCAATTGGCTGGTCACCGTATTAGCAACGCCACAGGCTTTGCCGCGGATGGACTTTTCTAAGTGCATTCCATCGTCGGCGCGTACTCTAGTAGTTGTACCGACGATGTTGTTTCATGTTCAGAATATTGAGAGTTTATGCGAGGCTTTAGAGGTGCGTTACCTCGCTAACCGGGATGATAATCTGAGGTTTTGTTTATTGACGGATTTGCCAGATGCACAGACTGAAACAACGCCGGCCGATGATGCTTTGGTGGAGCAAGCCGTAGCATTAATTACTGAGTTGAACGAGCGCTACACTAAAAATACGGGCTCGAATAAAACAAGTCCATTTTTATTATTACATAGAGCACGTCGCTGGAATCCTCAAGAACAAATGTGGATGGGATATGAGCGAAAACGCGGCAAGTTATCTAACTTAAATGCGTTTTTACGCAATGGTTCTTGCGACATATTAACTGGCGAAGGATGTGAGCAACGCAATACATTGTTTGAGAGAATTGTCGGTGATGTATTCGCTCTGAGCAGCGTTAAGTACGTCATTACCTTAGATTCAGATACGCAATTACCACGGGACTCAGCGCGCCAGTTTATTGCAACGATGGCGCATCCGCTGAACCATGCACATTACGACGAAGTCAAACAGCGTGTGGTGGAGGGCTATGGCATATTGCAACCGCGTGTAGTAGCTAGTCTGCCTAGCGCCAACGCCTCAATTTATGAAAAATTATGTGGTGGAGAGGCCGGGATAGATCCTTATACGCGCTCGGTGTCCGACGTCTATCAGGATTTGTTCCAGGAGGGGTCGTTCATCGGTAAGGGTATTTATGATGTGGATGCGTTTGAGCAGGCATTGCACCAGCAATTGCCAGAAAATCGCATACTCAGTCATGATCTGCTAGAGGGCTGTTATGCCCGTGCAGGCTTAATCAGTGATCTTCAATTGCATGAGGAATATCCTTCACGTTATAGCGCAGATGTCAGTCGTCGTCACAGATGGATTCGTGGCGACTGGCAACTGATATCCTGGCTCATGCCTAAAGTACCTGTTGTATTAAGTAGTCCTGATGGTTTGGGTGCTGCATCAACTTCTAAAAAATCGTCCGCTGCTCAAAGTGAATCTATCGCTGATCAAAATACGAAGTTTGAAGCTGGCTCCTCAACTGCGCCAATCAAAACAAGTAATAGCATCCGCAAACCAAATCCGCTGTCTACCTTGTCACGTTGGAAAATTTTAGATAATTTACGACGTAGTTTGACGTCGTCTGTCTTGCTAATGCTATTGGTGCTGGGTTGGATTAAATTACCATCGCCGTGGCTATGGAGTATTTCTGTTCTTGCCGTTTTATTTTTGCCGTCGTTGGCTGCATCCGTACTGGAGTTACTACGAAAGCCGCGTGAAGTACTAATCCGTCAGCATCTGGTTGCCAGCTTCCGGTCTATGGAGCAACACACGACGAATGCGCTACTAAATCTCGCCTTCCTTCCTTACGAAGCTTTTTATAGTTTGGATGCGATATTCAGAACGGTATGGCGAAAATGGATTTCACATCGCCGTTTGCTGGAGTGGAATCCCTCTAGCGAATCAAATCAAAAAGCCGGTACAACGCTGTTTGCATCACTACGCACTATGTGGAGCGCACCCGTATTTGCCATTCTGGTTTTAGTGTCCATTGTTAGCTTACGTCCAGGTTCTTTATCCTTAGCATTGCCATTTTTATTGTTGTGGATGATTTCACCTGTAATTGCCTGGCGTATAAGTTTGCCTATTCCTGAGCGGCGCTCTGTTTTAGAGGCGAATCAGCTGGTATTTTTACATCGTCTGTCACGTAAAACCTGGTCGTTTTTTGAAACCTATGTAGGTCCAGAGGACAACTGGTTACCACCCGATAATCTGCAAGAACACCCGGTTGCCGTGGTCGCTCACCGGACCTCGCCCACCAATATTGGATTGGCGCTACTGGCAAATTTTTCTGCCTATGATTTTGCGTATATCGATATGGGGCAACTGCTGATCCGTACTGAAAATACGATGCGCAGTATGGGGCAGTTAGAACGTTATCAAGGCCACTTCTATAACTGGTATGACACACTAAGTCTAAAGCCTTTAAATCCTGTCTATGTATCAACCGTCGATAGCGGCAACCTGGCGGGACACCTGTTGACAATGCGTGCTGGGTTATTATTGCTGCCAGATCAAAGTATTTTGTTACCAACCATATTTACCGGATTGGGTCATACATTTAGTGTGTTACTTGACCTGACAAAGCAAAATATAACAGATGCTATTTTTAGCACCAATACTATTGCAGCCGTTGTTAGCGATGGCATGCTTGAGTTTAAAAAACAACTAGCTATGACATCAGCGACGCCACCAGTCACTTTATCTGAAGCTAATGAGCTGCTAACCATATTTTCTACTAAGGCCAGCGATTTAACTACCGCGATCGCATCTGACGCCAGCATCAATAATGATAAAAAGGCCGAGATGCTCTGGTGGGTAAATGCGTTAATAAAGCAATCTCATGAGGCGCAGCAGGATTTATTATTTTTAGCACCTTGGCTCGCGTTGTCCAATGTAGGAAGTTTGATTCAAGATTTGCCCGAATTAAATAGCCTTTTAAGTCTGAGTGATTTGGCAAGACTAGACGCAAAAATGCGGGCACAAATACAGACATTGGTCGGCAGCGTAGGGGACTCTCCATCAGCGTTAGTGTCGGATCTGCAAACGCGTTGGAAAAATCTGATGGACTTCGTAGCAGAAGGTAGCCGGCGTGCAAATGAGCGCATGGGCACAATTACACGCTTGGCTTTGCAGGCGACAGAGTTTGCGCGTATGGAGTATGAATTTTTATATGACGCAGCTACCCATCTGTTAGCGATTGGTTATAACGTTACGGAGCGTCGGCGCGATACTGGGTCTTATGATCTGTTAGCATCAGAAGCAAGATTGTGCAGTTTTGTCGCTATCGCACAAGGCCAGTTACCGCAAGAAACCTGGTTTGCGTTGGGACGCCAGTTAACGATTGCCGGTGGCGAACCGATTCTCTTGTCGTGGAGCGGATCGATGTTTGAGTATTTGATGCCGCTGTTGGTGATGCCAAATTATCAGAATACTTTACTCGATCAAACGTATAAATCAGTCGTTGAGCGACAAATTGAATATGGTGCGCAGCGCGTTGTCCCTTGGGGGATTTCTGAATCGGGCTATCACGCTTTTGATGCCAGTCTTAATTATCAATATCGTGCGTTTGGTGTACCTGGTCTGGGATTGAAGCGGGGTCTGGGAGATGACCTTGTGGTTGCGCCTTATGCTTCTGCAATGGCGCTGATGGTCGCGCCAAATCAGGCCTGCACTAATCTACAGCGATTAGTGGACGAGGGCGCTGAAGGACGTTTCGGTATGTTTGAGGCGATCGATTACACGCCGTCCCGTCTGCCACGCGGACAAACGCAGGCACTGATACGGTCGTATATGGCACATCATCAAGGCATGAGTTTGCTATCGCTTGCATATGTGTTGCTGGATAGGCCGATGCAAAAACGTTTTGAATCTGATCCTCTGTTTCAGGCAACGCTGTTATTGCTAAAAGAGCGGATTCCAAAACCGAGTAGTCACTATTCAAACACCACAGAACTGGCGGATATCCGCTCTACTGCCAGCGAGCAGCAGATGCCTATGCGCATCATCAACCGAGTCGATACACGTTTGCCTGAAATTCAATTATTGTCCAACGGCAGATATAACGTCATGGTGACCAATACTGGCGGCAGCTATAGTCGCTGGCGCGATTTGGCGATTACACGCTGGCGTGAAGATACTACCTGCGATAACTGGGGTATGTTCTGCTATGTGCGCGATCTGTCTGACTCTAGTTATTGGTCCACTTCATATCACCCGACTTTAAAATCACCTAAAACCTATGAAGTGATTTTTTCAGAAGGTCGGGCAGAAATTCGGCGTCACGATAATGGCTTTGATATGCATACCGAAATCGTCGTGTCGCCGGAGGATGATATCGAATTGCGTCGCACCCGTATTACCAACCGGACCCGGTTCACAAAAACAATTGACCTGACCAGTTATGCAGAAGTGGTGTTGGCACCTGCTGCCGCAGATACGATGCACCCTGCTTTTAGTAATCTGTTTGTGCAAACAGAAATCCTGTCACAACATCAGGCTATTTTATGTGTCCGTCGTCCGCGCTCTGAGAATGACTTTACCCCGACCATGTTCCATCAGATGGTGGTGCATGGCGCGACTAGTGACGCGGTCTCTTACGAGTCAGATCGCATGGCATTTATCGGGCGCGGCAATACCGTAGCAGCGCCTGTTGCAATGACGACAAAAACGTTATCTGGCAGCCGGGGATCAGTCCTTGATCCTATTGTCGCGATCCGTCATCAGATCACCTTAGCGCCAGAACAAACTGCGATTATTGATATTGTGACCGGCGTTGCAGAGACGCGTGATGCGGTGCTCGGTATGATTGAAAAATATCAAGATATGCATTTGGCTGACCGTGTATTTGAATTAGCCTGGACCCATAGCCAAGTGGTATTGCGCCAGCTTAACGCCAGCGAAGCTGATGCTCAATTGTATGAGCGTTTGGCTAGTTCAATTATTTATCCGAATGCTTTGTTGCGTGCCGACGCCAGTATTTTGGTAAAAAACCGCCGTGGTCAATCTGGTCTTTGGAGTTATGCAATCTCCGGCGATTTACCTATTGTTTTAGTGCATATTAGTGATGCAGAAAATATTGAATTAGTACGTCAGATGGTGCAGGCCCATGCCTATTGGCGTATGAAGGGTTTAGCCGTCGATTTGGTAATTTGGAATGAAGACCGTGCTGGTTATCGTCAAATATTACAAGAGCAAATCATGGGCTTAGTTGCGTCAGGTATTGAGGCACATGCGATGGAGCGTCCGGGCGGTATTTTTGTACGTCTTGCTGATCAAATACCTAATGATGACAGGATCTTATTGCAATCTGTTGCACGCGCTATTTTGTCTGATAGTCGTGGCACCTTGGCAGAACAAATCAACCGACGTGGACAAGTGGAAGTCCGTCCGCCACAGCTGATAACGACCAGACAGTTGTCAGCACCTTTGCCCGCATCATTTGCGGCAAATTCCGCAATCTCAACATCCTCATCGTCAAGTTCTAATCAGATGTTTGTTTCAGACCGACTGAATGATACGACTGACTTAATTTTGCCGAATGGTTTAGGTGGATTTAGCAAAGACGGTCGCGAATATATTATCCGTACCAATGAATCCAATCTGACTCCTGCACCGTGGGTGAACGTGTTAGCTAATCCACATTTTGGAACCGTGATTTCAGAGAGTGGTCAGTCTTATACCTGGGGTGAGAACGCCCATGAGTTCAGACTGACCCCTTGGTCTAATGATCCAGTTTCTGACAATGGAGGTGAAGCATTTTATTTGCGCGATGAAGATAGCGGACACTTCTGGTCGCCAAGCTCCTTGCCGTGCCGCGGTCAAGGAGACTATGTTACGCGCCATGGTTTTGGCTATAGCGTGTTTGAACATACCGAGGCAGGTATTACCTCCGAATTATCGGTCTTTGTTGCACCGGATGATGCGGTTAAATTTTCGGTACTTAAAATACGCAATGACACCGGTGAGACAAGACGTTTATCCGCTACCGGTTATGTGGAATGGGTCTTGGGCGATGTGCGTCAAAAATCCGTCATGCATATCGTGACTGAGGCCGATCCTGCCACAGGCGCTATATTTGCTCGGAACTTTTATAACTCTGAATTTTGTGATCGCACGAGTTTCTTTTACGTCGATGCGATGAAATTGACGATGAGTGGCGACCGGACAGAATTTATTGGTCGCAACGGCAGTCTGCAAAATCCTGCTGCAATGAGCCGATCCCGGTTGTCAGGAAAATTAGGTGCCGGGCTTGATCCTTGCGCCGCGATACAGGTGCCATTTGAATTAGGTGATGGTGAGCAGCACGAGATTATTTTTATACTAGGTGTTGCCGGACAACGTAGCGCGGATGTCAGCAATTTAATACAACGCTTCCGCAGTAAATTAGCGGCGCAGGAAACACTCACCAAAGTCAAAAATTATTGGCAAGATACTCTAGGCGCAGTGCAAGTAGAGACACCAGATATTGCCCTCAATATGCTGACCAACGGATGGTTGATGTATCAGACCATCGCTTGTCGCTTGTGGGCGCGGAGCGGTTTCTATCAATCCGGCGGCGCTTTTGGTTACCGCGATCAGTTACAAGATGTAATGGCGATTATGCATACCCGTCCGGAACTGGCTCGTGAACATATCCTGGTTTGCGCCGCGCATCAGTTTATTGAGGGCGACGTACAGCATTGGTGGCATCCGCCCATGAACCGCGGGGTACGCACTCATTGCTCTGATGATTATTTGTGGCTACCGCTAGCGACTTGCCGCTATCTGACAACTACTCATGATCATCGGATATTAGATGAGTCGGTTACTTTTATTGAAGGTCGTCAGTTGAATGCGGATGAAGATTCTTATTACGACTTGCCCGGACAATCTAATCAATCGTCTTCTTTGTATGACCATTGTGTCCGCTCGATCTTGCATGGTCTGCGCTTTGGAGTACATGGATTGCCGCTGATAGGTTCATGTGATTGGAATGATGGCATGGATAAAGTCGGTGCCGGAGGCAAGGGAGAAAGTGTCTGGTTAGGATTTTTCTTATACGAAGTCTTGATGCAATTTTCAGTGATTGCACAGCAACGAGGTGATCAAAGTTTTTCTTACCGATGCCAGCTAGAAGCTAAAAAAATACAAACTAATATTGAGCAGCACGCTTGGGACGGCGCTTGGTATCGCCGTGCTTATTTTGATGATGGCACGTCTTTAGGTTCTGCCAGCAACGCTGAGTGCAAGATTGATTCAATCTCACAAAGCTGGTCTATTTTGTCGGAAGCCGGCGACCCTGTTCATGCCAATACTGCTATGCAGGCAGTCAACCAATATTTGGTTCGTCGTGACCATGCTTTAGTCCAATTGCTCGATCCACCATTTGATAAATCTGATCAAAATCCCGGCTATATCCGGGGGTATGTCCCGGGTGTGCGTGAAAACGGCGGGCAATATACTCATGCCGCAATCTGGACGGCGATGGCATTCGCCAAACTAGGTGACAGCGAAAAAGCTTGGGAACTAATGACCATGATTAATCCAATCAATCACTCGCTCACTCCCGCCGCAGTTGCCACTTATAAAGTAGAACCCTACGTGATCGCAGCTGATGTCTACGCAGTATCACCACATATCGGACGGGGCGGTTGGACATGGTATACCGGATCATCTGGCTGGATGTACCGCTTTATCATCGAGTCATTATTAGGTTTGACACTCGATGGAGAAAAACTATATTGCGTACCTTGTATGCCTGTCGATTGGATTACATTTAAATTACGCTATCGATACAAACAAACCAGCTACCAGATCACCGTGACACAAAAATTTGCTGGCGAAGTTAGTAAAGGAATTTCAGTGGATGGTGTTACGCAAGACTCCCCATTTATACCGTTGATCAATGATCAGCAAGAGCATACTGTCGAGATTATGTTAGTCAACCTGAAACCGCTTGTGCTGGCTGATGGCAGTATTAAAGCTTAAGTGGATGACTCCGGTAAAGCAATACACAAAGCACTACAGTAAGTAGAGAAAATGTCCGATACTTAATGCGTAGAAGATGCATGAAATAATGCATTTTATACGTCATTGTGCTCAACATTCTTAGGGTTTTTAATCTAATGGTTATATACTGGTAATGAGTATTTACTAGTCATCCATTATTTATGTGGTCATTGGAGTATGTTTAATAAAATAAATGGGGAGTATAGGTAAAACGACTAACAGTTAGGAATCAGTTTAATTTATTCTATAAAAAGAGAACTGTCGATTGATTTGATTGCTCATGTGCAGGTTTTTTCTATCGCGAACGATATATAACAATCAAAATTGTTCAGAATATTCCTCAGTAAATTCAGTGTCAGCCTTAAATTTTTTAGCGGCCGGACAGGACTAATTCCCTTTTAAATTCCTCACAACTACCTTGGTTAGATCAGCATGCACCACCTCATGTGCATGCTGTAGTTGTGTACTTTTTTAAAAAATTTACTTTTTTAATTTCTATGTTGGTTAGCGCACAGAAGCCATATGTACAACTCCGTAAGCTCCGTTCTCATGCGTTGCCGTGAGATCGTCTCTAGTTCTTTGTAGGAAGAATTTTTAAATCTCTCCGTCATCAATATTTTTAATATTAGTTTCAATTTGTTTTCTAATTCATTTTTATTTCTAACTTTCTACTCAGGGTCTTATATGCATAAATTTAATAAAATCGCGCTCGCTGTTAGCTTATTGTGCGGAGTAGTATCCAGCAGCATGGCACAACGCGCGCCAGAAAATTATGACTACAATCCATCTTGGTATGTCGCACCTAGTTTGGGCGTATTGGATGCAGATACGCACTATGGCGTGACGGGACATGGCGAAGCCGCTGCAATTCGTTTCGGTAAAGCGTTCTCCCAGGATTGGGATTTGCAATTCGGTACCAGCTATGGTCGTCAGCGCACAAACGGAACACGCTACCAGCAAAATACATTAGGCGCAGATGCTTTATATATGTTTTCTCGTAAGAGCTTTCGCCCGTTTGTGTTAATCGGCGGCGGCGTTGAGTATGACAAAGTAAATATCAATGCGCAGGCACTTCAAAGAGATGCAAATTCTGCTTATTTAAATGCTGGCGTTGGTTTTCAGTATGGATTCTCAGACCAGTGGGCAATGCAAGCTGACTTGCGCCGGGTACATGGTTTTGTACATGGTAACGACTTTAACTTTAGTAACTCAAACAATAATTATTTGAACGTTGGTCTGGTCTATACCTTCGACAAACCTGTGCAACGTGTTGCTCGTGTAGAACCCGCGCCAGTGGCCGCACCATTGGTCATTACAGAGACAATGCCCCAACCACCAGCGCCACCAGCTCCACCACCAGTTCGCTTTGAAAAAGTCACATTGTCAGCGACGGAGTTATTTGGTTTTGACAGCGCTAAACTAGGTATGCCACAACAAAAATTAGATGAAATCGCTAACGTACTGAATAACAATACGCAAATCAATGATGTAGTCATCAGTGGATACACTGATCGTATTGGTACGACTAAATACAACATGAAATTGTCACAGCGTCGTGCCGAGGTCGTCAAAGCGTATTTGATCGATAAGGGTGTTGCTGCTACACGTTTAACGGCGCAAGGTAAAGGCGAAACAAATCCAGTCGTACAGTGTACTGAAAAGAATAAGGCCGCTTTAATTACTTGCCTGGAACCAAATCGCCGGGTAGAAGTAGAACAAATTACTGTTGAGCGTCGCGTTCAATAATATTTTGAGTATGTGAGTAAAAATAGATGGTAAGAATATAGCTAAATTATTTCTTACAAAAAAATGGCTAGAACAGATAATTGTTCTAGCCATTTTCTTTTTAACACAACATTCTCTATTCAACGTCTAGGCAAAGATTGTTTTACAGTTTCGTGATTTTAGTTAAGGTCTTATCTGAATTGAGGTCACGCAAGCTACCAAAACACAGAGCGTATTGACGGGTAAATTCTGCACCTAATAAAAATATTTGCGCTGAATAATAAACCCACAGTAATAATGCAATCATTGATCCGGCTGCACCAAAACTATTTGCTATGCCGCTGTTCCCGATGTACACACCGATACCATATTTGCCGATGGTGAATAATCCAGCGGTACCGGCCGCACCAATCCACACATCTCGCCAGGATAATCTTACTTGTGGCAACATTTTAAAAATAACCGCAAAGAGCGAGGCAATAACACCAAACCCGATTAATGAAGACAGTGGTATTAAAATCACCGCAACATCAATTTGCAATGCACCCCAATAATGCTCCAGGAATACCAATACCGCACTGACAACCAGCGATACAAGCATCAAAAATGCGAGTACCAATATCAGGCCGAATGATAATAGGCGCGTACGTATCACCACCCAAATACTGGATTGACGTGTTTTGGGTACTTGCCAAATTTCGTCCAGACTCTCTTTTAATTCTGCAAAAACGCTAGTGGCTCCAATTAATAACAACACGCTGGCAATTATGGTTGCCATACGCCCATCTTCTGGGTTGCGCGCACCAGCTAACATTGTCTGAATCGCCTCGGCACTATTACGACCGACCAAGCTTTGTAACTGATTAAATATCTCGCCCTGAGCTGCCTGTTTGCCATAAAAGAAACCCGCAATTGCCAGCACCAATACCAAAATCGGCGCCATGGAAAATAAGGTATAAAACGCTAACGCTGCACCTTTACTTGCTGCTCTATGGTTTATCCATTCTTTTATCGAAAGGAAAATGACTTTGATCATTTTTTTGATGGGGGACGAATTTGGTTTCATTGGTTGATCAATCGATTGAGTCATTATTTGATTACGAGTTTGCCTGTTAAGTTCTCAGCTTATTTTATTTTTTGCACTTTTTGATAATGCTTTAATTTAATTGGAATATGTTTATTTTTCCAAAAATAAAAATTTGTGTACGTTAGCGAACAGAGTATCAACATGGCTAAAGGCATGATTCAGTCAGCAGTGGGGATGAATTCTACTGTTCTGAACAGGATCATAAATCATTAGTAAGCAGCCTCTCTAAAGCACTGATGGATGTTATTTACAGGTAGGACTCTGTTTTGCTGATCAGTTTATCTATTCATAAAATCAAAGGACATGTCATGAAAAAATTATCCACTGGACTATATTGGGGCGCAACCGGCGCATTGTTAATCTTGCTTGCTGGCTGCAATAAACCAACCGATGTTGCTGGTAGTTCTGCACCACAGATCTCCGTCGGTACGCAAGTTGATGATACCGTTGTCAGTGCGAAAGTATCTTCTGCTTTATTGGCTGACAATGAGGTAAAAGCGTATGACATCAAAGTCGCAACTCGCAAAGGCGAAACAATGTTGAGTGGCTTTGTTGATAGCCAAAGTCAAATTGATCACAGCGTTGCAATTGCAAAAAATGTAGAAGGCGTTAAGTCTGTCGATAATAAATTAATGCTGAAAGAATCAAGAACTATCGGCAACAAAATTGACGATGGTGTGATCACAGCAAAAGTGAAATCTGCCTTGATCGCTGATGCCTCGATCAAAAGCTTAGATATCGCCGTGATTACGAGCAAAGGCGATGTTCAACTCAGTGGTTTTGTCGATAGCGATACGCAAATCATGCGTGCAACCGAAGTAGCCAAAACGATTGAAGGCGTACAAAAAGTGACTAATCAGATGAGTATAAAAAAGTAGCTTGGTCAGATATTGAGCTACCGTGCTAGGCGGATGCCAGAGAACTGCCAGCAAGCATGTGCTGGAAAAAAATTCCGATAACTAGCCCGGAGGTGGTTCACTGGCGTCACACAAGAGCCACCTCGCAATACATACTGGTTGACCATAAATTTGCCGTTGTACTCTCCAACGGCGTCTGCTTTGGCGCGAAAACCGGGGTAGGGCGCATAACTGGATTGCGTCCACTCCCATACATCACCAAACATTTGTGTCAGCCCATCCGGGGACAATAGATTGTAAAGATCCTGATCAGGCATAGGATGAAATAGTCCGCTGTCAGAAAAATGACCTTTTAACGGCAAGTTCGCAGCCGCATTTTCCCATTCAGCCTCCGTTGGTAGTCGTGCCTCTGCCCAACGAGCATACGCATCGGCTTCAAAATAAGAAATATGTACGACAGGTTGATCAGGATTGAGTGGAGCTAGTCCGTTCAAGGTAAATTCATTCCAAACGTTATTTTCTTTCACCCAATATAAAGGGTGATGGCGATCTTGTGCTTTACGCCAATCCCATCCTTCTGATAACCAATATTGCGCTTGCTGATAACCACCTTCAGCAATAAATTGAGCGTATTCGCTATTGGTCACTAAACGGGAAGCTAGTTTATACGCTTGTAAATAAACCTGATGTCGTGGTGTCTCGTTATCAAAGAAAAATTCCGTATTTTCTGACTTATTTTCTGAGCTATTGCGACCTAGCTGAACAAGCCCTGCATCAAAATTACACCACATTAAATCTTTTGTAGATTTGGGCAATTTAGTGCGCAGTTCGTTTGGTGGTTCAACTGACTCGGAAATATTTTTATAGCTTGGGAATAACGGGTTGAGTGAAAGTAAATATTTAATATCACTCAGCATCAATTCTTGATGTTGCTGCTCATGATGCAGTCCCAGTTCTATCATTTGCAGCAGCGCTTGGTTGTCGATATTGGACACTAACAATGCTTGAATCCGCTGATCGACATTGGCGCGATAAGCCATGACTTCATCCAAGCTGGGGCGACTTAACATGCCGCGTTGCGAACGAGGATGTTTGTCACCAATGGCGTTGTAGTACGAATTAAACAGAACACGAAATGCCGAGTGATAGGGCTTAAATTCAAGCTCCCAAGACTCCAACACAAAGGTCTCAAAAAACCAGGTGGTATGCGCCAGATGCCATTTGACAGGACTGGCATCTGGCATGGCCTGAACGCAACAATCCTCGGCTGACAGTGGTGCAGCCAGAGACATCGTTTGATTACGGATTGAAGTGTAATTTAGATGTGAATTGATAGATGTCATTGGCAGGACTGTTAGCATTTGATTTGGTTGAATTAACGGAATATAAATAGTTGTAGCGAACTAACAGAAATTTTTGATAAAGAATTTTTAAGGTCTGGCTAGCATCACAGCGAATAAACCATTCTCATCAGTCCACATCTGAGAATGTTTAAATCCGCCTTGCGTTAATAGATCCATAAATACTTCAGGCGTGTATTTGTAGCTGTTCTCTGTATGAATTTTCTCACCTGTTTTAAAATAACGCTTGCCATCAGGCCAAGACACTTGAGTATCTTCGATTGCTTCCAGATGCATTTCAATCCGTGATTCGTCCGTATTAAAAATCGCCAGATGCCGCCATTGCGTGAGCTTGAAATCACTTGCAATAAGACGGTTGATATGATTTAAAACATTGAGATTGAATGCCGCTGTAACACCTGCTGCATCGTCATAGGCAGCTTCCAGAATCGCACTATTTTTTCTTAAATCAACGCCAATCAATAATGCGCCGTCGACATCAATCAATCTCCGGATGCGGGTTAGCAAAGCCAATGCATCCTGGCGATCAAAATTACCAATAGACGAGCCTGGATAAAATACTAAGCGTTTTCCCATAGGTAAATCTTCTGGCAATATGACGTCAGAGGTAAGATCTGCCACCACCGGACGGATGTCAATCTCTGGGAACTCCTGTCGCAAATTACGCACTGATTCGACCAAGAAATCGGATGCAATATCAACGGCAATAAATTTGGCAGGTTTTATAGAGTGGAACAGGCGACGGACTTTTTCACAACTGCCGGCGCCTAATTCAATAATGGTCTGGTCTTTGCCAACTGCTTGTGCGATTTGTTCGCTATAACTGGCCATGATGGATTGCTCTGTTCTGGTCAGATAATATTCAGGCAAAAGCGTAATAGCTTCAAACAGTTCGCAGCCTTTGGTATCGTAAAAATATTTTGGTGAAATCTGTGCGGATGGCTGGCTTAGTCCTTCAATGATTTCGATACGTTGGAGACTTTCTGTATTTGGCATGATGGTGTTAATGTCCATGTGTTTTAAGATCCATGCTTAAGCTTCGTTTTCTTTTCGCGCATCGTCATAAATTCTTCAGCTGCTGTGGGGTGAATGCCGATTGTGTTGTCAAAGTCTGCTTTGGTCGCTCCCATGCGGATTGCGACTGCGAGTCCCTGAATGATTTCCGGTGAATCGGGACCGATCATGTGTGCACCCAGTATTTTTTGGGTTCTTGTGTCAACAATCAACTTCATCAATGTTCGCTCGTGATTGCCGGATAAGGTATTTTTCAGCGGCTTGAAGTTGGAGCTGTAGATATCGAGTTCTCCATATTGCTCTAGCGCGTCGGTTTCTCCTAAACCAACGGTACCAATCGGGGGCTGACTGAATACGGCAGAAGGAACAATACTGAAATCGGGTAAGCTGGGGGTCGGGCCAAACAACGAGTTCGCCAATGCAGCGCCCTCGCGAATTGCCACAGGAGTAAGGGCAATACCATTGGTCACATCGCCAACAGCAAAAATATGTGGAACACTGGTACGTGACGTATGATCAACGCGCACGCCGCCTGATTTGATATCGACACCAATCTTCTCTAGATGCAGATTGTCAATTTGTGGAATTCGGCCAGTCGCATACATGACAGTATCGAACAAAAGATGACCGTGATCACCTTTGTCCATGTTGACTTTGATCAGTCCGTCGTCTTGTTTGATCAATTCGCTTACGGTGCTGTTGAGTACAATCGTGATTCCCTTTTTACGCATTTCCTCTTGCAGATGCAAGCCAAGATCGGGGTCAAAACCACGTAGTACCTGCTCGCCTCGATAAGACAGAATCACCTCTGCACCAAGCGCGTTAAAAATGCCTGCAAATTCGACCGCGATATAACCTCCGCCGACAATTAAAACTTTCTTTGGTAGCTCGGCCAGTTCAAAAGCTTCGTCCGAGGTTATGGCATATTCAATTCCAGGGATTGATGGACGGTAAGGTCTGCCACCAGTTGCGATCAAAATATATTTTGCACGGATACGTTGACCATTCACCTCAACAGTATGATCGTCAACAAAATGCGCACGACCGTTTAGCACACTCACACCAGAATTATTTAACAAGTCCTGATAAATCCGACTAAGACGATCAATTTCTTTGTCCTTAGCGGTAATTAATTTTTTCCAGGAAAAAGTTGGCTTAGAAATTGTCCAGCCGTAGCCCTCTGCATCGGAGAAATCATCAGCGAAATGTGAGGCATAAACTAAGAGTTTCTTGGGAATGCAACCTCGGATAACGCAGGTGCCACCGTAACGGTCGCTTTCTGCAATCGCGACTTTCACGCCATGACTTGCTGCGACACGTGCGGCCCGAACACCGCCGGAACCGCCACCAATCACAAAAAAGTCAAAGTCAAAATCAACATTGCTCATGGAATTCCTTTCGTCTTAAAACGGATTTGAACGATCCATACGGTAGTTGATTTCACTATCAGCCATTATTCTTGGATCAGTCAGGAGAAAATCTTGGCAATAACAAGGAAGTCTATTTTTAAAACGGAAAATGCGCACGTCATATCCAGCAAACAACCTGTGAGCGTTTATTTGCATATGCTTATTCCGGAATGATTATAAACGGCTTAGATTAATGTCACATGACAAGAGAATATTCTCGAAGAGATCGAGAATATTTTTGAGGAGTGTTGGATAGATTGTCGTCAATCAATCACGGCGTGGCAGCATCCTGATCAGAGTATTATCCTTAATAATATAATGATGAAATAGGGCAGCTAAGGCATGTAGTCCAATCAAAAAATATCCTATTGTTGCGGCTGTTTCATGCGCTTCCTTGATTAACCCTGCTGTCGATTTATTTTCTCCAATTAACATTGGTAGTTGCAAACCGAAAAATGGGACTGTTTTCCCTTTCGCACTGAGTATCAGCCATCCTGCAATTGGCATACCGATCATTAAGACGTACAGCGAAATTTTCATTAATTTGGCGAGTATTTTTTGCCAATTGGCTGGCTCAGGTGTAATTATCGGCGCTGTCTGAGTCGCTCGAATTATGACGCGAGCCAATGCAAACAACAGGACTGACATACCTAGCATATAGTGCCAGGTCTTCATCGCGTCCCGCTCTTGACTTCCTTTCGGGAATATATCGCGCAGTTCCATACAGGCGTACACGGCCACAATCAAGATCAACATAAACCAGTGCAGTCCAATCGACAGCGAACCGTAGTTCGAATTGTTATTGCGTAATTTCATACATACTCTTTTTTAGTAGGTTAAAAATATTCAAAGATAAATTTGATTTTTGAATCAAACTTCTCTGGGAGAGAGAAATTTGGTTGCAACGACGAACAAGGTCAACAGCATATTGACACTGATCAGCATCAGCAATAAAACACTGGATGGTGGGGACACAAAATGGAATAACTGACTCATAAAGGGTACAAATAGGGCTAGTCCCAGCATGGTTACTCCTGAGGCGATCACCCACCATAATGCAGGATTGGGTAACTTTAATGAGGCGAAAAAGGGTAATGATGAGGATCGGTTGATCAAGATCAACCAAATGTCACCAACAATCATTGCTGAAAAAGTTAAAGCTCTGGCTTGCTCAGTATGAAGTCCTAATTGCGTAGATCCCATATAAACTGCTACTAAAATAAGTAACAAAAAAACGCCTTGCTGTAGCCCCATCATGAACAACGGCCTATCGAATATTTTCGCCTTTGTAGAGCGTGGAGGGCGGTTCATTACATTCGCTTCCTCTTGCTCCGCCTCAAATACAATCGAACAGGTTGGATTAATCATCAATTCAAAAAAAACGATATGTACCGGCAACCAGATCAAGGGCCACCCCATCATTACGGACAGTATCGACATACCTGCTATCGGGATATGTGCGGCAATGACAAATACGACGGCTTTCCGTACATTATCAAAAATCCGGCGCCCTAAAGAAATCGCCGCCACAATAGAACTGAAATCGTCATCGAGTAACACCAAGGCGGATGCCTCTCGCGCGACATCCGTGCCTCGTCCGCCCATGGCGATACCGATATGAGCTGCCTTTAGCGCGGGTGCATCGTTCACGCCATCACCCGTCATGGCTACAATTTCTCCGATATTTTTTAATGCGACGACGAGCCTTAATTTTTGTTCTGGTTGTATTCGACAAAATACGTTGGCTGAATTCGATGGATTGCTTTGTATACGCTGCTCCAAGTCAATATCGCTCATCCCCTCTAATTCTGATCCTGTAATGGCACCCGACGTAACGTCCAGTCCACTTTGCATTGCGATACTAAGAGCAGTCGCCGGATAGTCACCAGTAATCATCATCACACGAATGCCAGCAGCATGACATTCCGTAACAGCCTTCCTGACGCTAGGTCGCAGGGGATCAGCCAGAGCGATTAATCCGGTTAGCTGAAATTTAAAATCATGTTGAATTTCGGGCAGGTCGCCACGCCGGAAGCTTGCTTTGGCCACGGCGAGTACGCGTAGTCCTTGCTTTGCAACCTGATTAACCTGAATGTTAATCTGTTGCGTCGCGCTTTCCGATAGATGGCATAAATCAATGATTGCTTCGGGGGCACCTTTTGCTGCGATCACATAATCCACAAGATCAGGGGATTGCCACACGCGTGACATTGCAAGCAATTCAGGTGACAGAGGATAGTCCTCAATTAAGCTCCAATTTGCGTGTAGATGTTCGGTTCCACGCAGCGCGATTTTTCCAGCTTCGTTAATGGCTTTCTCCATCGGATCAAACGGATTTCTATGACTCGATAGGATGGCAAATTCCAAAGTTTCATGGAACTTCTCTGGAAAATGTTCTGGTTTTAAGGACTGCATGTCATTAAATTGCTGCACTAGATCTTGTTCGTCAGGGTCTTTTGCAGGAAGTATGATCTGGGACAAAGCCATGCGATTTTCAGTCAAGGTGCCAGTTTTATCGACGCACAGAACAGTCGTCGCACCTAGCATCTCAATGGCAGAAATACGTCTTGCTAAGACTCGCTTTTTTGCGATACGCCACGAGCCTATCCCTAGAAAAATCGTCAGAATCAAAGGTAATTCTGCGGGCAATAATGACATTGCTAAGGTCAATCCCGCTAAAATTCCGGTCATCCAGTCGTTACGGGAGATGCCATACCATGCCATCAAAAAGAGAACCAGAGCGATGCTCGATAATGCGATGACTTTGACAGCGTGCTGAGTCTCAGTTTGGATTCGACTTGGCTCAGTTTCCAATGTAAATAAGGCATTGCCCACACGTCCAAGCGCGGTATTGCCAGCAGTTGCCACTACTTGTGCCTTGCCGGTACCCTGCACCACCAAAGTTCCTGAATAGATACAGGGGTGATCATCGCCACCAGGCATCACCATGTCTTCGCTGAATAGCTCGCTTGCTAATTTTCTAACGGGAATAGATTCACCGCTTAACAGAGACTCATCAACGGTCAGACCTTGACTTTCGATAAGAAAGGCATCTGCCGGAATACGGTCACCTTCAACTAGTAAGATGATGTCTCCCAGAACAACATCTCGTCCTGGAACTCTCTGTTGTGTAGAGTTGCGTAAAACAAGTGCCTGTGGACTAGAAAGATCTCGCAACGCCTCAAGAGCACGTTCACTTTTTTTCTCTTGAGAAAAGCTCATTCCTATAATGATGAAGACGGATCCAAGCAAGATCGCGGCATCTTCTATATTGCCCAACACCAAATAAATAGCTCCACAGGCAATCAATAAAACAAACATAGGCTCGCTAACGATTGTCCACGCGATCGCTTGAAACGAGCGCGGCTTAGCTGACGGTAAATCGTTCCACCCGTTTGTGTGCAATTTTGTTTCTACTTCATTGGTAGTTAAACCGCTTGTCGAATTGGTTAAGATAGACATGAGTTTTCTTTCCTAACATTGATGCGCCGCATAAGAGAGAGCATTCTTGATATAAAAAATGCGAATGAAAATACATCTTTAGGTAATACCAGCTCGAACCCAGATTTTCTAGTAGTACATCTACAATTGTCTTTATAGCGTCAGCACGCAAATCACGATGGTGTTATTGCTCTCAACATCGTACGCTTTTAGGGACTCTATGAGGCGATAGCGATCCAGCCGAAAATCCAGATTCAATATAGTGTTGGGCTATATTTTGGTTTGCTCGATACCGAACAAGCTTGATTGATGAGTCTGCATTATGAATCTTCATTGCGAAGATAATCGTGTCATAAAAAATCTGAGTAACGCTTGATCTAGCTCAAGTAATCTAGTGTTAGGAATTGGCATCCCAGGACAATTTGTCTAAGGTAAAGTCTAAGGCTGAATTGTGTTTGGAAGGCGAATGTGATGTTGGAATAGGTCGAACTATGATTTAGACAAAATACGCGGTGTCATTCATCTGTTTCGCAATTCAATAAAGTCAATTTAAAAAATAAAAACTCAGTTACACAGTAGTAGGCACTGCTAACACTAACTTCAAAACACGCGTTTTAAGTTACGCATAATCTTTATTTCAATGTTAACAGAGCTTCTTGCAAAATACCCAAACCAGTAAAGTCGAGCATGGGTGTGGCCACTGTTGCGATTGGTTTTCTTGTTTGAAGCGGTACATGTGACATGAATTTGTGCCGGATTATCGTTTTATGGCGTGTCAATCCCTATGTGACCATCACTGCCCCTATGAACGTTGGGAAACGTTGTTTTTTTCGACTCTTTAAAAGCAAAGCTGTTACGTAAATAAACGCATCAACTGATCTGCGGTCAATACCAATAAACCAAACATCAAATGCGACATCACTTTTTCGCTACCACGCACCCGTACTGTCGTGCCACCAAATTCGTCTTTCAGCCTGCCATTGGTACGTTCAGCTTGCGTGCGTTCTTTATAACGCTGTTGTTCATGCGGGGCGAACGGTTTCTTCTCCCCGCCGCGTGCGTTGTGATCAATTAATGGCACGTGGCCAAGACTTTTGCTGTGTGCCCTTAACTCTTCACTGCAATACGCTGCATCCATCAAATCGTACAAATTCGTTACTCGTGCGGCCGTCATCGTTGCTAACGGCACCGCCGTTTGACTATCGTGCACCGAGGCGCTGGTCAATAGCGCACTGATGGCAACGCCGCAGTCAGCGGTGTCGATATGCAGCTTGTAGCCGTTCCAACTCACTTTATAACCTTGCGCATTGCATTTAGTGCCGCGGTCACACTCTTTGGGTAAAGCATTGACGATGCTCGGTAAAGTTTGCGTCAACTGCCAGCCTATCTTGGTCACTTTCTCTTCCTTTGGCGGCCTTATCTCGCCTTTCTTTGGCCGTCCACGGCGCTGCTTTTGGGCCTTTTCTACGGAAACAACTTTCATGTGTTTCTTCGGCTTCTCGCGCGCCGCAATCGCCGTGCCGTCACGGCTGATGTGTCCAATGAGGCTGTCGCCTAAATAACTCTTGATCAGCGCTTCGTGCACTTTCTCCGCTAATTTGGCTTGGGCAAATTCGCCAAAGGCGCGCGAAAAAGTGGCTTCATTCGGAACTTCTTTCCACATCTCAAAGCCGCACAGCCGTTTTAAACTGCGATCCATCGTCAATCGTTCTATTAAGGCCGCTGTTGTATTGAGCCCCAACACAGCTTTGGCGATGAAGGCGCTGGCCAATGCACCACGGTCATGCGGTTTGCGTCCTATCCCTTGCCATTGGTCCGACACAAATTCTTCGATGCGCACCCAGTCTAGTACATGAATCAATTTTTCCAGCTTCGGCGTCAGTGACCCGCATTGCTGTTTTATCTCCGGTAGCAAATCGTGTTGCAGTAAATTCCAGCGTTGCATTATCAGCAGGCGTTGTGTAGGATTCATAGCGGAGCGCAGATGGTTGTTTAGTCACTTTCATCTTGCCAGAAATGGCCGCTCCTTTCTCATCTATTTTGCGCTTCTCGCAATAAAATTACTCTCCGGTGTTTCGTTTTGCAAGAACCTCAACAGTTCCTAATTTTAAATTAGAAGTACCAGCGATTTAAACTTTTGTGCTAACTACATTGCCGGTTGGTGTCGCACCTTGCAGATTTTTTTCTATATTGGTTAGAAAACTGCTCAGAGTTGCGCTGCTACCTGATTGACCATCTGCCGCCAGTAAATTTGTGAAGCTTTGTTTAAGTGCGTCGATAGCAGAATTAGATGATCCTGATGTGCTTGTTCCTGCGCTGGTAGAGTCCGAGGTGTCAGTGCTTGAGGAGGATAGTTGTTGTATCAGATTTTGTATGCCGCCTTCAAGCTTGCTGATCCCGCCACCGCCATGGTGGTGATGTCCACCGCCACCAGAACCAGATACTGCGCTGCTTGGATCTGTACCTGAGTCCGAGCTTGAGGACGATGTGCTTGAGCTTCCTGAGCTGGATTGTGATTGAAGCGCCGCAAATAAACTTTGCGCAAATGCAGCTAATGCCTGCTGTGGATCTTGTGCCGATGTTGCGTCCGAGGTGCTAGAAGTACTAGAGGTACCAGAAGTTGGCGAGGTGGCTGATGTACCAGATGTGCTTGTGCTATCCGTAGTAGAGGTGCCGCTGATGCCAAGCTGCGCTAGCGCTTGAGTCAGGGCGGATGCAAATTTGCCACCGCCACCACCGCGAACTCGTCCACCGTCTCCGTCACGATCGACGGTCGGCGTTGCGGAGTTGATTGCTGAGACATTGGATGTTTGTAAAGCTGAAAGAGGCGATATGTTTCCACCAATTGACGATATAGACATGATCTTTTCCTTTATTCAATAATTTATACGTGAGTGAATACATCACTAAGCACACCATTTAATACAGCACCAAGAAGACCCTGGGGCATCTTGTCTATATATCGATTTTTACGGTGGTTTAAATCGAAGAATAAGGGGGATTTTCCAATTGATTTGTATCTCTAAGTAGGTATTTAGTTACGTTTTCAAGTAAGTGTAACAATGTACTGTTTTAAGATAAATTCCGTTTGGATTTGATTTTTTATTGAAACATCTGTGAAGTTTTTCAAACACTTCGTGTTGGAAATTCGCTTTGTAGCATAACGATCTTCGTCACCACTTGGAGCAGATTTTCAAAAAATTCTTCAGGAGCATTTAGTGATGTCGGACTAAACGCTGACAATCGGGAGTTCAAGTTCAATTAATTTGAATCGCTTCCAAAAATCTTATCCCAGAAAGCGTTTGTTACACCAAAGTGGCTGATTTTTTTTGATGGATGATGATGCACTGCATGCCAACGTTTACGTCGAAGTAACCAAGCATAATTCGCTCGCCAATGGTGTGTTGCATGATGTGTGATTGTGTATAAAAGATAGCCAGTCAGCAGACCTAAGGTAAGAGACGATGCTCGCCATAAATCAGCTATCACTAAAGTCGGTAAAAAAACCAATCCAAATATGAGCATTGCACTCAAGATCGTCGGTGTACAAATTAAGGCTGTCGGACGTTGATGGTGTTCTTGATGCCATGTACTAAAAGGGCGCACACCATGCAGAACAAAACGATGCAATACGTATTCGATCAAAGTCCAGCTTAGTAAACCAGTAAGTACAAAGGTGATTGTTTTTAAAAATTGTTCTGATGGACTTAATGTAATCAGAAAAGTCGCCATCAAGATGGATGTAATGCTGTAGAAAATAAAATCAACGCGGTACGCCAGCTTGCTTTGTTCCAGGCTAAAAATTTGCATGTTGATCCTAATTATTGACTAAATAGTTGTCAATAATGATCGCGATTATACGACGGGTCTGTACGTTGTCGAACATACAATAAATAAGATCAGGTATAGGCTTAGCTTGAATTGTTATTTTGTATCCAGCTAGGTCAAGAGCGTTTTTTTCAGCATATTTTAGCTAACGTCATTGCTACTCCAGGTTTTTAATTCATCGCGGAAGGTTCTTGATATGAATCCACCTAAGTCATGCGTGTTAACGATTAACGGTGGTTCTTCTAGCATCAAGTTTGCATTATTTGAATCTGGACCGGATTTATACCGAGTTTTCTATGGACAGTTAGAAGGCATAGGGCAGGCAACTGGCCGTTTTATATCCAAAGGTCTGGCACCCGAGGATAACTTCACTCATACGGCCCATCTCCCTGACTATACCAACGCAATTAGCTTACTCATGGCGTGGCTGCAAAAACGGATTGATCCCGCAAGTTTGACCGCAGTAGGACATCGCATTGTGCATGGTGGACCGGAGTATTGGGAGCCACAAATCATCACACTAGCGATGATTAAAACCTTGTTGCATATGAGTCCGTTTGATACTGAGCATTTGCCAGAAGAGATTTTATTGGCAGAAGCCTTCCATCGTCGCTTCCCTCAATTACCCCAGATCGCTTGCTTTGATATGGCGTTCCATCACGATATGCCGCGTATGGCACATCTGTTGCCGATACCCCGTCGTTATCAGGACAAAGGGGTACAGCGTTATGGATTTCATGGATTATCTTGTGCTTTTTTAATGGAGGAATTAGTACGACTTACTAACCACGCCACAGCACAAGGCCGGATAGTGCTCGCGCATCTTGGTAATGGTGCCAGCATGACTGCGGTACACGGCGGCAAAAGTATCGATACCAGCATGGGATTTACACCAAGTTCTGGTTTGCCGATGGGCACACGTTCCGGTGATCTTGACCCGGCATTAGTGTGGTACCTGGTGCGCACAGAAAAAATGGCGATCAAAGATTTTTATCATATGGTGACGCACGAATCAGGTCTGCTGGGTGTATCAGAAATCAGTTCCGATATGCAGGTTTTGATTTCTAAAGAACTAGATGATGTTCGTGCCGCTGAGGCTATTGGTTTGTTTTGCTACCAGGCTAAAAAAACACTCTGCGGCTTAATCGGTGTATTGGAAGGATTAGATACCTTGGTTTTTTCAGGAGGTATTGGTGAAAATTCAGCAGAAATCCGCGCCAGAATTTGCAGCGGATTAGGCTTTTTAGGAATTGAAATTGATCCCGTAAAAAATACCGCCAACAACGAAGTTATCTCTTCTGAGCATAGCGCAATCACGGTGCGTGTGATTAAAACAGATGAAGAATTAATGATCGCCAAAACTGTTTTTCGAATGTTAGGTAAGCATCAGAATACTGCTGAAACTCCACATAGCATTTCCACCGACGCCCCTCCAGTTACTTTTACTAAAGATAACAATGACACCAATTGAATCTGAACAAGTTCAAGGCGAAAAAAACCAGCCTTTAGATCCAGCACACTTAAAAAAGATGCAGGAATATTGGGCGGCTGCTAATTATCTCTCCGTCGGACAAATTTATCTCTACGATAATCCTTTGCTCAAGTTGCCTTTAGAACTTGGACATATTAAGCCGCGATTGTTGGGGCATTGGGGTACGACGCCAGGACTGAATTTTATTTATGTGCATTTAAATCGTGTGATTAAACAACACGATCTGAATATGATTTACGTCACCGGTCCCGGGCACGGAGGCCCGGGCTTAGTTGCGAATACCTATCTAGAGGGAACGTATAGCGAAGTTTATCCGGTCATTACACAAGATGAAGATGGCTTAAAACGCTTGTTTAAACAATTCTCTTTTCCTGGCGGCATACCTAGCCATGTTGCGCCGCAAACACCGGGGTCGATTCATGAAGGTGGCGAGTTGGGATACTCACTCTCGCATGCGTATGGTGCTGCGTTCGATAATCCTGATTTGATTGTCACATGTGTAGTGGGCGATGGGGAAGCAGAGACTGGCCCGCTCGCTACGAGCTGGCATTCAAATAAATTTTTAAATCCGGTATGTGATGGGGCAGTGCTGCCGATCTTGCATTTAAATGGATACAAAATTGCAGGACCAACCGTGCTTGCACGCATTCCGCATGATGAGTTACAGGCTTTGTTCCATGGCTATGGCTACAAACCGTATTTTGTCGAGGGTGACGATCCAGAAGCCATGCATCAGTTGATGGCAGCCACATTGGATACGGTGATCGCTAGCATCAAAGCAATTCAAACAGATGCACGGACAAATGGTTTTACACAGCGCCAGCGCTGGCCAATGATTATTTTGCGCTCCCCCAAAGGTTGGACTGGCCCTAAATTTGTAGACGGCAGACAAGTAGAGGGGACTTTTCGCTCGCATCAAGTACCGATTAGCGATATGAGTCATGCTGGCCATATAGCGATTTTAGAAAGATGGATGCGGAGCTATCATCCCGAGGAGTTGTTTGATACAAGCGGAAAACTACGTGCCGATTTAGCCAAGCTTGCACCCAGCGGTAATCGGCGCATGAGTGCCAATCTACATACGAATGGTGGCATACTCTTACGCGATTTGCAGATGCCAGACTTTAGGGACTATGCGGTTGATTTACTTTATCCCGGCGCTGTTGATATTGGATCCACTACGGTGCAGGCCAAATTTATCCGCGATATTATCAAACGTAATCCGACTAATTTTCGGGTATTTAGTCCAGACGAAACTGCCTCTAACCGTTGGTCTGCAATATTCGATGTGACTAATCGTTGTTCTACAGCCGAGATCATTGCGATTGACGATCATGTCGCCGCCGATGGCCGGGTGATGGAAATGTTAAGTGAACATCAATGTGAGGGGTGGTTGGAAGGCTATCTACTGACCGGGCGGCATGGATTTTTTTCTTGTTATGAAGCCTTTATCCACATCGTTGATTCTATGTTTAATCAACATGCAAAATGGCTTAAAACCGCAAATCATATCCCTTGGCGAAAACCAATCGCATCACTTAATTACCTGTTGTCGTCTCACGTATGGCGGCAAGATCATAACGGCGGTAGTCACCAAGACCCGGGGTTTATCGACCATGTAATGAATAAAAAAGCCGAAGTGATCCGAGTCTATTTGCCGCCAGACGCCAATACCTTGTTGTCCGTTACGGATCACTGTCTGCGTAGCCGTAATTATGTGAATGTGATCGTCGCGGGCAAGCAGCCAGAACCGCAATGGCTGACGATGGAGGCTGCAATTTTGCATTGCAATGCAGGGATCGGTATTTGGGATTGGGCCAGCAACCATACCGATCAAGAGCCGGATTTGGTCATGGCTTGCGCAGGGGATGTACCAACATTAGAAACCTTGGCCGCCGTTAAATTGCTGTGGGAATTTTTTCCGGAAATAAAAATCAGAACCATCAACGTGGTGGACTTGATGAAGTTACAGCCAGACAGCGAGCATCCACATGGATTAAGTGATCAGAATTTTGATGCCTTATTCACGTCGGATAAGCCGATTGTTTTTGCTTATCACGGCTATCCGACCTTAATCCATCGTCTGACTTATCGCCGCACTAATCATCACAATTTGCATGTACGCGGTTTCAAAGAGGAGGGCACAACCACGACGCCATTTGATATGGTGGTGTTAAATGAGATGGACAGATTCCATTTATTTGAGCTGGCAATTATGCGGTTACCACAACTGACCTCAAAGATCGCCGAGGCCAAACAGTTTGTGCGTGACAAACTGACCAAGCATAAGCAATACATAGATGTGCATGGTGAGGACTTACCCGAAATTAGAAATTGGCGTTGGATGGAAGTAAATACATAAACAGACTTTTTCCTTTGCTACCGCATTTGCTATCTGGCACGGCTCGGTAGTACTAAAGACTACATTTCGACGCTAAGTATAGTTTATTTAAATATATACTCCCCAATAGTATATTTAAATTGTCCATAGAATCACTGGTCAATAGGTCAATTTTTTAAATAATATTGGAGAGTATATGTTTTTATATTTCATAAAACTTAAAGGGAATTGTCTCGGAAAAACGTCGTGACGAACATGGCGTTGCAGCATCGTCTTGTGAACTACGTACGCTGCCGAACAGATGAGGAGTCGGCCTTAAGGCACTGTGAGGATAATTATTTATTCCTGAGAGATGTCGCGTTTTATGCCAACTACTGAGACATTCGTTGCCGCAATTACTCAGCCTGCGCCTGGCAAGCTGGTTCTTTCAGGTAGCTGGACCGCATGCGCTATTGGCGATATCGATCAGCATTTAGCCCGCTTGCTGTCATCTGATCAGACCGTTATTCAACTCGATGGTTCGCAATTAATTAGTATTGATAGCATCGGCATTTGGGTCTTACAGCGGCGCTTACAAAGCTTCCTTGATCAAGGGGGCGTCATCCAGTTATCAGGATGGTCGCCGCAATATCAAAAAATGTGGGACATCGTCAGCCAGCAAAAACATGCTGCGCCACCAGCATCGGCAAGTTCTTCTTTTGTTGAAAATATTGGAAAAAAAGTCGAGAACGTGCGGCAGGACAGTCTGGCATTGCTCAGCTTTGTCGGCGAAATCGCCATGACCTTTGCACGATTATTGCCGCACCCTCAACGCTGGCGCTGGCGACCAGTGCTACACAATATTCAGCTTGCCGGATTTGAGGCATTGCCGATTGTTGGCATTACCTCTTTTTTATTGGGCATCGTGGTCGCTTATCAAGGCGCGGACCAACTCAAACATTATGGTGCCAATATCTTTGTGGTCGAACTGGTCGGCTACTCCATGCTGCGTGAATTTGCGCCTTTGATCACGGCCATCATTATTGCCGGACGCTCCGGCTCTTCTTATGCTGCGCAAATCGGCACCATGGTGGTGACAGAAGAGGTCGATGCTATGCGTACCATCGGCATCGTACCGATTGATTTGCTGGTCATACCCAAAGTGATTGCTTTATTGATCGCCTTACCTTTGCTCACCATTTTTGCTGATGTGATTGGGGTCTTGGGCGGGATGGTGATGGCAAGCTTGCAGCTGGGTGTCGGTTTTCATGAATTTGCAGAACGATTTGGCACAGAAATCCCGTTAAAGACTTTGTTAATTGGTGTTGGTAAAGCTGCTATGTTTTCAATTGCGATTGCAGTGATTGGCTGTTTTCAGGGCTTCCGCACAGAAGGCAATGCCGATAGTGTTGGCCGCCAGACGACACGTAGTGTGGTGCAGGCGATTTTTGTGGTGATTGTGTTGGATGCGCTGTTTTCCGTCATTTTTAATTTATTGGATTTGTGATGGAATCGGAAAATATTTCAACAGATCTTAGCGATAATAAAGCGGACTTCAAGCCCGATACCAAGCCCGACAACATTATCGAGATGCGGAAGGTATCCACCCGCTTTGGCAGCAAGATAGTACATACTGATCTTGATTTGGATATCCGGCGCGGTGAGATTTTTGCGATTGTCGGCGGTAGCGGATCGGGCAAATCAACTTTGCTGCGCGAAATGATTTTGCTGCATAAGCCTGACTCTGGATCAATCAACATTTTTGGAACCGACCTTGCCACAGCATCGGATGAAGAGGCCAATCTATTGCGTCAGCGTTGGGGCGTTATGTTCCAAAAAGGCGGCTTGTTTAGTACGCTCAAAGTAATAGAAAATATTGGACTGCCTTTACGCGAACACACCGCATTAGACGATCAAATCATTGATGAGATCGCCGCTTGGAAATTGTCTCTCAGCGGACTAGAACCAGAGTCAGGCTCGCGTTATCCCTCTGAATTAAGCGGCGGTATGCTGAAGCGTGCAGCACTTGCACGTGCTCTGGCACTTGATCCCGAATTGCTCTTCCTCGATGAGCCCACCGCCGGGCTAGACCCAGCTGGTGCGGCGGGTATTGATAGCTTAGTTCGGGACTTACACGCTTTGTATAACTTAACCATTGTGATGATCACGCATGATCTGGATTTATTGTGGCAAGTGACTGATCGGGTAGCTGTATTGGGTGAGGGCAGAGTGCTTGCTGTGGGCTCTATGAGTGAATTATCCACAATGGATCATCCGATTATTCGCCAATACTTTGATGGTGCACGTGGACGTGCGGCACAGCAACAGGATGGCCAAGAGCAAAAAAAACAGCAGCAAGTATCGAAAACAACGCAAACCGTAATTGAAAAAAAGTAAAAAGGAAACATGATGGAAACAAAAGTCAATTACGCAGCAGTAGGTGCATTTGTCTTGGCGCTTGGTGCGGTATTTATTGCAGGTATTTTGTGGTTGTCGGTTGGTTTAGGCAAACAAAAACAATATGAAAAATATCTTGCGATTGTGAATGAATCGGTTGCCGGCCTGAACGTTGATGCCCCTGTTAAATATCTGGGAGTCGATATTGGAAAAGTGAAAGATATCAAACTTGATCCTGCTAACCCGCAGCAAGTGCTATTACAATTTGCGATTGAGCAAGGCACGCCGATCAAGATCGATACCTTAGCGGTACTGAAGACGCAAGGATTGACGGGTATCGCCTATGTTGAGTTAAGCGGTGGTTCGCCCAATGCGCCAGCTTTGGTTGCTACCGGGCCAGATGAGTTGCCGGTGATCCGCACTAAACCGTCATTAGGTGCCCGCTTAGAAAATGTGCTTAGCTCGGTACTGGCTAATCTTGATCGTACTGCCGCCAATATCAATGCGGTGTTAAACGATGAGAATCGTGCTGCATTTACCAAAATTCTAGCAGATACATCGGCTGTCACCGGTACTTTGGCAGCGCAAAAAAATGCGATGAGCAGTGGTATCGCCAATGCGTCTAAGACGGCTGACAATGCGGCACGCGCATCAGCACAGCTTGATCCGCTGTTACAACGTATCTCCAGCAGCGCAGAGGCAATAGAAAAATTAGCGAAAGAGGCGACATCGGCCAGTATCAGCACTAAAAAAACAGTGGACGATGCTGGTTCTGCGGTACGCCAGATCAGCAATGACACAGTGCCAGAGTTAAATCGATTGCTGACAGAATTAGGCGACTTATCAAGTTCTCTAAAAAGTTTAATTGAGCAGACTAAACAAAATCCAAGCAGCTTGATACGAGGTCGCCAACCAGTTCCTTATGGTCCAGGTGAGGGATTGGGTGATAGATCGGTAGGCAGTACTAAAGATGGCTCTGGCGAGAGTTTTGGCAAAAAAACGGGAGAGAAGAAAACACCATGATCAATTTAGCTAAACCAAAAACAGGTACGTCATTGCAATATCAATTCAGCAAACTTGCTTCGCGTAAGGCCATTGGCTTGAGCATAAGTTTGACTGTAGTGGCAATAGTGACATTGAGCGCCTGTTCCTCCCTATTGCCAGCCAATGTGCCACCACCGATGCTGTACTCTTTTGATGCGGTACAAACGAATGTAAACACCAAACCAATAGTGTCGCTACCAGCGAAATCTGCTAATGCCATAAGTGGACCAACATTAACTGTGAGCATCCCGCGTGCGGCCGCCGGTTTTGATACGCAGCAAATGATGTATATGCGCCAGCCGCATCAACTTGAATATTTTCGTGAAAGCCAATGGGTAGATACGCCTGCGGCTATGTTGTTGCCACTAGCGGTCAATGCGATAGAGCAAAGCGGGCGATTTGGTGCGGTAATGCAATCGCCTACCACCATAGTCAGTCAGTACCGGCTAGATTTAGAAGTGGTAAGGCTACAGCAAGAATTTTTTAGCCAACCAAGCCGTGTTCACTTCACTTTACGTGCGCATTTGTCCGATACCGCAAGCCATAAAATCATCGCCTGGCGTGAGTTTGATACCAACGTCAATGCGGAGAGCGATAATTCCTATGGTGGCGTAGTGGCCGCAAATCAGGCGATACGTACGATGCTGATTGAGCTTGCCAGTTTTTGTGCTGATACGCTTAAAAACTCATCCGAATCGTCGGCTGAATCAGCTACAGTACCAGCTATACAATCAGCTACTGGATCAGCTTTTAAGCGGCCAGCGCCTGATCGACGATAACTTGTGCCTCGTTCAGTATTTTTTGCAGATGCACATCGCCGAGAAAACTCTCGGCGTAGATTTTATAAATATCTTCTGTACCTGAAGGGCGGGCAGCAAACCAACCATTTGCTGTAATCACTTTTAACCCGCCAATGGCAGCATCGTTACCAGGTGCACGCGTCAAAATAGCCTGTATGGTTTCGCCGGCTAAGCTGGTTGATTGCACTTGTTCCGGCGACAGTTTAGATAACTTGGCTTTTTGCTCGAAGCTAGCATACGCCTGCTTACGGTCAGCCACAGGCTCACCAAACTCATGGGTTAAATCGCTATACACATCGCCAAGATCATGTCCCATTTTTGCAGTGATTTCGGCTGCGAGCAAGGCTAAAACCATACCGTCTTTATCCGTCGTCCAGGCGCTGCCATCACGCCGGGCAAAGCTGGCGCCAGCGCTTTCTTCCCCCGCAAAAGCCAGACTACCATCGGCTAATCCTGCAGAAAACCATTTAAAGCCAGCGGGCACTTCAATTAATTGTCGCCCCAGTTTGGCTGCCACACGATCAATCATCTGGCTACTGACGACTGTTTTTCCTACAGCAGAGTTTTTACTCCACTGAGGTCGGTGTTGAAACAAGTAATAGATAGCTACCGATAAATAATGATTGGTCGGCAATAGTCCCACTTTGGGCGTGACGATTCCATGTCTGTCGTGATCGGTGTCACAGGCAAAGGCAATATCAAAGCAATCCTTCAATGCAGTCAGGTTATGCATTGCATAAGGTGAGGACGGATCCATCCGTATTTGCCCATCCCAGTCAACTGTCACAAAGCGGAATGTGGTGTCTACCAATGGATTCACGACGCTTAAATTGAGTTTGTAATGATCGGCAATCGCCGGCCAGTAATGCACACCGGCACCTCCGAGTGGATCAACACCCATGTGGATATTCGCCTCACGAATCGACTTCATGTCGATCACGTTCTCTAGATCATTAATGTAGGTGTTTAGAAAATCGTAGTAATGCGTGGTCGATGCCCGCAGGGCTTTTTCAAATGGCATGCGTAAAATGCCGGGCGAATCACCCGAGCCACCTTCAGCACTTTTTTGCAAAAAATCATTTGCCTGTTTTTCTATCCAGCCGGTGATGATCGTATCCGCTGGTCCGCCATTGGTGGTGTTGTATTTGATACCGCCATGCTCTGGCGGATTGTGTGAAGGCGTGATGATGATGCCGTCTGCCAGACCAAGCTGGCGCCCACGGTTATACGTCAAAATCGCATGCGATACGGCCGGTGTCGGCGTGTATTCTCCTTTGGCTGCCATCATTAACTCAACCCTATTTGCAGCTAAAACTTCTAATACGCTGGCAAATGCGGGTTCGGACAAAGCATGGGTATCAATTCCGATAAAACATGGCCCGGTAATACCTTGTTGCTTGCGATAGAGACAAATTGCCTGACTAATCGCCAGCACGTGCATCTCGTTAAAACTATGAGTAAATGCTGAACCACGATGACCTGATGTACCAAACAACACTCGTTGCGACGCGATAGACGCATCGGGTCTTTCTGTGTAATACGCCGTCACGAGTTTAGCGACATTGATGAGTAATTCTGGCGGTGCTGGTTTGCCAGCTAGAGGGCTGATTATCATAAGCTATGTTGTGTTGGGTTGAATTGACGAAAAAAATGGAACATACAAAGGAGTGGAAATGAGAATTCTTATATACTCCCTAAATAATTTAAAAAAAGCTCTATATTGATCAATGATTGTATGGACAATTAATATATACATCCACTCAGTATTAAATCTGTCCTATCATTACCCCTTCAGTGCTGGGGCTTCAATGCGATGTGGTGTCGGATGCAGGATCATTTGTACTTTAGCCGATGCCACTACATGTTCGGGCTCAAATCCGAATTGTCTTAGTAGAACTTTGATCGGTGCCGACATACCAAAAGTGTGCATCCCTAAAATGCTGCCATCTACACCAGCATAGCGTTCCCATCCAAAAGTAGAGGCTGCCTCTACCACGACACGCGCCTTGATTGAAGGTGGCAGTATTTTGTCTTTATAGGCTTGAGTCTGACTTTCAAATATTTCCCATGAGGGCATACTGATGACTCGGGCGTGGATGCCCTCCGTTTTCAGCTGCTCGTATGCCTTGATGCAAATTCCCACTTCGCTGCCGGAAGCGATTAGTAAGACGTCAACTTGATTGTCCGTGGTCTCGGCCAAGATGTAAGCACCAAAAGCAAGGCCGCTGGCGCTGGCATAAATCGATCGATCTAAAGTTGGTACCGCTTGTCGCGTCAACACTAGGCAGACTGGGGTCTGTTTAAATTGCATCATCACTCGCCAGGCCTCTACTACCTCATTCGCATCTGCCGGTCGCAACACCACTATGCCGGGCATTGCGCGTAGTGATGCCAATTGTTCTATCGGCTGATGGGTGGGGCCATCTTCTCCCATGCCAATTGAATCATGCGTCCAGACAGAAATCAGTGGCAACTCCATCATGGCGCTCAGCCGGAGCGCGGCACGACAATAGTCGGTAAAGATTAAAAAACTGGACACGAACGGACGCAGACCAGACAAACTCATTCCATTTGCAATGGCGCACATCGCATGTTCACGCACGCCAAAATGAAAATTACGGCCTGCATAATTGCCTTCCGCCGCTTGTCCAATCGCTTGAAAATTACTCGGTCCCAATAAGTTCAGTTGCGTTTTGGTCGATGGCGAAAGATCCGCAGCACCGCCCATTAGCCAAGGTATTTTGAATGCCAGCGCATTTAACACGATACCTGAGGAATCACGCGTTGCCATTCCTTTTTCATCCTGACCGAAAACCGGTAAGACTGTCTCCCAGTTTTCAGGCAAATTACGCACTTGTATCTTGTCAATCTCTGAAGCCTGATCTGGATATTCGTTGCGATATGCCAGATATAAAGCGTTCCACGTCGCATGTGCAATTGCCCCACGCAATCCAAATCGCTTCTTAAAATGATCAATAACCCCATCTGGTACATCAAACTGTAGATCAGGATTGCAGCCATAGAATTGTTTTGTCAGACGGGCTTCCTCGACTCCGAGCGGTTCGCCATGCGCTTCACGTGTATCTTGTTTGTGTGGCGCACCATAACCAATATGGCTTTCCACAATTATGAGAGTTGGTCTGTCCTCATTCGCATCATGCGTGTGCTGCTGATGATCACCGCGTTCGTCGGGATCGGCAAAAATCTGGTACGCCTTGGTCAATGCTGTCAGATTATTGGCATTCTTGACCCTCAATACCTGCCAACCATAAGCGAGGAAACGCGCTGCAACATTTTCGGTAAAAGTGATTGACGTCGCACCTTCAATACTGATGTGATTATCGTCATAAATCCAGCATAGATTGGCTAGTTTTAAATGTCCTGCCAGCGATGCAGCCTCGCTGCTAACGCCTTCCATCATGTCGCCGTCA
This sequence comes from Undibacterium sp. 5I1, assembly GCF_034314085.1. Classification (NCBI taxonomy): domain Bacteria; kingdom Pseudomonadati; phylum Pseudomonadota; class Betaproteobacteria; order Burkholderiales; family Oxalobacteraceae; genus Undibacterium; species Undibacterium sp. 5I1. The sequence goes on from NZ_JAVIWI010000001.1 coordinate 935,193, forward strand.
CCGCATAAAGCATAGACATGATGGCTGAACAACTCGTAACTAGGGCGGTTATAGGTCGCTGCCAGCCAACGCTCTGAGATCGCCATGCCGACGCTGTTTGCCAGTCCTTGTCCTAACGGTCCGGTTGTCGTTTCTACTCCAGACGTCCAGCCAAATTCAGGATGTCCGGTGCAGCGACTTCCTGCTTGCCTAAAATTTTTCAGATCCTCTAAAGTCACTGCCAGACGATCGCCGGGTGGATAGCTCGACGATTTCGCTTTTACGCCTGTCAGAAAAAGCAGGCTATAAAGCAAAGCGCAGGCGTGACCAGCCGACAAAACAAACCGGTCACGATTGATCCATTCGGGATTATCCGGATCGTATCTCAAGAAGCCTTGCCACAAGCAATACGCGGTTGGAGCCGCGCCCATCGGAGTGCCGGGGTGACCTGATTGCGCTTTTTGTACAGCATCGATAGACAGCGTACGTAAGGTGTTAATACATCGCTCATCGATTTCTAGCTCGGCAAATTGTTCTGGCTCGTTCACAAAAGACTCCGGTTAAAAACGCAATACAATAATTTGGCGACAATTTTGACAACCCATCTTTACAAAGGATTGCTTCCTTATTCAAAGGGATTGCTGTCAACTATTTTTTCCTACATATCGACATGAGCAAGTTGCCGTCCCTTTTCAGCGATTAGTAAGATCAGGGCTTCCCATGATTTTGCAAACGATGCAACGCCTTCAGTTTGAAGTCTTTCTGCCAAAGCCTCATCATCGACGCCTTCGCGCCTGAATTCCTCCAGCACCGCTGGAGCGAAGCCACCATCGGTAGGTAACACGCCGTCGGGCTTGCCGTGATCTGCAAAAGCTAATAAGGTCTTTTCAGGAACGGTATCAATACTGCCAGGAGCGATTAAGGCATCCACATACAAGGTATCTGACGCAAGAGGATCTTTGGTACCTGTGCTGGCCCATAAAATTCGCTGAGGACAAGCACCAGACTGCAGAATTTTTTGCCAGCGTGCGGAGACCATCAAAGTTTGATAATTCTTATAAATCAGCATTGCCATCACAATGCCAAGCCGATTGTGGTACTCCGGTGATATTTCCTGTTTGACTGCTGTATCCCAACGACTGACAAAAATCGATGCAACAGAAAATACTTTGGCATCCAACCCGACGGCGATGCGCCGCTCGATGCCGCACAAATAAGCTTCTGCCGCTGCAAGATATTGCTGGCTTGAAAATAATAAGGTTACGTTCACCGGCACTCCAGCAAAAATAGATTCTTCAATCGCTTTCAGGCCTGCGGGCGTTCCCGGGATTTTGATGAATAAATTAGGACAATTTGCTGCACGATAAAGCCGCTTTGCCTCTGCTATCGTACCCTTGGCGTCATTCGCTAATAATGGTGACACCTCGAGCGATACCCAGCCATCTAAGCTGTCTGTAACCTTGAAAATAGGAAGAAGCAAGGCTGCCGCTTGGGTTAAATCGCTGATCGCCAATTCAAAAAATACAGCCTCAGCAGATTTTCCTTCTTCCAATTTTTGATGGATATCTGCATCGTAAGCATTGGTGTTTCGGATTGCCTGCTCAAAAATGGTGGGATTGGATGTCAGCCCCGTGATAGAAAATTCTGCAAGATATTTTGCTAAGGTACCGCTGCTTAACAGGTCTCTTGTGATGTTATCTAACCAGAGACTTTGTCCTAGCTGATGTAGTTGTATTGTTGGTTTCATGATCGTCTGAATGAGAGGAGGTGGTAGAGAGTGGTCGTTATGGAGGATCGGATGATTTAGGCGCATGGATGACCTCAAGAAAATCAATATCGATTAAATCTGCTGTATGATCAATCGTGACATCAGCTGCTGGAAAATTGGCGATATTCTCCGGATCAAGTGCGTAGTGACCCTGACGAACAAAGATTGTCGTCAGTCGATCACCCCAATGACTTTTCATCGTCGACAAAATACGTAATTTATCGTCGACCATTACATAATGTTGCGCGGGGTACTGCGCCTCTACTACATCCAGCATGTCTTCTTTGTGGACGTAGACCAGTACTCGTCCTGCAACCGCATTCCACAGCCCAGAGCGTTGTATTTTTCTCGGCTGAAAAACCACATCACCATCCGATAAGATTACACTTTTTCCCCAGGTTGACAGGTGTGAAATCGCTGCTTTTACGTTGGGGTACAGCAAGTCGGAGAAGGGGAAATCCATTAGATATGCCGACATTAGTAATAGCCGCGGATCACTCATATCTTGTACTCGATACCGCTGTAATGCCCCCAAATAATCCACATAGCCTAATTCTTCACGCAGCTCTTCCAGAATAGTGTTGTAGCGATCCTCATTTTCAGGGCCAAATTCTTGAGAAAGATGGCAGCGCAGATCACTACGCAGGCGATCGTTATCCAGCAACGTATTGTCTACGTCCAATAGAAAAATAATCTCGTCGGGTTCTGCCATTAGTCATCTTTCATCGAACAAAAATAGGTTCACTAAAAAGTCGAGGTCAGCGCAAAATAGTAAAAAAGATCATTAGCTATATTGATCAGGAATCTGTATCCAATTTCTCAACATGTCCACCAAATTGATGCCGCATCGCGGACAATAATTGATTGGCGAAACCAGCATTCCCCCGAGAGCTAAAACGCTCAGATAGAGCTGCGTTCAGTACAGGGGCGGGGACAGCTTCATCAATTGCAGCAATCATCGTCCAGCGTCCTTCGCCAGAATCTGACACATGCCCTTCAAATGTACTTAAGGAGGGATCTTTTTGTAGCGCCTTCGCAGTTAAATCGAGGAGCCAGGAACTAATGACACTGCCACGTCGCCAGACCTCAGTGATCTCAGCCAAATCAAATGGGTATTGATAAAATTCTGGATTGCGTAATGGTGTGGTTTCGGCATCTGTCGCAGTTTTTGAGTGACCGGCAGAGGTACTGTTCATGGCACCTATATTAGCGTTATGTAGAATATTTAGGCCCTCTGCATAAGCCGCCATCAAGCCGTATTCAATGCCGTTGTGCACCATTTTTACGAAGTGGCCAGCGCCATGCGATCCACAATGCAGGTAGCCATATTGAGCTGTACTTTTGTTTTTTTTATCACTGATCGCTGCTTCTTCGGACATCCCACTTTTTGTCCGGTCATTCGCAGTGTCGTGTGATGCCGCGCCTGGCGCGAGTGACTCAAAAATAGGGGAGAGATAATTTACGATGCCAGACTCGCCTCCGATCATCAGACAATAGCCACGCTCCAAGCCAAATACACCGCCGCTAGTTCCGACATCGACGTAATGAATGCCGCGTGAACTCAAGGCAGTGCTGCGTTGAATATCGTCACGGTAATATGAATTGCCGCCATCAATGATAATGTCGCCAATGTCGAGTAATGGTGTCAGAGTCACCAGCTCTTGATCAACCAGTCCAGCGGGCAGCATCAACCAGATCACTCTGGGTTGTTCTAATTGCGATACCAGAGCTGCAATCGAGTCGGCGGCCACCGCACCTTGCCGTTGTAGTTTTTCTACCGTAGCAGACTGTATGTCAAAGACAACGCAGCGGTGATCTTTTTGAATTAACCGCAATGCCATATCGCTACCCATGCGACCCAAGCCAATCATGCCTAACTGCATAGATCTTCTCCAGTGTATTACGCGGTTTTCCAGGAAGAGGAATTAGCTAAGATGGAATACGCTTTTGCCACTTCTTCGGTATCGCCATGAATGAGCAAAACATACTTATCCACTTTGAGCGCAGTCTCATATTTAATGATTTGGTCGTTGGGTACTCCGATGTTCACTAATACGGCTCCCAGAGCAGAGACACCTCCGACAACGACAGCGCCCTCAAGCGCTCCCACGAGCGCAGCTGCAATTGGGCCTGCCATCGCCATCACACCTAGGCCAGGTAAAAAGAACACAGCAGGAGCCAATAGCAATCCCCAGATAGCGCCCCAGAATGCGCCATTGCCACCCCAAGTTTTTACCCGGTCGCCTAAGGTATAAAACCCTAGAGGATGTTCTTCGGAGTGATAGCCCTTACCGATCAAGGATAGATTTTTCATATCAAAGCCAGCTTTGCTGAGTGTCTGTATGGCTTCCTCTGCTTCAATGTGGCTATTAAAAATATGCACTGGTGAATCTTTGGTTTCCATGTTGTTACTCCGTAACGTAATTAATATTTCGATTTAATATTTCGATTTAATATTTCGATTTAATATTTCGATTTAATATTTCGATGATGAGACAGGCGGACATCGTCAGGCGCAATGCAATGCAGTTCAATGTCCGTTATTTAGCAATACGGCTCACTTTTACAAAATCAATATCGAATCGTTGTATGATCCACTACGTTTTTTACACCAGGTGTTCCCCAAGCCGAATGCATGACCAGATCGCGCTCTAGCCAGCTATGCACGGTTCCCGCCAAAGTCACCTCTGCGCCGTTGACGCTGACTGAAACATTCTTTGCGTCGTTATGAGCACGCCGTTTCAAGGCTGCTTCGATATCTGATTTCACTGCATCCAGGGAGACTTTTGGTTTGATGATAATTTGATCGCTGAGGCCGGTAACACCCATCAGATTGCGCACGGCATCAGTCACCGCTTGCCGTTGATATTCCCAGTCAACTTCGCCCGTTAAGGTGATGAAGCCAGCCTCGACAGTTACGTTCACTGCCTTGGTTGGCACATAGGTCAACCATTCAAGTGCATTTTTTGCGGTACGCGCTATGTCGCCATCAGTTCTTTGGCTGGTTCCTGGTAACCGAACATCCATTTCGATTGCCAGCGCCTTTACACCATAAACCCGCTGTGCTGCTCGCTCTGCATCCCACTTTTCTGCAAAGCTGCTGACATGACCTGCTAGTGTGACCACGCCGTCAGATACTTCAACGCCGATATGGGAGGAATCGACAGAAGGTTCCCATTCCAACTCAGCGAGAACGTCTTTTTGAATTTGTGTATCGGTATTCATTTTTAACTTTCGTTTAGGTTAAAGAACAGTCAGCTTGTGCTAAACGAAAATCTTAATCTGTGCGGTGTGCCGCTTACGCCAAATGAATGTTGGCATGGTAGCCAAGTCGTTCAATTACTTCTTCTACTTGCGATGCAGTAACGCATGTCGGATCAGTAGATACGATAGCTTGCCCATCGCGTAAAGATAGTTCTGTATCGCTGACCCCATCCATGCCTTCCAACGCGCGGTAGATATGACCTAAACAGGCACCGCTGGTCATGCCCTGAATATCAAAAATCATCGTTTCCATTGCTATTCTCCATCATTAAAAAATAACCAAGTTCAGAAAAAATCGTCGATGTCTCATGGAGAATTTCCGTTTTGAATTCTCTATTGATGCTTGTATGAAAGCAGGCTAGGCGAGCAGAGTAAGACCTGTCTGTGCGCTATCTAACCGATAGGGAATAGTTGAACCCAGATTTTCCATTAGACCACTACCACTTCACCGAAACGCAGATGGCGTACGGTGTTCAGAGGAGTAGCACCAACGCGATTTGAGTGGATGCGCAACAGCGGCAATTACAGCTTTGGCGAACTGCCTGACGTTGTTGCTCCTCCTAACAATAGGCAGCTTGCGTCGTCGGCGCGTCTAGCCAGTCAGTCCGCCAAAGGCATACTTGTCACTGTTCCAATAGAAAATCTGGGTTGAACTAAGATTTCTATTACGCCAACCTTAGGTGCCGCATGAGAGAGCGATCAATATCCTTATGTGGAATTTTTTACCAAAGAGTCAAGCAGTCCAAAACGCCGCTGTACAGACGCTTTAAAAGCCGCTGCTGTTTGTGGCTTTACAAAAAAAGTCACGACCTCTGGATGGCTGGCGCGGATCTGGGTTTCAATATCTACGACCAGGGTTTCAATCTGTGATGTTGTAAGGTCATCAGCAAATTCGATACTCATCGCGGCCAGTATTTGATCTGGCGCAAGCTGTACCGTCAATACACCATTGGTTTTTACTGAGGGAGAAAGTTGATTCGCAATACTCAACATCGAGTCACTTAGCTGGCGGTCGGCACGTTCTCCGATCAGCAGACTTTTACTTTCGCGGGCGAGTAATCCTGCAGTACCTGCGAGTATTAGTCCTATCAGAACAGAAGCAATCCCGTCTGATGCCAGCATACCCAAATTAGTTGCTAGGTAAGTAGAAAATGCAGCAATCACGATCCCGATCAACGCCACGCTATCTTCAAATAAAACAATAAAAGAGGCAGGATCTTTGCTATGACGAAATGCTTCGTAATAACCCAATGTGCCCTTGGACGCTTTAAACTGTTTTAGTGAGATTAACCAGGATGTACCATCAAATACAAACGCCAGTCCCAGCACAACATAACTGACGATGGGGTCATGGATTGCTTGAGGCGCCAGCAGATGTAAAATGCCTTCATATATCGAGACGCCAGCACCTAGCGCAAATACCAGCAGAGCGACAATAAAGCTCCAAAAATATAACTCGCGGCCATAGCCAATGGGGTGCTCCGCATCGGCCTGTCGTTCAGCGCGACATATGCCATACAGCAGCAATAATTCATTGCCAGTATCCACAAATGAATGAACCGCCTCGCTCCACATAGCTGCACTACCAGTCCAGGTAGCGGCGCTGGCTTTGGTAATGGCAACTAAAATATTTCCGATTAGTGCGGCGTAGATGACCTGCTTTGAAGATGCATTCGTTGCCATATCAGTTCATTTTCATCATCTTAGGACTACGTAAAAGCATAAAGCTATTTGCAGCAGTTCACTTATAGCGATTAGGCGGGATGCAAAACGTCAAGACCTCTCACCACCGAGGCACAAAGGTACCGAGGAAGAATAAATAGCGAGAAAATCTGGAGAAGAGCGAAAACATGCATTTCTCTTTTTTTGTCACTCCGTCTTTACGTGTTTCTGTGTCTCGGTATCTATATGATGAGAGGTTTTAGTTTTTGCGTCAGTCCCATTTATTTGATGACACTCCTTGGTACCCCAAAATTCACCAATTGCAATCAATCACTGCTGTGTTTGAGACTTATTGCATGCCTCCAAATATAGAGCCCACAGCATAGGTTAAGCCCATCGCTAAAGCGCTCCAGAAAGTTACCCGTACCGATCCTTGTACGACATTAGCACCACCAACATAAGCAGCAAGCCCACCAAGAACTGCGAGAAAACCTATAGAAGTCGCTGCCACGAGCCAACTCAAATAGGGGTTAGGTATCAGAACCGATACCAATAAGGGCAGCAATGCACCAATCGTAAAACTACCGGCAGAGGCAAAGGCGGCCTGCAATGGACGGGCGCTCAGAGTTTCAGAAATACCTAACTCATCTCTGGCATGGGCATTCAGCGCATTATTTTTCATCAGATCGATAGCGACCTGTCGCGCTAAGGAGGTATCTAGCCCTCGATTAATATAGATCTCAGTTAATTCTCTTAACTCACCCTCGGGATCAGTTTTTAATTCTCGTCTTTCGGTCTCCAGCGCCGCATTTTCTGTGTCCGCCTGGGACTGAACGGAAACATATTCTCCGGTTGCCATGGACATCGCGCCCGCCACCAGACCCGCTACGGCCGCAATCAAAATACTAGTATGGCTGGCGTTAGATGCTGCAACACCTAAAATTAAACTCGAGGTAGAAACGATGCCGTCGTTCGCACCCAGCACAGCAGCTCGCAGCCAGCCGATATGTTCAAGTTTATGTTGCTCAGGATGCTTTCTTCTCATGATCTCATTTACCGTATTTGTGTTTCGTACTCATTTTTTTACTTCTATTTCCATGACGTAAGATAGTTTCTGATTAGGAGTTATGCAAAATTGTTCCAGCAAGGCGTAGTGACGACAGTGCTTTAGTGCGGCTAGTCGCTGCAACGCAGCTGGGGCGGTTTTGCGTCAGTCCTACTAATACTTTTCTTGATTCATACGTCAACAACTTTATACGAGTATGTCGCAAAAAATAATTTATTTACTCGCTATTTTTAGCCTGTATCAATTACGTCAACCGACTAACTGATTCTGTGTGCCACCTGATATTGGCTAAGCGAACTACCGCACAGACGACTTGATCTTGTCAGGCTCAATATGAGCTAACTAAAACGCCTGCATGAGAGTTCGCCATGACATCCATAACGTCCATAACATCGATAACACCCGCAACATTTAGTGAGGTGAACACATCTACCAACACAATTACGGCTGCAAGTCCAAGTAATCAAGCCGGGATAAATGCAAAACCAGTATGGTTTGTTACTGGTTGCTCCACAGGCTTTGGCAGGGAATTAGCGCAACATCTGATCGGTCTGGGCTATAACGTTATTATCACCTCGCGTAATACAGATGACTTAAAGGAGCTGGCACACCATAAAAACGTGCTGATCTTGACCTTAGATGTGACCGACCAGCAGCAAATTAATCAGGCGATTAAAGCCACAGAAGACAAGTTTGGTCGTATTGATGTGCTAGTCAACAATGCTGGAATAGGCTACTTCGCAGCGGTTGAAGAAAGCGAGGAAGAAGAGATCAGGAAGATGTTTGAGGTCAATGTCTTTGGCTTGGGCAATATGATCCGTGCGGTGTTGCCTGGAATGCGGCAACGACAATCGGGTTTTATCGTCAACATCTCTTCAATTGGCGGTATTTGTGCTTTTCCAGCAGTGGGTTATTACAACGCGACCAAATTTGCGGTAGAGGGTTTGTCCGGCGCACTGTGTCAGGAAGTGGAACCTTTAGGTATCAAAGTCATGCTAGTCGAACCGAGTGGTTTTCGGACGGATTGGGCGGGGCGGTCAGCCAACGAAAGTAAGCTACAAATTGAGGATTATGCCTCCACTGCAGGTGTCTGGCGTAGTCAGGTAAGAGCGATCTCCGGCAAACAACCTGGCGATCCTGTTCGCGCTGCACATGCGATTGTTCTGGCGGTGGAATCACCCAAACCACCGCATCATCTGTTGCTTGGTAACGCTGCATTTGAAGGCGCGATGGCTAAACTGACCGACTTGCGTAAAGATTTTTTAGCATGGGAAGACGTTACACGCGCTGCTGATTTTCCTAAAAATCAATCCAAAAATATGACTTGATCTTGGTTTGATCAAAGCGAATAACTAACTTTGTGATGTTTTTTTCTGTCGATAATTCAACAGACCAGATTGACAAATGGAGCAATAAAATGACCTATGCAAGCTTGATGGTTAACGTTGAATTAGGACGTTCAAATAAGGGACTTTTGACAACCGCTACCGGTCTTGCCAATCGATTTAATGCTCACTTGATCGGTATTGGTGTTTGCAAGCCTATGCAATTTGCTTACGGCGATGGCTATATTTCTGGCGATCTGATCAGACAAGATCAAGATGAAATTAATAAAGAAATCCATGAGGCGGAAACAGAGTTTCACGCTGTTTTAAAAGAGGGTATGGCTGAAGGTTTGCAAATATCCGAATGGCGTTCTGCGATTACTCTGACGCAGTTATCAGACTATGTCGCACAACAGGCTCGATGCGCCGATCTGATTATTACCTGCGCTAAATCTGGTTCTATATTTGACGATGCGCGGGTTATGAATATTGGTGATCTGGTTATGCAGACTGGCAGACCTGTTCTGATCGTTCCACCAGATATGGCACGGCTGGAGCTTAACTGTGTCGTCATTGGATGGAATGACACACGTGAGTCCAGGCGAGCCATTATCGATGCTTTACCTTTGCTCAGGCAAGCAACTAAGGTTGTGGTAGTTGAGATATCTAAGGACGATAATTTATCGGATGCCCATGCAGATTTAGATGATGTCGTCGCCTGGCTGCACCGGCACGATATTAAGGCAGAATCTCTTGCATCTTTTTCGGTCAATGACGATACCAAGCAATTGCTCGCAATTATCCAAGACTATCGAGCTAACATGATTGTGGTAGGCGCGTTTGGTCATAGTCGCTTTCGGGAATGGGTATTTGGCGGCGTCACCCATGATCTGTTACTGCGCGCTGATTGCTGTACTTTTATATCACATTAATTTCCGGATATTTTTCTCGATGCAGAAAGTGCAATCTCCGGTTTTATTTTTGATTTTTATGAAGGGTTGGATGCTTTATGTGTCCAAATATCTAAGCATTCAAACGCAAACAATTTCAAGTTTGGGAAGTCTAATGGAAGAGCTAAAATCAAATCCCCTTAATGGTTGCCTGACAAAGGCAGATTTACAATTTTCATATTCTCTCGATCTGAGTGGCGATATTAGTGATCCCCATGCTGAAAATAACTTTAAACAAGACAATACCGTTCTTGATAGAGACGATGGGGATCAGGTTTTATGTTTTGTGAATGAATTTGCTAAACAGCATCCCGACCTGGGAGAAGAGAAAGTGGTAGCGCTACGTACCGAACGTATTCTCAAAACTATAATTCCCGACGATATCAGCAGCTGTAAGGACATGACCAGCTGGCTAGTTCATAGCTGGCATCGTTATTCTTCTATTTGATTATATTTTCTAAGCAAGCTTATTTAGCAAGCTTATTAAACAACCTTAATAAGAAAATTCACTGAAAATAGTGACTAAGCATGCAGTCAGATATCAACTCTATTCTTTGATCTGGATCAACAAAATCGGAGAATCAATGGGTATGTTGGATGACCAACAGACGAAATAAGTCTCAAAAGTCTACAAGTAGTACGTCACCAAAATACGACGAAAAAATCCTACAGGTGTTACGCCCGTTTTGATTTTCCTTGTTACCTAAATTGATAGAAAAGAAAAAAATGAAACTCACAAAAAATAGAATTCTCATCGCCGTTGCAAGCACGCTGGCAATCTCAGGCGCATTAATGTTCACAGACACTGGCGTTGCTAGCGCACAAGTTGCTGGATCTACCACCATGATCGGTATGACAGTATCGGAAGTGCAGCAAGTTGCGACTGGTTGGAGTGCCAAAAAAAGTATTTTAGGCAAATCAGTTTATAACGAGACTGGAGAAAAAATCGGTAAGGTCGAAGATCTGATCATCACACCGGAAAAGAATGTGTCTTATCTGATTATTGCTGTAGGCGGGTTTATCGGACTTGGTCAGCATAATGTGAGCATCCCCTCACCGCAAATTATCGAACAGGACGGTAAATTAATTTTACCGGGTGCATCTAAAGAGGCTGTAAAGGCAATGCCTCCATTTAATTACGCTAGTGACACCGCAAAACGCGATCTGTTTTTAGCAAATGCTGAGCAAGATCTGAATAAAGCAAAAGCAAAAATCGCAGAGATTCAAAAAAAATCTGCAACCCTCTCAGGTGAAGCAAAAACTAAGCTTGACCAGCAATTACAGACTCTGCAGCAAGACGTTAAATTGGCTGAAGATAAGCTGACTGCAATGAAGCGTGCAGAGGCAAAAAAATGGAAAAATTTTGAGGCTGATGTCAATAAAGCGTTCGTTCGCATGAAGCATTCAATGGAAAGCATCATTACCTGATTTATCAGGAACTCAGTGATCTATATGGTCTTGAGTTACGGTGTCAATGTCGAAAAAACGTTTGCACCAGCGACACGATTTTCTCTTCTCAGTTAATAACAATAGGACTTACGCATAATGGTCTAGGTAAGGCGTAGTGGCAAATCAGTATTTGGTGCGTTAGTTAGTACCAAAGGCAGCTACAAGGCAACTGGGGCGGTTTTTTGTAAATCCTGAACAAGTATCATCTAAAGGACGACATATCATGAGCAAAATTATTGGCATAGATCTTGGAACAACTAATTCCTGCGTTGCAATTATGGAAAATGGCCAACCAAAAGTCATTGAAAACGCAGAAGGCGCGCGTACCACTCCATCCATCATCGCCTATCAAGAAGACGGAGAAATTTTGGTCGGTGCCTCCGCAAAACGGCAGGCAGTGATTAATCCCAAAAATACGCTATTCGCGGTCAAGCGTTTGATCGGACGTAAATTTGATGAGAAAGAAGTCCAAAAAGATATAGGACTCATGCCATTCCAAATTATCAAAGCGGATAACGGTGACGCATGGATTAGCGTCAGAGATAAAAAGCTTGCACCACCGCAAATTTCAGCCGAGATATTGCGCAAGATGAAAAAGACCGCAGAAGATTATCTTGGGACAGAAGTGACCGAGGCAGTGATTACTGTGCCGGCTTATTTTAATGACGCTCAGAGACAAGCGACTAAAGACGCCGGACGCATTGCTGGGCTAGATGTCAAGCGCATTATCAACGAACCGACTGCAGCGGCTCTAGCATTTGGTCTTGATAAAAAAGAGAAAGGTGATCGTAAAATTGCGGTCTATGACTTGGGAGGTGGTACGTTTGACGTATCGATTATAGAAATTGCAGAAGTCGATAACGAAAGACAATTTGAAGTACTGTCCACCAACGGCGATACCTTTTTAGGTGGCGAGGATTTTGATCAGCGCATTATTGATTTCATTATTGACGACTTTAACAAAATCAATGGCATTGATCTCAAAAAAGATCCGATTGCGTTACAACGGATTAAAGCCTCTGCGGAGCGCGCAAAAATTGAATTATCTTCTGCCCAGCAGACAGAAATTAACGAGCCGTATATTGCCATGGCTAATGGTGCACCGGTGCATCTGACCATGAAAATAACCCGTGCCAAATTAGAATCTCTAGTAGAAGAATTAATCGAGGCCACCATTGCCCCTTGCAGAACGGCGATGAAGGATGCCGGCATCAGTGTGGCAGATATCGACGATATTATTTTAGTGGGTGGCATGACACGTATGCCAAAAGTACAGGAAAAGGTAAAAGAATTTTTTGGTAAAGAGCCACGCAAAGATATTAATCCTGATGAGGCGGTAGCGGTTGGCGCAGCAATTCAGGGTGCCGTATTGTCGGGTGATCAGAAAGATCTTTTGCTGCTCGATGTCACGCCTTTATCGCTGGGGATAGAAACGCTGGGTGGCATGATGACGATGATGATACAAAAAAATACCACGATTCCGACTAAATTTAGCCAGGTATTTTCCACTGCAGATGACAATCAGAATGCGGTGACGATCAAAGTGTTTCAGGGTGAACGGGAAATCGCTGCCAAGAACAAAGCATTGGGAGAATTTAATCTGGAAGGCATTCCACCATCCTCGCGCGGCACGCCACAAATTGAAGTGAGCTTTGACATTGACGCCAACGGTATTTTGCATGTCGGTGCCAAAGACAAAGCGACCGGCAAAGAAAATCGAATTACGATCAAAGCCAATTCGGGTCTGACTGAAGTAGAAATCCAGAAAATGGTGAAAGACGCCGAAGTCAATGCAGAAGAAGACAGGAAGCTAAAAGAATTAACAGAGTCCAGAAATCACGCAGATACTTTGATCCACAATACCAATAAATCGATGCTTGAATACGGTACAACATTGGATGCTTCGGAAAAAGACGCTATTGAAAAAAATATTGCGGAATTGGAGTTATCCTTAAAAAGCTCAGACAAAACCGATATCGATAGCAAGATTTCTGCTTTATCCAGCTCAGCACAAAAGTTGGGAGATAAGATGCAAGCCAATGCGGCTGCAAAACAGTCTGCTCAGCATTCCGGCGCGGCAAGCAACGATTCTGCCTCCCACTCTTCTAAGCAGGAAGCACAGTCAGATGATGTGGTTGATGCGGAGTTTGAAGAGGTCAAAGAGCATAAATAAGTTGTGGTTATTTATTCGCTCAGCGGTCGCCTATTCTTAGCTAAAAATGTTCGTTGCGCCTGAGGATGATCAGATCCAGAGACCTTGATGTTGGAAGTCTCTGGCCTCTCTCGCTGTGACACTGAATCGGTAGCGTTGTTGATTATTGTCATCCTCGTATTAGTCACTCCCTAAAAGGTATCCGATTGAAAACCAAAAAAACACCTTCCCCGTTGCCAACGCATAAAGACGATAGCAATGTATTGAAAGGGGAGAGTCATGCTGACAGCGCGCTAGATGAGGCGTTAAAAGAGAGTTTTCCTGCCAGCGATGCGATTGCAGTCGAGATATCGGTTCCGCCATCACTACCAAAGACAACAGTGCAGTCAAGCACGCTTAAAATCAAGAAAAAATAAACGCAAACTGGTCTGACAAATACGGGGAAAAATATCCATTTTTGCCAAGAGAGTTTTATATACTCCCAGAAAAAATTAATAAAAATGCGGTGGATTCAAGTACGAAGAGCAACGTTGAATAAAAAGTCAAAGGGTCAGATGCGATAGCATTCTGCCTTTTGACCAGCCAGTCGAAAGTTGCCGAATATGCGCTACACACACCTAACCCAAGACGAACGATACCAAATTTACGCACTGCGGTTAGAAAAAAAGACAGTCAGCGAGATTGCTGCCGCACTCCATCGTCATAAGTCCAGCATCCACAGGGAACTCAAGCGCAATACCGGAGGAAGCGGGTGGCGCCCCTTACAAGCGAAAAAATAGCCGACGAACGACAAAAGAATAGTCGTAACGCACGACGTATTGATGACAACGACTGGCTCGCCGTCTCGACCTACCTGCGCATGGACTTATCGCCGCAGCAAGCAATCGAACGGTTAAGCCTGGAACGGCAGGAAAAAATGAAGAGCAGTCATGAAACCGTCTATCTGCGCATCTACGCTGACCGCAGAGCGGGCGGCACTCTCTTCAAGCATCTGCGGGGTCAGAAGCCCTACCGCAAACGCTACGGTAGTGGTCAACAGCGCCGGGGCATGCTCAAGAACCGTATCAGCATTGACCAACGACCCGCGATCGTGGATCAAAAAATCTGCTTAGGCGACTGGGAGGGCGATACGATCATTGGCAAGAAACAGCAAGGTATCGTCATTACGCGGGTCGATCGTGTCTCTCGTTTTACCTTAGCCCGGCAACATCATAGCAAACACGCGCAAGGAGTTGCTGCCAGCATCGAGCAACTGCTCACGCCACATCAGCAGCACTGCCATACCATCACGTTCGATAATGGCAGGGAGTTTGCAGGGCATGAGTCCATCGCAGCACATCTGCAAGCCCAAGTGTACTTCGCTCATCCGTATCATTCCTGGGAGCGGGGGCTCAACGAGAACACGAACGGCTTATTACGATACTACTTTCCAAAGAACACCAACTTCAAGGAAATCACTCAAGCCCAGTTGCAACGGGCAGTCAATCAACTCAATCATCGCCCTAGGAAATGCCTCGGCTATCGAACGCCGTTTGAGGTTTTTTATAATTTGGATATACTCCCCCTAAAACTTACCTCCCGTTGCTCTTCGTAGCTGAATCCGCCATGTCTTATTGTCGAATGATTATATGGACGATTAAAATATACTAATAGGGGGTATTTTATATTCGCGCATAGTATTTTATACGTGGCGTCAATAATAGTAGGGAGTGTTAAGCGTGCTATATACATTTTTATGCACGTTTTTATGTGTGCTTTTGCGTCTTTTTTGGCTTGATGCCTGGCTCGGTTTTCACCGCAATTTCTCGCTTATTTTTCAGCATCTTTTTTGATGTCACTACCTCTTCAACGCCACGTTCTCCGCGCAAATCGGTGTCTACTAAGCCGCGTTCTAGGTCAACAAATGCCTGCTTCATTTTTTTATCAGGTTTGATAACGGCGTTCGCTGATACCTCATCATGATCATGTGGTAACAAAAGATTAGTACCGTTATTGACATCTTTCTTGACGCTACTCTTGCTGGATTTTACTTTTATCGTCATGGTATGTTTATTAGATCCTATATCTGAATTAAGATTGCATTGAGGCTTTGTTTAATTCGGGTGATTTAAGCGGACCAAAGTCCTGCCAATTGCCGTCTGTAATATTGCATTCGGCTCTTTCGATCTGATTGGCACCCAATTTTAGAAGTAGGGTAATTGCGGCGTTTTCTTTGTCCGCACCATTTACACTAACGGCGACCACCATGCCGGATTGTCGTATGTTGGATTTATTTTCTTCGTCTTCTTCTTTCTCGCCTTTCTCTTTGGTTTTGGATAATCCACCGATCAGAGAGCCGATATGCGCTCCGACTAATGCACCCAGTACAGCACTGACGGGACCAGTTAAAGGTACTCCTGCGATACCGACAGCTGCGCCAACAGCACCGCCAGTCGCGGCACCGTGCATGGCACCTTCTCCAGTTTCTCTGGCGCCAGGCGATACCTCCTGATCACCGCCGATGGGATATAAATTATGTTGCCCTGAAGGGTTAACTTAGAAGGAACTTATTTGTTGTTCGGCAAAACCGGCATGTATTAATTGATTGATTGCATGCTCAACCTGCGCCTTCTGTTGCAATCGTCCCGCAATAATGTGTGTCATGGCATCTCTCATGATGTTTGATTTAAATCAAAAATACGCTAACTAATTTGACTAGTCGGTGCGATGCCGCACGCATATTTGTTGGTATCCCATTTAAAATCAGAAGCTATCCAGCACCTGGCGATCACTCAAGGCTTCTAATGAAATTCAAAGATTATTATCAGATCATGGGATTGGAGCGCACGGCGACAGAAGCGGATATTAAGAAGGCTTATCGCAAGCTTGCGCATCAATATCACCCCGATATTTCTAAAGATCCGAAGGGTAAAGAGAAATTTCAAGAAATCGGGGAAGCCTATGCTGTTTTAAAAAATGCTGAAAAGAGACAAGCCTACGACGATTTGGGTAAACGGTCGTCGGGTGAAAAATTTACGCCCCCACCAGACTGGCAGCAGCATTTTAATGCGGGTGAAGCCGATTTCAATGATGTTGATTTATCCGATCTGTTTGCCAACTTTGGCGCTGGTCGACGGACTCATCATCCGCGACAAGCGATGCCGCAAGCCGGGCAAGATTATGAGATTACTGCGCCGGTGTCATTGGAACAGCTTGTCAGCGGCGCAGAAATTGATGTCCGTGCCGAATTGCCTGAGTATGACCAAAATGGCTTGGCGCATAGAGTGACGCGTACTTTTCGTGTCACGATTCCTAAGGCGGCAATGGACGGACAACGCTTGCGGCTAGTCGCCAAGGGTGGGCCAGGGGTGAACGGCGGTCGGGCTGGCGATTTGTATGTTGCTTTAGCGTTTCAAGCGCATCCTCTGTATCGACTGAGTGGTCGTGATTTATATATGGATTTGCCGCTGACGCCTTGGGAGGCGGTATTAGGAAAAATCATACAGCTCCCAACTCTGGAGGGTGCGGTAGAGCTGACCATCAAACCTGGCACGATCGCCGGACAAAAATTGCGGCTGGCTAAGCGCGGTCTGTTATCGGCCAATGGTGATATCGGCGCGCTCTATGCCGTCGTCCAAATTCAAGTTCCAAAAACAGTCAGTCCGCGCGAGCACGAATTATTTGAACAATTAGCGGCTGTATCTGACTTTAATCCACGTCGGCATTTTGCATAGTGAGCCAATACATGAATAGAGAAATAGACCAATCCATCTGGCTGAATCATCTTGATGTTTGCCAGATCGATCATTTGATCGAAGTCTCAGGTTTATCCTTGGAAGAAATCGAGGAGTTAATTGACCATGAGATTATTGTTCCGCAAGATCGCAGCGCCAATCCGAGGTTGTTTTATCTTCAATATGTGATGACAGTCAAAATGGCGCGCAGACTGAGAGACGACTTTCAACTTGACCGTAATGGACTGAGTTTAGCGCTCACGTTGCTGCAGCGAGTTCAGGCTTTAGAGGCAGAATTAAAGCAGCCTACATTAGCAGCTTCAACAGAAAATTAGTAAATAAACGGCATGTGGATTATCGTAAAATCCATATTCCTTATCGATTGCCACGTTCGTCCTGTATAGATACACCATATGAGTATATTGTAGATGTCCGTATAATCATTGGACAATGAGGCATTATTTTTAAATATAATAGGGAGTATATTAATTAGTAGACCTTAGCTGACCTCAAGTGAACGAACCAAGAATATCGTCCATGCTTACACCAACCCTGACAGATTACATCAAGCGTCATTTAAAGCGCACCGTATCCGCACTGATTGAGGATGTCTTATTGCTGATTTTGCTTGTGGCGTTGATCGTACTGACCTTGATCGCGCCAGATAAAATTAGTAGCTATCCGAGCTTAGTTGATTGGCCAACCATTGCCGCCTTAACTGGTTTACTGATTTTGACTAAAGGACTAGAGGTCAGCGGATCATTGCATCGCCTTGGCTTGTATCTGACTACCTTGATGGCGACTGAACGTGCGACTGCGCTGTGTTTTGTGATGGCAGCAGCGATGTTGTCAACGCTTTTAACCAATGACGTCGCATTGTTTGTTGTCGTGCCACTCACACTGGGCGTGTGTCGCTTAAACGGTATGCCGGCGTCCAAGCTGATTATTTTTGAGGCACTGGCAGTTAATGCGGGTTCTGCTTTAACGCCAATTGGTAATCCACAAAATTTATTTCTATGGCAGTTATCGGGCGTGTCCTTCGGCCAGTTTGTCTTGCATATGCTGCCCTTGGTGCTGCTACTTGTTGCAGCAATGATTGCGCTGACGATCTTTATATTTCCGAATAAAGCTGTCTCAGACAATCAAGATAAATCAACGGCGCAAGCGCTTGATCGCCACTTATTTATTGCTTCAATCGCGCTATATATTCCATTTTTGATTGCTACCGATTTGCACCAGACCGTATGGGCCATTGCTGCGGTGATTTTGATTTTTCTATTAGTACGCCCGAAGGTATTGACCCAGGTTGATTGGGGTTTGCTGTTAGTATTTATCTTGATGTTTATCGACTTGCGTTTATTCGTCAGTCTGGATGTCGTCCATCATTTAATCTCCAGATTAGATTTAAATATCACACGGCGTTTGTATTGGACCAGTATCGTCGCATCACAAGTGATCAGTAATGTACCTGCTGCGATCGCTTTGGCAGAATATTCTAAGGACTGGCGCGTACTTGCTTACGGCGTAAACATCGGCGGCTTTGGTTTTATGGTTGGCTCTTTGGCAAATCTGATCGCCTTGCGCATGGCAAGAGATCGCAAGGCCTGGCTGGTATTTCATTACTATTCGGTGCCGTTTTTATGCTTTGCAATGGCGGCAGCTTATGTACTGATTTTTTAATTTATAGGACTTACGCAAAACCGTCCAAGTTGCGTTTTAGTTCCTAGCTGTAGAGTCTTATCTTATTCGCTTTGCTTCGCTTCGCTTCGCTGAGACAATTTTGCGCATCTCCTAAAGTAAATTTCATTGCAATGTACACCAAAATGATAGCGGTAGCGTTATACCTGCATGTGCACAGCCATATAATTTTGATGAGTATTCTTTGCGACGTATCTTTATAAATTGATAGCCAAGATATTACTTCTGACAATGGAAAATGTTTAACGTACGCTGCCGTACTGAACCTGTTTGCTGATGAATGGCAAACTACTATTAAAGCAGGTCTTACTTGTTTTACTAAAAGATTAAAAGGATAAAAAATGAAAATCCGTTATCCACTGATTGCGCTCTCAATGCTGATCGCTTCGATCACATCAGCGCAGGCACAAGTTGATATTGATGTGCAATTACCTGGCATTAGTATCGGCGTTGATATGCCTTCTTATCCTGAGTTAGTTCAAGTGCCAGACTACCCAGTTTATTATTATCCGGGTTCAAATTCCAACTACTTTTTTTATGATGGTTTGTATTGGGTATACCAACGCGATCATTGGTATGCCAGTAGCTGGTATAACGGCCCTTGGGAATTAACTCAGCCTGAATATGTACCTCTGTATGTATTACGCGTCCCAGTTCGATACTACGTTAGTCCGCCGGTATATTTCCGTGTCTGGAGCTACGATGCTCCTCCGCGCTGGGGTGAGTATTGGGGACGTGATTGGGAAGCGCGCCATCGTGGTTGGGATCATTGGGATCACCGTGCAATTCCACAACCTGCACCGTTGCCGATTTATCAGCGCCAGTATTCAGGCAACCGCTATCCTCGTGCGATAGAGCAGCAACATGCAATCCGGGTAGAAAATTATCGCTATCAGCCGCATGAATTCATCACACAACAACGATTTCAACCGCAGCACAATATGCCCAATACACCAAATCAACGCATTGAGCAAAATCAACGTGTAGATCAAAATCAACGCTTGGCCCAACCGTTGCAGCCGCAGCAATCGCAGCGTATCGACCAAAACCAACGCGCTGAGCAGCAGCAACAAAACCAGCGTTTTGAGCAGCAACAGCGCGTCGAGCAACAGCAACGTGCCGAACAAGCCCAGCGTGTTGAGCATCAACAACGTGCCGAGCAAGGCCAGCGTGTAGAGCAACAACAACGCGCCGAGCAAACTCAGCGTGCGGAGCAAGATCGTGCAGAGCAACAAGCACGATCGCGTTCAAATCAGCAAATGCAACCACAGCCGATGAAAACTAATCAGCCAGTGCAACCAGCAGTGCCAGTCCAAGTACAGCGACCTCCAAATGAATCTCGTGATAACAGGGGTGAGCCACCAAGAGAAAATAAAGCTGAGAAAAAACCTGAAGTTGAGCGTGGCAGAGATAATCGAAATGGTGAGCGTGAGCCGGATCGCCGTTGAACTAGGATATGTAACTATCGCTAAAGCACTTAGACTCAAATCGTAATAATAAAAATGCCCCAGTTTATGCTGGGGCTTTTATTTTTTTCAGAAGCTTAATTCTTTTCTGTTTTCTAATAAAAGGAAAAAAGCTCACTGTCAAAGCACGTTATTCAACTATTCATCGGGCAAGCATTTTTCAAATAAGCCAGCGATAGCATATGAAATTCTCTTGCCAGCTTATTCTAAATACTCATAATTAGTATATTTTAGTTGTCCATACAATAATTGGCTTAGAAGTTGGTTTTAATAAAAATTATGGGGAGTATATGTAGCTTGGTGTCAAATCCATATTCAATTCATATTCAATCCATATTCAATGCAGTTGCTAAAACTCTTCCCAGCCCTCGGTAGATTCAGTCTGCAAAGATTTCTTCGTCGGAGCTGGCTTTATCGATGATTTAACGGCCAGCTTTTTCATTGGTGCTGGTTTTGCGCTTGATACTCTGTCCGGCGCTTTGTTGATTGCGGAGGTAGTACTGGTGGCTCTGGTCGATTTTGGCGTGCTGATGTTTGGCGTTACAAAACCTGAAGATGTATTGAGTTTGAACACGCTGACTGCATTGGTCAGGGCTGCGGCTTCTTCTTGCATGCTCTCAGCGGCAGCGGCAGCTTGCTCGACCAGCGCTGCATTTTGCTGTGTCATTTCATCCATTTGTGTGATGGCTTGGTTGACTTGTTCAATGCCAGAACTTTGCTCCTGGCTGGCCGCAGTGATCTCGGCCATGATGTCGGCGACATGGCGCACAGACTCGACGATTTCGCCCATAGTCTGGCCAGCCTGATCGACCAATTTGCTACCGTGATCAACTTTTTCTACTGAGTCACTGATCAGTTCTTTAATCTCTTTTGCCGCACCTGCGCTGCGCTGAGCAAGGTTGCGGACTTCTGATGCGACCACCGCAAAGCCACGTCCTTGCTCACCAGCACGGGCAGCTTCTACGGCAGCGTTTAAAGCGAGGATATTGGTCTGGAAGGCAATGCTATCAATTACGCCAATAATGTCCACAATCTTGCGTGAGCTTTCCTTAATCGATCCCATCGTTTCAACCACCTGTCCAACGACTTCGCCGCCTTTGACCGCAACGCCGCTAGCAGAAATGACTAATTGATTTGCCTGTCTGGCGTTGTCGGCATTCTGTTTAACGGTGGAGGTGAGTTCTTCCATTGAGGATGCAGTTTCTTCCAGTGATCCGGCCTGTGATTCTGTGCGTGCAGACAGATCCGCATTACCGGACGCGATTTCGCCGGAGGCCGTGGCGATGGTTTCTGTGCTCCGGTGTACCTGGCCTATGGTCATCACCAGGCTGTTGTTCATGTCGGCTAAGGCGCTGAGCAGTTGCCCGGTTTCGTCACGTGATTTGACTTGGATGCGGTGGGTTAAATCGCCTTCTGCCACCAGACGCGCAACAGACACCGCTTCTCCCAACGGTCCGGTAATCGAGCGCGTAATCCAAATGGCAAAAAATATCCCGGCAATCAGACCAGCAAAACCCAGACTTAATACCAGCGTACGTGAGAAAGAAATATCCTCGGTGATTTGGACACCATTAACATCCATCTCTTTATTTTGTTCTTGAATAATCGTATTCAAATCAGTCAATAAAACCTCCAAGGCCGGGAAGGTCTGGCTACTCATCATCTTGGCAGCGTCATCACGCTGATCCAGTTCGATCAGGTCGGCAACTTTAGAAAACGACGCAACGAAGGCAGTACGGGAGACCAGCATTTTTGCCAATACATCCTTAGCGCTTTGGCTAGTCGCCAGTTTGGTCAGCTGGTCTGTCCACTCGACAATCTGTTTTTTATTTGCATCTATCGAGGCATATTGTTTTGCCCGCGCTGCTGGGTCAGACATGATAAATAATTCCATCGTCCGGCTACCGTTTTCCCGCATTTTGGCGTCAATCTTAAAGGCCAGTGCGGCGCTAGGCCAGTTCTCGTTGACGATGTGTTTGTTCGCACTGCCGATGGAGGTTAAACGGATTGCGCTGATGGCAATCAGCAAGATCAGTACTATCATCAAAGAACCAAATCCAACCGCGAGGCGAGTACCGATTTTGAAGTTATTGAAGTTCATTGTTCTTCCTTTTGGCTCACCACAGCTAACAGTAGCGGTGGGAGCGGTTCGCTGGAATCAAAACACTTTAGACAGGCATGAGCGTGCAAATTGAGAGTACGGCTTCAGGTAAAGATTAAGGTAAAGATTGAATGCCAAGACTGACGCAAAACGGCTCTGGCGGCGTGAGTCTTAAATACAAAACTATGTTGCCACAGAATTTGCCTGATTAGATGTTGATTCTGCTAAGTCGTGAAATTGATTCAAAACTTACACAAAAATTATATTAAATTCTGATATGAAGTAAAGCCTGGATTATTTACTTGCCGAGAGCAGATTGCTATCCAATAATGATCGACCTTAATATACTCCCCATTATTTTTATAAAAAATGCTTTATAGTCCAATTAATGTATGGACGACTAAAATATACTCAGTGATTGTATAAAAAAACGGAAATAATAAAGAAGAAAAAATAGGTGGGAGTTCAAGAGAAAAACAGAGTCCGAATATCTTGTCAAGCTGGATTACGATACCGTCATTAGCTTGCATAAATGACATTCATGCGAGCTTGGCTGGGATACTCAGATCAGGGTTTTATCAGCACTGCCAGTGTAAAATGGCGTAATAAATTTTGCTGATACCAGTATGACTATTCATGCAGTGTCGGTTCAATCTTCTCAAAATACAAACGAAAAATACAGACGAATAAATTATGAAACTTGCGACCCTTAAAGATGGTTCTCGTGATGGTCAGTTATTGATTGTTTCACGCGATTTAAAAACTGCCATGATTGCCGATGGCATTGCGCCTACCTTGCAACGGGCTTTAGATGACTGGGGTTTTATTGCGCCGCAACTGGACGAGGCCTATGAGCGCTTAAATGCGGGGAGGGCGGTGAATACGTTTGATTTTGATGCCGCTAATTGCATGGCACCGTTGCCACGCGCTTTCCAGTGGGCAGATGGGTCGTCTTATGTTAATCATGTGGAGTTGGTGCGTAAGGCACGTAATGCGGATATGCCAGATAGTTTTTGGCATGACCCTTTAATGTATCAAGGCGGGAGTGATGATTTTATTGGCCCTAAAGACGATATAGAAATGCTGTCAGAAGAGTGGGGCATCGATTTTGAAAGCGAGGTCGCTGTCATCACTGGTGACGTCCCGATGGGCGTCAAGGTGCAGCATGCAGCAGAGCATATCCGCTTGTTAATGCTGGTCAATGATGTCTCATTACGTAATTTGATTCCAGCGGAATTGGCGAAGGGATTTGGATTTTTTCAATCCAAACCTGCCTCAAGTTTTTCACCAGTTGCGGTGACGCCAGATGAATTGGGCGACGCCTGGAAAGACGGCAAAGTGCATTTACCTTTGCGTTCAACCTTAAATGGCACGCTGGTTGGCCAGCCCAATGCGGGTGTTGATATGGTGTTCTCTTTCACCCAATTGATTACGCATTTATGCAAAACGCGCAAGGCACGTGCGGGCACGATCGTTGGCTCCGGTACGGTATCGAATAAAGATGCCAGCAAAGGGTATAGCTGCATTGCCGAAAAACGTGCATTAGAAATGATCGCTGGCGGACAACCGATTACGCCGTTTATGCAATTTGGTGACAGCATTAAAATTGAGATGCTGGATAAAAATGGTAAGTCGATTTTTGGCGCTATTGAGCAGAGTGTGGTCGAATACCATCGCTAAATATGCAGCATGAATATCTGAATTGAGCCGATTACGTAAATAAGGCGGACAAATTAATTTGTCCGCCTTATTTATTTGTTCGCTCTATTGATTATTGTCTGCCAAGTTGGAAAAAGATGTTTCTGGTACCCGCAGGTGCAACAGCAACACCCAGATAAATCGGCCCCATAAAACTATTAAATCCAACAAATACGCTGGCGCTTTTTCGCAATGAGGGGAAAGATATTTCACTGCGCGAATTCCAGACATTACCTGCCTCAAAAGAGGTACCTAAGAATAAATTCTGTCCCGCCATCTCAAATTTTACGGCGCGTAAAAGATACGTCACACTGCCATACAGCAGGTAATTGCCTGCAAACTGATCTGGCTGATAGGCCGATAATTGCTGGAAGCCGCCCAGCGTAGTGCCAATGCCGCGGATTTCTGTGTCGTTTTGGAATAAACCTGCACCGCTTAACTTTAAGTTGATGCTCTGATTGTCGATACTTTGTGCCCAGATGCTATCGAAAGTAAACTCCTGATAATTGCTACGACTTTTATCTACGCCGACAAACAGGCTAGATGCTAATTTATAACCATCGCGTGGGAAGGCAGAGTCACTTAATTGGTCAATCACAAACGAGCTTTTGAAGCCCGCTTGTTGAAGATTTGCGCTAGGTAAGGGCTGAGACCCCAAGCTGCCATCGCTATTTTGAACTAAGACACCACCCAGCTTAGGACGAACGCGGTAGCGGGTGCCTGCGATACCGAAGCGGACTTCACCCAAGGTGCCGAGCTCACCTAATGGAATGCCGACATCCAGGCCGAGCTGAACTTTTTGCAGATTGTATTCAGCAATCCGGACATCATCGTTATACAGATTGCGGGCATTTTGTCCCAGTTCAATATATGGCGACAGGTAGGAGCCTTCACGCTCAAAAATAGGTTGGCGCAATTCAGACCGAATGCGAATAAGACTGCCAAATTCTGCATCATTGCGCCACTCTAATCCGCTATCTGTCAGCCAAGGGCGGCGATGCCCGACTTGCAGACGGAATCCACCGGCACCTTCAAAGCCGCCAGATAGCGCTAACCCAAAACGTAAGAAATGCGGACCCCAATTTCTGCCGTTAGCGTTGATCTGCACGCCGTACTCGCCATTGCGTTGTATAAGCTGGTGGTTGATGCTATCAAATTCTCGGGTGATATTTAATACTGCTAACTTACGATTGATCTCTTCGGCGTTATATTTGCTACCGATTTTGATAGATACCTGACGGCGGATATCCATTTCTGGTATCGCACCGTCCGTCACTACATCGACAAAAGCGATATCGATACTAGGTAAGGGCGGACGTAAGCGTGTTTGTTGTTTAGCCGCATACAGATGCGGTTCTAAACTTAATGACAGTAATTTTTCTTGGATGGCTTGCGCTGCATTTTGCCCAATCACGGATGCTTCGGCCGAGCGGCCGAAATCCATAAAACTGATCGACCCTAAATCAGGTTCGATCAAAATATCAGAGTCCTTAAGTCCCGCTTTTTGCATTTCTACATTTTGCTCAGTCAAGATATTGATCATCTGCTGACTGACATTAAACAAGCTTTGTAATTTATCGCGTGGGAGCAACGGCGTACCAATATTGACGGCGATGACGATATCTGCCCCCATACTACGGGCGATATCTACTGGTAGATTACGTACCAGACCACCATCAGTGAGCAAGCGGCCATTGACTTCTACCGGCGCAAAAACGCCGGGTGCGGCCATACTGGCGCGTATCGCGGTGTAGAGTGGACCTTTGTCAAAGACCACCATTTTTCCGGATTCAAGATCGGTAGCAACTGCACGAAATGGGATGGGCAATTTATCAAAGTTGATATCAGGCTGAATATGCACAGTCCAGTTCTGCAATAACTCTAAAAATTGGGTTGCCTGCACCGCACCGCTAGGTAAGCGCACTCCGCTGGCGCTCAAACCTAGTGTTGCTCCCAGCGGATATTGTGTATCTTCTTCACGCAAGGCTTCTGGTAACATGCGCCTTTGCACCCGATCCAGCGCAATATCGTCTAGCTTTAATGCTTGCAATCTTTGTTCGATCTCGGTTGCAGACAGTCCTGCTGCATACAGACCACCAACTACCGCACCCATGCTGGTACCGGCTATGCAGTCAATCGGTACATTCAGTTCTTCCAGCGCTTTAAGTACACCCACATGCGCAAAACCACGTGCGCCTCCGCCTGATAGAGCAACACAGATTTTGGCTGTTTTTGTAAGCGGTTTGGTAGTGGTGAGGCGCTCGGCGAGTGCGCTTTGACTAAAAAGCGAGGTCAAGCTGATCAGACAGACTACGGCAAGACAAAGTTTTTTTGCGGTGGGCATGGGATTGTTTTTGGAAATTAAGCAGAATTAGGCGGAGCGGACGACATAGTACGATACCTAAGTTTGTATTGCATAGCTGCCGATCTGCTTGAATAGAATATATACTATGGCAGGCATTATTTTAATGCGCAAAAATGTCATTTAACTGCCAATTCACCCGTTTAGCAGACGTTTTGTAGCAAATCTCCCGATTTTTTTGCCGTTTTTTGCGCAAAAAATATGATCCGAAATACCAAGGTATATTCATGAACTTACACCAACTGCGCTTTGTTCGCGAAGCTGTCCGGCAAAATTTTAATCTGACCGAAGCCGCCAAAGCGCTGTTTACTTCACAACCTGGTGTTTCCAAAGCGATCATCGAATTAGAAGAAGAGTTAGGCGTCGATATCTTTACTCGTCACGGCAAGCGCATCCGTGGTTTGACCGAGCCTGGCCGTGAGGTATTGAAGTCAGTTGAGCTGATTATGCAAGAGATTGATGGTCTAAAACGCATCGGTAAAGAATATGCCGCCCAAGATACGGGGAGTTTTACGATTGCAACAACGCATACGCAAGCACGCTATGCCTTGCCAAAAGTAGTGCAGGCGTTTATGCAAAAATATCCTAAAGTCAGACTCTCGCTATTGCAGGGTAATCCAAAACAGATCGCAGAGATGGTGATGCGAGATCAGGCAGATTTGGCGATTGCGACCGAGGCAATTGCCGGGATTGACGGCTTGATCTCCTTCCCTTGTTATCAATGGGAGCATATGGTAGTGGTACCACCTGATCATCCTTTGCTCAAGACAAAAAACATTACGCTGGAAGAGATCGCTCATTTCCCGCTGATCACCTACGACAGTGCGTTTGCAGGCCGTAGCAAGATTGATCATGCTTTTGAAATACGCAGTTTAAAACCTGATATTTTGCTGGAGGCGATTGATGCCGATGTCATCAAAACCTATGTAGAGCTGGGGATGGGCGTCGGTATTATTGCGGGTATGGCGTTTGATACAGAGCGTGATAAAGATTTGCGCGCGATCCCGGTTGGACATTTATTCGGAATGAATGTGTCGCGTGTGGCGGTCAAGCAGGGTGCATATTTACGAAGTTATATCTATACCTTTATCGAACTGATGACCCCCACTTTAAACCGCAAGTTGATTGATCAGGTGATGCAGGGCGGTAAAGATACCTACGATTTATGAGTGACCCGTTGACGTCGCGCTTGCAGCCTTTAGCTAACTGGCCGCAGCATGAGCGCACGCAGATCAAAGGTATTCTCACCGATATTGACGATACCTTCACGACACACGGTAAACTGACTTTAGAAGCTTTGGACGCGATGCAAAGCACCAGACAAGCAGGTTTAAAGGTGATTGCGGTAACAGGTCGGCCAACGTACTGGACTTTACCTTTATTGCGCTTGTGTAGTTTTGATGCCGTGATTGCGGAAAATGGTGCTAGTGCTTTTTGGCTAGATCAGCATGGACGACAACAATCGATGTTCTATGCTGATGCCGCCACGCGACTTCAACACAGACAACAATTGCAGGCGTTTGCGGTAACAATGACAGCACATTTCCCCAAAGTGCAGGTGGCAGAAGACGCCCCGCAACGGGTGGGCGATTTAGCGTTTGATATTGGCGAATGTATTTCACCAATAGCGTTGGATGAGTTGAATCAGGTCGTTGCTCTGATACGCTCACACGGTTTGCACGCAACCACCAGCAACATCCATGCGCACGCATCGGTGGCACCGTTTTCTAAACAAAGCATGAGCCAGCGGGTATTGCAGGATGTATTTGGCGTCAGTGATGAACTGGCAAGGCAACAGTATGTATTTATTGGCGACTCTGCCAACGATGCCAGTATGTTTGCACATTACCCGCATGCGGTCGGCGTTGCTAATGTGCGTAAATATGTAGATCGGTTTGACGCGCATCCTGCTTATATTACCGAGCAAGAATACGGCGCAGGATTTGTAGAATTAATTAATACCCTATTCAATTGAAAGAAAAACATGCGCGACTATTACGCACAAAGAGCGAAGAATTACGACACCATTTACGCCAAACCAGAGCGTCAGAACGATCTGCAAGAATTGGCCGAACGGGTCAGTGTAGTACTAGAGAATCACACAGTATTAGAGGTCGCTTGCGGCACCGGTTATTGGACCGAGCGTTTTGCAGCCAGCGCGCAATCAGTCTTGGCAACGGATATCAATCAGATCATGCTGGATATTGCGCAAACTAAAAATCTGCCCGAAGGCAAAGTCAAATTTGCGATTGCTGATGCCTTTGATTTACCTCAGGGTGACTACAGCGCTTGCTTTGCGGGCTTTTGGTGGTCGCATGTAAAAAAAGAAGAGCAGGCTGATTTTTTGAAAAAGCTACGCGCTAAAGTCGGACAAGATTGTGTTTTGGTATTGATCGACAATAATCATGTCGAAGGCAGCAGTCTGCCAATTGCCCGCACCGATAGCGAGGGCAACACTTACCAACAGCGCATGCAAGAAGATGGCACTCGTGTAGATATCGTGAAAAATTTTCCAACAGATAGTTTTATGCGCAAAAAATTTGCTTCATTTGCTAAAGATATCCGCATACGCCGGAACGATTATTTTTGGATGCTGACTTGTGTGCTGCGGTAGTTAAATTTGAGTGATGGTGTGCTGACAAATAAAAATCTTAATCACTATATTGACCTTGTATGATTATTTATGTCACCTACTGCCATGGGTCATAAGTCCCGATATTCCACAAGTGTCCTTCCAGATCGAAGAAGCTAAAGCCTCTGCCACCGTATTCTTCATCTTTAATATCGATGGCAATACGTGCTCCAGCTTTGATCGCTTTGGCATAGATTGCATCTGCGTCGCGGACTACGATATAAGTTGATTGCGTTTGCGCACCGCCTAGCTCATCCGGTTGCTTTATCAATTGGCCGTAGGCGTTGTTATCATTGATGTCCTTATTCGCCGAACCCAGCATGATCATGCTGCGTCCCAGCGTGAGCTGAGCGTGGGCGATACGGCCGTCATCTTGTTGGACTACCAGATGTTTGCTCAATCCAATAACTTCACAAAGCCATTCAATTGCTACGACCGCATCGCGGTAACGTAGGCAGGGGATGATGACACCATTTTTTTCTTCTGCCATTTCTTCGGTCGTTTTGCTGGCCATTTTGTTGATCATTTTGTTCTCTATCATGGTAAATTGCGCAAGGTTTTAATTTTCAATTTTTTCTAGGAGATTTTCAATGGATTTACAAGCATGTACCGATGCGATTCGTGCAAAAGTAGGTGATGATAGCGGCTTAAATGCCTTATTGAAATTTGATTGCGGTAACGATGGTGTTGTATTTGTTGAGGCAGTTACCGTGCCGAATAAGGTCAGCAACGATAACCTGGATGCAACTTGCACTGTGACACTCGCTTTAGAAAGTCTGAGTGCTATGCTGACCGGAGAATTAAATCCTGTAAATGGCTTTATGTCTGGCAAGCTCAAAGTCACTGGCGATATGAGTGTGGCAATGCGCTTGCAAAAAGTGCTGTAATGCTTGCCGTTTAGTTTTTTTAAAGTTCAAAAAAGAATGTCCAATAATAATGCGGCTTTCCAGTCAATATCGTGCCAGAAGCCGCATTATTATTGGACATCTTATTTAGAAAATTTCTTCGTCATTCAGACATTCATTTATACCAGGGATACCGCACCTAATACCAAGGCAGAACTGCCGTCGGGGTATAGCGCGTCGTAGCATCGGGTGCAGCAGTCACAAAACAAATGGGCGCGTTTGACGTGACGAAAGCGTAGTATCAGTTGTAATGCTACGCCGTTGCAATGAGGGCAAACTTCGCGCATGGTGCCGGATGATTGTGCATCGTCAGACAAATAACCTTGCTCTAACATGACACCATCAATCACATCGCGCGGATCAATTTCTATCAGGGTAAAAAATGGGGCTCTGGTTCCTCTGCGCTCGTTGTAGGGTAAGCTGTCTTCAGATTGCATATAGGATGGTGAACTAATCATTTTTTTTGCTCCTTTGGAAACAATTGCTAGTGATCTGATAGCGATTGATGAAAATATTACCCGAGCTTTTAATCTAGTCAAGATTGCTGGATAAGACAAGGAGTCATCAGGTAAATAAGCATCTTTCAGGATTTAACAGGTGGAGAATGAGTGATACAGAACAAGGTTTTCAGGTACATCTGCTAAAGCAAGATTTGGTCTTTCCGATAAGATCGTCGATGAGTGTATTAGAGGCCGCACAATTTGCTGGTATCAGCTTCCCTAGTTCATGTCGAAATGGTACTTGCCGTGCCTGCCTTTGCCATATGCTGAGTGGTAGCGTTGACTATCGTATTGAATGGCCTGGATTGTCGTTTGATGAGAAATCAGATGGTGCGATTTTGCCCTGCGTGGCGCAGGCAAGATCTGATCTTGTACTGGATGTGCTGAATGTGACGTATGCAGTTTCGGTTGCAGGTCATACAGATAGTTAGTTGGCTATGAATGCCGTCAGCCAGATAGTCTGGCCAACGGCACACTGTAATTATCAAATGTAATTACACTGTTTGCAGGTTGCTACAGCGACCTACTGCTTGGCCTGTTATTTTTGTCCGGCATCATAAGCGCATGGAGTTACTTTGTTGTCCGTCCGGTTCCAGCATGAGGTTTGCGCATTGGCAACCGGATGCGGTATTCCATCGTCATCAATTTTTGCTAATCGCGTATCCCAAGCCTGTACACCTTGACGATTGACATGCAGTCGCACTACCCAACCTTTTGTTTGCGCCTCGTTGTCTAGCGCATCAATCATAAAATTTCCTATGCTATAAATGATAGGCTTGCCTTGGTAATGTTCCACGTCTTGTATTACATGTGGGTGTCCACCGATTACGGCATCCGCACCGGCTTTAATCATGATATGAGCCAGCTTGCGCTGACGATCATCTGCGAGAGATTCGTTTTCCCAACCCCAATGCATAAATGGGATGACCAGATCAGCCTTGTAAACAGATCGTGCTTTGCGTATATCATCCGCAACTTGTTCATCCTCGCTCCAGGCGATCCCGGCAGCTTTGGCATCCGCTTCAAAACTACGTGGCATAAATTCGTTATAAGCGAGGAAAGCGATACGTAATCCTTTGCGTTCTATAATTAATGGCGTATGTGCTTCGTGCAAATTTTGGCCACCACCAAAATGCGGTATCTTCTGCTGATCAAGCAGCCCCAGCATTTCGCTAAATGCCTCCCTGCCAAAATCGCCAGAGTGATTATTCGCAATGCCGACGGCATCAAAGTGACGTTTTAAGACAGCAAGACTACGTGGATGTGCCCTGAAGTTGAAATTTTTATCGACTGGGTTGCCAACAGTGGCGACTACGCATTCAAGATTGCCAATGCGTATATCCGCATTCGCTAGAATGGGGGCAAAATCTGCAAACGGATCGCGCCCATCTTCAATCATTTTCCCCGGTTTACCGTCGAGAACAATGTCACCTGCAAATAAGATACTGACCAGCCCGTCTTCTGGACTTTTATCCTTAGCCCAGCATGGAATACAAAACGCTAAACCAACAACTATAGCGAAAAAAATATGAACGCTACGCATCATGGCTTTGCTCCTTGCAATGTGCAGTGATACTGCAATTCGCGTTCTACTTCACCCGCATACAGACTGTTCAGCGGTGTTAGCGGGGTAGGTGAGTCAGAATAGCTAAATGGCGGTAAATAGGTCGCCTGGTGAATAGGCACATCATAGTGGCGCCCTTGGAAGTATACATACAACTTAATGTAATCAATCAGTTTGGCATTCGGAAGCTTCGCTCCGACCATCACTGCTTTAAACAAAAAGCGACCGCCGATATCAACTGACTCCACGGCGTAAGGATCACTTACCGGCTTTGTCTCCACTATTTGGGTGCTACCTGCATAAGTGACCTCACAACGTAAAACTGGTGTTGCCATCGCGACATCGCAGCAAAAAAATAATCCAGCCGCTAATGTAACGGGAAAGCTCTTCTTTAAAATCTTTGCTGAATTGAAGTGTTCGGAATGGTTGGGGCTTGAGCTTGATGACATTATGGGTTTGTTCTGATCGAGGATTGGTAGCAGGAAGAAAGCATGCAGATTTGCTTTGAGTCGTCGGCATAGTCTAACGACTTTTACTTTCCCTTAGTATTAGTTTTGGATTACAAGCAATTTAAGCATCCAACGTTGGAGCGCTGTACTTATTGTGTATAAAAGCATTTTTTGTGTTGCTGCCATCAATTTATTTTACTTTGTCTAAAATTTGTAGGTATAATCAAATAATCGTTGAGATTCTAGGTCGTAGTGCAGTATCAGTCTGTCATTTCTTCTTGGTTGAAACGATTTACCGGGCATTCGCCCACATTAACTGAAATAGGAAATTGTAATGGCAACAGGTATTGTAAAATGGTTCAATGATTCTAAAGGTTTTGGTTTCATTACTCCAGACGAAGGCGGCGAAGATTTGTTCGCTCATTTCTCAGCGATCGTATCCTCCGGCTTCAAATCTTTGAAAGAAAACCAACGCGTTTCTTTCGACGTAACAACTGGCCCAAAAGGCAAGCAAGCTTCTAACATTCAAGGCATCTAATCTCTGATTAGAACGCTGAATGTGACTTGTTAAAGTCGTTAAGTAAAAATCCTCGACATGTCGGGGATTTTTTTCGCCTTGTTAAATATTCGCAGCATTGTGGTCTTTTGTAATGTCGAGTCTATTTTATTGTCAGGTCTTATGCCAATAGTTTGGTTTGCTGTACGCATGACGTAAGAAATCAACGAAGGCGCGTATCCGCAGCGGTAAATGACGGCGTTGCGCAAAAATCGCGTAGATATCATTGCCCGGTGCAGTGAAATCATCGAGCACGGTAAGCAATTTGCCGGACTCAATTTCTGTACCGACTTCCCACATTGAGCGCCAAGCCAGGCCTTTGCCTGCGAGTGCCCAGTCATGCAAGACCTCGCCATCATTACAAACCATATTGCCATCGACTTTAAGCACGACATTTTTTCCGTTTTGCCGAAACGTCCATCCACGCTGGCTACCATCATTATTAAAAGCAAGGCAGTTATGATGGCTTAATTCATCCAAAGACATGGGCGCACCAAAGCGTTTGATGTAGGCGGGAGAGGCGACAACTACCCGTTTATTGTCGGCCAATTTAACCCCGATCAAATTGGAGTCTGTTAAGGATGCGATACGTATGGCGACATCAACACCTTCGCCGATCAAATCTACCACCCGGTCATTCAGGCTGAGGGTCAGCTTAACATCTCTATGTTCGCTTAAAAAAGAAGGTACCAGCGGTGCGACATGCTGCCGGCCAAATCCTGCCGGCGCAGAGATCGTCAGTTGTCCGCTGGCTCGTGCACTGCGTTCGGATACCGATGTCTCGGCTTCCTCCAGCTCTGCTAATATCCGCTGGCAATCCTCTAAAAATGCAGCACCCTCATTGGTCAATGCGATTTTACGGGTGGTTCTTTGCAATAATTTGACGCTCAGGCGCTCTTCTAATGCATCCAACCGGCGGCCTATCATCGCTGGTGCGACACCCTCTGCCCGCGCCGCAGCGGACAGGCTACCGCGAGTTGCGACTTCTGCAAATGTAGAGATTTGTTTGAATTGGTCCATGTGATCGCCATTAAAAATGAGTCATTGCCAAGCACCGGTGCGTAGCCATATATGACAAATATAAATGATGTTTGAGGGTTTTGTCATTTATCTTTAACTAAAACGCAAAGATAAAATGATAAAACATCTTGTTTATTCAGGTTTTTGCTGAATATACTTTGTATCCAGATCTCGACTTTTACTTTAATCAACGGAGAAACGCATGACACAAATCAAATTGCCAACCGGTATGGAAATCAAGGGTGAAATCAAACCAGGCTTTGAGCAAATCTTGACCTTGGAAGCCCTGGAGCTAGTCGCTAAACTGAGCCGTGCATTTGAGCCGCGTCGCCAAGAATTACTGGCCGCACGCGCCGCACGTGCGCTGCGCCTAGATGCCGGTGAATTGCCAGATTTTTTGCCAGAAACCAAACACATCCGCGAAGGTGACTGGAAGATCGCTCCTATCCCTAAGGCTCTGGAATGCCGCCGGGTTGAAATTACCGGACCAGTAGAGCGCAAGATGGTGATCAACGCACTGAATTCCGGTGCCGACAGTTACATGACGGATTTTGAAGATTCCAACACGCCAAACTGGGACAACCAGATCAGCGGCCAGATCAATATGCGCGACGCCGTGCGCCGCACGATCAGCTTGGAGCAAAATGGCAAAAGCTACAAACTCAACGATACGATTGCGAACCTGGTAGTGCGCGCCCGCGGCTGGCACTTGGACGAAAAACATGTGTTGGTTGATGGCAAACGCATCTCCGGCGGTATTTTTGATTTCGCCTTGTTTTTGTTCCATAACGCCAAAGAACAATTAGCTCGCGGCGCTGGTCCTTACTTTTATTTGCCAAAATTAGAGTCCCATTTAGAAGCGCGTTTGTGGAACGATATTTTTGTTATGGCACAAAATGAGATCGGTTTGCCACAAGGCACGATCAAAGCAACCGTATTGATCGAAACCATCGTCGCTGCATTTGAGATGGATGAGATTTTGTACGAGCTGCGTGAACACAGTGCTGGTTTAAACGCAGGTCGCTGGGACTATATTTTTTCTTGCATTAAAAAATTCAAGAACGATAAAAATTTCTGCCTCGCGGACCGAGCCAAAGTCACCATGACAGCTCCGTTTATGCGTTCTTATGCATTGCTGTTGTTGAAGACCTGCCACAAGCGCAATGCACCGGCAATCGGTGGCATGGCCGCGTTGATTCCGATAAAAAATGATCCGGCAAAAAACGATATTGCCATGGGTGGTGTGCGGGTTGATAAAGCGCGTGATGCAACGGATGGTTACGACGGCGGCTGGGTTGCTCATCCAGGTTTGGTTGAACTGGCGATGACCGAGTTCAAAAAAGTATTAGGCGACGCTCCAAATCAAATTTCTAAACAGCGTCCAGATGTTGAAGTTACTGCCAAAGACTTGCTCAACTTCCAACCAGAAACACCAATCACCGAAGCGGGTTTGCGGTACAACATCAACGTCGGTATTCATTATCTCGGCGCATGGCTGGCAGGCAACGGTTGCGTGCCGATCCACAACTTGATGGAAGACGCCGCCACCGCAGAAATTAGCCGTTCACAGGTTTGGCAATGGATACGATCCAGCAAAGGTGTGTTCGAAGATGGTACAAAAATCACCGCTGATATGGTGCGCGCGATGATTCCCGAAGAACTGGCAAAAGTGAAGGACCTGGTCGGCTCCGGCGCAAGCTATGACCGCGCTGCGACGATTTTTGAAGAGATGTCTACTTCAGATTCTTTTGCAGAATTTTTAACTTTGCCTTTATATGAAGAGATTTAAGTTATTTTCGGCAAGAGTTTAGTTCTTCGTTAAAAAATTGATCGGTAAAAAGTAGCTAGTAAGTTATCAAAAAACGGCCCTCAAGTAATACGGGTCGTTTTTTTATTTTAGATCATATAAAAATATACTCCCCATAAATTCTTTGATAAAGCCCTTGATGTTCAATGATTATTTGGGCGATTAATATATACATACTAGGAGTATATTTTAACGGATCATTACTTAGTTCAGTGTCGTTAAAAATAACAAGCAGGATTGATATCCGGCATCTCTGCATTGCTTCGATAGCCGTCATTCGCTGATCAAAACCCAGCAAGGCTCTTAAGTAGTTCGTTTTATCTTTATGGTGCAATGCGCCATGAAATAATTGCATGCTATTCTTGAGCCTTCTTTTATTTCAGATAATGCCATGCCTGAACAATTTATTAGTACTACGGACGTCATTGCCAACACCGAGCGTTGGTTAGAGAAGGCAGTGATCGGACTGAATTTATGCCCGTTCGCCAAAGCAGTGCAGGTCAAGCAGCAAATTCGCTTTACGGTAAGCGAGGCACATACGCCTGAAGAATTATTAGTAGAGTTGATCCGCGAATTAGAGGTTTTGGCAGAAGCCAATCCCGAGAAAATCGAGACTAGCTTGTTGATCCATCCCTACGTTTTGACGGATTTTTTGGATTACAACGATTTTTTGGATGTGGCCGACGCTGCGCTGCATGAACTGAATCTCGAGGGTATCGTCCAAATCGCCAGCTTCCATCCAGATTACCAATTTGCCGATACGGAATCTGATGATATTGAAAATTTTACCAATCGCTCGCCTTACCCAACGCTGCACTTATTGCGAGAAGAAAGCATCGACAAAGCTGTTGAGGCTTTTCCTGATGCAGACGCGATTTATGAAAAAAATATTCAAACGATGCGCGACTTAGGTCATGAGGGCTGGCGCAAATTGTTCTCTGCATACCGCAAAAAATGACCTGACGTCGCGATGGCTGATGATCTTCGACACTGATTTTGCAATCTTTTATTTATATCGATATGCGAAAAAGTAATTTGTATCGATCGTGGTTTTTGATTGAATCAGTTTAATTATTTAACTTGGTTTAGTTAATATACTGGGTAAGTGTATGTGGTTATTTTTAATATTTCCCCAATAAAATATTGGAGCAGACCAAGATGAATTCATATACTCCCTATATTATTAATTATTGAAGAGTTAAATTAATTCTGTCTTTACATCAGATGCCGAGATTAATTTCAGCCAGCTTGATGGTTTTGTAAACACTCTGATCAAATTTCGATATCGCAACCTGCGTCACGCCAGATAGCATCGCCTCATCTGCTTAAAAAATAGGCAAGTCAGGCTTGTTATTTTGCGTAGCAGCATGTAGAGTAAAGGGTTGTTTTTCCGCATTTTTCACCCTTTAGGTTTTTATCTATGGCTCTAATCGTCCACAAATACGGCGGTACGTCGATGGGTTCGACAGAACGCATCAAGAACGTCGCCAAGCGCGTCGCCAAATGGCATGACGCAGGCCACCAGATTGTGGTGGTGCCGTCAGCCATGTCTGGTGAGACCAATCGCATTATCGGCCTCGCTAAAGAAATTATGGATCAACCTGATCCACGCGAACTCGACATGATTGCCTCTACCGGAGAACAGGTTTCTGTCGGTCTGCTTGCAATGGCGCTGCAAGCCATCGGCAAGCAAGCAGTATCTTATGCAGGCTGGCAAGTCGCGATTAAAACTGACTCTGCACATACCAAAGCACGTATTGCATCGATCGACGACACGAAGGTACGCGCCGATCTGGACTCAGGCAAAATCGTCATCATCACTGGTTTCCAAGGTGTGGACGAAAAAGGCGATATTACAACGCTGGGACGCGGCGGCTCTGATACCTCTGCCGTTGCAGTTGCCGCGGCCCTCAAAGCGCAAGAGTGCCTGATTTACACCGACGTAGATGGTGTCTACACAACAGATCCGCGCGTGGTGTCGGATGCCCGCCGTCTGAATACAGTCACGTTTGAAGAAATGTTAGAAATGGCATCGCTCGGTTCTAAAGTGCTACAAATTCGCTCTGTCGAATTTGCTGGTAACTACCGCATGCCAACCCGCGTTTTGTCTTCATTGACAGACCCATTAATTTCGCTGGAAGAAGAAATGAATTCCGGCACCCTGATTTCGTTTGAGGAAGACACCAACATGGAACAAGCAACCATCACCGGTATCGCGTTTAATCGTGATGAAGCAAAAATTACCGTTTTCGGTGTGCCGGACAAGCCAGGTATTGCCTATCAAATTCTTGGCCCGATTGCGGATGCAAATATTGAAGTTGATATGATTATTCAGAATCAATCGGTTGACGGCAAAACTGACTTCACTTTCACCGTGCCGCGTGGCGAATACGCCAAGGCCATGTCGGTATTAGAAGCGAGCGTTAAAGCTCACATCGGCGCAGGCAGCATCATTGGTGACCCTAAAGTGTCTAAAGTGTCCGTCGTTGGCGTGGGTATGCGTAGCCACGTTGGCATTGCTTCGCAAATGTTCCGCACTTTGTCGGAAGAGAGCATCAATATTCAGATGATCTCTACGTCAGAGATTAAGATCTCAGTTTTGATCGACGAGAAATACATGGAATTAGCAGTACGTTCGCTACATAAAGCATTCGGTTTGGAATCTGCGTAAAAAAATAGTCCTTGTTTGGTTCTAGTGGTTGACCAAATGAAAGCTAGCGGCTATTATCTCGGTCTCTATTGTGATTGAGATAAATGGTCGCAATAGTGTGGAGGCGTGGCCGAGTGGCCGAAGGCACTTCCCTGCTAAGGAAGCATATGGGCTTAAACCTGTATCGTGAGTTCGAATCTCACCGCCTCCGCCAAAGAATATGTGCCCACCTAACGAGAGTTAAGTGGGCATTTTTCTTTTTGGCTTTCTGGTATGTAATAATCTCTTTTCTGCAGCCGGTTTGGATGGATACTTTGAATCGCCAATGACGTGGACTTTTTGGTTTTATAGTTAAGACGTCAGATCAACGAATCCTCTTGCTCATTTAGTTATCCCGCTAATATAAATGTCCAAACGCTTGTGCCTGCCGCTAGTTTGGCAATCAATAATGAATTCTCTTATTATTTTTGGAGAGGTCGCGCATTAGCTTAGTACCTCTTTGTCATTTTAGTCATCCAACATTACAACAAAAAATCTATGTCAATTCTTGTCCCGATGTCATCTGATACTTTTACGATTTATCTTAAAAGTGCCATCATGTCTTATGCAGAGCAAAATATAAAATCAGGTCGCTGGCCCGTAGAAAACGCGATGACGCAGTCACGTGTTGAGCACGAAAAGTTGCTGCCTCAGGGATTGGAGACGCCGGACAACTATTTGTTTGAAATCCGTGGCATCAGCGGCAGTAGTGACTTCACTGTCGGCACACTTTGGCTGGCGGTGATTGAAAAAGGTGGCGTGCGTAGCGCGTATATTTACAATATTGAAGTGGCTGAGTCGTATCGCCGCCAAGGGCATGCAAAACGTGCGTTTGCCGCGCTGGAGTTATTTGTTCGCTCGATAGGGTTGTCTGTCATTGGTTTGCATGTATTTGCTTTCAATAGCGGTGCTCAAGCTTTGTATGCCTCGCTTGGTTATGAAGTCACCGGCATTAATATGCAAAAGCAAATACCGTTAACTGATTGACTTGATCCTAGTCGGCTATTAATCTCTCTGAACTGCCTCGCTAAATCATCTCCTCCTTGCAGATTTCTAGCTAAAAAACACCTCCCTCATCAAGCGCTTCAAATTTTTACATCTCGTTTACACCCCTCCTAGCAGTCTTTACAAAATCTTTAGACTCTTCTGGCTATCCTTCCGGTTGTTAAAACTAAACCGTGGAAACATGATGAGCGATCTTCTGGATATTTTTTATGTCGGCGGCATTTTGATCTTTTTTATATTGGTCGCTTTGTTCGCCAACGTTTGTAACAAGTTGGGAGAAACGAAATGAGTATGTTCACTATTTTAGGCGCAGTCGTAGCTGCTGCCTTGTTGGTGTATTTGGTGATTGCATTGTTGAAAGCAGAGGAACTGTGATGACGACTCAGGCGATTGTCTTATTGCTGACATTTTTAGCAATATTGTTGGTGTTGTCCTTTCCGCTAGGAAGCTTCATTGCCAAGCTGTCAGGTAATGGTCGTGTCCCAGGTTTTGGCTGGTTATCTGGCGTGGAAAAAGTCTTGTATCGCGCTGCTGGTGTTAATCCAGAGCAGGGCATGGGTTGGAAAACCTACGCGTTTGCGTTGTTGGTGTTCAACACACTGGGCGCGCTGGCGGTGTACTTGCTGCAACGTGTGCAGCAATGGTTGCCGTTGAATCCACAAGGTTTTGCCAATATCAGTCCTGATTCCGCATTTAATACAGCGGTGAGCTTTGTCAGTAACACCAACTGGCAAGGTTATTCAGGCGAATCCGCCATGAGTTATCTGACTCAGATGCTGGTTTTGGTTGGACAAAATTTCTTCTCCGCAGCGACCGGTATTGCGGTTGTATTTGCGTTGATTCGCGGTTTTTCACATCATTCAGTTAAAGCGATCGGTAACTTCTGGGTCGATATCACTCGCACGACTTTGTACTTGTTATTGCCATTGTCTGTGATCTTCGCTGTGTTCCTGATGGGGCAGGGCGTGATCCAAAACTTTGATGGTTACAAAGAGGCGACGTTGCTTGATCCGGTCACTTACAGTCAGCCTAAAGTTGGCGCTGATGGTCAGCCTTTAAAAGATGCACAAGGTGCGCCAGTAATGGAAACCTTGACGACTAAAACCCAAACGATTGCGATGGGTCCAGTGGCGTCGCAAGAATCAATCAAAATGATCGGCACGAATGGAGGCGGCTTCTTCAATGCCAACTCATCCCATCCTTATGAGAATCCAAACTATCTGACGAACTTTGCGCAGATGTTGAGTATTTTCTTGATTCCAGCGGCATTGTGCTTTGCCTTTGGTCGCATGGTTGGTGATATTCGCCAAGGCTGGGCGGTACTGGGCGCTATGACAATTTTATTTGTCGTGATGACGATCGGTGTTTTGATGGCAGAGCAGCAAATCCATCCGCTAATGCAAGCCTTGAATGTTGATCAGGTGACGAGTGTGCTGCAATCCGGCGGCAATATGGAAGGTAAAGAAACTCGCTTCGGTATCAGTGCGTCTGCCTTGTTTGCAGCAATTACGACTGCAGCATCTTGCGGTGCTGTAAATGCGATGCATGATTCTTTAATGCCACTCGGTGGTCTGGTACCT
The DNA here is from genome assembly GCF_034314085.1 of Undibacterium sp. 5I1. Taxonomy (NCBI): domain Bacteria; kingdom Pseudomonadati; phylum Pseudomonadota; class Betaproteobacteria; order Burkholderiales; family Oxalobacteraceae; genus Undibacterium; species Undibacterium sp. 5I1. The sequence continues at coordinate 976,553 of NZ_JAVIWI010000001.1, forward strand.
ATCGTCCTGATGCAGTTTGGTGAAGTGGTATTTGGTGGTGTCGGTTCTGGTTTGTACGGCATGTTGATTTTCGCCATCCTGGCCGTGTTTATCGCTGGTTTGATGATCGGTCGTACACCAGAATATCTGGGCAAAAAAATCCAGTCTTATGAAATGAAAATGACCGCGATTGTGATCTTGGTGACGCCAGCATTGGTATTGGTTGGTACTGCGATTGCCGTGATGGCGGATGCAGGCAAAGCAGGTATTGCCAATCCTGGTGCGCATGGTTTCTCCGAGATGCTGTATGCCTTTACCTCCGCTGCAAATAACAACGGCAGTGCGTTTGCTGGCTTGTCTGCTAACACGCCGTTCTACAACATCATGTTGGCGATTGCGATGTGGTTTGGTCGCTTTGCGATGATCGTGCCTATCTTGGCGATCGCTGGTTCTCTGGCATCTAAAAAACGTTTGGAAGTGAACGCAGGCACCATGCCGACCCATGGCTGGATGTTTATCTCATTACTGGTTGGTACGGTGGTGTTGATTAGCGTCTTGAATTATGTTCCGGCATTGGCGCTTGGACCGGTTGTCGAACATCTGCAATTGTTCGCGGCTCATTAAGTTCACAAAGGAAAAACTCATGTCTAGCGTTAATTCTCAAAATACAAATAAAGCCATAGCTGAGCAAGGTGATGCCTCCGCAGATAAACTGCGTAGCGCAAAATCACTCAGCATGATGGATAGCACACTGATGTGGCCTGCAGTTGTCGATGCGTTTAAAAAGCTGAATCCAGCGACACAATTGCGCAGCCCGGTGATGTTTGTGGTGTATGTCGGCAGTATCTTGACGACGCTGTTATGGCTGCAAGCCTTGTTTGGTAAGGGTGAAGCCAGTGCTGGTTTTATCCTGGCGATATCAGTCTGGCTGTGGTTCACCGTCTTGTTCGCTAACTTTGCCGAAGCATTGGCCGAAGGTCGCAGCAAAGCGCAAGCCGCCTCCTTACGCGCTTTAAAGCAAACAGTGATTGCCAAGAAACTGGCAGTGCCAAAACACGGCACAAGCTGGTTGCCAGCCAATGCCAGCGACTTGCGTAAAGGCGATGTCTTGTTGGTAGAAACTGGTGATGTCATTCCTATCGACGGTGAAGTGATCGAAGGCGTAGCAACCGTGGACGAAAGCGCGATTACAGGTGAATCCGCACCGGTGATCCGTGAATCTGGTGGCGATTTCTCTGCTGTCACCGGTGGTACTCGCGTGTTGTCAGACTGGTTGGTGATGCGTGTTACGTCGAATCCTGGCGAAGCATTTATTGATCGTATGATCGCCATGGTAGAAGGCGCAAAACGCCAAAAAACACCAAACGAAATCGCATTGACGATTTTGTTGGTAGCACTGACGATTATTTTCTTGCTCGTTACCGTCACTCTGTTGCCATACTCTTTATATAGCGTAGAAGCGGCGAAATTGGCAGGTATTGCATCTAGCCCTATCTCTATTACGGTCTTGATCGCTTTGTTAGTGTGTCTGATCCCGACCACGATCGGTGGCTTGTTATCCGCCATCGGTGTTGCTGGTATGAGCCGCATGATGCAAGCCAACGTTATCGCGACATCAGGTCGTGCAGTTGAAGCAGCTGGTGACGTTGACGTCTTGATGTTGGATAAGACAGGTACGATCACTTTAGGTAATCGTCAAGCGTCTGAGTTTTTCCCTGCGCCAGGTGTAATCCTTGCTCAATTGGGTGATGCAGCACAACTCGCATCATTAGCTGACGAAACACCAGAAGGTCGCAGTATCGTTGTATTGGCAAAGCAAAAATGTAATTTACGTGAACGTGAAATGGCGAGCCTAAATGCGCAATTTATCGAATTCACTGCGCAAACTCGCATGAGCGGTGTCGATATCGGTACTCGTGTTATCCGTAAAGGTGCGGCTGATTCAGTGAAGAAGTTTGTTGAGAGCTTAGGCCGTCCTTTCCCAGCTGAAGTCAGCAAAACAGTGGACGATATTTCTCGTCGCGGTAGTACACCACTGGTGGTAGTGGACGATGGCAAAGTGATGGGTGCGATTGAGTTAAAAGATATCGTCAAAGGTGGCATCAAGGAGCGTTTTGCCGAGCTGCGCCGCATGGGTATCAAAACTATCATGATCACTGGTGACAATAAGCTGACTGCAGCTGCGATTGCTGCAGAAGCCGGTGTAGATGACTTTTTGGCAGAAGCAACGCCAGAAGATAAGCTGAAATTGATCCGCAGCTATCAGTCCGAAGGCCGTCTGGTTGCGATGACTGGTGACGGTACCAATGATGCGCCAGCACTGGCACAAGCAGACGTCGCAGTTGCCATGAACTCCGGTACTCAAGCAGCGAAAGAAGCGGGCAACATGGTGGATTTGGATTCTAATCCAACCAAGTTGTTAGAGATCGTAGAAATTGGTAAACAAATGCTGATGACACGCGGTTCTTTAACCACCTTCTCGATTGCGAACGACGTAGCGAAATATTTTGCGATTATCCCTGCCGCTTTTGTCGCCACCTATCCGCAGTTGAAAGCGTTGGACGTGATGCATTTGTCCAGCCCAGCCTCGGCGATCATGTCTGCCGTGATTTTTAATGCGCTGATCATTGTGTTCCTGATCCCGCTGGCACTCAAAGGTGTGAAGTATCGTGCAATCGGTGCAGCGCGTTTGTTACGTCGTAATCTGTTGATCTACGGTCTGGGCGGTATCGTGTTGCCGTTCGCAGGCATCAAGTTGATTGACATGATTCTTGCTCTGTTTAATTTAGTGTAATGAAGGATTGAAAATGAATTCTCTATTTTCCCAATTTCGTCCTGCCGTAGTGTTGTTTGTTGGCTTTAGCCTGATCGTTGGTGTCGCGTATCCCTACGCAATTACCGGCATCGGCAAAGTGGCGTTTAACAAGCAAGCCGAAGGCAGTCTAGTGGAGCGTGACGGTAAGATGATCGGCTCTAGCCTGATCGGTCAGGCATTCAGCTCAAACAAATATTTCTGGAGCCGTCCTTCTGCGACATCGCCGATGCCGAATAATTCAACGGCATCGAGCGGTTCTAATCTGGGGCCATTTAATCCAGCACAGATGGATGCGGTTAAAGGACGCATTGCGACCTTACAAGCAGCTGATCCAGAAAATAAACAAAAGATTCCAGTCGATTTAGTGACCGCATCAGCCAGTGGTCTTGATCCAGAAATCAGTATCGCCGCAGCACAATATCAAGCGACTAGAATTGCCCGCGAGCGTAAAATGACTAATGAGCAAGTCATGGAATTGATCGAGAAATTTGCACAACGCCCAGTGATGGGTGTGTTTGGCGAGCCACGGGTCAACGTATTAGCCTTGAACCTGGCACTGGATCAGAAGTAATCTGTCATTGTAGATTTACGTAAAATCACCCCGGCTGCGTAGCAGCGACTAGTCTTACCGGAGATCGCGGTCGTCGCTACGTCTGGCCGGGACAATTTTGCGCAAGTCCTGTAGTTGAGTATCGATATGCGGGATGCACCATGTGTGTCCCGTCTATTCGATCAAGAGTATTTCTAAAAGTGTTTTAAAGACGTGATGCTTGCTTAGTTTTTTCTCGATCAGTTGATTAATGAGTTGATTAGTTAATTAGTTAATTAGTTACTAGCCGTAAGTGGTATCAAGCATTTTTAGAAGTAATTTGATTATTCAGTTATTAAATATACTGCTACCTGTATTTTTAATCGTCCAGGTAATGTCTGGACAATAATGGTGGTTTTGGCATATACCCCCCCTAATTTTTAGTTTAATTTATTAATCTGACCGTTCGCAAAAGCAGACTCCATAAGCTGAATCCCGAAGCACAAACCAGAAGCTCAAGAACAACCTAGATGGCTAATATTCACGATCAACGTCCCGACCCCGACATCTTGCTTGCACATGTGCAGGCACAAGAGCGTCGCGCTACCCGTGGCAAGTTGCGTATTTATTTCGGCGCATCAGCGGGTGTTGGCAAGACCTATGCAATGTTGAGTGCCGCGCACAAATTGCAGAGTGAAGGTCAGCCAGTATTAATCGGTGTGGTAGAAACCCATGGCCGCCGTGAGACGCTGGCTCTACTCGATGGTTTAGAAATCCTGCCACCGAAAGCCATTAATTACCGCGACAAGACGCTGACCGAATTTGATCTCGATGCGGCGCTGGAACGCAAACCACCGTTGATTCTGATGGACGAACTGGCGCATTCCAATGCACCGGGTTCGCGTCATCCTAAGCGATGGCAAGACGTAGAAGAATTACTCGATGCAGGGATTGATGTCTATACCACCGTCAATGTTCAACATTTAGATAGTTTGAATGACGTCGTCGGCGGCATCACCGGTATCCGCGTGGCAGAGACGGTACCCGATACCGTATTTGATGAGGCCGATGAAGTCGTGCTGGTCGATGTCCCCGCTGACGAATTGCTGGCACGTTTGCAAAGTGGCCGCGTCTACAAACCGCAGCAGGCAGAGCGTGCCGCAAAAAATTTCTTCCGTAAAGGCAATCTGATTGCACTGCGCGAGCTGGCCTTACGCCGTACCGCTGATCGGGTAGAAGAAGACGTGCAGGCTTACCGGATAGAAAAATCCATTGGCAAAGTCTGGAAAACAGATGCTGCCTTACTCGCCTGTGTAGGTCCGGGTTTTGGTGCTGATCACTTAATACGCAGTGCCGCCAGATTAGCCAGCCAGCTCAGTGCTGAATGGCATGCGGTTTATGTAGAGACGCCGCAATTACAACGCCTATCTGCGGCGCAACGCGAACGGATTTTAAAAAGTTTAAAGCTGGCGCAAGACCTTGGTGCCAAGACGGCGGTACTGACAGGCCAGGATGTGGCAACGGCGGTAGTCGATTATGCGCATAGTTTGAATTTTTCTAAAATTGTGGTGGGGCGTCGCGGCACCTCTTGGTCGCAAACCTCGATTCATAAACGCATTGCTGGTTTAGCTCCTGATCTGGATTTGATCGAAATTGGTCGTGCCGTATCGCATGATGAAAACGCCGAACGCGCCGAAAAAGAAGAACGCGTCGAGCAGTTCAACGCCGCCGGTAGCGATTGGGACAGGGCAGAAGATCCAGTCAGATCAGCCCGCGGATTTCGTAAGCAGTTACGGTATTTATATGCGCTGCTAGCGATCACCGGAACGTCAGTTTTATGTACGCCATTATTAGACCATTTGCATCTGGTCAATATCGCCATGCTGTTTATGCTGGCGGTGGTCTTGGTCGCATTGCGCTTGGGACGTGGTCCTTCTGTACTAGCGACAGTGATCGGGGTAGCGACCTTTGATTTCTTTTTTGTTCCGCCACGATTTACGTTTGCCGTTAGCGATTTACAGTACTTAATTACCTTTTGTGTGATGCTGGCGGTAGGACTAATAACGGGACATCTGACTGCGGGATTGCGTTATCAGGCCAGAGTCTCAGCCCATCGCGAGTCACGTGCCAGGGCACTGTATGAGTTCGCACGCGACCTGTCCGGTGTTCTGCAATCTGAGCAAATTTCTGAAAGTACTCAGGCGATTATTCAACGCGCTTTCCGTGCAACGGCGACTTTACTGTTACCTGATGATGCAGGCAAATTACAAGCGCCGCAGACGCCGGTAGAAGGTCTTGATTTAGGTATTGCGCAGTGGGCATTTGATAAAGTTGAGGCAGCAGGCATGGGCACAGATACTTTGCCTGCCAGCAGTTTCTTCTATTTACCCTTGGTGGCGCCAATGCGTACTAGAGGCTTGCTAGTCATACGGCCTGACAACCGGCGCTGGATTTTGATTCCAGAACAACGTCAACAGTTAGATACCTTTGCTGCATTGGCCGCGATTGCGTTGGAGCGAGTGCATTACATCGAGGTCGCGCAGAATGCATTGATCCATATGGAGTCAGAGCGTCTGCGCAATTCTCTATTGGCGGCTTTATCACATGATTTGCGCACACCGTTAACTTCGCTGGTCGGCATTTCAGAATCACTGACGATGTCCAAGCCCACTCTGTCCGATGCCCAACAACAAATGGCGCAAGTGTTGCATGACGAAGCAATACGGATGAGCGCACTGGTATCCAATTTGCTGGATATGGCAAGAATCCAAAGTGGCGAAGTGAAATTGAATTTGCAATGGCAACCGCTGGAAGAGGTGGTTGGTAGTTCTCTGCGTGCCAGCACTGCGGCATTGGCGCAATATCAGGTACAAACAAAGTTACCGCGTGATTTGCCTTTGTTACATTTTGATGCCGTACTGATTGAGCGGGTTTTGTGTAATTTATTAGAGAACGCCGCCAAATATTCTCCACCACAATCACTCATTGTGATCCGCGCCGAAGTAGATGCCCATAACAGCGTGGTCAGAGTGATGGTGGATGATAACGGCCCTGGTTTACCAATAGGGCGCGAAGAAGCGATTTTTGAAAAGTTTACTCGTGGCGAACGTGAGTCCGCCACCCCCGGAGTTGGTCTTGGCCTCGCAATTTGCCGCGCCATTATTGAAGCGCATAACGGGCGCATCGCGGCAGCGCATTCGCAAGAAGGTGGGGCATGTATCTGCTTCACTCTCCCGCTAGGAACGCCGCCCATGTTGCCCGAGCCAGAATTGCTGGTCTAGCTAGTTTAAATACTGGCTGTATAGGATGAGCTAAAACTGATTAAAACGACGTGAACAATTTGCGTTAAAAATACAAGTTAGAAAAATTATGATGACAGAAACCACTCCCACTGCCTTATTGGTCGAGGATGAGCCTCAAATACGTCGCTTTGTACGCAGCGCCTTGGAAGAAGAGGGCTGGCAAGTAGAAGAGGCTGGCAGCTTACAACGCGGCTTAATTGATGCTGGAACCCGTCAGCCCGATTTAATTATATTAGATCTTGGCTTGCCAGACGGCGATGGTGTCGATTTTTTAAAAGACTTGCGCAAATGGTCCACTGTACCTGTGATCGTCTTATCCGCGCGCGTGAACGAGGCCGATAAAATCAAGGCGCTGGATGCTGGTGCAGATGATTTTTTAAGTAAGCCATTTGGTGTCGGTGAGTTGCTGGCGCGTGTGCGCGCCACTTTGCGCAGACAGCGCCAGCCTGGTGCTAATACAGATGGGGTTGTGCAATTTGGTGACATCCGGGTGGATCAGCAAGCGCGTATGGTCACCAAAGACGGCACGATGGTACATCTGACACCGACGGAATACCGTCTGCTCAGCGCGTTGGTGACGAATGCCGGACGGGTGGTAACTAATCCGCAATTGCTGCGTGAAGTATGGGGGCCGTCGCACTCAGAACATGGGCATTATCTGCGTATTTACATGGGACATTTACGGCAAAAACTGGAAGATGACCCTACCCAGCCACGCTTCTTCTTGACGGAGACCGCAATCGGCTATCGGTTACTGATACCGAGCTAAAAGCACTCTGAATTTTTTTGCCGTCTTGCCTATATTCGTCAGTATATTAATTTGGTTAGCGACGCGCGCGGTTTTATTGCTGCTGAACAAGGCCTGTCCTAAATACTGCTTGCTTCAAAAATGCACGCTTCTCTTTTTTGTGCCCGTTCTATTTTTTGATTTTAGAGAGCCTAGGTATAAGTATTACTAATTGATCCATTGATTTTTGAATAAATTAGCACTGATGACCGGGTGTAAAAAGCTGAGCAAACATTTTTTTAGAAAGTCTGCTATGCCAGCACATCAGGTAGTTACTTATCTTATTTTTGAGACGGTAAGAACTTTACTTGGCCGTTAGGATCTTGACGATATGCGCGAATTTCCCTTTGTCGCAATTCTCGGGGACTACGTCGACTTCATCATCCAATTTTAAACTCATATACTCTGGCACCTCAGCGATGGTACTCAATCCACGACGTGCGTGCTTGTAATGAATTTTGGCAAAATGCTTATTTTCGCGCTCAGAGTCCGAGAGTTTTTCCAGGCACTCAGGTAAATCTTTACGGTCTGATTTGGCATCGTAGAGATGTGTTACCCAGCCATGCTTAAAATTGTCTTTCGTCGCTTGCTCCATATCAGTTTCTTGACTAAATGCATTTGGCGCACAGATTACAAGCACAGTACAGATACTAAGCGCGCTAATCATCAATCTTGGCATTGTGATTTCTTTCTTGGACATCGTATTCTCCTAAGTCGATAAATTGACCTTTAAGTCACTCATTTCGTCAGAGTTTCGCTAATAAAATCCATATACTCCCTATAAGTGGATCAAAAAAATCTAAATTGACTAGGGAATATATGGACGATTGAAATATACGTATAGGGAGTATTTTATTTATTTAAATTTGGTTTGTATTTCTCAAACTCACTATTTACTCTTCTTCCTTTACTTTATCCTTAAATAAGCTGTAGCTCAACGGCAGTAACAGCAGGGTAAAAAAAGTTGCTGAGACAATGCCGCCAACAATCACTACTGCAAAAGGGCGTTGGGTTTCTGAGCCGATTCCGTGCGATAACGCGGCTGGCAATAAACCTAAACCTGCCATCAACGCAGTCATCAATATCGGTCTGAGCCTGCTGACTGCGCCTTCAATTGCGCTAGAAAAATCAGCACGGCTGGTTTTCTCAAATTCTAATATTTGCTCAAGCATGATCACACCGTTCTGCACAGAGATGCCCGCTACTGCGATGAATCCTACTGCAGCAGAAACAGAGAAGTGCAAACCCGCCAGTGCTAAACCAGCGATTCCGCCTATCATCGTAAAAGGTACCATCATCAAGATAAGCATTGCCATACGGATGGAGCGAAAGGCCCAGAACAGTAATGCAAAGATTAGGAAAATCGTTATTGGTACAATGATTTCTAAGCGCTTGACTGCACGTTGCTGGTTCTCAAACTGACCACCCCAGACGATGTAATAACCGGTCGGTAAATTGACTTGTTCAGCAACTTTTTGCTGCGCTTCTGCTACAAAACTGCCTTGATCCCGTCCTAACAAATTCGCTTTGACCGAGGCATTGCGGCCACCAGCTTCGCGGCTGATACGTGCCGCACCCTGCCGCACCTCAATGCGCGCAAGATCAGCCAGATCAATCGTGCCTGCACCGTTAGGTAAGTTGATTTGCAGACTACCAATGCCATCTATCGATTCTCTGTAGGCAGCTTTTAATCGGATGGTGATGTCAAAGCGTTTGTCGTCTTCATAAAACGTACTGACGGGTGTGTCGGCTAAGGCGGTCTGTATCGTATTATTGACATCCGACACGTTGATACCTAAGCGTGCAATTTTTTCTCTGTCAATCACAATATTGAGTTGTGTTTGACCACCGCTTTTGATCGCATCTACATCGCTTGCGCCACGAATGCCTTTGAGTATTCCAGAAATCTGCTCACTCTTTTGTGTCAGGATATCCAAGTCTGGACCAAAAATTTTGACCGCGATTTCACCTTTGACGCCCGATAGAGCTTCTTCCACATTATCTTGTATCACTTGGGAAAAATTAGTCGGCACGCCTGGTAGTGTCCCGATCTTGGCGGTCATGCTTTCGATCAGACTTTCTTTATCGGCGAACTTCCATTGATCATGTGGTTTTAGATCAACCAGTATTTCCATACTGTTAGGACCTTTCGGATCAGTGCCATCATCTGGGCGGCCGACTTGGGATACCACGGTGCTGACTTCGGGATAACTCAGCAAAATAGCTCTGACCTGACGCTCTACTTCACGCGTTTTCTCTAGTGCAGTGGAGGGCGGTAAGCTGACGGTCAACCAGATATTTCCTTCATCCAGCTTAGGCAAAAATTCACTACCAAGCCGGGGCGCCAGTAACAAAGTGATCGCAAGTACGATGCAAGATACGATCATGACTGTGCGTTTTTGTCCATCAGCTTTGTAGAGTAGCTTGCGGTACCAGTCCTGTATGGCTTGCATCCAGTTGCTATGCTTTTCTGCCAGGCTATGACGCTTCATCGTCAGCGCCAGTAAGGTCGGGATCAGGGTCATGGTTAAAATCAAGGCACCCAACATTGCAAAGCTTAACGTTAAGGCGACAGGTGAGAAGATTTTTCCTTCAACCCGCTGGAAAGTAAAAATTGGAATAAACGCCAGAATGATGATGGCTTTGGCAAACAGAATAGGGTGTCCCATTTCAACCACGGTTTTTTTCAGTACCTGTTTGCGCCAGAGGAAGAGATTACTCTGATGTTCTAAATCATGGTGTTTCAGGGCCAGCCTCACCATTAATGCTTCGACCAGCACGACCGCACTATCGATGATGATCCCAAAGTCTACTGCCCCCAAAGAAATCAGGTTGGCAGGAATCCCTTTTAGATCGAGCATGATAAAAGCGCATAGTAGGGATAGCGGTATCACCGTTACCACGATTAACGCAGCGCGCCAATTGCGTAAAAACAGGATCAATATCGTCATCACTAATACCGCACCGACGACTAAGTTTTCAAATACTGTTTTGACCGTATGGTTGAGTAGCTCGGTACGATCATAGATCTGATGCAGACGTACACCTTTTGGCAACTTGGTATTGACGACTTCAATTTTTTTCTTCAGATCAGTAATGATCTTGGCCGCGTTACCGCCTTTGACCATTTGCACGATGCCAAGAACATAGCTGTCACCTTGGTTATAAGAGATGTTGCCAGAGCGTGGGCGGCTACCAATTTCTACATCGGCTACATCCGAGAGTAATACTGTCTTGCCGTTTTTTGCATTGACAATGACGCGACCAATATCTTCTTTATTGTTGAATAAGCCGACTCCGCGGACGATCAGCGTTTCGTCACCACGACGAATAGCGCCGCCACCAACGTTAACATTATTATTTGCCAGTGCTTGATTGACTTGGTCTAGAGTGATGCCATAACGTCGTAAGGCATTAGGATCTACCTGGACTTGGTATTCTTTTACAGTGCCACCAAAACTGACGACATCTGCAACACCTGAGACGATTCTTAATTCAGGCCTGACGACCCAATCTTGTAAAGTGCGGATGTCGTTTTCTGACATGCCTGCCGGTGCATCAATCACATAACGATAGATTTCACCAACCGAGGTCGTTAACGGTGCAATGCTGGACTGAATGCCATTCGGTAGTGTTACGCCTTGTAATTTTTCCAGTACTTGCTGGCGCGCAAAGTAGTCGTCCGTACCGTCATTAAAGGTAATGGTAACAACCGACAGACCGATAATCGATACCGAGCGTACTTGAGTCTGGCCTGGCACACCACTCATCTCGCGCTCTATCGGTAAGGTGATGGCTCGCTCAACTTCTTCCGCCGCTTGTCCCGGGAATTGAGTGACAATTTGTACTTGTACATCCTGCACATCGGGGAAGGCTTCAATCGGTAAGTTGCCTAGTGCGCGATAGCCAAATACAACTAGCGCTACTGTCAGTACTAATACAAATACGCGCTGAGTCAGAACAAAATCAACAAACTTATTGAGCATGAGAAGCCACCTCAGCATTGAGTAACAAGCTGCCTTCAGTGACTATCCGTTGACCCGCATTTAAGCCGCTATCGACATAGCTATTTTTCTGGCCACGTCGAACAACGTTGACACGCTGTTTTTGGAATTCACCTTCTTTTTTCTCAACAAAGACATAGCTATAAAGCCCCTCCGCGATCAGGCTTGTATTCGGCACCTTGATGGCTTTTTTGTCGCTGTCACTGAGAAAAGAAATTCGGGCGAACATCTCAGGACGTAGTTTTTGATCGTGATTAGATAATACGCCGCGCACTTGTATGCGTCTGGTGTTCGGGTCCAATGCTAAGCCGACCCGATCTACTGTGGCGTCGAACAATTGATCTGGATAGGCATCAAATGACATTGCCATTTTTTGGCCTGGATGAATGCTGGCGATGTAACGTTCAGGTACATCAATCAAGACCCACAGTTTGCTTAAATCACTAATCACGAATAATGAATTTGGTGCATCAGGACGCACCTCCATACCGGGATTGATTTGTTTGTCTGCAACCAGGCCAGCGATCGGCGCTTTTAATGAGAACTTGCCGTTTTCGTTACCGACTGCGTTCAGGTTGCGCATATGCAGGCTGCACCGCTTAGTTTCTGCTACGGCTTGTAAAAAATCGGCTTCGGCGGATTCAAAATCTTTGCGCGCAATGACTTCGTGCTCGAACAGATTTTTTGCCCGGTCAAAGGCTAATTTCTTACGTTGCTCATCCGCTTTTGCTTTAGCCCAGTCGGCATCTGCAGTGGCTAAATCTGGTGAGTCCAGTTCAGCCAGTGATTGGTTCTTTGCTACTTTGTCACCTGCTTCAACATGCGATGACAATACGCGTCCAAGAACGGGGGAGCTTACTCGTGCGGTGACGTTTTCGTCGTAGGCTATTTTGCCATTCATCGCCTCCGCGATTGGAATACTAACTTCGCTGACGGCGGCCACTTTGATTGAAGACAGTTGAGGTGCATTGTGGGGGTAACTAATTTTCCCTGTATCGGGCTTTACATCTGACTTCGATCCAGCTGATAAAGTAGCTGGCGAATCAGTTTTTTTCTCTGTTGCTTCAACGGAGGTAATGATATAGCTGATGGCACAAACTACGATGATGGTTATTACAATACCAAAACCTAAATTCATTATTTTATTGCGCTTCATTTCTTTTCTTCTTCCTCTATGCTGATACGTAGGGCAGCTTGTACTTTGGCGAAGTCAGCTTGGGCATTAATCGCATCCATCTCAATGGCGCGATAAGTTCGCCTTGCATCAAGCACATCCATTACACCAAGTGCACCATTTTTAAAGGCGAATTCCGCCGCCTCGGCAGAATTGCGGGCAGCGCTTAATAATTCACCCTGAAAACGTGCGGTCATTTCTTTCGATGCCTGGGCAGATTCGATTAAAAGTACTAGCTCATTGCGAGCTGCTTCTTTGGTTTTTTCTAAGCTCTCATTGGCGGCATCTACTGCGCTCTCTGCTACGCGTATTTCGCCCTGAAATTCATAGCGGGTAAACAAAGGAATCTGTACGCCAATGCCGAAACTGTTACCTGAGCCTTGAGGATTGCTGGCGCTAACCGGGTAATGTTCAAACTGAACGCCGACAGAGATATCTCTGGTTCTTGCTGCCAGTGCCAGCTTACGTGCAGCCAGTGCCGCATCTAGCCGCGCTTTTGCAGCCAATACATCAGGACGTTTTTGTATGACCAGATCCAGCTTATCCTGCACCTCAGGCAGTATTTGTGCGGGCCAATCATCGACAGCATGCACGCTGTTAGCAGATACTGTTAGACCTAATAAAGAAATCAGATTCGTTTGTGCATGCAGCAGATCGGATGCTGCTTGTCGTGCGTCGTTCTCGGCGCGCAAGGCATCTACCCGGATTCTGGCAGCGTCTGCTCCTGCGATATCACCAGCTTTCTTTCTCTTTTCTGCGGCGGCTTGTGTGATAGAGAACAAATCTCTGGTCTCGTTGGCAATGCGTAGTTTATGTTGTGCTGCTATCAGATCAAAATAGGCTGCGCTGACGATTTGCTTGGTTTGTCTGCGGACATCGTGCCAGTCTTGGTGTGCTGCGGTTTCCAGATAGCCGGCATTCTCAATCCGTAAATCACGTTTGCCGCCTCGCTCTATTAATTGATCTACTCTGATCGTACTGTCGACCGTTTTGTCTTTAGGCTTGCCTGCACCGATCCCCAGCTTGGGATTAATACCAGCGGTCTGCAGCGTCAGCATGGGATTAGGCGGTGCTGACGCTATCGTTTTCATCGCGCTGGCGGTATCAATCGCAATGTTGCCAAGTTTTAGGTCACGGTTGTGCTGTAGTGCATATTCCAGTGCCTGCTGTAAAGTCAATCGTGGCAGTGACGACACAATGTTTTGCTCTTCATACAATGACGAGACAGGACTATTTGGAGTGGAGTAAGAAGTGGCGCTATCGATTAAATTTGCTTGCGCTGATATGGGGGCTGCAAGACCCATCGTAGCAACACCCATTAAAACGACGGCACACTGGGCTTGCCATGTGTTGAACGAAATCATTGCGGTTTCTCTATACAAAAAGGCAGAGATGAAAAAGCATTTTTTGCTTTTAAAAAGATATTAGGCCTTACTTAGCGTCTGTTGCGCTTGATAATTTAAACAATTTTTATTGCTTTTAAGAAGTTTTTTCAATCCTTGTTAAAGGCAACATGATACTCAATTTCAATACGATAAAAGACCTGAATCCATGGCATTGATCTGATATCGCGCAACAAAGATGTTTCAAAATGTTTCAAATATTTTGGGCGGAACTTACATAAAATTGCTTTGGCAATATGGTTTGATGACGACAATATAATTACTTTGTCATCAGATATTGATTTAGCTAAAACAGTTTTATGTAAATACTATTTTGTTCAAGACATTTAGTCATAGATTGAGATGCTTGATCAAGCCTGAAGAAATATTCAGGCTTGATTCATGATGCTTACAGGATAGTATGCTTTAGTTATTACTTTGTACAAATTAGAAATGGATTACGGCATCTATCGCAAACATTGTTTGATTAAATTTGCCCGCACCTGCTGTCGCAGTTGGATTATCGTATGCATCAATATCTGTAGAACGCTCATAACGAAGTTCTGGGCGAATAGTGATCGCTTTACCGATCCAATGTTGCCAGCCCAAGCCAAATTCGTAGTAACGGGTTTTGAAGCCCGTACGCTGACCAGTTGTGTCATCCAATACATCCGTACGGAAGGTGACTGAATCACGCGGAGAAACCTGATAACCAATATAGTTGACGAAAGCCCATTCATGCGATTTACAAGTCGCACCGTCATTAGGTCCGCATTGCGCACCCGATGGAGCACCATATTTTAAGTTGCCATAGCGTGCAGCCAACAACGCCGGTCCCGCACCTGTTACGTCATTCACGTTGGGCGTATCGTTCTGGAACATTCTCCAGTACTCACTAGACATATGCCAATTTTCATTGAACTTGTGATACCAGGTAACGACTTCGTGCTGAAGATTATTCCAGCCAAATTTTCCGTTATTTCCCAAGATAGGATGCGCGCCATTCAAACAAGCATAGAAGTTATCGTTGGCTGTATCAGACGTCCAGCCCAAGCAAGCTGCTGGCGTGAACTGACGTTCAGCTTTATTCCAGATCGCGATGTCATTACCGGCAGAGACTTCACCTTGAATCAGCCAATTTTTGTTTAGTTTGACTGTCGCAACAATACCTTGTTGCGTATAAGGATCAACCGCGTAAAGTAAGGAGTGGGTAAAGGTGTAATTGTTCGGTGCAAGCTGCGCCTCAATATCTGGTACAGAAATATAGCGACCTACACGTACATTCATCCCATCTGCAACAAATGGGGTATACCACTCGCCATACATCATGACTGGATCAAAGCCGTATTTCCGGCCTTTATCTGTGTATTGATCGCTAAATACGCCTTTGGAGAAAGTATATTTATAGTCAGTACCGTACAAACCAGTCACACGAAAACCCCAATCGTTGTGATCTTTTTGTACTACGTCAGGCACACGCTCAACATAGACTGCAACTTGATTCAATTGAAACGAATTAGCTGCATAGTCGTAAGCAGCAGGGTAATTTCCGCCAGTGCCAGTTGCAAAATTAAATTTTGATTTTGATGTACTAATGTTGTAACTAGGTGCTATCCAGCCATAGACAGTAATGCGCGAATCTTTCCAGGCTTTTCCATTTGGACCACAATAAATTGTGTCCATTAGCGGGCCATAGTATTGGTTGTCATAACCAATCGTTTCAGAACCACCAATCGGCCAAGTTGCGAATGGATACGGTGGGCTGGACACGGGAGGTGCCTGCACATCTTTGCGCCAGCTCGGGGCTGCGTCAGCAGGATCGCCATTCCATTTCAGGTAGTCGCTATAGGTTGTGCTAAACCTCTCTGAGAAACTCTTTGAAGCAGAATTTTCTGGGCATCCCTCTGCTGCACCACTCTGTGCTAACGCAATATTGTTGAAGGCTAAGGTAGTAGCCGCAACGAATGCGAGTGACAACATTTTTTGCATTTTATTTTCCCTGGAGTTATAAATTCAAATGTATCAACGACGTGTTGTTACACCAGTTTAAAAATCAGTAATCGATTAATTAAATGGTCATGCTTTGTGCCTTAAAAATTTTTTTAGGACCAAAAAAACTGCCAATTCAATTTATTCTGAACGAGGAGAAGATTACTAGGATCGATATAAAAAAAATGCAAAAAGTCAGTTGATGCTTGTAAATTTTATGTAAACGAACCGATTAATTTGTCATTAGTGAAAAATAGATATTAGGTGCATTAAAATTTTTTTTATAAAAAATTTACGAATAAATTCCATTTTTTTTCAATTTATTTATATGGATTTTGTTAAATTTGCTATGCAGTTTTTATTCCAATATCAGCTATTAATTATTGTCAAGATTAAGAATATTTAAATCAAAAAATTTCAAATAATATTCTGATCAGTATTTTTTATTCTATGAAAATTGGAAATCGTCATAGAGAAAATTATGTATTTAGTCAAATGTCATTCTTTGTTTTTCGCATAAATCCAAAGAATTTTTAAGTTAGTAGTAAAGTCAAATATTGAAAGTACCAAATGAAATATATTTCTATCTGCGTTACCTGCATCATAGCGGCGAGCTTCTCTTTAAATGTTATCGCTGCGGAAGATCAGTTTTTAGTTCAGCAGGCACATAAGAATCAATTAGCACACGAATCTAAAAAAACAAAAACTATTGAAAAGTCAGCAGAAGACAAAAAACACGCTGCATTAACATCTGAGATAAGTAAAGATAGTGTTTCACCAAAAACGTCAAAGTAATGTTTTTTTGTGATTAAATTTTCTTAGCCAGAAAAATAATTGTTTTACTTTTCTTTATTAATCTCTATTGCTTTGACCAAGTGTGCAGATATAGCGAAATATGAGAATGCGTTTCAGTCATTTTATTGCTGTATCTCCGTTTAAATAACGCGCACCGTTACCACGTTGAGCCGCAACGTCGCCTGGGTTATACAGCGAGCAGGATTTCAGTGAGAGGCAGCCGCAGCCTATGCAGGACGTGAGTTTGTCCCGTAGCGCAACTAAGGCATCTATGCGCTGCTGGAGTGTCGTTTGCCATGAGGATGACAATTTTTCCCAATCTTGTTTTGTCGGTGTGCGTTGTTCGGGCAGTGACGCTAATGCTGATTTGATTTCGCTCAGGCTCAGACCCGCAGTTTGCGCGGCACGAATAAAAGCGACACGCCTCAATACTTCTTTTGGAAACTGTCTTTGTTGCCCCGCATTGCGTGAGCTGGTGATCAATCCTTGTTCTTCGTAATATCGTAATGCACTAGCTGCGAGTCCAGAGCGTTTCGCCAAGTCACCAATGCTAATCAGATTCTCGGTTGATTTTTTCACCGTAATTCCCTTTGTCTCAGCTTTTAATACACGCATCATAGTTAACAAAAATTATCCTTGACTTCAAGTGTACTTGAACTTGTATGCTTATTTCATCAAAAATTGTTAAGGACATTGCGATGAAAAAAGGTTCAACAGAATCTGTCAGGGATTACTCCTCATCTGAGCTTTTAGACCAGCTGCTGGATGCCAGTGCTCATTTTGCGTTGGCATCAAAAGGTACGACTAATCACTGTCCTATGGCATTGATCGCGTTAGCGAAGATGGGAGCCAGCCCAGAACGTTTACAACAGTTTTTTAGTATGTGGCAAAACACTTATGCGCTGCCAATGCGAATGAGTCAATGTAAAGTGACTGCTGATAACTGGCAACGGCAGCTAGGAAAAGTGGATAATTTCATGCCCTTGCGTGCTTATTTTATGACGGCGATTTCTGCCCGCAGTGCTGATGAGGTATTGATCGAAGTGTTAAGTCAGATCCCTTTTGCGCCAGCAACGGCGGCGTTCCATGCCTTGATTCGCCTCGCATATGGTTTAGATGCGCATCATATTGGAGAAATTGCCGCCGGACTGGCACATCTTATGGTGTCGAATCTGGACATTAAGATAAAGAGCAATCAGCCGCAGTTTGCTGTTACAGCGGAGCAAGCATTGGCCCAGTTGTCGCTATTGTACAAAGCCAATCCAAATCTGTATGTGGGTGATTCGATTGTCGGTAGTCTTAAAGCGGTGGTCGCCGATCCGCGCTTTGCTGATGGCCTCTACCTGATCGAAAATCAGTCTCAGTTATTGAATGAGATGATGCTTGAGATGACAAGCTTAGCAATCGTCGCCTACTGGAAAAGTAAAAATTTTACTGTGCTGCATATGGTCACGGCGATGCATGCTGCGCGTATTGTATTTGCTCGTTTGCCGCAGAATTTAGTCGTCGTCTTATTGCCGCAATTGTGGGTGGCTTTTTGTGCCGCCTATGTGTCGGTAGGAGCACCCTCGCTACCATCACTCGTTTCTGCCGAGCGTGAGGCAGAATTAATACTCAATTCGTTGTACCGAACATCTCCAGAACAAGCCTAGTCAGATTTATTTGCTAAGGCGATTCAGAGTGATAACGACCATGTCATCAAGTTGACTCATACCTGCTATGAACAAAACCGGATTTATCCATCTCCGTTGTATCTTGCGACCATAATCAGGCTGTTGTCCAAAACTGATTAATCTATCTTGTGGATTTCTCAACACAAGTTTTTTAGGATACATTCGACCCGATCTTAAAAGTAATTTATGCGGATTCCTGAGACTGGATTCTGATCTGCCGTCCAATATGATTTTCAGACAGTCGATTCCCTGCACCAAATAACTGGTCGCGCAGTGTGCCGCCGATATATTGGTTACGATAGCGTCCGCGTTTTTGGAGCTCGGGTACGATGAAATCAACCACGTCGGCCATACTGTCATGTGACACAGCAAACGCCAGATTGAAACCGTCTATCCCGGTTTCTTCTACCCAATCGATCAGTTGATCGGCGATTTGCTGTGGGCTACCGATCAACACCGGACCACGTCCGCCAAGGCCGATAAACTCTGCCGCTTCTCTCACTGTCCAGCGACGTGTAGGGTCAGCCTGGCTGAATGATGCTAATGCCGATCGGCCGGCATCGTTTTCCATATATTCAATTGTGGCATCCGGGTCATATTTACTAAAATCCACACCAGTCCAGCCCGACAGCAACGCGAGTGCTGCGGTAATGTCGATATGACTGCGGTAGTCGGCATATTTGGCTTGGGCTTCTTCTTCGTTTGCGGCTGTGATGATCAAGGCCTGGGCGTATATCAAAATGTCATCGGCATTGCGTCTGGCTGCTAGTGTGGCAGCGCGCAAGTCTTGTACATAATGTTTGACTACCGCTTTGCTGGGTCCGCTGACGAAAACGCATTCGGCATGTTTGCCTGCAAAGTTTTTACCGCGTCCCGATGTACCAGCCTGGAATAACAAGGGAGTGCGCTGGGGCGAAGGTTCACACAAGTGGAAACCTGGCACGCGATAGTTTTCTCCATGATGATGAATCGCGTGAACTTTGCTTGGATCGGTAAATATGCCGTTGACTTTATCGCGTACGACTGCATCGTCTTCCCAACTTTGTTCCCAAAGTTTGTAAACGACTTCCATATATTCTTCTGCGATGTCGTAGCGTGCATCGTGACCAATCTGATGTTCTAATCCCAGATTTCGTGCTGCGCTGTCAAGATAGCCGGTGACAATATTCCACGCAATCCGTCCTTTGCTCAAATGATCCAGCGTCGAGATGCGGCGAGCAAATGAGTAGGGATGTTCATAGGTCAGTGCACAGGTCACTCCAAAACCCAGGTGCCGAGTGGCATGCGCCATCAGCGGCACCAGTGCTAAGGGATCATTCAGCGGAACTTGCACACCGCCACGCAATGCTGCGTTGGCATTCGATTGATAGACGTCATAGACACCAAGTACATCGGCTAAAAATAGTCCGTCAAATAAGCCACGTTCTAGTAATTGCGCCAGACTGATCCAATGCTCTGGATCTGTGTAACGATGGGACTGGTCACGTGGATGTGTCCAGAGACCTGGCGACTGGTGCCCGACACTATTGATTTGAAATGCGTTAAACCGGATCTGCTTTGCCATGGTTGATTATTTTGCACTCACAGTTACAGCCTGCTGATTTAAGCGGCTTTGATTCAATGCTTGCTGATAGTCTGTTTTAACAAAGCCAGCAAAGTGCTTGTTAGTGATCTCAAGAAATTCACGTGAACGGTAGGCGTCCGCTAAATCCTGAACCCATTTACTTCCTTTATCGGCAGTACGCACTGCGACTAGATTTTGGTAAGTCGCGGAAGTTTTTTCTAATGCCAGAGCCTCACTGATTTTGAGCCCCGACGCAATCGCAAAGTTACCGTTGATGAAAGAGTAGTCCGTATCATCCAGTGAGCGCGGTAGTTGTGCTGCTTCTAACGGGACTAGTTTGATCTTTTTGGTATAGGACGCGACATCTCTTTCTGAGACGCGT
Source organism: Undibacterium sp. 5I1 (assembly GCF_034314085.1). Classification (NCBI taxonomy): domain Bacteria; kingdom Pseudomonadati; phylum Pseudomonadota; class Betaproteobacteria; order Burkholderiales; family Oxalobacteraceae; genus Undibacterium; species Undibacterium sp. 5I1. Next base: position 996,928 of record NZ_JAVIWI010000001.1, read on the forward strand.
ATTGGGTCATAGCCTGCGCGCAATTTCAGCCAGTTTAATTGTTCTAGCACGACCAGTGCTCGCGCTTGATTAGTTGGGTCATTTCACAGCGCCACGGTTGCGCCATCTTTGACTTCATCCAGCGTTTTATGTTTTTTACTGTAGATCGCAATCGGTGCAGTGGGTACTTTGATGACTTCAGTCAGCGCCAATTTATTTTCAGTAGAAAACTTGGTCAGATAAACGATATGCTGAAAAACATTCGCATCGAGTGAACCCTGTGCCAGTGCGAAGTTAGGTTGGATGTAGTCATTAAATTCGACAATCTTTACCTGATATCCTTTTTTCTCCAGGATCGGTTTGATACCTAATTTGACTTGATCCGAGTAGGGCCCTGCAGTTGCGCCGATCACGATTTCTTTTTTTTCTTGTGCCAATGCGAGTGGACTAAATATGGTCGCTACCGCGATAGTGGAGCTGATGGCAATATTAGCGAATAAGCGCAAACTAGAGCGACGGCGATTGGATGAGGAGAGTGACATGGAAATTCCTCTTGATAAAAATTTTAGGGTCTTAGTAAGCAAACATATTGGGAATAAATGATTCAGAAACAGGATGCTGCGTGCTTTAGATCAACAGCGATGATGAACGACGATGAGGAACACCACCGGAGCACCAAAACTTAGGTCGTTTAATTGCTGAAATTGGTGCATTTTTAATATACTCCCCATCATTTTTATAAAATATGCTCTATTGTCCAATGATTATATGGACGCTTAAAATTACTCCTACTCAGTATATATTTTGGATATGCTTAGAGAATCATAGAAATCAGCATGCGCTAGACAATTAGAGCGCTCAGCGGTGATCAATACGTCGCGCAACTGTATTGCCGACAAACTGAATTATTTGTACCAGTACCACCAAAATAGCGATGGTAAAAACCATCACGTCGGTTTGAAAACGGTAGTAGCCATAACGTATCGCCAGATCGCCGATACCGCCGCCACCCACCACACCCGCGACGGCGGAATAAGACAAAAAGCTGATCGCTAATACGGTAAATCCCAGTACCAGGCCAGACCTGGATTCCACCAGTAAAACGCGCCATATAATTTGTAATTCTGATGCGCCAATGGCGTGGGCTGCCTCGATCACACCGCGCGGAATCTCACGCAAGCTTTGTTCTACCAACCGGGCAAAGTAAGGAATGGCAGCAATCGACAATGGCACTGCCGCCGCAGTTGGGCCAATTGAAGAGCCTACAATCGAACGGGTAAACGGCACCAACGCGACCAGCAAAATAATGAAGGGAAAAGACCGCACCGTACTCACAAGCCAATCCAGTACCGTAAACACCGGACGGTTGGCTAGCGATTGCCCCGGTCCAACCAGGTATAACAAAATACCCAATGGGCCACCAATTAGGACTGCCGCAGTCAAACCAATGCCGAGCATCAAAAACGTTTGAGCGATAGAGACCCAGAGCTCAGGCAAGATATTCAGAATATTCTCAGACATGCGCTAGCTCACGTGACTGCTGTTCTTGCAATTGAGATGGGGCATCTTGATTGGATTGAGGCAGCGTTTGCTCTTCACTGTGCTGCAGTTCCAAAATGCTTTGTGCAAATCTGGCGTAATGCACTAGCTCTTTTCCTAGCAAGGTTTTGCGTGGAGTGATGTAATCTGAGATGGAAATTTGTTCCGCGATGACACCGTTTTCTATGACTGCGACGTGCTCGCACAACTCATGGACGACCGATAGTTCATGCGTGACGATGACAATTGTGACGCCTAGCCGGGCGTTGATATCGCGCAGCGTCGCCAATAATGCACGCGTGGTTTCGGCATCTAAGGCAGAACTGGGCTCATCACACAACAAGACTGCCGGGTGGCTAGCTAGCGCGCGGGCAATCGCCACACGCTGTTTTTGGCCACCCGACAATTGCGATGGGTAGCTATCGGCTTTATCGACCAGATCGACGAGGGCTAAGCATTCACGCACGCGTTCTGCTATTTGAAGACGATTGAATCCGCCATGGATTTTTAAGGGGAGGGCAATGTTCTGAAATACACTGGCATTCTGCAATAAATTAAATTGCTGGAAGATCATACCGATGGACTGACGCGCTTTGCGTAATGCCGATTTATCCAGTGCGGTCAGATCAAGCTGATTCACGGTGACAGTTCCGCTATCGGGTTGTTCTAATAAATTGATCAGGCGCAGTAAAGTTGATTTGCCTGCGCCACTTTTTCCGATCAGACCAAAGATATCGCCGGATTGTATTTGCAGCGAGACGTCTTTGACAGCGTCAAAATGTTTACCAGCTGGCAGTGCGAACGATTTTGAGATTTGATCAAGCTGAATCACGACGTTTTTTTTCGTCGCTTGCTTACCGTTTGCCGTGGTTGCAATCTGGGCGAATTTGCCAGCATCAAATGGTGGAAACAATTGAGACAATTGAGACATGAGGCGCGTCCTGATCACGAGTAAGGTGTGGGCTCTGGCAAACTGCCACTGAGAACATAGCGACCCAAATCCCGCAGTTTGTAGTCGATTGGGTCGTGTAGCGTATGTACCCGGACATTCCGCCAAAAGCGGTCATAGCCATAACGTGCGCTGGTCGAGCGTGCGCCAGTGATGTCAAACATTTGATTTGATACTTCTAATCCGGCTTGATGCGACAGGCATTTTGCTTCTGCCACACTGATGGCGAGTTCGCCACGATCCTGTGCCGTGATTGTTTCGCCTTTACTCCAGACCCGCTGTAGATGCTCTGCAGCTTGATCTGCCAAAGCAATCGCTGGACGAAGTAATAACCAAAGGCTGCCGAAACGATGTTGGACATAAGGATCATCAACCGTGCTTGGTACGCCAGAAGCAAACCAGGGACGTGCTTCGTCGCGACTATATCGTCTGGCTTCATCAAATGCGCCTAAGCCAATTCCCAAGTACAAATTAGCCATGATTAATTGTGCGACCTGGGAACGCACGCTGGCTTGCGCCGTTGCCACGGCACCGGGGGCAAGCAAAATATCTTCTTTGTGCAAAATCACATCGGTAAAAACGACATTGCCGCTATCGGTCTGGCGCTGGCCAAATGCATCCCAGTCAGGATTGATCTGGATGCCACTTCGATTGCTTGGTACCGCGGCAATGAGTGCGCTCTGGCTTGCTTCATGCCATGCCGATATTGTCAGCAAATCTGATCCGACTGAGCCGGACGAAAAACTTTTGATACCGTTAATTTTGTATATGCCATCAGCCGCTTCAGCGGTAAGATCATCTGCCAATTCATGGGCAATAACGCGTTTGTCCAAGGGATTTAAAGCATTGCCCCAAAACCAGCGGTTGGTGACGGTATTGGTGAGTAAAGTGCGTTGTTGCGTTTTATTGCCATAGAGTTGTACGCCTGCCACTTGTAGATGATGAAACGCAAATACATGTGCCAACGCGCTATCAACTTTGGCTAACTCGCGAATGGTCTGATAAATCTGCGGCCAGGGAGCACCTAAACCACCGTATTCTGTGGGAACCGATAGAGTGAGTAAGCCACTGTCACAAAGTAATTCTCGCTCTGTCGCTGCATGACCTCCAACCCGATCACGTGCAACTGCGTTTGCCGCTAGCGCTTTTGCAATTTCTGCTATTACGGCAGATACTTCAAACAGTGTGCTTGCGTGGAGATGGCGTTGGACATCAACCGGAAAAGCGTTCGATGTTAATGCGGAGTGGAGTGGCAGCGGCATAGCGTTCTTTACAGAGATCAATGTCAAAATTATTCCATTGTGTCCGCCGCAGTAAAACGAATCATTTCAACTTTAGTTATGCGAATTCTGGATTCGGCCTTCCGTTTCATTCTGTTGTCAAGAATTTCCCTGAGTCAAAAACAGGTGCTCCGTTTATTGTTTTTATTGACAGTTCAAGAGAAACTTTGCAGAGTGTGGGCTGTTGTTGCATGACTCCCACAATTGGTCGATTCCCGAATTGATGCTTGAATTTCGTTACGGAATCACCTATTGTGCAACGCACCAAGAATAACAAGGTACACAATTGGCTAATTTAACAACTGATCATCACGCAAAAAGCAGTATGGCGGGACTAACGCTGGCAGCAGTCGGCATTGTCTACGGCGATATTGGCACTAGTCCTCTTTACACGATGAAAGAGGTATTTTCAAAAGAACATGGTCTTCCTCTGAACGAGGCCAACATTTTTGGCGTGGTATCGCTGATCTTGTGGGGATTGTTCATTATCGTCGCGATTAAATATGTCACCCTGATTTTGCGGGCAGATAACCGGGGCGAAGGCGGGATTATGGCGCTGACGGCATTGGCGTTGGAATCAGTTGGCAAAGCCTCCAGATGGCATTTTTTACTCTTTGTGATTGGTTTGTTTGGCGCTGCGCTGTTTTATGGCGATGGTGTAATTACTCCCGCTATCTCTGTGCTATCAGCGATTGAGGGGCTAGAGGTTGCTACCCCCGCATTTTCTCCTTATGTGGTCCCCATTACTTTGGTGGTGTTGATCGCTCTGTATGCGGTGCAAAGCAAAGGATCTGCGGGTATTGGTAAATGGTTTGGCCCGATTATGGTGATCTGGTTTGTCGCCTTGGCTGTGATGGGCGTAATTAATATCATCAAAATGCCAATGATTCTGGGTGCGTTAAGCCCGTTGCATGCAGTACGTTTTTTAGTGTCTAACGGGTGGCTAGCATTTTTAGCACTAGGCGCAGTAGTGCTGGCATTTACCGGTGCTGAGGCTTTGTATGCAGATATGGGACACTTTGGCCGCAAGCCAATCAGAATGGCGTGGTTTATGGTGGTGTTTCCTGCGTTGGGTCTAAATTATTTAGGGCAGGGCGCATTATTGATCGTCACGCCGGACGCTGTTAGCAATCCGTTTTATCAGCAATTGGGTGCCTGGAGTGTTTATCCTTTAGTCGCTTTGTCTGCTGTTGCTACTGTGATCGCATCACAGGCAACTATTTCTGGCACTTTCTCCATGACTAAGCAGGCGATTTCTTTAGGTTTTATGCCAAGAATGAAAATCGTCCATACGTCATCGCAAGAGATCGGTCAAATTTACATCCCTGCGGTCAACTGGTTGCAGTTATTGGTGGTGGTGGCAGCGGTAGTCGGTTTTGGTAATTCTTCTAATCTGGCGTCTGCATACGGCATTGCTGTTACTGGCACGATGTTGGTGACGTCGATCTTAACTTTCTTCGTGATCCGTTACGGCTGGAAATACAATCCGATTCTTTGCTTTGTTGCGACCGGATTTTTTACCACGATTGATCTCGCATTTTTCTCGGCCAATGGCTTGAAATTCTTCCATGGCGGCTGGTTCCCGGTGGTATTGGGCATCATCATGTTTACCGTAATGGTGACCTGGAAGCGTGGCCGTGAGCTGGTATTTGATAATCTGAAAAAGCATGCGATTCCGCTGGAAGCGTTTTTATCCTCTTTGTTTGTATCACCGCCTGTACGGGTCGCTGGGACAGCCATCTTCTTGCGCGGCGAGTCCGACGGTGTGCCACATGCGCTGTTGCACAACTTGTCGCACAATAAAATTCTGCACGAACGGGTTATATTTTTAACTTTGCATAACGAGGATATTCCTTGGGTGCCGGCCTCTGACAGAGTCAAAGTGACTGATCTGGGACATGATTGCTACCAGATTGATGTGTTTTATGGCTTTAAAAATGAACCAGATATTCCCAAAGCGCTGGATTTGTGTGAGCCATTTGGGCTGACATTTGAGCGGATGGAAACTTCTTACTTCATCGCGCGCCAGACAATTATTTCAAGACCGAATAGCGGTATGGCCTTGTGGCGCGAATGGTTGTTTGTCATCATGTCTAAAAATTCACGCGATGCAGCAGATTATTATCAAGTGCCAACTAATCGCGTAATTGAAGTCGGTTCTCAGGTTGAAATTTAAGCTACTTTAGTTTGCTGAGAGCCTCAAAAACGCTTGAAAAATAGCGTGGGGGCTTATCAAGCGAATTTGGCTATGCTATACTCTCGTTTTTCGCGGCTGTAGCTCAGCTGGATAGAGTACTTGGCTACGAACCAAGGGGTCGTGGGTTCGATTCCTGCCAGCCGCACCAGATTCAAGGGACTAGATGCAAATCTAGTCCCTTTTTTCTTTGGTGGATTGGGTTCATGCGGTTTTTGGGGGATATTCTTCTTAGAACTCTAATTTGCTTCCTCGTTATCAGTTTTGATCAGTTGATATTCTATAAATCTCATCTCTAGACGATCAATCAAACATAGCTCCATTTAAAATATAAATGCGAATCATTATCATTTATTGATACAATAACTTCTCATTTACCCGTGAGGAGTTATTTCATGTCACACAAAACCAACTATGTAGAATGTCGCCAGACCTTGGTCGCTGCCAGCGATGTAGGTCATGTGACGACTTGTCCCGAGTGCGGACATGTGCATTTGAATTTGCGCGCGGTGACGGTCAGATTTGAATTAGATGCTTTTCGTGAATTGACCGAGATGCTGAGTTTTGCCCAAAAACGTTTAGATGTTGATCCCGCTTTACACGATTCTGAATCGTCTGAATCTCGGGTGCTTGCCACTGACGGTGGCAACAACATCAGACATTAACCGGAGGGCAGCTCATGTGCGAACTAGGTAAAAAAGCGAATAAACCAGCAAATCTGAATTCTAGCCCGAACTCTAGCCCGAATTTCAACCTCAATTCCAAATCAACTTCAAATGCTAATTCCAGCCTAATTGATCTCGATACGATTTCTCAACGCTTGGCTGCCAAGGGATCGCGTCGCCGTCGCTTATGGGAGTTGCCATATCATGCGTTATGTCCTGTTATCGGGGTTTGTTTGCCCATCACGGTCTTGCGTCGTCTGGTGGATAAGGCATTAGGCGGGCAGACGGTTGCTGATGATTACGAATTACATTGTGGTGCGATAGCTGATTGTAAATTTCGTAGAGCGATGACGGAGCGTTTGCAGGCAGAGTTAGAGCGCCGTTACGCGATTGCTTTGCGTCAGTCATCACAGATTAAATCAAGCGAGGCGTTGTCTGCCTGGTGGTCGCAGGGACAGCACAGCGCAGATGTTGCTGGCGTATTGTGGGCAACGCTGACTCATGCGCGTTGCGATAACTCTTTAGAAGAAAGGGTGTTAAGAGAAATTCATATGCTGCAACATCAGGTCGGCACAACTGATCGTGTCAGTAGCCGGCGCTTTATTGAAATGCAGGCTGATTATGAACATGTCAGTAAAGAGTTGGCCGCGCATCAAGAGCGCAATACCCGCATCATCGCTGCCAAAAGTGCCGCTATAGAGCAATTGCAAACTGATCAAGTGCAATTGCATGCCAGCTTGATTGGCAAAAATACGGTGATCGCCAGTTTGCAAGATCAGATCAAGGAGCTGGAAGCGGGCTTCCCTGATTTACGTGCAAGACAAGAGCAAGCACGTCATATTGATACGCAAATGGCACGCATTCATGATTTAGAGAAGCAGCTTGCCAGCATGCAGCGGCAGCAATCCCAACTGGAGCAAGTTCAGCAAGTCCATCAATTGCAGCAGCTCCAGCAAAAAGCAGAAGCAGATCTAGCGGCCTCATTATCTGATCGCTCAGCACAGTATGAAGCGAGTAATACCTCTGCTAATTTACAAAACCTTGGCCTACAAAACCGGTCGATATTATGTGTCGGCGGACGTCCGAACATTGTCCCGATGTACCGACAAATGATAGAGCGTACTGGCGGACATTTTTTACATCATGACGGTGGCGATGAAGATAATGCCTCTTTACTTGGCGCTAGTCTTGCGGCGGCCGATTTAGTTATTTGCCAAACGGGTTGCGTCAGCCATGGTGCTTACTGGCGAGTTAAAGATCATTGCAAAAGAACAGGCAAGCCCTGCGTGTTTGTTGAGAAACCCAGCGTTAGCAGCATGGCACGCTGCCTTAAGGATATCCAGCTAAAAAGTCAGTCTAATCAATCCAATCAAGCAGCTAAACACAGCCGATCAGTCGCTTCCCAAGATGAACAGCTAGTCTCAGAAGGCCAGAATGACGGCACAGGCGGCGAATGATGCGATCCACACTACAAAATAAAGAGACACAGGTGGTTGAGCGAACTTGCGATCAGGATTTGAAAAATCTTGGCTTAAAAAGTACCATTCCAAGGCAAAAAATATTAGAGGTGATACGCAATAGCAAGCAGCGCCACCTCAGTGCGGAAGACGTGTATCGACGCTTGCTGGAGCAAAACGTGATGATCGCCTTAGCAACCGTTTACAGAGTGTTATCGCAATTAGAGGCAGCGGGAATTCTGGCGCGCAATGTATTTGAATCAGGTAAAGCGATTTATGAAATTAGCGAGGGCGGTCATCACGACCACCTGATTTGCCTCGACTGCGGCATGGTGATTGAGTTCGCCGACGATGTAATTGAATCGCGCCAATTACAGGTTGCCCAGACACACGGATTTCAATTGCTTAGACACCGGTTAGCGCTGTATGGAACTTGTCCGGCGTGCTGCAAGATTCACCATACTTAGGCCGCTATGCTTAAGTCACCATCATTCCAGGCTTAGCTTGTTTAAGGACTGAGTTAGTGTAATCGGGTGCTCAATCAGAGCGCGGCCTTTACCCATTTCATTACCCGGCTCAATTATCGAATTATCCGCACGAATTAAATTGCATATGTATATACTCATTACAGTATATTTTTATGTCCAATAAATCATTGGACATAAAGGGTATATTTGGCATATACCCCCTAATTTTTACTTATTTCAACTCGAGTGGATAAGCTATTCAGTCGATGTCAGCCATCAAAGAGAGCAATAAAACGACCACCGCAGAGAAAGCGAATGATTTGGCGGAGATGTACTAAATATGCAACATAGCTACAATATTGACGAGTTTGCAAGGTTTTTGTTGCTCTGAGTCTCTTTTACTGTGTGCGCCTATGGCATAATTAAATGGCAAGCTTATTGTTAGGCAATACAAACGATGCGCCTGACAAAAGACCATAAAAAAGCTTGATGTCTAAGTAGTCGCCCCATCCAAACAAAAGCGAACTTCATTTCACCTCCACTTAAGGTTTTAATCCATGCAGAATCTATTCGATCACTCTTGTGACAGGTTTCTGGGCGTCTGTTTTGAGACGACTGCCATCAATAATTATGATAACAATGTCGCAATGATTAAACTGGCAAACGAGGTGGCATGATGCAAACCAATACGGATTCCTCAAAAGTCTCTTTAAGTTTTACCGGAACAGGCGGCGAATATTTTCGTATCTGGATCGTCAATCTTTTACTGACCATCGTCACCTTGGGCATTTATTCAGCCTGGGCTAAAGTAAGAAGAAATCATTATTTTTATTCGAGTACCCAGCTTGCAGGGGCTAGTTTTGAATATCACGGTAATCCGATTGCGATTTTAAAAGGTCGTATTGTGGCGTTTGTTTTTGTAACGCTGTATCACTTTGCTTTTAAGTTTTCTACCGGTTTTGGCTTTTTGATGTTGATTGCGCTAAGTGCAGTGATGCCTTGGTTGCTCTGGAAAAGTCTGCAATTTAAACTGTATAACTCCAGTTTCCGCGGTGTGCGTTTTGGTTTTCGTGGTACCGCCAAGCAGGCTTATATCAATTATTTAATGTGGCCATTTTTTGCCTTGATCAGCTTGTACACCCTGGTACCTTTGGTGCATCAACGGATTAAGCAGTTCCAGCATAATGAGAGTCGTTTTGGTACAACGCATTTTTCTTTCGACGCAAAAATATCGCGCTTTTATCTGAATTATTTAATCGGATTTTCTATTTTTATTGCGGGTATTATCGTGATATGTCTAGCGTTTTCGGCGCCAATCGCGGCGGTAATTGCTGCCAAACAGGCAGGGCAGTTTGCGCCACATCTAATAGTTGGTCTGATTGGGTTGGTATTTTCACTTTATTTTTGGTTGTTCGCGATTGTTCCCTTGTTTTTAAGCTTGATACAGAATCTGATCTGGAATCACACTAAGCTTGGCAATCGACAAATGTATAGCCATATGAAGTGGGGACGTGTCACTTTCATTTATCTCACGAATTTGCTCGCTATTGTTTGTACCTTGGGTTTGTTTATTCCCTTCGCTCAAATACGTATGATGCGTTACCGTCTGGAATCTATCTCGATTGAAATTGGTGATGGTTTAGACCAATTTGTAGCCGACGAAGCCGCGCAGGTCTCTGCTACCGGTGAAGGTATGGCGGATTTATTGGACTTTGATTTATCTCTATGATGCCAGTTGCAGCAAATTATTTTGATGGCAGAACATCGCGTGCCCACCACGTCTATTTAGAAGTGGTCGGGCAGATTGCGCAGTTGACTGGCGATGTGCAACTAGAGTGTCCGCTGGATCAATTGCGTGTATCAGAACGCACCTCCAATAAGGTGCGTAAAGTTACTTTCCCTGACGGTGCTTACCTCGAAGTAAGCGACCCAGAAATGCTGGCAGCCTTAGCTAATTTATTGTCAGCCACCGGGCATAGTGACAGCCTGATCGTACGCATGCAACAAAGCTGGCGTGCGACCTTGATTGCTGTTGTCAGTACGGTGGTGTTGATTAGCTTGCTGTATGTTTATGCCTTGCCTGCAGCTGCAAAAATAGTCGCTTTTGCTCTGCCAGAAAAAGTAGAACGGGCTTTAGGTGATGGCGCACTGACATTTTTAGATGAGCATTTTTTTAGCCCGACTAAGCTTTCTGTGGAAAGACAAAATGAGCTGAGTACACGCTTTGCTCGCCTGCGACCAGTCGAAGACGATAGTCCAGCTTATCGACTATTATTTCGCAAAAGTAAAATTGGTCCCAACGCACTGGCCTTGCCTTCGGGCGAAATTATTTTGACCGATGAGCTAGTTAATTTATCTCATAACGATGATGCAATCATGGGCGTACTAGCGCATGAACTGGGGCATTTGCACGAACGTCACTTAAGCCGTCGGGTGATACAAAGCTCGGCCGTTGCCGCCGTTGCCGTCGCCTTGTTCGGCGATGTTTCTACCGCTGTTGCCAGCTTGCCGCCTTTGCTATTAGATTTAAAATATTCCCGCGATGCCGAGCGCGAAGCGGATGCTTATGCCTTGGCGATGTTGGAAAAAAATGGTATCAGCTCCAATGCGCTAGCAGATTTATTTGCCGATTTAGAAAAAAATCATAGTGCAAGTAATCCTTACTTATCCAGCCATCCAAGTAGCGCAGAGAGGATTATGTTTTTGCGTAAAGGCGATCAAGATGGAAGCAGGCTAAACAAAGCAGCGCAATAAATCATTGAATAATTAGCATAGTATTTTATTCATTTGGAAATGTAGTAAGTCCTGCTTTAAATTAGTTTTTGATACTTAATTTTGGTGATGTTGGCCATTATTAATGCAATGTAGAGGATTTTTGCCACCGCTTAGCTTTGTATTTTTCAATTGCTATGCTATGCTGTCGATCTTCGCGGCTGTAGCTCAGCTGGATAGAGTACTTGGCTACGAACCAAGGGGTCGTGGGTTCGATTCCTGCCAGCCGCACCAGATTCAAGGGACTAGATGCAAATCTAGTCCCTTTTTTCTTTTGTCCTAAGGATTTTGTGACTCATTTGTTCACTCAATGCTTGAATACCGTATTGCCTGGGCCTGTCCATATCAGTTCCGCGATTTATCCATTTAAGGCATGCAAGCAATTTAAATCCCAACACGTTTAAACTAAAAAGCCGAGCTCACCATTTCATTTTTTGTTTGATCAAAGTGCTTAGCAAAGCGGCATTAGTTTGATGTTGCTTTACTCGTGGATGCGCGTCATAACCGGTGTATGGGAAGAAAATAGTGTCTATTTTTTCCTTGTTATTTTCGTTCTTAATTCGCGTCACTGCCGCAGTAATATAGCCTGGCCACTTCGATCCGTCCTTGGCCGCATCCATGCTGCCTAAGGCGCACACAATATACGCGTCACGATATTTGCTACGAATAGTTTTTACAAAGTCGACATAGGCCTGAATGCGCTGCTCATCCGAAGGTTCAGGGTTTAAGCGATGCTCTATCTCAATTAACCAACGATCATTCTGGAATAAATTGATCACCACCACATCAGGCGTCCAGCTTGAAAAATCCCATTTAGTATCGTTGCGTCCATACGCGTTTAACTGATCGTAGAACTGCGGCATGACAAATGGAAACCAACTCACCATCACGCCTATACCGCTTTGCGACGTGACATGGACTTCTGCATTGAGATTGCGCGCCGTGATTGCGCTATACGCCATAAAGTTATTTTTATCTTTCGCCAGATTATCTGGGGCACCATCGGGGGATTCATTGCCCATTCCACTGGTGATCGAGTCGCCAAAAAATTCAATCTTCCGTTTTAGTCTGACGGGTGGCGGTAACAATCCGGCACCATCCGCTAATATAAATTCTTTGATTGCAGTCGCGCCATCCTCACCCTCAGTGCGTTTTGTCAGCAAAAAGCTGTGTTTTCCTGGCGCCAGATTGTCAGCAATTAGATAGGTTTTTTCACCTGTTTCTGCTTTTAATATCATCGGGTGGTTTAAGTCGTGATCGATGAAGACATTGAAGTAATTTCCTCCAAATTGATCGACCAAAGTGACTGATAAATATTGGCCGGTAAAGTTTCCAGCAACGCTGGAACCTGGCCAAGACAGGCTTGGTGCATAGACATTGCTGAAATCAATCCGCCCCGTGTATTGTAAATTTTTATCGCTACTGGATACTTTGGTAGTCGCATGAACCGGCGATAAGATCGCCAGGAATACGATCGTTACTATAAGATTTTTGGTCAAGCAAAATAAATTCATCATGTCATTGTCAATTCAATTTACATCATCAGGATTGCAGCGATATGCATTATGCATCGCTCCGTCAGCAACGTCATATGAACGCGATATATTTGCTCACTGATGCTAAGTGATCATCCGGGATGCTTTATCCAGAATGATCATTGCGCATTAAGCGAGTAAGTTCAAATCCTTATCGTACAGCGCTCAGTTTTTTATCAGACTGAAGTCATCAGCGATCACCCAATTATTCGCGCTGGCAACCGTATAGAGTCCCAAGTCGATCTTTCCGTTGCTAACGACGATGTTCGGTATTGTCACTTGCTGCCAGTTTGAAATCGCTGTGTTGAATCCCACGTTCAGCTCTGATCCGCCAAAATTCTTGACATAGATCTGAGCGATACTTTGTCCACCGCTGCTCATGACCCAGGCTTTCAGAGTATAGGTTCCATTCGGCAGGCCAGTCAGACTCTGATAGCGGCTGGCGCTATAAGCTGTCGTGTAGCTTAGCTTCATCGACCAGCGTCCAGTATGTCCACCGAGTACATTCGAGTTCGGATTTGCGCCGCCTGTCAGATTAGTCCAGGTCGACCAGCCAGCCAGATCGTTCTGCGCGACCCTGTCGGCTTCAAAGCTGGGGTTGAGAATATAGTTATTGCCCGCACCCACTGTCCAGACGCCAGTTGCCGCATCCAGATTAAACTGGCTGACGGAGTTGAGCGTCGGTGTCGTCCCGCTAAACGATATTGGCATCCATTGATTGTAGCCTAGCCCGTTACCAGCGAAGTCGCTCCAACGATCACCTGCAAATAGGATTGTCGTACCGGATCTACCATTAACTGGAATAAAGAAACCGGTTTGAGTCACATGCGAGAAGTCGGCATCTGTTCCACCCATCACAGCCTCTGCTGTGTACGGCCCCAGTATTGAATTGGCCTTGAGATAATACGTGTGCGAAGCGTTCCATCCATGTAAGTCTGACGAGCAGAAATAATAGGTACCGTTGTATTTGAACATGGCATTGCCTTCGCGCCCTCCAGTGGTACTGGTCGAGATTAGCGAAGCTGGCTCTATATTGAGCGAATCAGAGGCACGCAAAGCGGCTACATAAGCGTTAGCGCGTCCACCCGCGTTACTGAAAATCAGATAGGACAAACCAGTATCGTCAGTAAATACGGTCTGATCACCTGTACCGGTTGAGCCAACATTGGTGATCTGTGTCTGCACATGATGATAGATGAAGGACCCGGCAGGTGAGTCGCTGGTTGCAAACAAGATTGCATTACCGGTTGCCGTGCTGTAGTACTGGGTAATCAACACATATTTTTTGGTATTACTGTTATAAACGACGCCCATACGGCCGATCCAGTTGGACGGATCGAGCACGCTGCCCGCCGCACCGGCACTCATCATATTGCCTTCGAATTTCCAGGTCGCCAGATCGGTCGAAGAATAAGCGGTAATCGCATTGAAGCTGATATCAGAGTTCTTGGCGACAGGGTTGGCAGCATAAGTCACCGCGCCGTTGTACTTGACCCCATACCAGTAATAAATGTCTCCTACTTTAAGAATGCCACCGCCTTGAGAATAGATGGGATTTTTGCTTGTATCCTTCCAAAATACGTCGTTCTGTATGGTCTTCGGCGCGGCCTGCGCGGGTGATACAACTGCACATACCAACGCAACACTGACGATCGCCATGCAACGACCGATGAAGCTCAGATAGTCATTCATTTTTTGTCTCCTCTGTGAACCACGGATGAGCACCGTCTTATTCTATGTAAGACGTGAAATGCAAATCCGTAGTTGAATCTGCAATACCCGCAGAGTCCATAAGCTTCGGCACATATCGCCACACGATTATGCGAAGCAATAAGGATTTTTCACAAATCCCATATTCATATAGCAAAAGAGATTTTTTATATACGTGTGGAATTACTTAGCAGATTGTGACTGGTGATATTCGGTGCGGTCACATTAAAACGATATAGAGCACAGAGAAAAATTTACTTTGCGCTCAGAAAAGGAAAGGTTTTCTTACTTTTTCTACGTGTTTTATAAAACGATGCTTAAGGATTTAAGGCAGTTTTTAAGCTCGTCGTTCCTCTATGTGAATGACGAATTTATCATCAAACAGGAGTTATTCATGAGCAATAACATCGAAGGAAAAGTTGTCGTCATTACCAGCGCAAGCAGTGGTTTTGGCGAAGCGACTGCTTTGCATCTTAGTGAACTGGGAGCAAAGCTCGTACTCGGCGCGTGACGCGTAGACCGCATCAATGCCCTGGCAGATCAACTCGCAGGCAAGGGTGGCAAAGCCATCGCACTGGAATCAATGCTGCGCAAGTCCAGCCTCAGGCATCATTAACAATCAATTGGCGCAAGCTCCAGCCACTTGGTATGCCTTGATGTGCGGTGGATTTTGTGGCGGCTGTGTCGTTCCGGGTAGTATTCATTGCGATCTTGCCAGCCTCTTGCTGAGTACCTGTATGAGACGCCATGATTGACTTTAACAAGCGATGCAATTGCATTGTGTCTGGCAGCATGGTGCCAAAAAAATGCACTGTGTCTTGATGTTGTATCAAGATGGTAGGGAAGTTTTCAATATCGATTTCGTCCACTAAGTGCGCCTGATCTTCTATGTCTATCCAGGCGAAACAGACATCGGGATGCTGTTCGGCCAATTGATCGAATGCGATCCGATAGGCTGTGCAGGTGTCGCACCAGGCTGCGCATAAGCAGGCTACTAGCCATTGTTTGCTCGTTAATTGGCGTTTGATGAGTGCCAAGTCTTCAGTGTTCGTTGCTAAGTTCATGCCTGACATTTTAACCGAACTGATGTTATTCCGGCTTGGCGCGCTTGATTTAAGCGGATTCAAACATCAGAGTTTGGGATTGCCTTCGCGCCCTGTAAAATACGGGTATGACAACACTTCTTGCTATTGAAACTTCGACAGAACTTGCTTCTGCTGCTTTGCTAATCGGCGATACTCTGATCATTCGTGAACTGACGGGGGTACAGACCCATTCCCAAGGTATTTTGCCTGCCATACAAGCCTTATTGCTGGAGGCAGGTTTGTCGCTAAAACAATGTGATGCGATTGCTTTTGGTTGTGGTCCCGGGGCTTTTACCGGTGTACGAACTGCATGCGGGATTGTGCAAGGCTTGGCTTTTGGTGCCAACTTGCCGATATTGCCCGTCGTGAGTTTGCAGGCAATGGCAGAATCCGCGCGCCAGCAACATGTCTTATCAAATGATGTCGTTGATTATGTTGCGGTACTTGATGCCCGCATGGGCGAGGTGTATTGGGCGCAATATCGCTATCTAAACAGCGTATGGCAGGTGACGGTAGCGCCGACTTTATCAAAAGTGGAGGAGGTCAGGGCTGTCGTTGATAGCGACTTATCAGATAGTAGCTCGCTGGTATTTGCGCTTGGGCAAGGCGTTGTGCTGCCTGAAAATGTCAGCATTGCTGAATCGTTTTCGGCACATCTGCAGATAGCTTGCATGCCGCATGCAAGGCAAATAGCGCAACTCGCTTTACCCGATTATCTTGCGGGGCGTGGTCTGGATGCATCGCAAGCGCAGCCGCTGTACTTGCGTAACAAAATCGCATTGACTACCGCAGAGCGCATGCAATTGAAAGCGGCGAGCTAATGCAGGGCAACTTGATTTTTAGCCGGCTTGGTTTTGAGGATATCGATGATGTCTTAGCGATAGAAAATCAGGTCTACTCACATCCCTGGTCGCGCGGCAATTTTTTAGATTCTTTGTATAGCGCTTATCATTTGACCGGTTTGCGTGATCCGTCGCAAAAACTGATCGGCTATTTTTTATTAATGCCTGTCGTCGATGAGATGCATTTGCTGAATCTTGCCGTAAGTGCCGAGCATCAGGGTTTGGGTTATGCTCGTTTGATGTTGGACAATATGGTAGCAATGGCACGGGAGAAGCAGTGTCTGGCGATTTTGCTAGAAGTGCGGATCAGTAATCAGCGCGCGATTGAGGTGTATCAGCGGTATGGCTTTAAAGAAATCGGGCGTCGCAAAGCCTACTATCCCGCCCACGACAATCTGCGTGAAGATGCGATTGTGATGCGAATAGAGTTGTAAATCTCGTTATTTTAAATTGTAGTGAATTATTATACTGGTGACGAGTATGGTTAAGTTGTCCATGGATTCATTGGTTAATAAGGCATTTTTAGTAAAAATAATGGGGAGTATATTTAATTTGGGGGAAGGATTTCGTAATATCCCAAACGCCCCTGCTATTTTTATCATAAATTAGACTCGTTTCAACTTTATTCAATCTTATCTAATTTGCTATCAACTAAGCCGTCAACTAAGCCATCATGAACACCCCAGAACATAACAATCCAAAGCAACACGATGCAATGCTGGCAGAGCTGGGTATCGGACCTGTCTGGAAATTGCGTGAAGCTAACGTCGATGCTGATGCCCATTCTGGCATTGACGCTGCGCAGGCAGGTGCCATCATATCCCCGGAAATCATTGCCCGCGCTGGTCGCGAGTCTGATCTATCGTCTGAGCAATCCCCAGATCAAGCACACCGGTCATTAACAGCAATCTCAGTCAACCCATCAACGCCTACTGCCGAACTGGATTGGGTCGCATTAGAAGCCAGAGTCTCTAACTGCCGCGCCTGTCATTTGTGCGAAGGTCGCGCCAAGACGGTGTTCGGTGTCGGTGATCAACATGCGAAGTGGTTGTTTGTTGGTGAAGGGCCAGGCTATAACGAGAATTTACAAGGGCTACCTTTTGTCGGACCCGCCGGGCAGCTACTAGACAACATCCTGCGCGCTTTGGGTATGCAACGTGGCACTAATACTTATATCGCCAATATCGTCAAGTGTCGTCCGACCGATGCCCAGGGCAAGGACCGAGCGCCCGCACCCGAAGAAGTCGCTGCCTGCTTGCCGTATTTAAAGCGTCAAATTGCATTGATACAGCCAGAAATTATTATTGCGCTGGGTAAGACGGCAGCGATTTCATTGCTGGATTTAAATCCTGAAACTCCCGTCGGAAAGTTGCGCGGCTCGATTCATCATTATCAGGATTTACCTTTGGTCGTGACTTACCATCCAGCGTATTTACTACGCAAGCCAACTGAGAAAAGTAAAACCTGGGAAGACCTTTGTCTGGCGCTACAGGCAATCGCACAGACCACTGCGGTGGCATCGTCGACTATGTTGGCATCGACCTGAAGCTATCAATTTTTGGAACTGAGTTTTTTTGAAACTGAGCTTGGATGCAAACCTACCAGAAACAGTTTCATCAACAATGGCAGCATCTGCAAGACCCGCATGTGCGCGCGCTGGTATGGATGCTGACCTCGCCCAACTTGCTTGCGAGCGATACCGCTGAATACGCAACACCAGATTCAACCGATCCAACAGGTTCAATCAGCGCATCCCGCTGGCATGGACAGATTGCCCACATTGCGCTGCCTGATCCACAACAATTATTAAGCTGGATTAACCAGCTTGATCAATATCCCCAGGTTTTGCATGACGCCTTGGCGGTACACAAGCATCGCAGGCTAGGACATTATGCTGAAAACTTACTGGCGTTTTTTCTGAATCATCAAAGTTTGTCAGGGCTACAAAATTTACTCTTTGCCCAAAATCTGCAAGTACAAGGTGCAAAGCAAGTGACATTGGGTGAGTTTGATTTTTTATTAAATGACGCCCGGGGATTCGTCCACTGGGAACTGGCCACCAAGATGTATTTGTTCGTCGGTGATCTGGATCAGACCCGTAGCAAGTTTGCACTAGACGACTATATTGGCCCCAATCAGCTTGATACCTTTGCCAAAAAAGCGGACAAACTTTTTAATCAACAATTGCTGTTATCTCACCACGCTGCTGCGCAAGCTTTATTGCAGCGAGCCGTGATCAGTACTCAGGCATTGATCAAGGGCTGGTTATTCTATCGTCAGCCGATGATTGCCTCTGCTAATGCGCCGCCAGAGATCGCGCCTGAACACTGCTGTGGTTATTGGTGGACGCTGCAAGATATGGCGGCTATGGCGATAGAGCATGGCGTGGTTTTGGAGCGTATGTCATGGCTGGCACCAGCGCAAACCAAGCCGGAGCAGGTGCTGAATCAGGCAATGTTATTGGATGAAATACAGCGCCGTTTTCAATTGCAAAACATGCCGGTGATGTTGGCAATCATGCGTGAAAACGGCGATCTGATGCAGGAAACGCATCGCGGCATGGTGGTACCGGAGCAGTGGCTAGATCTTGCGCAGGACAGATATCAGTGATCACATTGAAGTGATTAGCGTTACTTGTGCTTGACAAGACCTGTCTTAAAAAATGGGATTTTTTAAGGCGTTGGCTGACAAGGGTGCTTATGCTCACCAATCAAAGCAACTGAATCAAACTCCAGTTGGTTCAACTGATGTTTGCGCATCACTAAATACATCGTGCTGGCCATAAACAGACCAAACAGGATGATCACAAAATAAATACTGACGTTGAGAGAAATCAGCAGGGCATACAGTCCCAGCATAGTCAGTACTGAGAGGTTCTCATTAAAGTTTTGTACCGCGATGGAATGTCCTGCGCTCATCAACACATGTCCGCGATGCTGCAATAAAGCATTCATCGGAACCACAAAGTAACCGGCCAGTGCGCCAATTACGATGAGCAATGGATAAGCCACCCACACATTGGTGACTAAAGTCATGCTCATTACCGTCAAGCCCATCGCAATACCTAATGGCATTACCGTCAATGATTTTTTTAACGGAACAAATCGCGCTGCTGCTACTGCGCCTAATGCAATCCCGACTGCGACTACGCCTTGTAATGCTGCTGCTTTGTCTAATGGCATTTTCAACGCACTTTGCGCCCATTTCAAAACGATAAATTGCAGAGTCGCACCGGCACCCCAAAATAAAGTCGTGATGGCTAGAGAAATTTGGCCTAATTTATCTTTCCATAAATTGACGAAGCAGTTAGCAAAATCTTCTACCAATTTTGCTGGGTTGCGTTCTTGATGTACGTAACAGACGCCGGTATCAGGTATCCGTAAATTGAATAAAGCGGCCAGAGCATAGCAGGCGGTAATCACACAAATCGCCGCTTGCGTCGCTGTAGAAATATTAAAATCGATGAAGGGGAAATCTAAGTTCAGTAACATTGCCGCATTGTGCGGGTTGACTAGCGCACCACCTAATACCGTGCCAAGAATGATGGAGGACACGGTTAAGCCTTCAATCCAGCCATTGGCGGCAACTAATTTCTCTGGGGGTAATAATTCGGTCAAGATGCCGTATTTAGCTGGGGAGTAGGCCGCGGCGCCAAACCCGACCACCGCATAAGCCAGTAGAGGATGAACTCGGCAATACATTAAGCCGCAACCAAACACTTTGATCAGGTTGGTAAAGAACATGACTTTGCCTTTGGGAAGCGAATCTGCAAAAGCGCCGACAAAAGGTGCCAACAGCACATACGACAAGACAAAGAAGAGTTTGAGGAAGGGAGGCATCCATTCGGGTGACTCCATGGACACCAACAAAGCGATGGCTGCAATTAATAAAGCGTTATCTGCGAGCGACGAAAAAAACTGCGCCGCCATGATCGTATAAAAACCGCGTTTCATTCTTTTTATATGCCTGTTACGTAATGTCACCGACTCGCTTTATACCATGAAAAACCAAGAATATTTGTGATTTACATGGGGCAAGTTTTACAATACTGGTTAAACTATCAGTAGTTTTGTCAATATACCAAACTAGCTTTGCTAAGTTTAGTTTGCGATTGATTGGCAATTTATTGGCAAGCGGATTTATTGTTGCGACGCACCAAATTTAGATTGTATTGTCGCTGTAGTTAGAGCTTATTTTTTAAAGCGTATTTTTTAAAGTTTATTTTTGAAGCTAATTGTTAAAGTCGACATCCACGTTTTTTGATGAATTTATTTGTTTAGACCATGGCCAAACCAAAAACCAATTACACCTGTACCGAATGCGGTGGCATCGTCAATAAATGGGCAGGGCAATGCCCGTCCTGCCAGCAATGGAATACCTTGGTAGAAACCATTATCGAAACCAGCGTCAATCGCTATTCTGCCAAACCACAAAGTCTGGCGCAGACTGCGCCTGTACTGAATCTGTCTGAAATCGATGCAGAAGAAATTCCACGTTTTGGTACCGGTATTGATGAATTTGACAGGGTGCTGGGCGGTGGTCTGGTTGCCGGCGGAGTAGTGCTAATCGGTGGTGATCCGGGGATTGGTAAATCGACCTTGCTGTTACAGGCGCTGGCCAATTTATCTAAGGTCAAAAAAGTGCTATATGTCAGCGGTGAGGAGTCCGGCTCCCAGATTGCCTTGCGTGCCAAACGTCTGGCGGTTGATGCCAGTGATTTAAAGTTACAGGCAGAGATTCAGCTGGAGAAAATCCTCAACACGCTGGCAGACCACAAACCGCAGGTGGTGGTGATTGACTCCATTCAAACCATGTATTCGGATGCTTTAAGCTCCGCACCCGGATCGGTAGCGCAAGTCAGAGAGTGCGCAGCGCAACTGACGCGGATTGCCAAGACCATGGATATCACGATGATTCTGGTCGGCCATGTCACCAAAGAGGGCGCACTGGCGGGACCGCGCGTGCTGGAGCATATTGTGGACACCGTGCTGTATTTTGAAGGCGATACCCATTCCAGTTTCCGTCTGGTGCGCGCGATCAAAAACCGTTTCGGTGCGGTCAATGAGCTGGGCGTTTTTGCCATGACTGAACGTGGCTTGAAAGGTGTTTCCAACCCGTCCGCTCTGTTTTTGTCGCAGCACGACACGCAGGTTGCGGGTTCTTGCGTGATGGTGACGCAAGAAGGTACCCGTCCTTTGCTCGTTGAGATACAGGCCTTGGTCGACAGTTCTCACGCGCCCAATGCCAAACGTTTGTCAGTCGGCCTGGAGCAAAACCGGTTGGCAATGTTGCTGGCCGTCTTGCACCGGCACGCAGGTGTTGCGGTGTTTGATCAGGATGTCTTTATCAATGCGGTTGGAGGCGTCAAAATTACCGAACCTGCCGCCGATCTGGCGGTGTTGCTGGCAGTCAATTCCTCGATGCGCAACAAGCCATTGCCGCGAGGTTTAGTCGTGTTTGGTGAAGTCGGCTTAGCGGGTGAAATTCGTCCGGCACCGCGCGGACAAGAGCGTCTGCGCGAGGCCGCCAAGCTTGGATTCTCGATTGCGATGATCCCCAAATCCAATGCGCCCAAGCAGCCGATTGAAGGTTTGACCTTAATACCCGTCGACAGGATAGAAGAGGCATTGAATAAAATACGGGATGTCGATAGTTATGTAAAAGACTAGTGTAAAAGATCATGGAATATCGATCATTCTCATAACCAGTGCGCCATGCTTGGCATGTCTGTGAGAATATCGATTTCCATATACTCCCCCAATTTTTTATGAAATATGCCTTATCGTCCAAGGATTCTATGGACAACTTAAATATACTTGTTGGGAGTATATTTTATAGTGCTGTCTGTATATCGGCTTAAGACTTCGCTTGCAAACACAACTTTGCCGCCGCAACGCCACTGCGTACCGCGGCCTCCAGCGTCGCCGGATAATCGCCCTTGGTGTAATCGCCAGCGATAAAACAGTTGCTCAGACCAAGATTATTATCCGGTCTGTCTAATGCGGGTGTGCAAGAAAACGTGGCGCGTTTTTCTGAAATAATTTGATGCCATAGTGGGTTTGCCAGCTGCGGCAGTTGGAATACCTGTGCCAGTTGTTGAGCAATAGCGGTCGCTAAGGCCGAATTGCCCAGGGCAATCGCCTGTTCAGACGCGCTGACAACCACCGCTAATAAACCGGCTTGCGAGGGATGTAACTGGCCTCGATCAAAAACAAACTGTCCCCAGTGCTGGCGCTCTGGTTGATCCCGCAGCGCGAAAAAAGTCCGTGAAAGTTGCAGCTTGGTGTCGTATTGAAGATAACAAGTGGTGATAGCCTCATAGCCAAAACCGGAAAGCTGGCGGGTAGTTTCTTCCCTCAGATTGCCCCCCAAAAGACGCGTCGCTTGCTCAGGATTTGTCGCTACGATCAGCGCATCAAACTCTTGCTGATGGCTAGTATCCGCACTTGTAAAATCTAATTGCCAGCCGTGCTGTGCGGTGGGCGTGATGTGCTTCACGGTGGTACCTAAGTGCACATTGCCACCCGCCGCTTCAATCCATTGTCTGGCTTGTTCAGGGAAGAGGGCGGACAAGTCTAGTTTGGACAGCAGCATGTCGGATGCCGCTCGTTTTGCTCCCAGACTATCGCGTAAAACATTTAAAAATACTTGTGCCGAGGCACGTTCTGGTGGGGTATTCAAGGCGGCAATGCACAAGGGATTCCACATTAGCTGACATAGCCGGTCAGTCTGATCAAAGCGCTCCAGCAGCTCGGTCACGCTGCAATCTTGATTCAGCTGCCATCCCATCCAGCGCGCTGTCGTTGAGAATCTGGCCAGCGCGAGTTTGTCTTGCTTATCCAGTCCTTTAGCACGCAACAGCGCCAGAAGCAAATGGAAAGGCGCGGGCAGTTTGGGCGCGATAAATTGCATGCCATCGGTGTAGTTTGGATAAACCATCTGCAAGGGCAAGCGCAAAAGCGCCGCGTCCAGATCAATCCCGACTTTGCGCATGATCGCCAGGCTGGCGCTATAAGCACCTAGCAAAATATGCTGGCCGTTATCCAGCGCATGTCCATGCAAATCCACCCGACGCGCCCGACCACCCAAGGTGCGTGCCGCTTCAAACAAGCTCACTATCGCGCCTTGGCTGGTAAGCTCGGTAGCCGCTGCGCAGCCTGCCCAGCCAGCACCGATTACGGCGACGTGTCGAGCAATTCGTAGATTTTGTTTGCGATTGATCTGATCGAGCTTAGCCACGGATGTAAGTTTTCCAGGCCAGCCAGAGTTTGCGGATGGGTGTCAGCGAGATGCGTTGCGTCAACACTTTAAAGTGGTCGTCTTTAATTTCTACCAGCAAGGCGCGATAAATGGCGGCCATAATCAGACCGGTGCGCTGCGCTTTACGATCTTCCGCTGGTAGCAGGGCAAAGGCGTCGTCATAGAGTTGCTGCGCCCGTTCGTACTGGAATTGCATGAGAGCTTCAAATTCAGGGCTGTGGCGCGCATTCAGAATGTCGGCGGCGGTGACTTTGTGTTGTTGTAACTCATTGACTGGCAAATAAATCCGGCCTTTACGTGCATCTTCACCGACATCGCGAATGATGTTAGTCATCTGGAAAGCCAGCCCTAATTTTTCAGCAAATTGTTTGGTTTGCGGATTTTTGATGCCAAAAATACTGGCGGACAAAATACCGACGACGCCAGCCACATGCCAGCAATATTTTTGCAGACCGATAAAATCGAGATAGCGTGTCTGGTTTAAGTCCATCTCCATGCCATCAATGATCGCCAGCAAATGTGCTCCATCCAAAGCATAGGTTGCCATGTGCGGCAATAAGGCTTTGGTGACGGGATGGGTGGGTTGATTATTCAGCATGGCCTGGATTTCACCACGCCACCAACTGAGTTTGCTGCGGGCAATGCCATCGTCAGTGCTCTCATCCACGACATCATCGACCTCGCGACAAAACGCGTATAGCGCCGTGATGGCTAAGCGTCTTTCATTCGGTAGAAATAAAAAACTGTAATAAAAACTGGAGCCGCTTTGTGCTGCTTTTTGTTGGCAATATTCGTCTGGAGACATGCTTAATGAGTGAGTTTGGCTGGAGAGGACTGATGAGTCCGCTGTTGGCTGCGTGCAATGCAGCAATAAGCCAGTATGTTATCCGAAGTGACAGAGACTACAAATAGACAAGGCAGAATTAGCGGGTGGGGCGTTGCTTTAATCGGTGTTGTGATGCGCTTTTAGTAAATTAATTGAATGTTTTGACTTAGAAATACATGTAATGCTTTGTAATCTGATACGGTTTTTTGTATCTGGCGCACGCTTTTTTCGTCAAGCTCATATACCATTACGCAATTACTCAAATTAAGCAGTGTATATATTGCAATAGTATTGGGTTTGATTGATTTTGACCAAATGGAATAGCGAATGAAAATGATGAAAAAAACGAGCCTGGTTCTTTTAGCGAGCAGCTTGCTGCTGGTCTTGGTAGCGTGCGGCGGCTTTGTCTACACGACGGTCGGCGGCACAGTTACTGGTCTTGGCAATAGCACCACCTCTGGCGGCACCTTGGTGTTGAGGAATGAAGGTAATTTTGTTCAGCAATTGACAGTAGATGGTCCTTTCTCCTTTAAAGTCGCAAGTAATGCTAGCTATACCATCAGTGTTGCGACACAGCCCGCCCAAGTTAATTGTGCGGTAGCCAATGGTACAGGCACCATGACCAGCGATGCCGCAGTAACTAATATTGCGGTGACATGCGTACCTAAGGTGCCTGTGATTGCAACTGTTTCGGGATTAACTGCGGGCTCATTACTCTTGTATAACAATGCGAACGTTAATCTTGATGCCTTGACCTTCACTACCAATATTGCAGGAACTTTTTCTTATTACATTCCAAATGGTTCCGCTTATGCGGTGACTATTGGTTTGCAACCGGCAGCACAGACTTGTACTGTACAAAATGGTAGTGGCACAGCGAGTACTACTAATCCGCAACTAGCTGCCAATGTGCTCGTTAACTGTGTGCCAAGTGTTCCGGTTTCTGTGATTATTACTGGTTTAGGTAGTGGCAAATCAGTGGTGCTGGCCAATGGTGCGGATAGTTTGACTGAAGGTGCAAATGGCACCTTTACTTTCGCTAATTCAGTCTTAGATGGTCAGCCATATGCTGTAACAGTGACGACACAACCGGTTGGACAAACTTGTACCGTGGTTGGTGGTTCGGGTACGGCACGACTAAGTAATCCGACTGGCGCAAGCAATATCCAGGTTAATTGTATATAAGCTCTGATTTAAGCTTGTATAGAATTTAGTAGATGGTTTCTATATAAGTTCCGTTTCTATATAAGTTCTATAACTGAGTTCTATAAATAAGTTTTCCAAAGAAGCCCAGCAAAAGTAAAAAGCCGATCTTTGTAAAGATATCGGCTTTTTACTTTATGAAGCAGGTTAGCTTTTATACGCTTTCGAGTGCGCCATCCTGATTGAAGAAAAACATATCCTCATGTTTAAATCCCCAGCGCCCACCTTTAAGCCTGACAAAAGGCTCGAAGGTAAAAAATGGCACATCTCCCAAACACAAAGTATTACTGGTCTGGATATATTGTCGTTCATCCCGATTAGTGGCAACGCTGTGGCCTACATTGCCGCGGTAATCTAAGTTCACAAAACCACTCTCGCGTATGCGCACGTTGGCCCATTCAAACAACTGTTCAAACGTGGTATCCGGTTTTACGAAGCGTGGCATTTGCTGGTGTAGCTGGTGCAAAAAATGTAAGCCATTTTTAAATTCGAGCTGCTTAGGTTTTTCGCTGAGTTTGCCATCTTCGATGACAAATGAGCGAGCGTAATCTCCCCAGCAATTATCTTTGATCGGACTGAGGTCTATCGTAATCAGGTTGGACATGCCAACCGCTTCCTCACTGGCGCTGTAGTTGTTGCCAGCAATAGATACGCAACTTCTGGACCCCAATAACACCAGGGCAGGGCATTGGTAATACCAGGTTTCCGGGTAACCAGATTCAGATAACAGGGCGTGTGCTTTTGCCGCAAGACTCTGCTCGGTATCTTCTGGCGTAATTAAGGACCCCAAACGCGCCAAAGCGAACTTAGCCGCATGTTGCGCTTTACGGTGCTCTGCAATTTGCAGTTCGGTTGGCATGAGCTAGCTCTTAATGATGTTGAGTTGCGGGTTGATGTACCTAGTGACGTGCCAGATGGTGTATTGGCCGGATAGTGTGATGCGTCAGCAGATTAAAAACAGAATCTGATTTGCCCTACTTATTTTTTACCGCTGCCTGTCACCGCGTGTACCCCAGCCGCCGTTACATCAACCGCAGTACCCACCACCGCACTACCTACTTTGACCGTTGTAGATACCGCCGCGTCTGCAATTGCGATTACGGTGCATCCACTGGCACTCAGACTGCCAAGCAACATGCTGAGGCAACATAATAAGCGGGAGGAAAAAAGAGGAAAAGAATTTCGCATCATTATGCCCGAAAAGAAAATTGCATCGTATTGATCATTGGTGTACGACATGGTATCCGCATAGTAAGGTGCTGTACGCGGCAAAGCTATAATAATTTTGCAACAGCCTGTAATTTATTTGTACTACTCACGCGTACAGAGTTTGTGTTTTTACCCCGACGCTTACATCCAGATTGCGCGCCAGGCAATCACCAACCAATCACTTTTTCCTATGGATGGACGGTGCCTAAAAACATCGCCATGAACAGCGTCAATTTTTTCCAAGATACGTAATCCACCTTGTACAACAAGACGTAATTCCCAACCTATCCTACCTTTTAAACGTTTACATAGTGGGCTTCCGCTTAACAGCATCGTACGTGCTCTGTCGGTTTGAAATCGCATCATTTGCTGCCAATTTTCATTCACTTGCTTATTTGCTATTTGTTGTTCAGTAATACCAAATTGCGTCAGGTCGTCTAAGGGTAGATAGATTCTTTGTTTATGCCAATCGACAGCGACATCTTGCCAAAAATTGATCAGTTGCAGCGCAGAGCAAATTACTGCGGAGTCTTTTAGATTGTCCGGTGTTGTCGCCTTATAGAGATGCAACATGAGCGTTCCGACAGGATTGGCAGAGCGTCTGCAATAATCTAATAATTCAGTAAAGCTTTGATAGCGGGTAATCACCACATCTTGTTTAAATGCGGACAGCAAGTCCCGAAAGGCTTGTAAAGGCAGGCGATATTGCGCAATATAATAATTAAGCTTTTGAAACAAGCCAATGTCACTTATTTCATTTAATTCTATTTTGGTCAATTCCGTTTCATATTGGTTAAGCGCAAACAAACGTTGTTCTGCGGTTGCATCACCTTCATCTGCAATGTCGTCCGCCGTTCTGGCAAAAGCATAAATAGATTCAACTGCTGGACGTAAGTGTTCGGGCAGCAAAATTGAGGCTACAGGGAAGTTTTCGTAATGATCTATTGACATAGCATTGGTTGAAATTGCAATAAAAAATAAATGACTCTAAAGTCATTGGCAAAAAAATGTTGCGCAACTATAATTACTAACCGTTTAGTCAGTAACTGATTGAGTCACTTGAAATGATATTCAAATGGTCTACCCAAAGTATTTTGTCTATCCGTTAGCAGTCAGTAAGTGTTTTGTCATTCATTCCGTTAGAACGTTTAAAAAAAGCTGGGATAAGATTTGAGCAAGACGTAAATAAGATTTAAGCAAGATTTAAGCAAAACTTAAAAGTAATAAATTTTGATTGCCATCCGGCAAACGCATATTCTTGGTATTTACAGCCAGCATAGTAAAGGAAACCCCACGTGCCAACCGTACAAAAAAACTATTTCAGTGAGTTCACTGATGCAAACAAAGCATCTGGCATACGTTTATCTATTGCAAAACATACTCTTGTACTCGGTGTGAGTACCGTACTGTTGCTAACTGCATGCTCAAAGCCAGCAGAAAAAGTAGAAGATATTCGTCCAGTACGAGTCGTCAAAGCTAGTGCAAATAGCGCTGACTCGGCTACGGAATTTTCTGGCGAGGTGCGCCCACGGATAGAGTCACGCCTTGGTTTTAGAGTGGCAGGTAAAATCGTTCTCCGCAAAGTTGATGTGGGTAACTTGGTAAAACGTGGTCAGGTATTGATGCAGCTTGATCCGCAAGACCTGGCGTTAGCGCAAACGCAGGCAAAAGCTGGATTAATGGCGGCGGAGAGCAATCGTGATTTGGCCAGAGCAGAACTCAAGCGTTATCAAGAATTGCGACAAAAGAATTTTGTCGCTGCTACTGTATTAGAGTCCAAAGAAACTACTTATAAAGCGGCTCAAGCGAGTTATGAGCAGGCGCAGGCATCATATAAAAATCAGGTCAATCAATCTGGTTACACGACCCTAATTTCTGACGTAGATGGCGTGGTTACCGGGATTGACGCGGAGGTAGGGCAGGTCGTTGCAGCAGGTACACCGGTAGTGCGCGTCGCGCAATCCGGTGAGATGGATGTGGTTGTAGGTATTCCTGAGGATAAAGTAAATACGATACGCCAAATTTCTGATATCCGGGTACGTTTGTGGGCGAATCAAGGCGAAGTGTTAGAGGCGAAGCTACGTGAATTGTCGCCAATTGCTGATGCGGTGACTCGCACTTATACAGCCAAAGTCGCTCTTCCAGCTAATTCTAAAGATGTCAGATTAGGCATGACTGCTTACGTCACTTTCTCTGCTAAAACGCCTAATGCAATGATACGTCTGCCGATGACGGCATTATTTAATGATAAAAATATGACTTCGGTATGGGTCGTTGAGGGTGGTGCTGTTAAATTAGTTCCAGTCATCATTGCGGGTTCTGCCGGACAAGATATATTGGTTGCCAAGGGTGTTGTAGCAGGACAAATGGTGGTGACAGCTGGTGTGAATTTATTAAAAGTCGGACAAAAAGTATCGATTCTTGGAGGCGAGCTTGCGAGTGCCAGTCCAACTACTGATTCCGTTAAAGCAGCTAGCGATGTAGCAGGAGTGGCTAAATGAGCGATTCCTCCCGAGGTTTTAATTTATCGCGGTGGGCTCTGGAACACATTCCATTAACCCGTTACTTAATTGTGGTGCTGTTATTAGGCGGCATTTTGAGCTATGGACGGCTGGGGCAAGATGAAGATCCTCCATTCACTTTCCGTAATATGGTGGTTAGGGCCGTTTGGCCTGGTGCAACTGCTTTGCAGATGGCGGAGCAAGTAACCGATAAACTTGAGAAGAAACTACAAGAGACGCCGTATATAGACAAAATACGCAGCTACTCCAAGCCTGGTGAGACCCTCATCATTTTGCAATTACGCGAATCGACTCCACCAAAAGAGACCGCACAATCCTGGTATCAAGTCCGTAAAAAAATTGGAGATATCAGCAGCACTTTGCCATCTGGTGTGCTCGGTCCATTTTTTAATGATGAATTTGGTGATACCTACGGATCTATCTTTGCTCTGTCTGGCGATGGATTTACCTATGAGCAGGTCAAAGAATATGCGGACTTTGTACGTCAGCAATTTTTGCGCATACCGACAGTTGCTAAGGTTGAGTTGTTTGGCGTGCAAGATGAGAAAATCAATATTGAATTTTCTCAAAAAAAGTTTTCTCAGTTAGGAGTTTCTTTTGACACGATTGTTAGTCAAATTAATTCCCAAAATACGATTAATGCCACAGGTATTCTAACGACCGCAGCAGATAATTTACAGGTCAGGATTTCTGGTGCGTTAGTGACAGTAAAAGATCTAGAAAATCTGCAATTACGCGCCAATGGAACCACTTTTCGTTTAGGTGATTTTGCGACAGTTAAGCGAGAGTATAAAAATCCTCCGCAGGATAAAATGCGCTTCAACGGTAAAGAAGTAATTGGTCTTGGTATTTCCATGGAGCGAGGCGGGAATATTATTGACCTAGGTAAAAATCTCGAAAAAGCGACAGCCGAGGTTAAGAGCAAATTACCTGTTGGTATTCAGATTGAACGCGTTTCTGATCAACCTAAAATGGTTGCGTCTTCTGTTGGCGAGTTTGTCCATACTTTAATTGAGGCCGTGGTTATTGTCTTGGCGGTGAGTTTTCTCGCTTTGGGTTTGCATACTAAACCATTCCGTTTAGATGTATGGCCTGGCTTAGTCGTCGGCTTGACTATTCCTTTGGTGCTGGCAGTGACGTTTTTGTTTATGCGGATATTTGATATTGACCTGCATAAAATTTCTCTAGGTGCCCTGATTATTGCACTTGGACTGTTAGTCGACGACGCCATTATTGCCGTTGAGATGATGGTGCGCAAAATGGAAGAGGGCTTCTCTCGTTTTGATGCCGCGACTTTTGCTTACACGTCAACCGCGATGCCGATGTTGACGGGGACCTTGATTACAGCGGCAGGATTTTTGCCGATTGGTTTAGCTAAATCTGCCGCGGGGGAATACACATTTTCGATGTTCTCAGTAAACACGTTAGCTTTGATTATCTCTTGGTTGGCGGCGGTGTTATTTACTCCTTACCTTGGTTACTTGCTACTCAAGGTGAAGCCATCCTCTAATGCTGACGGTCATCATGAATTATTTGACACACCATTTTATTCACGTTTCCGTAAGCTGGTTACCTGGTGTGTTGAATGGCGAAAAACTACCATCCTCATTACGCTTGGTGTCTTTGGCTTAGGTATTTTCGGTTTTAAATTTATTGAGCAGCAATTTTTCCCTGATTCTAGTCGCCCTGAACTGATGGTGGAGTTGTGGTTGCCAGAAGGAAGTTCCTTCGGGGCGACCGAGGCACAGGCTAAAAAGTTTGAGCAGTTCATTCAAAAACAAGAAGGTGTTGAGAGCGTGACCAGCTATGTTGGTACTGGCAGTCCACGTTTTTATTTGCCGCTAGATCAAATCTTCCCTCAGACGAATGTGGCGCAAATCGTTGTGTTGCCAAAAGATCTTGAGGCTAGAAACGCGCTACGTTTAAAAATCGTCAATGTGTTTAAAGTTGATTTTCCTGAAGTACGTGGACGCGTTAAGGTGTTGCCTAGTGGTCCACCTGTTCCTTATCCTGTGCAGTTCCGCGTGACAGGTTTAGAAGTCGCCAAGGTTCGTGAGGTGGCAGATCGGGTTAAAGATGTCATGCGTGCCAATCCTAATGCTATTGGCGTCAATGATAATTGGAATGAGTCAGTGAAGGTTGTGCGTATCGATTTGGATCAAGATAAATTGCGTGCCTTAGGTGTTACTTCGCAATCAGTAATGCGGGCGGCGAATACTATTTTGACAGGTTCAACTGTTGGACAATTTAGGGATGGCAATAAGCTCATTGATATCGTGGTTCGGCAACCTGTTGATGAGCGATCAACCATCAATGCGTTAGGCGATGCAAATATTCCTACGGCAAGTGGTAAGTCTGTTCCCTTATCTCAAGTAGCAAGAATTAATCTGGTTTGGGAGCCTGGTGTAGTCTGGCGCGAGGGACGGGAGTGGGCAGTTACGGTTCAGTGTGACGTTGTCGATGGCATACAGGGTCCGACGGTTTCCAGCCAGATTTCGCCTAAGTTAGAGAAAATTCGCTCTGAGTTATTACCTGGCTACAAAATTGAATTGGCTGGTGCAGCGGCAGATAGTGGGAAAGCGCAAGAATCAATATCGGCAAATGTACCTTTAGTGATATTCATTATTTTTACTTTATTGATGTTGCAATTGCATAGCTTCTCACGTTCTTTATTGGTATTTTTGACTGGGCCACTTGGTATTGCCGGCGCAGCGATGGCTTTATTACTATTGCATAGACCGTTCGGCTTTGTTGCGCAGCTAGGAGTGATTGCCTTGTTTGGAATGATTATTCGCAATTCGATTATTTTGATTGATCAGATTGAGCAAGATATTCAAGCAGGCGCTTCCGCTTGGGACGCGATTGTGGAGTCGGCTGTGAGGCGTTTCCGTCCAATTATTTTGACAGCCGCCGCAGCAGTTTTAGCGATGATTCCGTTGTCCCGATCAGTTTTTTGGGGGCCAATGGCAGTCGCGATCATGGGTGGATTGATCATTGCGACAGCTTTAACTTTGCTATTTTTACCTGCTTTATATGCTGCATGGTTTAGGGTGAAAAGACCAGTTTGATAGGCTCTGATTGTGAATGCGAGTCGGGCTTGCTACTGTTTATATAGTGAGCCTGACTAAATAATTGCAAAGCAAACTCTAAAAAAGAGCCACATCGGATTAAAATCCAGTAGAATACGCGGCTGGAGTTGAAATGCCACATGCAATAGTCTTGGGCGACACTTGAATTTCGGGTCGCCCTTTGCTTTTGTGCCAGTTTTTAATTTTGGCAAGTGTTCTCATCCCGCGAGGATGGCGAAATTGGTAGACGCACCAGGTTTAGGTCCTGACGCCAGTAATGGTGTGGGGGTTCGAGTCCCCCTCCTCGCACCACAGAATTTTTTTTATTTGGACGATTTTCATGGCAACTGCAGTCGAAACTTTAGATAAATTGGAACGCCGTCTTACTATTTCTTTTCCGATCGCCGATGTGCAATCTGAAGTGGAAAAGCGTTTGAAATTGCGCGCACGCACAGCGAAAGCCCCTGGCTTCCGCCCTGGAAAAGTGCCGATGAAAATGGTCGCCGCGCAGCACGGTTATCAAGTCGAAAATGAAGTCTTAAATGATAAAGTTGGCCAGGCATTTAATGTCGCTGCTAACGAGAATAAATTGCGCGTCGCTGGATATCCACGCATTGAACCAAAATCTGGTGAAGGCGTAGCCGAAGGTAGTTTAGCCTTCGACGCAACGTTTGAAATATATCCAGATGTTGTAGTTGGTGATTTGTCTTCTGCAGAAGTAGAACAAGTTAAAGCTGAAGTATCCGATGCGGAAATTGATAAAACTATCGATATTTTACGCAAGCAACGCGTTCACTTTCATGTCAAAGGTGAGCAAGGTGCTCATGGAGACGGTGGTGACTTATCGGCAAAAAATGGTGATCGTGCGACTTTAGACTTCGTTGGTAAAATTGATGGTGTAGAGTTTGCTGGCGGCAAAGCTGAAGATTTTGCTTTTGTGCTAGGCGAGGGTCGTATGTTGCCTGAATTTGAAGCTGCTACGTTAGGCTTGAAATCTGGCGAGAGCAAAACATTCCCATTGTCGTTTCCATCAGATTATCACGGTAAAGATGTAGCTGGTAAAACTGCAGAGTTCACTGTCACTCTGAAAAAACTAGAGTGGGCACATCTTCCTGATGTTGACGCTGAATTTGCAAAAAGTCTAGGTGTAGACGATGGTGATTTAGTCAAAATGCGCGCTGATATCAAAGAAAATCTTGAGCGTGAAGTTAAAGGTCGCGTTAAAGCTAAAACTAAAGATAGTGTAATGGATGCTTTAGTTAAAGCCGTAGAATTTGATGTGCCAAAATCCTTGGTAGAGCAAGACGGTCAACGCTTGGCAGAGATGACTCGTCAAGACATGGCTCAGCGCGGTATGAATGTTGCAGATGTTCCATTCCCACCAGAATTGTTTACGGCGCAAGCGGAACGCCGTGTTCGTTTAGGATTGATATTGGCTGAGTTAGTAAAAGCTAATAATTTGCAAGCAACTGCTGAGCAGATTAAAGCGCAAGTCGAAGATTTCGCTCAGAGCTATGAAGATCCTCAGCAGGTCGTTAAATATTATTTTAGTGACCGTAATCGCTTAGCTGAAGTTGAAGCCCTTGTATTAGAAGAAAACGTCGTTAACTATGTCTTAGGTAAGTCAAAAGTCACTGACAAGGTGTTACCTTTTGATGAATTAATGGGTAACAACGCGCAATAACTAAAGGGAAATCCAATGACAGGCATTATTCGTGGTTCAGCATTAGATACCAACATGCTCGGTATGGTGCCTATGGTTATAGAGCAAAGTGGTCGCGGCGAACGTGCTTACGACATTTACTCTCGCTTGTTAAAAGAGCGTGTGATCTTTCTAGTTGGGCCAGTAAATGATCAAGCTGCAAATTTAATCGTAGCTCAGTTATTGTTTTTGGAAAGTGAAAATCCTGATAAGGATATTTCGCTTTACATTAATTCTCCGGGTGGCTCTGTATCAGCTGGTATGGCGATTTATGATACCATGCAATTTATTAAGCCTGATATATCCACTTTGTGTACAGGTTTGGCCGCGTCAATGGGTGCATTTTTATTGGCTGCTGGTGCGAAAGGCAAACGTTTCTCACTGCCAAATTCTCGTATTATGATTCACCAACCTTTGGGTGGTGCTCAAGGTCAAGCCTCTGACATAGAAATACAGGCGCGTGAAATTTTGTACCTGCGTGAACGTTTGAATGGAATCCTAGCTGACAAAACTGGCCAGACAGTTGAGCAAATTGCGAAAGATACTGATCGTGACAACTTTATGTCGGCCGAATCTGCAGCGGAGTATGGTTTAATCGATAAAGTCTTAACGCATCGCGCCTGATATACTAAAAATATTGAGTAATTAGAAGACGTCCGCGCTTATTAAGTGCGGACGTTTTTTATTGTGCTCTATAATTAAATTGCTAGCGGGTTTTATATTGATTTGTTATCTTCGTATTTTCGTGTCCTTCTTCAATGACATATATCGGATTTACGGTTAATATCAAAATTATTCTCGCTTAATTTTTGCTTAATTCCTGTTAAAGATATACGTACTATGCCTGATAAAAAATCCTCCACTGGCGAAAAGCTTTTATATTGTTCTTTTTGTGGCAAAAGCCAACATGAGGTTAAAAAACTAATTGCAGGTCCGTCTGTTTTCATTTGCGATGAATGCATCGATCTGTGTAACGATATTATTCGT
Organism: Undibacterium sp. 5I1; assembly: GCF_034314085.1. Taxonomy (NCBI): domain Bacteria; kingdom Pseudomonadati; phylum Pseudomonadota; class Betaproteobacteria; order Burkholderiales; family Oxalobacteraceae; genus Undibacterium; species Undibacterium sp. 5I1. The sequence continues at coordinate 1,032,179 of NZ_JAVIWI010000001.1, forward strand.
GACGAAGTTAGCAACTTGGAATCTATTTCCAGTGCAAAAACTGATCTGCCAACACCTTTAGAAATTACAGCTTTGCTTGATCAATATGTAATTGGTCAAGTAACAGCAAAACGTATTCTTGCTGTAGCTGTTTATAATCATTACAAGCGCTTAAAGCATCTTGGTAAAAAAGATGGTATTGAGCTATCTAAGAGCAATATCCTTTTGGTCGGCCCAACTGGGTCAGGTAAGACCTTACTTGCACAAACTTTAGCACGTATGCTCAATGTGCCGTTTGTAATTGCTGATGCGACAACTTTGACTGAGGCTGGCTATGTAGGCGAAGACGTTGAAAATATTATTCAAAAGCTGCTTCAAAACTGCAACTATGAAGTTGAGCGAGCCCAAAAAGGGATCGTTTATATTGATGAAATCGATAAAATATCTCGTAAGTCAGATAATCCTTCAATTACCCGCGATGTTTCTGGAGAAGGCGTACAGCAAGCATTATTGAAATTGATTGAGGGTACGATGGCATCCGTGCCACCGCAGGGAGGGCGCAAACACCCTAATCAAGATTTCATTCAGATCGATACCACAAATATTATGTTTATTTGTGGCGGTGCATTTGATGGTTTGGCTAAGATTATTTCTGACCGCTCTGAACGCAGCGGCATAGGATTTTCTGCTAGCGTGAAAAGTCAGGCAGAGAAGAGTGCTAGCCAGGTTATGCAAGATGCAGAACCGCAAGATTTGATTCGTTTTGGTTTGATCCCTGAGCTTGTCGGTCGTTTGCCTGTGATTGCAACTCTCAACGAGCTTGATGAGACGGCATTAATTCAAATCTTGGTCGAGCCGAAGAATGCGCTGATCAAGCAATATTCTAAATTGCTTGAAATGGAGGGTGCTGAGCTTGAAATCAGGCCAGCAGCTTTGCAAGCAATTGCAAAAAAAGCAATCGCACGTAAAACAGGTGCACGAGGCTTAAGATCTATTCTTGAGCACGCGTTGCTAGATGTTATGTATGATTTGCCTAGCGAGCAAAATGTTTCTAAAGTGGTTATTGATGAAAATACTATTACCAATGGCGCAAAACCTTTGTTGATTTACGACGAGCAACCGAAGGTGTCAGGTATAAAATCTTAATCCTTTAAAATTGTGGGTGAATGTCATAATTGATCCACGGTATTTGGAATAAGCAGTACAATTAATTACACAATAAAATTGAGCTTCAATCGAAAAGCTACCCGGAGTTTCTCTCTGAGTGGCTTTTTTTATTGTTTTTCGGATGACGGGCTTGAGATTTAGCCTAGTGCGCCAATCTATATACTAGAAATTTTGAATAAGGTGCGCCATGACAACTTCTATAATTACTGAACAAACCGAATTGCCTTTATTGCCACTGCGCGATGTGGTTGTGTTTCCACACATGGTTATTCCTTTATTTGTGGGGCGTCCAAAGTCCATTAAAGCTTTGGAAGCAGCAATGGAGCAGGGCAAGAGCATCATGTTGGCGGCACAAAAAGCTGCAGCAAAAGATGAGCCATCTGCTGACGATATTTACGAAATCGGCTGCATTGCCAATATTTTACAAATGTTGAAATTGCCAGACGGCACTGTTAAGGTGCTGGTCGAGGGTGCGCAGCGTGCACGTATCCACAAGATTACTGAAACAGAGTCTCACTTCACAGCAGAGCTCACTCCTGTTGCGCTGGAAGAGGGTGATGACTCTGAAGTAGAGGCAATGCGCCGTGCAATCGTTCAGCAATTTGATCAATATGTAAAACTGAATAAAAAAATCCCACCTGAAATTTTGGCATCACTTTCCGGAATTGATGATGCGGGTCGGTTAGCCGATACGATTGCTGCACATTTGCCTTTGAAGCTAGAGCAAAAGCAAGTCATTCTGGAAATTTTTAGCGTTGCCAAACGTTTAGAACATTTGCTTGGTCAATTGGAGGGTGAGCTTGACATTCTGCAAGTAGAAAAGCGTATCCGTGGCCGTGTTAAGCGTCAGATGGAAAAATCTCAGCGTGAATACTATTTGAATGAGCAAGTAAAAGCGATTCAAAAAGAACTCGGTGAAGGTGATGAAGGTGCTGACATCGATGAGTTAGAAAAGAAAATTCTAGCCGCAAAGATGCCGAAAGAAGCGCATAACAAAGCGATGAATGAGTTGAAAAAGCTTAAAATGATGTCGCCTATGTCTGCTGAGGCAACTGTTGTTCGCAACTATATAGACACGATCGTTAATTTACCTTGGAAGAAAAAATCCAAGGTAAACAATGATTTAACTAACGCTGAAAAAGTGTTGGAAGATGATCACTTTGGTTTAGATAAGGTCAAAGAGCGTATTCTGGAATATCTTGCCGTACAACAGCGCGTTGATAAACTGAAAGCGCCAATATTGTGTTTGGTCGGCCCCCCAGGTGTGGGTAAGACCTCCCTTGGTCAATCTATAGCACGTGCTACTAATCGTAAGTTTGTACGTATGGCGCTGGGCGGTGTTCGTGACGAGGCGGAGATCCGCGGTCATCGACGCACTTATATTGGCTCTATGCCCGGTAAGATATTGCAAAGCTTATCGAAAGTAGGCGTGCGTAATCCATTATTTTTACTGGATGAAGTAGATAAAATGGGGGCGGATTTCCGTGGCGACCCGTCTTCTGCGTTACTTGAGGTGCTAGATCCTGAACAAAACCATACTTTTTCTGATCATTACATCGAAGTTGATTTCGATTTATCAGATGTTATGTTTGTAGCGACCTCTAATTCATACAACATTCCGCCAGCTTTGTTGGATCGTATGGAGGTTATTCGTTTGTCGGGTTATACCGAAGACGAAAAAGCTAGCATTGCCCAGCGTTACTTACTTCCTAAACAAATTAAAAATAATGGTTTGAAGGATGGTGAAATCAGTGTTGCTGAAAGTGCTATTCGAGACATTATTCGTTATTACACTAGAGAAGCAGGGGTACGTTCCTTAGAGCGTGAGTTATCAAAAATTTGTCGCAAAGTCGTTAAAATGCTCTTACTTAAAAAGAGTGAAAAGAAAGCAACGATTACATCAAAAAATCTTGATAAGTTTTTGGGTGTTCGTCGTTACGATTTTGGTGTGGCGGTCAAAGATAACCAGGTTGGACAAGTCGTTGGTCTTGCGTGGACTGAAGTCGGCGGCGATTTATTGACAATTGAAGCAGTTGCAATGCCTGGTAAAGGTGGCGTGATACGTACCGGTACTTTAGGCGATGTGATGAAGGAGTCGATTGAAGCTGCTCGCACCGTAGTTCGCAGTCGTGCGAAGCGCTTGGGTATTAAGCCAGATGTGTTTGAAAAAAGTGATATTCATATTCACGTTCCAGAGGGGGCAACGCCAAAAGATGGTCCTTCCGCTGGTATTGCTATGACGACAGCTCTGGTATCTGTTTTTACCGGGATACCGGTACGTGCAGATGTAGCGATGACTGGTGAGATTACCTTGCGTGGTGAAGTATTGCCTATCGGTGGTCTAAAAGAGAAATTATTGGCCGCTCATCGAGGCGGAATTAAGACGGTTTTAATTCCTGAAGAGAATGCTAAAGATTTAACTGAGATTCCTGATAACGTCAAAAATAAGCTAGAAATCATTCCAGTGCGTTGGATAGATAAAGTCTTAGAAATTGCTTTAGAACGTCAGCCAGTTGCTTTGACTGATGAAGAAGTTTTAGTAGCTGCTACGGCCACTAAAGTTGAAGGTGGCGTTGATGTTGGTGGTGTTGTAAAGCATTGAGCCTGATCCGAAATTTGGTTTTAATCAGATAGTTTTCTCTGATTAAAAACTAAAGAAATTAAAATGGCCGCTAGTTACCTAGTGGCCATTTTTTATTCATAATTGATTTTCTGGGTTATCTAATCTTTAAATCATTGTCTAAATAGTAAATTAAATTGACCGATAATTTAACTTTTGTCGAGACGATGAAAGTAGGCTCGAAACATAAAATTTTATGCATTTAATCGGAGTGATTGCATACTATGGGTGAGTATATTTTAATTGTCTATGCACCAATTGAGTAAAATCATGTTTTTCAAAAAGATTGTGGGGAGTATATTGATTGAGTTGGGACGTGACAGATGGAATTTTTTTAATTTCCTGATATTGCCAATACCTAGTAATACATAACTTAAGTCCAGGTTCTGAGCAGCCCAACGGCTAAACCTTCAAGTGAAAAGTCTTGATCAAGTTCATTAATCTTGATATTGGGATAATCAGGATTTTCTGCCAATAGCTCGATCATATCCCCTGATTTTTTATAGCGTTTAACCGTAACATCATCCCCCATACGGGCAATCACGATTTGTCCATTTTTTGCTTCGTTAGATTTTTTTACTGCGAGCAAATCACCATCAAAAATACCGGCATCACGCATAGACATACCACGCACTTTGAGCAGATAGTCTGGAATAGCTGAAAATAAGGCTGGATCAACTTGATAGGTCGTATCCACATGCTCTTGCGCAAGAATGGGAGATCCTGCTGCTACTCTGCCAACTAGCGGCAAACTAAGTTGCATTAGTGATGGATGAGGTAGCGCTAATTGAGCACTATAGTTAGGCCTAGCCTTGGTGCTTCCACTGCTTAGTATGGAATCGAGCAATCGTATGCCGCGTGAGGTACCCGGAGCAATTTCAATAACTCCTTTGCGTGCTAGTGCTTGCAAATGCTCTTCCGCTGCATTGGTGGAGCGAAAACCTAATTCATTCGCAATTTCTGCTCTTGTTGGCGGAAATCCAGTATTTTGGATCGCGTCCTTAATTAAATTTAAAATCTGTTCTTGGCGAGCGGTGAGTTTTAGCATGATCGAATTCCAATCGTGTAGTTGTGAGACTGGGTTTATATGCAGCCTGTATTTTTGTACAGTATAAACCTAAAATCTTTTTTATCTCAAAATTTTTTTAAGTCCTCTCAATGGTTGTGTTACGCATAAATTGGTAGCAGTAAATGTAATAAGCTATTGAAACTATTGAGTAAATTATCAAAGTGCAGTATAGTTATGGGCTTTCCTCTTCCCGCACTCGTCTTGACGCCGAGGCGGGCTACTAAATTGTCCACAAGGAGAATATATGCGTCATTATGAAATCGTATTTATCGTACATCCGGATCAAAGCGAGCAAGTGCCTGCAATGATCGAACGTTACAAAGCCACAGTTGTTGCACGTAGTGGTCAAGTACACCGTATTGAAGATTGGGGCCGTCGTCAATTGGCTTACATGATTCAAAAACTGGCAAAAGCACATTATGTTTGCATGAACATTGAGTGCGATGCTGAGACTCTGATTGAGTTGGAAACCGCATTCAAATTCAATGATGCAGTTCTGCGCCACCTCACAGTCAAAATGAAGAAAGCTGAAACAGCGCCATCTCCAATGATGAAATCTGTTCAGAAAGAAGATGCTGCTAAAACGCAACGCGTAGAAGCGCCAGCAGCATAATTGACACGTTAGAGGACGCTACATAAATCAGTGAATCAGCTTAAAGTCGTTGCCAGCATTGTAGAAAAATCGGCGCTGCGTTTTACACCAGCCGGAATTCCGATAGCTTCTGCGGTACTGATACATAACTCTAAGCAAACGCAAGCAAATGCCCAACGTGTAGTCGACTTTGAAATCAATGCGCTAGCCGCAGGAGAAATTTCAAAGCGATTTATGGAAATAGAGTTAGGTGTTGTAATGCAATTCACAGGTTTTTTGTCGCGCAAGAACCGTAACAGCAAAAGTCTCGTATTTCACATTACTGAATTCGAGACAAATTTACTAGATTAGGAGCCACAAATGGCATTCGGTAAAAAATTTGACAAAAGCAAACTGAAAAATAAGCGCCCACAACAAAATCCATTGTTCAAGCGTAAAAAATTCTGCCGCTTTACAGCCGCACATGTAGCGCAAGTTGACTACAAAGACGTCGATACATTGAAAGATTTCGTGCAAGAAAACGGCAAAATCATGCCAGCACGTTTGACAGGTACTAAAGCTTTGTACCAACGTCAAGTCGACACAGCGATCAAACGCGCACGCTACTTAGCGTTGCTGCCGTACACTGATTTGCACACAGCGTAATTGACGACAAGGTACTAGGAGAAAAATATGCAAGTTATTCTGATTGATAAAGTCGTTAATCTCGGCAATCTGGGCGATGTAGTTAAAGTTAAAGATGGTTACGCACGTAACTTCTTGATCCCACAACGTATGGCTCGCCGTGCTACAACTTCAGCGATTGCTGAATTCGAAGCAAAACGCGCAGAGTTGGAAAAAGCAGCAGCAGCACGTTTGGCTGCAGCACAAGCTCAAGGCGAAAAATTGTCTGGTTTGACTGTGCAAATCTCGCAAAAGTCTGGTGTTGATGGTCGTTTGTTTGGTTCCGTAACCAACTTCGACATCGCTGAAGCATTGACCAAGCAAGGTTTTGCTGTTGAAAAAGCGCAGATTCGTTTGCCACAAGGTCCGTTGAAGATCGTTGGCGATCACTCTGTTGCCGTTGCATTGCACACAGACGTAGTTGTTGATGTGACCGTTGCTATCTTGGGCGAGCACGCTTAAGTTTTAGTTGCATAGCATTAAAAAAGCCGGGTTCGCCCGGCTTTTTAACGTTTACGTCGTTAAGATTGAGCGATCAATTACTCTTGGCAGTCAGGTATTGATTTAATTAATTTGGTATTTTAAAGCTTGCAGCATAAATGGTATTTACTATTTTTTAATAGCGGCTGTGCCTGTTATCTTAGTAATAAATGGTCAGAGTTATGTATTTCATTAAGGCATGTTCTGTTGATTTCGATATTGAATAAAAAGGTATAATGCGCGCCATGAAAGCACCTTCCGATCCGCAATTAGATTCCATTCGCGTCCCGCCACATTCCATCGAAGCCGAGCAATCTGTTTTGGGCGGCTTACTATTAGATAATGCTGCGTGGGATAGAATCGCTGACTTTATCCGCGAGGATGATTTTTATCGATATGACCATAGGATTATTTTTCAGGCCATTGTTAAGCTGATTAACGCGACTAAGCCCGCCGACGTTATTACTGTCTACGAGGCATTGACTGGCCTGAATAAAGCAGACGACGCTGGTGGATTGACGTATTTAAATGCGCTAGCACAAAATACTCCCTCCGCCGCAAATATTCGTCGTTATGCCGAAATTGTGCGTGACCGGGGTGTATTGCGCAAATTGATTTCAGTATCTGACGAAATCGCTGGTAATGCCTTTAATCCGCAAGGCAAAGAAGTAAAGCAAATGCTGGATGAGGCAGAGTCTAAAATCTTTGCGATTGCAGAGGAGGGCTCCCGTGGCGCTCAAGGCTTCACTGCTATTCAACCTTTGCTTACACAAGTGGTTGAGCGAATTGATGAGTTGTATAACCGCGATCACACGAGCGACATCACCGGCGTACCAACGGGCTTTACGGATCTGGATCGGATGACTTCCGGTTTGCAACCTGGTGATTTGATCATTGTTGCAGGTCGCCCATCAATGGGTAAAACGGCGTTCTCTATCAATATCGGTGAAAACGTCGCAATTGAAAGTGGTTTGCCAGTCGCTGTGTTTTCGATGGAAATGGGTGGCGCTCAATTAGCCATGCGTATGCTTGGCTCTGTCGGTCGCTTGGACCAACACCGACTGCGTACAGGTCGGTTGGTCGATGAAGATTGGCCGCGCCTGACCCATGCGATTCAAAAAATGAACGACGCGCAGTTATATATTGATGAGACGCCTGCGCTGAGTTCAATTGAATTGCGCGCTCGCTCGCGTCGTTTGTCACGTCAATGTGGCAAACTGGGTTTGATTATTATCGATTACTTGCAACTGATGTCAGGTAACACTGCAGGTGAAAACCGTGCGACAGAAATATCCGAAATTTCCCGCAGCTTAAAAGGTTTAGCAAAAGAGTTGCAGTGCCCAGTAATCGCACTCTCTCAGCTCAATCGTTCGTTGGAGCAAAGGCCGAATAAACGTCCGGTAATGTCCGATTTGCGGGAGTCTGGCGCGATTGAGCAAGATGCTGACGTCATTCTATTTATCTACCGTGATCAGGTTTATAACCCGGACTCTCCAGATAAAGGTACTGCCGAGATCATTATCGGTAAACAGCGTAATGGTCCTATTGGCAGTGTTCGCTTAACCTTTTTGGGCGAATACACTAAGTTCGATAATTACACAGGCTCACTGTCTATTTACGGTGACAACGAATAGTCGTACGACTATTTAGCAGTATCCAGACTAATCAGATTCTTCTTTTTGATCTGGAGCGATTTCAGTATTTTTACTTCTAGCGAGAACAATATGTTTGGACGATTGATGCCCACTGAGGGTAAATTTTTTGAGCTCTTTAACCAGCATGCAGAATTATGCGTTAAAGGTGCCAAAGAAATGGTCGCCTTGATGACCAATTTTGATGACCTTGAGCACCGTGTACATGCAATTGAGGGTATAGAAAAACAGGCCGATACAGTCACCTACAACACGATTGAGTTATTGCATAAAACCTTCATCACGCCGCTGGACCGTGACGATATCCACCAGCTGATTACCCGCATGGATGATATTTTGGATTTGCTGGAAGATGCCGGACAAACAATCTCTTTATATGACGTCCGTGAGATTACGCCAGAGGCCAAACGGTTAGCTGAGCTATGTCTAGCTTGCGCTGAAAAGGTAAAAGCTGCAGTCGGACTCCTTAATAACATGAAAAACTCCCGCGAGATTTTGTTGATCTGCGAAGAGATTGATCGCTTAGAATCCGATGCAGATCACGTCATGCGCGCCGCGATGTCTAAATTATTCCGTGATGAACCGGATGTCCGTAATCTGATTAAATTGAAAGCGATTTACGAGATTCTGGAAACCGTGACAGATCGTTGCGAAGACGTCGCCAATATTATTGAAGGCATTATTGTCGAAAACGCGTAACGATGAAACTGGCAAGATATTGCTCTGCTAGTTTAGATGCTACAAATATGTGTATCGGCAGTATCTAAGCATTTAACTTGCCTGTCGTTTTATTAGTATTAACTCTCAGCTCCGAGAGTGCTTAAAAGAGAAGTGATTCCCATGCAAACCTTCCATATGAGCCTATACCTCATCATATTTCTGGTGGTGCTAGCTCTGTTATTTGATTTTATGAATGGCTTTCATGATGCAGCGAATGCTATTGCTACCGTTGTTTCTACCGGCGTATTAAAGCCTCAGCAAGCAGTCGCGATGGCGGCATTTTTTAATGTGCTCGCCATTGTAGTTTTTCCATTGACTGTTGCAACCACGATCGGTAAAGGTACGATCGATCCCAGTGTAGTTGATCATTATGTGATTTTTGGCGCATTAGTCGGGGCGATTTTTTGGAATTTTGTGACCTGGTATTTTGGTATTCCATCGTCCTCATCGCATGCATTAATCGGTGGTATGGTTGGTGCGGCGGTAGCTAAAGCGGGCACTGGTGCATTAATTTCTGCTGGCTTGATCAAGACGATCGTGTTTATCGTTGTGTCTCCTCTGTTGGGGTTTTTTCTCGGTTCTTTAATGATGTTATTGGTGTCGTGGTTGTTCGTTAAATCGACGCCGATGAAGGTTGATAAATGGTTTCGTCGTTTGCAGCTTTTATCCGCTTCCATGTTTAGCCTGGGGCATGGCGGTAACGACGCTCAAAAAACCATGGGTATCATCTGGATGCTGCTGATCTCTGCCGGTTATTCTGCACAAGCAGATACTTCGCCACCGCTCTGGGTGATTATCTGTTGTTATACCGCGATCGGTATGGGGACTTTGTTTGGCGGATGGCGCATTGTCAAAACTATGGGACAAAAAATTACAAAGTTAAAACCTGTAGGCGGTTTTTGTGCAGAGACAGCAGGCGCTGCGACCTTATTTTTTGCCACCGCCATGGGCATTCCTGTCTCCACGACACACACTGTTACTGGTGCGATTGTGGGCGTGGGTTCTGCCCAAAAGATGTCTGCAGTGCGTTGGGGTGTTGCTAGTAATATTGTCTGGGCCTGGATTTTGACTATACCTGCCTCTGCCTTTGTCGCCGCGATTGCATGGTGGGTCGGACGACACATATTATAGATACTCCCCCTGTTTTTTGGTAAATATGCCTTATCGTCCATATTTCTTCTGGACGATTAAATATACACAGGGGTAGTATATTAAAAAGCCTGACAGGCATCACGTTTATCAGGCTTTTTTCAACTGCGTACCGTTTGTTGATCTGATCGCCGCTATTCGCTTACATTTGTTTAAACAGATGCACAAAGCTACGACTGACTTCCAGCTTCTCTGTTAGTCCTTTGACTTGCACTAGATGCCGTCCCCTCATGTCGCGCACTACGCCAGAAATCGCTTTGGCATTGACCAGGGTTGCCCGATGAATTTGCCAAAACAGGGCAGGGTCCAGCTCTTCCGCCAGATCGCGCACGGGCTTCCGGATCAATGCCTCGTAGCTTGCTGTTTGTACCCGGGTGTATTTTTCGTCTGATTGAAAAAACAAAATTTCTTCGACCGGGATCAAACGTAATTCTTGACCAATAGATGCTTGTATCCATTGCAAATAACTCTGTTTGCCGATTCCCATCTGCTTGGCTAATTGCGCCAGCATATTGCTCATGTCATTAGGCTCGGCTTGGCTATGTAGTCGCGTTTTTAATCGCTCTACGGTGCGCGTCAGCCGCTCTACATCCGCTGGCTTCAGCACATAATCGACTGCGCCATGATCAAACGCCTCTATTGCATATTGATCATAAGCAGTGATAAATACGATATGCGCTTTGTTGCCAATTTCTTTAGCGGCTTCTAAGCCTGTTTTTGCAGGCATGCGAATATCGAGAAAGGCAAAGTCAGGCTGTAATGTTTCTACTAACTGCACAGCTTCTTCGCCATTTTTGGCTTCATCGAGAATCTGCAATTCTGGCCAGACTTGTTCTAGGCGTGACCTTAACTGGTCGCGCATCAGTCTTTCATCGTCGGCGATTATGGCGGTTGGCATATCGGTTGGCATAGTTCGTCAATTCCGTTTAGTTGGCTAACTCATAAGGGATTTCTATAGTAACGCAAACGCCTGTCGGTTGATTAGGTGTAATGATCATTTGCCCTTTTTCTTTGTAAATAAGTTTCAGACGCTCACGAATATTTTGCAAACCTAAGCCCGTGCCGTTACTCGGCATTGCACCAAAGCCCAATCCGTTATCTGATACCGATACCCGCAATTTGTTGTGCGCTACTTCTGCATGGAAGCGAATCGTGCCACCTTCGGCTTTGACCTCTAACCCATGCTTAATCGCATTCTCAACCAGCGACTGCAACATCATCGGCGGGAAAGAGGCGCTGCGCAATCCTTCTGGCATGATGAAGTCAACCTCTAATCGTTCTTCCATCCGCATTTTTAATAGATCCAGATAAGACCTGACCATATCCGCCTCGCGTCCCAAATTGGTTGTTGCGGCGTTTTCGCGCATTTGTGGCAAGACAGCGCGCAAGTAAGAGATCAAGCTGCGTTGCATCGCTGCTGCGCGAGGCGGGTCGGTTTCAATCAAATATTCTACCGATGCCAGCGTGTTAAATAAGAAGTGCGGTTCGACTTGCGCTTGCATCATTTGCATCTGTGCCTCGCTAACCTGACGCAGCAATGATTCACGCTCAGCAGAGGCATTGGCTTGTTTGGCCTTTTCTTCCGCTCGGACTTTCCCACCCATTAACGCCTTCATACCAAGCAGGCCAAAAATCAATAACATCACAAAGTTGATAAACCATTTGGATGATTTTTTCTGATAACTCTTTACCTCTTCATCCGCAGCGTCGGCAACGGCATCTTCAATATCATTGCTGATTTCCTGTGCGACCTCTGGCGGTAGCTTGATGTGAATATCATCTTGCCCATTTTTACTGATGATTGGTGCTGCAGGTGCAGCAGGTGCTGCGGCTGAGGCTTCAGAGGCGGCACTTTCTGCTGGTGCGACCGGCGCAGCAGGTTCTGTTGGTGTGCTGCTATTGCCGTTTAAAACGCGAATGCCATTCTCATCGATCTCAATTTGTTTGCCATCACCATCGGTTTTGTTTTTGCGGATATGGATACCAGTCCCATCAATCTCAATATTGGTATCGCCGTCGCTAATTGCTTTGGATTTACTCGCTTTTTTCGCTGCTTTTTTCTTAGTGACGACAACACTCTCTTCAGAACTAAAAAGATTATCTTGAAGGATCGCACCCGCGATCATTGTGACGATGGCGAATAAGAAAAACTTCCACCAGGACAATTGCGTTACCCAAGCGGCAGTTTTGTCAAAAGCCTTGCTGAGCCAGCGTAAAAAACTAGTAGCAAACTCTTTACTTGTTTGAAGTGTATTCGGGTTCATGATGAATTTCTCTCTAAGTTATCTTATTTCTACTAACTGATATTGGCTGATTAGCTTGGTAGCAAAGATAATGTTTTATATGGCATGTTGTGACTTTAGAGAAATGCTGGAGCGATCGCTACAGGCTTGCGACAGTCTGCAAATAAACTGGGACAGAATCAGTAAAAGTGAGCTTAGTGTGCAGGAGCAACAGTATGTTTTTCAAGATATAGCGAAAAAATGATGTCTTACCTGCTATGAAGATTGTTGATGAAGCTCATTGCTGTTCGTGATCATAAGAGTGATGTAAGTTTTTATTTAGATAATAAAAGTAATGAGCAGCATTTTAAAATGATCATGATGGTCGGTAAAAATCAATGAAGTAATTAAATAAGTAATTAAATAAGAAAGTGGCACATATCAGTGATCTGTATGATCACCTGACTGCGCCACTATTGAAATAATTTGATATCAGCAGACCTAGTAAACGGAACTAAGTATTTTTTACTAATTGCTTTTGATTTTCTAACCAAGGATGTAAATCCTGCTTGGTCATAGGTTTTGCATAGTAATAACCCTGCGCCAAATGACAGCCAAACGACATTAAGGTTTGTGCTTGCATTTCGCTTTCTACACCCTCGGCAATGATAGAAAGCTCCAGACTTTGTCCTAATTGCACGACCATCTTGGCGATACTGCCGTCACCAGAATTTTCTTGTATTTCGTTGACGAAGGCGCGATCGATCTTCAGTTTGTCTACATCAAGTTTTTGTAAGTGACTTAGAGATGAGAATCCCGTGCCGAAATCGTCAATCGATACTTTGATCCCTAACTGTTTGATTTGATACAGCGTTTTGATCAGCAGTTCAGGGTCTTTCATCGCCATGGATTCGGTGATTTCTAGTTCTATTCTCTCTGGCGGCGCTTTGGTATCAGCCAATGCATTGTGCAAGGACTGCATAAACAGCGGGTGAGAAAACTGTGCTTGAGATACGTTAATCGCCATTTGGAAATCTTCGTAACCTAGACTGCGCAGATGGACGAGTTCGTGGCACGCCGTACGCAAAACCCATTCACCAATATCAACGATCAAGCCAGAATATTCGGCAATCGGAATAAATTGATCGGGAGGGATAAATTTACCTTCATCGGTCTTCCAGCGTAACAGAGCTTCCGCGCCAACTACCCGACCATTACGCATATCGACTTGCGGTTGGAATACCAAGAATAGTTTTTCGCTCTCAAACGCAGAGCGTAAAGCATGCATCAGACGAACACGTTCGCGGATTTCTACTCCCATATCTCTGGTGAAATAGACAAACCCACCGCGTTGATGTGATTTGGCACGTTTTAATGCAATATTAGTATCTTTTAGTGCCTCTGATCCGTCGCCATCGTAATCGCCGAGGGCGACTAAACCAATTGTTGCTGACAACTGTACATCTTGGCGGTCAACTTGAACAGGAGGGTGGAAGAGCGCCAAAATCGCATCAGGGCAGACCATTTCTTCATCACCTAGTAGCGCAAAAGTATCGCTGCCTACGCGTGCTAGCTGACAATCGTTACCAAAATGTTTTGTCAGCCGTTGCGCGACAGCGCATAGCAACATGTCGCCAAACTGGTGACCAAGCGCATCATTGGTTTCTGCAAAATGGTCAATGTCAATTAAGGACAATGCACTTTGTTTTTTGAGTGGCGATTGCAAGGTTTCATTCAACGTTTGCAATAACTTTAAGCGATTGGCTAAGCCAGTCAGAGGATCGTAAAACGCATAGCTGTGCAAGCGCGAGGTCAGCATGACATTATCTAGGCCAACGGAGACGTTGCTGCAGAACACTTCCAGCAGCCGTTTATCCATGTCATTAAGATCAAGACCTTTATTCAGGTAGACAGTCAGATCCCGATCCGCGACATTACTAAAATAAAGTGTGGTCGATTCAGGTTCATACAGATTGCTACGTCCTTGCATAGAACGCTGCACAATGGCATGCACACTTTCTTGGGCGACGTCACCTAAGGGGCGATCAATCCATTCGTTAAAAGAAAAGGTTGTTGCAATAACGAGTAATTCATTTTCAGGATTTCCACCCTGTTGAGCGCAAACAAAGCCCTCAGGATGTCCACCTAGCAAACCAGATATTTGTGTTAAAACCCCAAGCGCGAAATTTTGTAAGCCCTGCAACGCCATTAACTCCGTACTGGCATTAATGATGAGTTCTAATCCTCGGCGGCTGGAACTGATGGCACAGATTTGTTCATAGGAACGAATTGCTGATGTAACGGCAGTGTATAGCTTGGTGCGTGTCAGCTCTGATTTGGTTTTGTAATCATTGATGTCGTAGTCGCGGATCGCATCAATCTCAGGTGCGTAACCAGGTTGTCCGGTGCGTAAGATAATCCGCACGTCGGATAAGCCTAAGGTTTTTCTGATATGACTAACGAGTTGCAGGCCGGCGTCTTCTTGTTCCATTACGACATCAAGCAGAATAATCGCTATATCAGTTTCGCTCTGGAGAATGTCACGTGCCTCTGCAGCCGAGTATGCATGTAAGAAACTAAGCGGCCGGTGCTGAATCTCCAGGCTGCCGAGCGCAAATGTCGTCGCTGAATGGACATCAGGATCATCATCGATGATCATAATGCGCCATGTTGGGTGAAGCTTGCTCACTGCCGAAGCATCACTAGCCTCTGGTTCATCCAGAAAAACCAGATCATCTTCGGAAGAGTGGATCATTGCATTCATCTGAGGTGCGACTCCAAGAAAGGATTTATATATTGCTACGTGTATTACTTTCTTTGATTGTAACTTTACGTGAACTATCGCATTAAATGATCAAACAGCCAAGTCGGATTTGTTGTATTGAGTCAGTATAAAACAAGACGTACAAATATTTCTCGACTTATGTGGACAAAATTCATAAAACCAAATTTTGTGTCGAGATTTACGTACTTTTCCTCGCGAATGCCTTACCCGAAAGCGACTCTTACGCCGTCATCGCTGTTAAAATCAAGGCAATTTCGAAACAAATCCTGCAAATATTATGTCTGGTAATACATTTGGAACACTGTTCACTGTGACGACTTTTGGTGAGTCACATGGCCCTGCAATCGGTTGTGTAATTGATGGTTGCCCTCCGGGGCTTGAGTTGTCAGAGCTGGATATACAGCCTGAATTAGATCGTCGCAAACCGGGCACATCGCGCCATGTCACGCAACGGCAGGAGCCAGATACGGTAGAAATTTTGTCTGGTGTGTATCAAGGTAAAACGACAGGTACACCGATTGGTCTATTGATCCGCAACCAAGACCAGCGCAGCAAGGATTACGGCAACATTACCGAGACTTTTCGCCCCGGACACGCCGACTTTACCTACTGGAATAAATACGGCATCCGCGATCCACGCGGCGGCGGTCGTTCTTCTGCACGCTTGACTGCTCCCGTGGTCGGTGCCGCAGCTATTGCCAAAAAGTGGCTTTTTCAACAGTATGGTACGACCTTTAAAGGTGGAATGAGTCAATTGGGCGATATCGTGATCCCGTTTGAATCGTGGGCGCATGTGTCTGATAACCCTTTCTTTGCGCCCAACAATAATCCGGCTTTAATTACACAGCTAGAGGATTACATGGACGCCTTACGTAAAGACGGTGATTCGATCGGTGCGCGGATTGATGTGGTAGCGAGCGGCGTCCCGGTTGGTTTGGGAGAGCCAATTTACGATAAATTGGACGCAGAAATCGCTTACGCTATGATGGGGATTAATGCAGTTAAGGGCGTAGAGATTGGTGCTGGTTTTAAGTGCGTTGCCCAGCGTGGTTCCGAGCATGGCGACGAACTGACGCCTGAGGGGTTTGTCGGTAATAACGCTGGTGGTGTTTTAGGGGGGATTTCAACCGGGCAAGATATTACGGTTTCGATTGCGATTAAGCCCACATCGTCTATTCGTACACCACGTCGTTCGATTGATAAGGACGGCAACCCAGTGATGGTGGAAACTTTTGGCCGGCATGATCCCTGTGTTGGTATCCGTGCCACACCGATTGCTGAGGCGATGCTGGCGCTGGTATTGATGGATCATGCTTTAAGGCATCGTGCACAATGCGCTGATGTTAGGCATTCATAAATATTGCTATGATGTGATTTGATACGACTCTACAGTTTTATGGGGAGTATAGCCACTAACGATGGTTATTGACCAGATAATCTATGGACAATTAATTTTACTGGGTAGGAGTATTGAAAATATTCTGTAGATGTTTTGTGGTGATGCAGTTAGATTTTCACGAATCAGCTCAACAGAATAAAAAATGGAAATTTCTTTATTTCTCTCCGATTATCCGGTGAAAGTTTGGCTTTAATTTAATATTTTCTATTTTTCTATGGAAAAACGTATGCCTTAAATTGATGCGCAGTATGGTTCTGCGTTGCACAATTGTGGCATAATCTGAAGCAAATCTTGCATAAGAGTCTCTCCGATTTCACCTGAGTCGACTGCAAATCACCTGAGTAGTGCATATTGCACCGGTTTCCTGTCAATTGTTGTGTCGTTGATCTGGCCAGACCGCACGAAACTTCGTATTTCCCTGCTCCTTTGATTTGCGCTAATCCCAAAAGGATTATCCGGCTTCTTACGCGCGTTGCAGGCTCACGTATCTCATATCAGGTTTCAACATCATGCTTAAAACGCTTTACGACAAACTTTGGGAATCCCATATCGTCAATGAGGACGATGATGGCACCGCAATTTTGTATATTGACCGCCATTTACTTCACGAAGTCACCAGCCCGCAAGCTTTTGAAGGGCTAAAAATCGCTGGGCGCCAGCCTTGGCGATTGTCCGCGAATCTGGTAGTCGCGGATCACAACGTGCCAACCACTAACCGCATCAATGGCATTGATGACCCGACTTCTCGCCTGCAAGTAGAAACGCTGGATGCCAACGCAAAGCAATACGGCTTGACGTATTTTGGTATGAATGACAAGCGTCAAGGGATCGTGCATGTGATCGGTCCAGAGCAAGGTGCGACTTTGCCAGGTATGACGGTGGTGTGTGGTGATTCTCATACATCGACCCACGGCGCATTTGCTTGCCTGGCGCACGGCATTGGCACCTCAGAAGTTGAGCATGTGTTAGCCACACAAACACTCATTGCTAAAAAATCCAAAGCCATGCTGGTGCAAGTCGATGGTGCGATGCCGGCTGGCGTGACCGCAAAAGATATTGTCCTCGCCATCATTGGCAAAATTGGTACGGCCGGAGGTACTGGTTATGCGATTGAGTTTGCTGGCTCAACAATCCGTAGTTTGTCGATGGAAGGTCGCATGACCGTCTGTAATATGGCGATTGAAGCTGGCGCCCGCGCTGGCATGATTGCCGTTGATCAAACCACGATTGATTATGTCAAAGGTCGTCCGTTTTCTCCTGCAGGTCCGCATTGGGATCGTGCAGTTGAATACTGGCGTACTCTGCATACCGATGCTGGTGCAAAGTTTGACATGGTCGTTACCTTAAATGCGGCAGAGATTAAGCCACAAGTCACTTGGGGAACTTCTCCAGAAATGGTTGTCGCTGTCGATGGTCGCGTCCCAGATCCAGATCAGGAAAAAGACGCTGTAAAACGCGATGCGATGGAAAAAGCGCTGATTTACATGGCCTTGAAGCCAAACACCGCGATTGAAGATATCCGTATCGACAAAGTATTTATTGGCTCTTGCACTAACTCTCGCATTGAAGATTTACGTGCCGCTGCCGCTATAGTGCGTGGAAAATTCCGTGCATCCAATGTAAAGTTGGCGATGGTTGTTCCAGGCTCTGGCTTGGTCAAGGATCAGGCAGAACGGGAAGGCTTGGATAAGATTTTCCGTGATGCTGGTTTTGAGTGGCGTGAGCCGGGATGCTCGATGTGTCTCGCAATGAATGCGGATCGTTTGGAGCCGGGTGAACGTTGTGCTTCGACATCGAATCGTAATTTTGAAGGTCGCCAGGGGCAGGGTGGTCGTACTCATTTGGTCTCTCCTGCAATGGCGGCAGCCGCCGGTATTGCAGGTCATTTTGTTGATGTCCGCGCTTTGCGCTAATTTTATTTCTGAGGAACATACATGAAAAAATTATTCACTCTCGCCATTTGCGTAGTCGTTTTAGCTGCTTGCAATACCGTCCAAGGTATTGGTAAAGATGTAAAAAAAGCAGGTGAAGTCGTTGAGGATGCTGGCAGAAAATAATGATGGAAAAATTTACCGTGCTTGATGGTCTTGTCGCGCCGATGGACAGAGCGAATGTCGATACTGATGCCATTATTCCAAAGCAGTTTTTGAAGTCAATTCAGCGTAGCGGTTTTGGCCCTAATCTGTTTGATGAATGGCGTTATCTGGATCATGGTGAGCCTGGTATGGACAATAGCAAGCGTCCGCTCAATCCAGAGTTTGTATTGAATCAAGCACGTTATCAAGGCGCCTCAATTTTACTGACGCGAAAAAATTTTGGTTGCGGTTCTTCGCGTGAGCATGCACCGTGGGCCTTAGATCAATACGGTTTTCGTGCAGTGATAGCGCCAAGTTTTGCCGATATTTTCTTTAATAATTGCTTTAAAAATGGTTTGCTTCCAATCGTTTTGAGTGAGCAGCAAGTTGATCAGTTATTTAATGAAGTCAAAGCTTTTCCTGGCTTTCGGTTGATCGTTGATCTTGAGAAGCAGGTTGTGACAACGTCTAATGGCATTGTCAGCTATCCATTTGAAGTCGATACTTTCCGCAAATATTGTTTGTTGAACGGGCTTGACGACATCGGATTGACTTTGCGCCAGGCGGACAAAATTCGTGCATTTGAAGAGCGGCATATCGCGATGCAGCCTTGGTTAGCGAATACGATCTAATCGAATCGTAATGCGACGATTTATTGAAATGAATAGAACATGAAAATAGCAATTTTGCCAGGTGATGGCATCGGTCCTGAGATAGTCGAGCAAGCAGTCAGAGTTTTAAATGTGTTGGGTGAATCATTTGAAATGGAAACTGCATCAGTCGGTGGCGCCGGCTTTGAGGCAAGCGGGCATCCTTTACCAGAGGCTACGCTCAAACTGGCATTGGAAGCTGATGCGGTGTTGTTTGGCGCAGTAGGTGACTGGAAATACGATACTTTAGAGCGCGCTTTGCGTCCTGAGCAGGCAATTCTTGGTTTGCGTAAAAATCTCGGTCTGTTTGCAAATCTGAGACCGGCAATTTTATATCCTGAATTAGCGGGAGCTTCTACTCTAAAGCCTGAAATAGTTTCGGGTCTGGATATTCTGATTATTCGGGAATTGACCGGCGACATTTACTTTGGACAGCCTCGTGGTGTGCGGGAATGTCCAGATGGTCCTTTCAAAGGCCAGCGCGAAGGTTTCGATACGATGCGCTATGCCGAGGGAGAAATCCGCCGCATTGCTAATGTCGCTTTTCAAGCCGCGCAAAAGCGTTCAAAACGTTTGACCAGCGTGGATAAGGCAAATGTGCTTGAGACGTTCCAGTTCTGGAAAGACATCGTCACGGATGTTCATGAAGAATATCCAGACGTCGCGCTAGATCATATGTATGTCGATAACGCGGCAATGCAATTAGTACGCGCACCGAAAAAATTTGATGTGATCGTTACAGGCAACATGTTTGGCGACATTTTGTCCGATGCAGCGGCAATGTTGACTGGCTCAATCGGAATGTTGCCTTCCGCATCGTTGGATGCAAATAACAAAGGCTTGTATGAGCCATCGCATGGCTCTGCACCTGATATCGCGGGCAAAGGTGTTGCCAATCCTTTAGCGACTATTTTGTCTGCTGCAATGATGTTACGTTTCTCATTTGGCAAAGCCGATCAGGCGGATCGTATTGAGAGTGCGGTTAAGAATGTCTTATCTCAAGGTCTGAGAACTCCAGATATTTATGAGCCAGGAACGACGAAAGTTGGAACGGTCGAGATGGGTAATGCAGTAGTTAAAGCACTTGAATAAGTGTAGTAAGTATATCAATCAGCAGGCGTTGCCCGCAAATTTTAGGGAAAGATGATGAAACTAGTTGGTCTGGTAGGTTGGCGTGGAATGGTAGGTTCGGTTTTAATGCAGCGTATGCAGGAAGAGGGTGATTTCGCTCACATCGAACCAGTGTTTTTTTCAACTTCCAATACAGGTGGCACGGCTCCTGCAATGGCAACGAATGAAAAGACATTAAAAGACGCAAATGATATTGATGCATTGAAGAAGTGCGACATTATTATTACCTGCCAAGGTGGCGAGTATACGACGGAAGTTTTTCCCAAATTACGTGCGGCTGGCTGGAATGGTTATTGGATTGATGCAGCTTCTAGTTTGCGTATGGAAGATGATGCTGTGATCGTGCTCGATCCAGTCAATCTGGACGTGATTAAGTCTGCATTGAATCGAGGAGTTAAAAACTACATTGGCGGTAACTGCACTGTGTCTTGTATGTTGATGGGCCTGGGTGGTCTGTTTCAGCATGATTTGGTCGATTGGATGTCCTCAATGACTTATCAGGCGGCCTCTGGTGGCGGTGCGCAGCACATGCGTGAGCTCTTGACTCAGTTTGGCAGTATTAACGCTGAAGTAAAGGCGTTGCTCGATAATCCCGCAGCGGCAATTTTAGAAATTGATCGTAAAGTGCTGGCTAAACAGCACTCTTTTACTGATGATGAAACGAGGCAATTTGGCGTTCCGTTAGCTGGTAATTTGATTCCGTGGATTGATAAAGATCTGGGGAATGGCGTTTCTAAAGAAGAGTGGAAAGCAGGCGCAGAAACTAACAAGATTTTGGGTAAGGGCGCAGCTTTTGGTTCGGCGCCAATTCCAGTTGATGGTCTATGTATTCGTGTTGGCGCAATGCGTTGTCATTCGCAAGCCTTGACAATCAAGTTGAAGAAAGATGTACCGCTGGATGAGATCAACGACATCATTGCCCAGAATAATCAGTGGGTTAAAATTGTCCCTAATGAACGTGTTGCTTCTATGCGTGATTTAACACCTGCCGCCGTTACTGGTAGTCTGACAATTCCGGTCGGGCGTTTGCGCAAAATGCAAATGGGCGGTGAGTATTTATCGGCGTTTACAGTCGGCGATCAATTATTGTGGGGTGCGGCAGAACCTTTGCGCCGCATGCTACGTATTTTGATTGCCGATTAACTCAACAGTTTTCATTGTCGTTGTTAAAAAAGGAATGATTTTTCATTCCTTTTTGTTTTTTTCCCCATATTTGGTGCTTTTATGACTTGATTGTCAAACTGCAACAACGATTTATCTAAATTGGAAATGGTTTGGCTTCTTAATGTATTTACCATAGTTGCAAATCGAGTTAAGCTTATAGCGCTAATTTTGTAATGTTATCTTGAGACAATATGATGCATTCATCCAAAATTTATTACGATTGCTATCGCTAACTGGATCTGTCAAATTTCCCAAATATGTCCTATAAAATGCATAACCATAAACGCTTACCGATGATCTCTCTCGGACGCAAAGTGCTGGGTACAGCGGTAGCCTCAACTTTGTTCATGTTCTCCAGCGCAAACGCTACAGGTCTTGGCAAGTTGACGGTGTTATCTGCTCTGGGGCAGCCACTACGTGCTGAGATCGAATTAACATCACCGAACAAAGATGAAATTGGTTCGCTAGTGCCGAAGTTAGCTTCTGCTGATGCATTTCGCCAAGCAAGCATCGATTTAAACCCGGCATTATTATCTCTGCGCTTTAGCGTTGAGCAACGTGGATCGGGATATGTCATCCGTGTTAGCTCAAATCAGGCCATGAATGAACCGTTTGTGGATATGTTGTTAGAACTAAACTCTAGCAATGGTAAGTTGTTGCGTGAATACACATTTTTGTTGGATCCTGCAGAATTGAGAAATAGTCAGTCAGCTCAGGTTGCCAATCCGGTCAACGTGCCAGGTGCTACACAATCTAGCTCCAATCAAACATCCGTGCAAAGTAAGGCTGATACTGGTTCGATAAACACCGCGCGAGCGAGAGATAAGAAAGTAACCGGACTAAAAAATGAATCGAGTGTTCCCGCTAAATCGTCTGGTGACTATCAAGTCAAAATGGGAGACACATTAAGCAAAATAGCAGGCGCATATAAGAGTGATGGCGTTTCGCTAGATCAGATGCTTGTTAGCTTGTATAAGGCAAATCCACAAGCGTTTGCGGGGAACAACATGAACCGCCTGAAGTCCGGGCAAATTCTGTCTATTCCTGATGTAGATGCAAGCCGCTCTATTTCCTCCGGCGATGCACACTCTACGGTTATGGCACATGCTGCTGATTTTAGTGCTTATAGAAACAAGTTGGCTGGTCAAGTAGAAAGAGCACCTGCTGAAAAAGTAGTTGCGCCGAAGCAAACAGCCAGCGGAGTGATTACGGCTAAAGTAAAAGAGGTGCCGACCGCTACCAATGAAGCATTAGATAAATTGAAATTATCTAAAGCTACTCCAAGCGCGTCAGCTAAATCTACGACTGGTAAAGTACTAGCAGAGGAAGATAAACTCGCCAAAGATAAAGCAATTGCAGACGCGAATGCACGGGTCAAAGAGTTGGAGAAAAACGTCGAAGGCTTGCAAAAAATACTACAAATAAAAGACAAGGATTTGAGTGACAAACAGGCCGCCGCGAAAAAGATGGCTGCTTCTACTTCTGCCCCAGTGGCACCAATTAATTCCCCCGCTGTTGACAGTGTTGCAGCCAGTACTGTAGCTGCTTTAGTACCAGCATCGTCAACTGCTGCAACTCCAACTCCAGCTCCCAAACGTAAAATTGCGCCTCCGCCACCTCCACCACCTGAGCCAGGGATCTTTGATGGAATTATGAGCAGTGGGTTTGTATATCCCATCGCTGCTATCCTTGCACTATTAGGCGGATACGGCTTTTACTCTAACCGCCGCAAGAAAAGCCTACAGCAATTTGAAGATAGCATCTTGACCGGTTCGAGTATGAAGGCTAATTCTATGTTCGGATCGACCGGCGGCCAGAGTGTTGATACAAATAATAGTGTATTTAACTCTAACTTTGCGCCATCTGCTAGCCAATTGGATGCAAATGAGGTTGATCCGGTCGCTGAAGCTGATGTGTATATCGCCTACGGACGTGACTCCCAGGCCGAAGAGATTTTAAAAGAAGCACTACGTACTCAGCCCGACAGACATGCGGTCAGAGTTAAATTGCTCGAAATTTATTTCACTCGTAAAGATGTGAAATCATTTGAGCGTTTGGCTGGCGAATTGTATGGAATGACAAGCGGTGATGGTGATGATTGGGCGCAAGCTGCATCTATGGGAATTGTATTAGACCCTCATAATCCGTTATACGCAGGTGGAAAAGCTCAGGTTGATTCTAATGCAACAGGCTTGGGTTCTGGCACCCAGCCATTAGAAGATTTGGATCCAGACGCGTTACTGGCAAATTCTTTGTCCCACGATATGTTGGAGTCGATCAGCATTATAGATACAGCTGCTGGTCTGCATAGTGAGCCTGTCGCTCCTGCTTTAGATCAAACAAGCATGAGCTTTAATATGGTTGATACCAAAGATGCAATGGTGCCTTTGGATTTTGATTTGGACACGCCAGAATCAGAGCCGAAACATGAATTTGATGCACCTCAGTTACCTATGAGTACAAAGGGCAACGCAGATAAAATTAAGAGTGATTTTCCTGAAGACCAAGAAGTAGTTGATTTTGCTTCAATTGATTTTGATCTTGGTAATGATTTAGAAGAGGAAATCGTAGCGGATACACCCAAGATAGTTGATCCGAATGAAAAGCAAGATGCTGATAATAAGACAGATCCTTTGGATTTAGACATCAATCCAGTTGAGCAAAATCCAAAGCAGCATGACAACATTGTTTCTTTTGATTCAATGTCATTAACTGCCAGTGATAATACAGTTGAAACTCACGAGGAAACGGTTTCTCAAGTCAGTACTGGTGATGTGGTCGAAACAACCAGTACTTCTCCTGCTGCTTTTGAGTTTGATTTATCAGGAATTGATTTTGATCTCGACAATGAGTCATCTAAACCGGATACACATGACGTGATCGTCGCGGAGACGCCATCTTACAATGCAGAAATGGCAACTAAGCTTGATCTTGCCGTTGCCTACCATGAGATCGGCGATAAAGACGGAGCGCGCGAATTATTGGATGAAGTAATAAAAGGTGGTACACGAGACCAAATTGCTAAAGCACAGGAAATGCTAACGCATTTATCTTGATTTAATTGGTACTTCCCGGCGGGCGCAACTTTTGGTTGGCGCCCGTTTTCGTTTTGATGATTGAAAGGATAAAGTAGAATTTCTGGTCTGATGTCGCTAGCTTGTATAGTTTCCTAGTATACTCCTGGTGAGTATAATTATTCGTCTATATATTAATTGGGTAAGCAGGGATTTTTTGAGAAAAGTATAGGTAGTATATTGAAGTTGTTAATGCTAATAATTACTTTTTCGTTCTTTAATAGTTTGCTTACATTTTATCTAAACCTTGATGTTTTCTTTAAATAATTGAATTTGTGAGTTTGAATTGAAACGTCTTGTTCTTGGTGTGCAGTATGATGGTAGCCGATGGCATGGTTGGCAAACTCAGCCATCCGGTCAGACGGTGCAGGACGCGCTGGAGAAGGCTCTATTTGCTTTTGCTAAAGCGCCTCTCAAGACGACTTGCGCTGGGCGTACTGACGCAGGTGTTCATGCTCTTGAACAAGTAATTCACTTTGATACCGAGTTAGATCGAAGTATGTATTCTTGGATGAATGGGGTGAATGCATTTTTGCCAGATTCAATTGCTGTTCTTTGGGCAACTGAAGTGCTATTTGATGACCCTGATGCCCAAGATAATTTTCATGCTCGGTTTAGTGCTTACGCAAGGACTTACCATTACGTTCTTTACAATAATCCTGTGCGTTCCCCACTTTGGGCGCAGCGAGCTGGCTGGGTATTTCGTCCGCTCGATGTGAGTAAGATGCGCGAGGCAACTTCTTATCTGCTTGGCGAACATGATTTTACGGTCTTCCGTGCTGCCGCATGTCAGGCTAAATCACCAATAAAGCATATGTATGACGTGCAAATACGCCAGCAAGGTGATTTGCTTATCTTTACCTTGCGCGCCAGTGCGTTTTTACATCACATGGTACGCAATATTATTGGTTCCTTACTTTTTGTAGGCATTGGTAAAAAAGAGCCTGATTGGATAAAGCATTTGTTGATGAGTCGTGATCGTAGTTTGTCCGCACCAACTTTTATGCCGGATGGTTTATACCTTGCAAAAATTGATTACGATAAAAAATGGAATTTATCACAAAATAAAAACGATAATTTCTTAGGATCGTTACCGTTTAAAGATTCTCAGTTAGATAGTTAAAGGCGGAAATATATGTGCTGACTGTTAATTTTTTAATGTATTTTTGGCCTTTGCTTTCTTGCCTGAACATGATTTTTGGGCTTTCCCTTACAAAATCCGGTAAAATGTAGCTTTGCATAACCCAAAATTGAGGCGCTCGCCTGGGGACCATTGCCCGGCTCAGAGCGCCTTTTTTTTAACAGGCCTTTCCTCTCCCTAATGAATAACATCCGCAATTTTTCAATTATTGCCCATATTGATCATGGCAAATCAACACTTGCTGATCGAATTATCCAGTTGTGTGGTGGTTTGTCTGACCGTGAAATGGAAGCGCAAGTTCTTGATTCTATGGATATAGAACGTGAGCGCGGTATTACCATCAAGGCTCAGACAGCAGCATTGCAGTACAAGTCTCTTGACGGAAAAATATACAATTTAAATCTGATCGACACCCCCGGACACGTAGATTTTAGTTACGAAGTAAGTCGTTCTTTGTCGGCTTGCGAGGGTGCTCTATTAGTCGTAGACGCATCGCAAGGGGTGGAAGCTCAAACAGTAGCAAATTGCTATACCGCGATCGAATTAGGTGTAGAGGTTGTGCCAGTCCTGAATAAGATTGATTTGCCGTCAGCAGACCCAGACAATGCGATTAATGAAATTGAAGAAGTCATAGGGATTGATGCCAGCGACGCAGTTCACTGCTCGGCAAAAACAGGCTTGGGCGTTCAGGCTGTTTTAGAATCTTTAATTATTAAAGTTCCCCCGCCAAAGGGAGATCCAGATGCCCCTTTGCAAGCCTTGATTGTCGATTCCTGGTTTGACAACTACGTTGGTGTCGTGATGTTGGTACGTATAGTTAATGGTACTTTACGACCAAAAGATAAAATTTTATTCATGGCTACAGAGGCGCAACATCTAGTCGAAAGTGTCGGAGTTTTTACGCCGAAATCTTTGTCCCGCACTGAGTTGTCGGCTGGGCAAGTTGGTTTTATTATCGCTGGTATTAAAGAGCTTAAGTCAGCCAAGGTTGGCGACACCATTACGATTGTAGGCAAAGCTGCTAAAGAGCCTTTGCCAGGCTTTAAAGAAGTACAGCCACAAGTGTTTGCGGGTTTATTTCCAGTGGAGGCAAATCAATATGATGCATTGCGTGACTCTCTGGAGAAGTTAAAGCTCAATGACTCAGCCTTAATGTATGAGCCAGAAGTTTCTCAGGCGCTTGGATTTGGATTTCGTTGCGGATTTTTAGGTTTGTTGCACATGGAGATTGTGCAAGAGCGTTTGGAGCGCGAGTTCGACATGGACTTGATCACCACCGCCCCGACCGTTATTTATGAGGTCGTAATGGCAGATGGTAGTATTTTGATGGTAGATAATCCGTCAAAAATGCCCGAGCCTTCAAGAACTGAAGAAATACGCGAACCTATCGTCACCGTCAATCTTTATATGCCGCAAGAGTATGTCGGTGCAGTAATTACTTTGTGCACGTCAAAACGTGGCGTGCAACTTGACATGAACTATCACGGCAGGCAAGTCAAATTGACATACGAAATGCCCATGGCAGAGATTGTGCTGGACTTCTTTGATAGACTGAAATCAACATCCCGTGGTTATGCCTCTATGGATTATGAGTTTAAAGAATACCGTGCGGCAGATGTTGTTAAAGTGGATATGTTGATTAATAGCGAGAAAGTAGATGCGCTAGCAATTATTGTTCATAGGGCGAACAGTCAGTATCGTGGTCGGGCGGTCGCTGCCAAAATGCGTGAACTTATCCCAAGGCAAATGTTTGACGTAGCTATTCAAGCTGCCATTGGCGCTAACATCATTTCACGTGAAAACGTTAAAGCCTTACGTAAAAACGTTTTGGCCAAATGTTACGGTGGCGATATCAGTCGTAAGCGGAAATTATTAGAAAAGCAAAAAGCGGGCAAAAAGCGAATGAAACAAGTCGGCTCTGTGGAAATCCCACAAGAAGCATTTTTGGCAATTTTACAAGTGGAAGATAAATGAGTTTTCAATCAATTTTAGGTAACTTTGCATTAATTCTTTTTGTATTGATGATAACAACCGGAATCATCTGGTTTCTCGACATGTTTGTGTGGGCTAAGCAACGACGATTGAAGGCAGATCAAGCTTTGGCGAGTTTTGATGCGCGTAATGCAAAACTGACTGCAGATGGGATTCGCTTGCAAGAGGGTGGACGCTTAGAACTAGAGTCGACTTTGCTAAAGCAGCCTACTTGGGTGGAATACTCTGGTAGTTTTTTTCCAGTGATCGCGCTTGTGTTTTTTTTACGCTCTTTTTTGTATGAACCTTTCAAAATACCATCGGGATCAATGTTGCCGACATTATTTGTTGGCGATTTGATTTTGGTTAATAAATATACTTATGGGATTCGTTTACCTATCATTGATAAGAAAATATTAAATATCAATGATCCTAAACGTGGGGACATTATGGTGTTTAAATATCCAAAAGATACCAGCCTAAATTATATTAAACGTGTAGTTGGCGTACCCGGCGATAGAATAGTGTATAAAAACAAGCGTTTATTAATTAACGGTAAAGCATTATCGTACGAGGCTATGCCAGATTTTTTAGACGATACACTTACGTATTCTAAGCAATTTAGTGAGAATTTGACCGGCGTACAACATAGCATTTTGAATGATGATCAGAAACCAGTTTTTGTGGATAGCCCTGACCAATTTCCAAAGCATGAGTCATGCTCGTACGATAGTTTCGGTTTTGCGTGTACGGTACCTGAAAATCAGTATTTTATGATGGGTGATAATCGAGACAACAGCGCTGACAGTCGTTATTGGGGATTTGTTCCAGATCAAAATATTGTTGGTAAAGCATTTGTAATTTGGATGAACTTTAGTCATCCAAAAAGAATCGGCAGTTTTTAATAACTTGTGGAGTTGCATACTTATGCAAAATATAAAAAATCAGCGCTTTGGCCGACAGCTAGGTATTACGTTTATTAGTTTGATATTTATGCTGGTTATCGTTGGGATGATTGCAATGATAGGGATAAAAATTTCCCCAACGGTGATTGAATTTATGTCTATCAAAAAAGCTATACAGTCAGCAAAACAGTCAGGTGCGACAGTACGTGAAATACAGATTGCATTTGATAAACAAGCAGAGATTGGATATTTTGATGCGGTTGCAGGTAAGGATCTTTCCATTGTAAAAACTAGTGATGGCAGTATGGATGTTAGCTTTGCTTATACAAAAAAAATTCCTTTATTTGGACCAGCTAGTTTATTACTGGAGTATGAAGGTACAACGGCAAAAAATGGGACAGTCCCCAAAAAGCAGGAATAAGCAGATCTCGTATGAATGAACAATTATTGCAAAAGAGATTGGGGCATCAATTCAAGAATGCAGCTTTATTGCAGCAAGCTTTAACGCACCGTAGCCACAGTGTTTTGCATAATGAGCGCTTGGAATTTTTAGGTGACTCTATTTTAAATTGTGTGGTTGCTTCGCTTTTATTCGATAGCTTCGCCAATATTGATGAGGGTGATTTATCTCGAGTTAGAGCAAATTTGGTAAAACAGCAATCTTTGTATGAGATAGCGCAAAGAATTGAGTTGTCTCAGTTTTTACGCCTGGGCGAGGGGGAGTTGAAATCTGGTGGCTTCCGTAGGCCATCTATTTTGGCGGATACCTTAGAAGCCTTGTTTGGGGCGATTTTTTTAGATGCGGGATTTGATGCCGCACGTGAAGTGATTAAGTCTCTATACTCACTAGTCCTGGTTACAATAGATCCAACTACTTTAGGCAAAGATGCTAAAACATTGCTGCAAGAATTTTTGCAGAGTAAAAAAATAGCCTTGCCTCAATATAACGTTGTTGCTACA
Source organism: Undibacterium sp. 5I1 (assembly GCF_034314085.1). Taxonomy (NCBI): domain Bacteria; kingdom Pseudomonadati; phylum Pseudomonadota; class Betaproteobacteria; order Burkholderiales; family Oxalobacteraceae; genus Undibacterium; species Undibacterium sp. 5I1. Next base: position 1,061,747 of record NZ_JAVIWI010000001.1, read on the forward strand.
CATGGTGCTGCTCATAATCAGGAATTCGAAATTGAGTGCCTGGTTCCAAAATTAGAGATACAAGTATTTGGCGCTGGCGGTAGTCGCCGTGCCGGTGAGCAAGCAGCAGCAAAGCTGGCTCTGGAAACTGCTTTAAATTTACTTGCTAAAACTCCAGCATCTCGCAAAAAGAAACCCCGGACGTCACAACTTAAACTAGCTGGAATAGCAACGGTACAATCAGATGCGCTAGCTAACGCATCGGCTGATGATAATAAATCTAACGGTTCGACACAGAAATCTTTGTTAGACATATCTAGTAATCAGCCCGCTGCAAAAACTGACGTTCTAACGCATCAATCTCAACCTAAGATCGCATGACCGATATCATTAATAACGCAGACTTTCGCTGCGGCTATATAGCCATTGTTGGCCGTCCTAATGTAGGGAAATCTACATTGATGAACGCCTTGATTGGCGCTAAAGTCAGTATAACTTCACGTAAGGCACAGACGACGCGTCACAGAATCACAGGAATTCAGACAAAAGACAGCACTCAATATGTGTACGTTGATACTCCTGGTTTTCAGACCCTTCACTCGAATCCCTTAAATAAGACTTTGAACAGAACTGTCACGACTACTTTGACAGCCTCGGATGTCATTTTATTTATTATAGAGGCAGGTACTTTTGGTGCCGCCGATCAACAAGTAATTGATTTGTTACCAAAAGATGTTCCTTGTATTTTAGTGATCAATAAGTCGGATCGAGTCAAAGATAAAGCAATCATGATGCCGTTTGCGCAAAAAATTATGGCTTTGTATCCTTTTGCTGCAGTGGTGCCTGTGTCGGCTACTTTGAGATTTCAACTGGAAAATCTTGAGGGTGAAATAAAGAAATATCTTCCATTGAATCCTCCTGTTTTTGGCGAGGACGACATTACTGATCGTAGCGAAAAGTTTTTAGCAACTGAGATCGTCAGAGAGAAGTTATTTCGCTTTGTAGGTGATGAGTTACCTTATACAAGCACAGTTTTGATCGAGAAGTTCGAACAAGAAGGTAATTTGCGTCGGGTATTCGTTGCGATTCTTGTGGACAGAAATACTCATAAATCCATGGTGATTGGAAATAAAGGCGCTAGATTAAAAGATATTTCTACTCAATCACGTCAAGATATGGAGAAGCTATTTGGTGGACCTGTTTATTTAGAAATTTGGGTTAAAGTGAAATCTGGCTGGGCCGATAACGAAGCTGGTTTGCGCGCCTACGGCTACGAATAGCGACATCATGAGTGTGCAGGTAATAGATCTGAATGCAGATGTTATATCAATCACAGAGCTTGTGGCTAATGCTTCTGCTGAGCCATCCATAACGGTAAAACCTGCCACAAAATTTCCTCGAAAATCATCTGTAATCTCCAAAGCACCGCGTACTAAACCAATGACCAAAGATGTGCGCATCTTAGGTCAGCCTGGCTTTGTATTACATTCATATCCCTACAAAGAAACTAGCTTAATCATTGATGTATTTACTCGTGATTACGGGCGATTAGCGTTAGTAGCTAAGGGTGCCAAACGACCACATTCTCAGTTGCGTAATATATTGCAAACCTTCCAGCCTTTAACTATGTCGTGGAGCGGTAAATCAGATATTAAAACGCTTAGCGCCGCAGAATGGGTTGGCGGCATGCTCCCGTTAGAAAAATCGGCACTACTGTGTGGATTTTATCTAAATGAATTATTGGTTAAATTTTTGATGCGCGATGAGCCATGCCCATCACTTTTTGATCATTACGTTTCTACCATAAATCAGTTGGCACATCAGGAGCCTGCTTTGATTGTTTTGAGAAAATTTGAGCATGCGTTGCTACGAGAGTCAGGCTTTATAGGCGACTTGACTCGTTGTTACATGACGAAAGCGACTGTGCTGAATCAAGAGCTTTATATAATTGATCCTGAGCTTGGTGCGCGTCCAGCGCGCCCATCAGACACGACTCCCCGCGTCAACGGTAAAACTCTGATTGATATGCATGCCGGAGAATATCAAGATCCCATAACCCAATCTCAAAGTAAAATGTTAATGCGCTTTTTACTGGCTCATCACTTGCATGGCACGCCACTCAACACTCGCCAAATTTTGATTGATTTGCAAAATCTATGAACATACATCAACAAACTCAAACCATTGAACTTGGTATCAATATTGACCATGTCGCTACCTTACGCAATGCACGTGGTACCAATTACCCTGATCCCTTGCAAGCTGCATTAATGGCGGAAGAGGCAGGTGCTGATTGCATTACTTTGCATATGCGTGAGGATCGCCGTCATATCAAAGATGCAGATGTTGAACGTATTCGTCCTCAACTCATTACGCGTATGAACTTAGAGGCTGCAGTAACAAATGAGATGATCGCCTTTGCTTGCAAAATAAAACCTCAAGATGTTTGTTTAGTGCCGGAACGCAGAGAAGAGGTGACTACAGAGGGTGGCTTAGATGTGGTTAAGTATTTTTCTCAAGTGCAGGCGGCGGTACGTCAGTTACAAGCGGAAAGTATTCGCGTCAGTTTATTTATTGACGCCGACGCACAACAAATTCAGGCGGCATCTGAGACAGGTGCAACGGTGATTGAGCTTCACACTGGTCGCTATGCTGATGCGAATGACAATACACAGCAAGCAGCAGAATTACTCCGAATTAAACAAGGAGCTTTGGAAGGCATAAAGCGAGGATTGAAGGTCAATGCGGGACATGGTTTGCATTTTACGAACGTGCAGACAATTGCGGCAATACCTGACATTTCTGAACTCAATATAGGCCATGCTATTGTTGCTCAAGCGGTTTTTGTTGGTTGGAAAAAAGCGGTGAGTGATATGAAAGCGATTATGAGTCAAGCTCGTTCACATGCGCTTTGATTGAATCAGTAATGATCTACGGAATTGGTACCGATATTGTTCAAACAAGTCGCATAGAATCATCTGTGAAACGACATGGTGACCGCTTTGCAGAAAAAATTCTCGGTGTCGACGAACTGACGATATATCATCAACGCAAAGCTAGTACAGAAGTTCGTGGTTTGCAATTTTTAGCTACACGTTTTGCGGCCAAAGAGGCATTTTCCAAAGCAATCGGGCTGGGAATAACCGAGCCGATGAATTGGTCTTCTGTACAAATACTAAACCTAAGTAGTGGCCAGCCTATCATATCGACCATTAACGATTTATCTGACTGGATGAAAGCGCGCGGCCTTACTGCACGTGTATCTATTTCAGATGAAACTGATTACGTAGTTGCTTTTGTCATCGTAGAGAAAAATAGTGACTCTGATGTCTGACGATCAATCAAAAAAATCAGTAGATAATGCTAGCGATATTGTTATTGATACTGTTGCTAAGCTACCTAATTTGCCTGGCGTTTATCGCTATTTTGATTCGCAAGATCAAGTTCTCTATGTCGGTAAGGCACGTGACTTAAAAAAGCGTGTTTCAAGTTATTTTCAAAAAACTGCAAGTAGTCCACGCATTGCAATGATGGTGGAGAAAATTGCACGGCTTGAAACCACAGTCACGCGAAGCGAGGCTGAAGCTTTGATTTTAGAAAATAATCTGATCAAAGCTTTACGTCCGCGATATAACATTCTTTTTCGTGACGATAAATCTTATCCCTATTTAAAAATCACAAATCAAACTTCTCCGCGTATGACTTATTATCGCGGTGCTGTCGATAAAAAACACCAATATTTTGGACCATTTCCATCAGGATGGGCGGTCAAAGAATCAATGCAGATTCTTCAGAAAGTATTTTTGCTGCGTAGCTGTGAAGACAGCGTTTTTTCAAACCGCACACGTCCTTGTTTGTTACACCAGATTCATCGCTGCAGCGCTCCCTGTGTTGACATTATCTCGAACCAAGACTATCTAGTTGATGTGGAAAACGCGTCCAAATTTTTGCGTGGACGGCAATCTGAAGTAATGCAGGACTTAGAAAAGAAAATGCTTGCGTACTCGCAAGAACTTAAGTTTGAACAAGCGGCATTGGTTAGAAATCAAATGTCGGCTTTGTCAAAAGTGTTACATCAGCAAAGCATGGAAACTACCGGCGATGCTGACATCGATATCATCGCAGTGGTCGTTGAAGGTGGCCGTGCTTGCGTCAATCTGGCAATGGTGCGTGGTGGACGTCATCTTGGTGACCGTGCTTATTTCCCGTCTCATGTTGATGATGCGCAGTTTGCTGCGGAAGATTCTATTGAGGACGAAGTCCTTTCAGCATTTTTAGCTCAGCATTATGTCGATCAATTTATTCCTTCCACCTTGGTTTTGAACATGGTGTTGGACGCACCCGATTTAATGATGGCGCTGGCAGAGCAATGCGGACATCGTATCCATCTTTCGTTTCAGCCCCAAGAACAGCGTCGTGCTTGGCTTGAGATGGCGGTAAAAGGCGCGCAACTGGCTTTGGCGCGTATGTTATCCGAACAAGGCTCGCAGCAAGCGCGGACACGTACCTTAGTCAATGTTTTGGAGTTGGAAGTCCAAGACATTGAAACCTTACGAGTAGAGTGCTTTGATATTAGTCACACTCAAGGCGAAGCTACGCAAGCGTCTTGCGTCGTATTTCATCATCATGCGATGCAAAATGGAGAATATCGCCGTTATAACATTAGCGATATCACGCCTGGAGATGATTACGCTGCTATGCGGCAAGTGCTGACCCGACGTTATGAAAAAGTTGCGAATGGTGATGGTGTAATGCCTGACGTCGTATTGATCGATGGAGGCAAGGGACAAGTTGAGATCGCGCGTCAGGTCTTCGTTGAACTTGCGCTCGATATTAGTTTGATTGTTGGTGTCGCCAAAGGGGAGGGACGCAAGGTCGGTTTGGAGACACTGGTGTTTGTCGATGGCAGAGCACAAAAACAGTTGGGAAAAGAATCTGCTGCCTTGATGCTGATTGCACAGATTCGGGATGAGGCGCATCGCTTTGCGATTACTGGAATGCGTGCAAAGCGAGCCAAGGCTAGACAAAGCTCACAGTTAGAGGAAATAGAGGGTATAGGTCCTAAGCGCCGTCAACGCTTGCTGGTGAGGTTTGGTGGCTTAAAAGGTGTTTCCGATGCGAGTGTTGATGATTTGGCTTCTGTGGGGGGTATTTCTCGTCAGTTAGCTGAAGAAATTTACAAGCGATTGCGTTAGCCAAATATAATACGAAGAATAATATGATGATTCACAGGTATATACTTTTTCGATAATTACAGATGCCATTCAACATTCCTATATTGCTTACTTGGTTGCGCGTGGCACTGATTCCTTTGGTCGTTGGTGTTTTTTATTTGCCAAATACATGGCTCAGTTCATTTGACCGAAGCTTAGCATCAACCTTAGTATTTATCGTTGCCGCTGTGACTGATTGGTTCGATGGATTTTTAGCTCGTCGCTGGAATCAAACCTCCGCTTTTGGTGCTTTCCTCGACCCGGTAGCAGATAAGCTAATGGTCGCTGGCGCTCTTTTAGTTTTGGTTCAATTAGATCGGGTGAACGCAGTAATCGCCTTCGTCATTATCGGTCGTGAAATTACGATCTCTGCATTGCGTGAATGGATGGCACAGATCGGAGCATCAAAATCTGTTGCAGTGAGCTCATTAGGTAAGATAAAAACTACTGCACAAATGGTCGCGATCCCGATGTTGCTCTATTACGATAATTTATTTGGCGTGATTGATACGGCATATTGGGGTGCCTGGTTATTATTGATTGCTGCAGTTTTAACCGTGTGGTCTATGTTCTATTATTTGCGCCGTGCATGGCCTTTGATCAAAGAGTCCACGGACAAAATGTCTTGACAGTGAAATTGGCTGATATATAATGTGCCCCTGTCTTTGATGCGGGAGTAGCTCAGTTGGTAGAGCGCAACCTTGCCAAGGTTGAGGTCGAGAGTTCGAGACTCTTCTCCCGCTCCATTAAAGATGAAGTGACGTAAAAATTTGCGGGAGTAGCTCAGTTGGTAGAGCGCAACCTTGCCAAGGTTGAGGTCGAGAGTTCGAGACTCTTCTCCCGCTCCAGATTTTTGTGATTGCTTGCGGTAGATTGTAAATGCGGGAGTAGCTCAGTTGGTAGAGCGCAACCTTGCCAAGGTTGAGGTCGAGAGTTCGAGACTCTTCTCCCGCTCCAGATTTTGAAGGGAAGCAGAGCTTCCCTTTTTTATTCAGTTATATGCTGAATAAAATTTTAGTAAGATTAACCGCGTTTTAATGTAAATAATTTAACTGGCGTCAGCAAGTAAAAATTATTTGAATTAGAATAGTAACCCTTGGCGGGGTAGCAAAGAGGTTATGCAGCGGCCTGCAAAGCCGTTTAGAGCGGTTCGATTCCGCTCCCCGCCTCCAGAATTTACTTGTTAAATCAAGGACTTAGCCCACTTAACCAGTGGGCTATTTTTTTTGTTTCATCGAAAAAAGTTCAATTAAATCCACCTAAAGTCAGCTAAAAACAGTGTTTGGGGTGGCATGCCACCCAACCAAAAGCTCATTGGTCGTCAATGCGGGTTAAAAAGAGGAACGAAAATCATGGCTACAAAGCGTAAGCGAGGAACCGGCTGGGAGTACATCGTCAAACGTAAAGGCTTGCTGCCAAAACCGTGGAGCAGAACTTTTCAAGATGAAGTCGAGGGCGACGAGTTTGTCGCAAAGCTTGAGGCGCTTTTAGACGCCGGTATCGTGCCAAAAGAAATGCTGGATGACGAAAAGTCCTACAAACTTGTTGGCGACGTCATCAGGGACTATCTAATCGCGTCCTCAGTCAACGATTCAGATAAGAAGCTCCTGAATGTTGTATATGCCCGAATCGGCGCTTATAGGCTCTCTGAGGTCAACTACACATGGGTTGAAACATGGATTTACACCATGAAGACGCAGCTCAATTTAAAACCAGGCACAATTCGCCATCATGTAGGTGCTTTGGCGCGATGCTTTGATTGGGCTGCAAGAAAAAATGTTTCGCAGCTAATGACCAATCCTATCAGAATGCTTCCCAAAAATTACGCTCAATATAACGATAGCGACGCAATCGCGGCCATTGCCAATAATGACGAGTATGTAAAGCAGGAAGATGATGAACGCGACCGCCGCTTAGAGTCTGGCGAAGAGAAACGGATTCGTGATGTGCTAGACCGAATTAAGAGCGACAACAAAGAGCGTCCGTTTGCTTTGCCATATCAAGCGGCGTTGGAGTTGCTATTTGACTTGGCGTTGGAAACGGCGATGCGTATGCGTGAAATCTATACTCTAAATATTCATCAAATCGACTTCCAAGAAAAAACAATTTTTCTCTATATGAAGAAGTCAGATTATGCGACTAAGGTCAAAAAGCTTAAGCGCCAAATCCCGCTGTCTTCTGTGGCCATTCCAAAAATCAAAGAGTATATGGAAATTGTGGCCAGACAAGAGCGCGGTATGGCGGGATTTAATTTTGATTCTGGTCGCTTATTTCCTTGGGCTGGCGTCGATGAATCAGAGCGAAAGTTTGCTCAAATTACTTCGCGGCTTTCTGGGCAGTTCACTCGCATATTTGTTGAAGCAGAGTGCTTCGATCTAAAATTTCATGATTTGCGCCATGAAGCCACGTCAAGGTTTTTCGAGCGGACAAAGATGACCGAGTCCAAGATTATGAAAATTACTGGTCACAGCAGTAGTCGAATGTTAGCCCGATATACTAATTTGCGCGGAAGCGAACTAGCTAAAGAAATGTGGTGATTAATATTGGCTTAAATCAGGCAGAGGTTTTCTAGTCTTTACTTTTGACTTTGACACGCTGGGCATAATGTTAGAGACTGCCGCGTCCAAATCTTGCGATACGGTCGCTCGTGCGCGCCGCTCTCTGACTTGCTTACGCACTTCCGCTTGGAGATATTCTACGAGGTCATTCTCTAAGAAGACCCACTCGCGACCGATCTTCGCGCCAGGCAATTCACCACTTCCGGCGAGTGTTAGCGCATGTGTTCTTCCAATGTTTAAAAAAGCCGCAGCTTCGTCAATTTCAAATGTTTTCATATTCCTCTCGCCAACCTGCGAAAGGTGCAATCTTATACAAAAATCCAAGTTATAACAAGTCAGTGCTGACTGATTTATAAAAAGATATGGTTAAAAACATGTTATTTATAATGCGTACTATTACGTAAGTAGTGTAAAAAGACTATTATTTATTTTTGTGGTGAAGTAGACTCAGAGCAAGTTACAAGGTGTAACAATTGACAATTGGTAAAAAATAAACGTGTCATAATTTTTGGTATAAAATTAAAACGAAAACATCTTTTCTAGGCAGCGAATTAAAAAATGAATAAAAAAAAAGGCACTTAATTTAAGTGCCAAATTATTTGAAGTTTAGTAGCGGTCATGAAAATAATTATTTAAGCCTAATTTTTCAGTGCATTTTTTTGGTGACGCTGACTAATCTTTTGAAAAGCTTTTGCTAAAATTTCATGATCTTCCTTGTCTACAAGTCTTGTTTCCTGAATATTAAGATCGCGAACGAGCGCCACAAGATCAAGTTCGTATTTGGTCAAAACGGGTTGCGACAGAATGTCATTTTGAATGGTATTCCAAGTGCCAGGTTCGTATTCCTGCATAACAAGACGATAAAGATAGAGCTTTTCTACGTTAAGCGCTTTTGCCATAAGCGCAATTTTATCAAGCGGGAGCTTACTGGCTCCTTGCTTGATCATTGTGATCATATTTGGCTTTGGGAATCCAACTTCAGAAGCGATTTGCTTTTGGGTCTTTCCGGATATTTCAATTCGGTTGCTGATAAATTCCGCAACGGTAAGTGGAGCAGAGGCAGAGTTGCCTGCATTGATTGATGGATCGGAATCGACGGGAATGTTTGTAGTCATACGGCTCTCCTAAATTTAATTAACGATTTGATATTTTGTTGCCTCGTTTGCATTATAGCTAAAGAAATAAGTCTATGCTTACTTACTTGGGTGATAGTTTAGCAAAAAAAACGAAAATTTAATAATTTTTTATAGCGATTGTATATATATCCAACTGTTTCAATGACGGACTAATAAGACACCTGCGGTAAGACATCAAAGAAATAAGTATAAAAATCACTTTAAAAATAAGTAAGCGCTGAGCTATAATGCAAATGCGTAATTAAGCAAGCAATCTAAAAGAAAGGTACAGAAATGTCGGAGAATATCGGAGCAAGTATGAAAAAAATCACGCATGAGGAATATACAGATTTATATACGGATTCAAGTCTTACAGAAACGATGAATTTAGGTAAGGTTGTCGTGCATCGGATACGTCACGATAAATTAGGCGACGTTACTATTATGATGACGTCCGATGCAGTTTGTGGAATTATCAGCAACAACTAAATAATCAAAGCAGCCCGTGGCTGCTTTTTCTTTGTCAGGCAACATTACAATTATAGATTGCGCATCCTAACTAGCGTCTTTATAATAGATTTAATCAGTCAACGCTGACTTAATCTAAAAAGGGGAAACTAAATGGATGAGCAAATCCACATTATTCGTGAAGCTGTCGTAAGACTTACTCAGATGTTAGCAGGCAAGGGGATTCAAGTAACGCAGTGCGGAATCAGCGCATACGTAAAATCCGATCACACTGGTCGTCCATTCTTAGTCAATCTTCCTTACATACCAGACAACGCCAAGCGTGACTTGATCGATGCTATTCAAGGCTTCTTGGATCACGAAGTCGCTCATATTTTATTTACTGATTTTGCCGTCATGGGTAAGGCTGGCTCAAATGGCGGCCTGCTGAACGCCGTTGAAGACACTCGCATCGAGCGCGAAATGGCTAAAAAGTTTCAAGGTTCGGCACTTAATCTTGAAAATACTGGAAAATTCTTTCTCGACAAATACGTAACGCCGCGTCTGGCTGAAGCGCGTAAAGCTGGCGACACTAATGCAGAAATTGCTTCACTGATGGTTCCGCTCATTCGTGCTATGTCGGGTCAGGCAATCTTCAAAGAATTTATGAAGACGAACATGGGTCCGATTCAGGACGTGTACGACAAAATTAAAGACCTGACGCCAAAGCTTGAAACCATTAAAAGCACAACAGAGGCTCTGGAAATGGCGAAAACAATCTCGAAGCGTATTAAAGAAGAAGAGCAGCCAGAAAATGAAGAGGCTCCATCTCCGCCAATACCGATGCCAAAACCTAAAGCTAAACCGCCGTCATCAAGCAAAGAAAAGCCAGATGACACGGAAGAGAAAAACGAGGACGAAAAAGAAAACGATCCGAACGAAAGTAAGCCTGACGCAGAAGCGGACGACGGTAGCGCTGGAGACGGCAAAGGCGATGATGACTCTGGCGAGGACAGTGAAGACGGCGTATCTGCTTCCGCACCGTCAGATGGCGATGGAGATGACGAAGGTGACGGAGACGACGACCATTTTGCAGAAGCAGATGGGGGAAGCCTTACAAGTGGAGGGAAAGTCGATATTGCTAAATCTGCGGCAGCGCTTTGGAAAGCTATAGACAAAGAAACCTCCAACGACTACGACAAGTCCGTATCGGCGGCAATTACTGATTCTGCCGCAGCGACAGCAAAAGAAGCCGACTACCTGATTTATACCAAAGATAAGGACGTTGTTGAGAAGCTGCATATTGGCAGAGACTACAAAGACACTATGCTGACCACGTTGGAAGATAAGGTCAACCACATGGTCGGCCCATTGCAGAAAGACCTTGAGCGCGCCATCGCATCACGTTCGTTATCTTCTTACACTGCCGGACATCGCAGCGGTCGTCTTCATTCAGCAAATTTGGCGCGCTTAGCTTTAAATGATGATCGTGTATTTCGCCGTAAGCACGAAGCGACAAGCAAGGACGTTGCGGTTGAGCTGGTTGTGGACTTATCAGGCTCTATGCAAGGCGAAAAAATCACTATTGCGTCGCAGGCGGCTTATGCACTGGCTAGCGTTTTAGAGCGCATTGGTATCAAGAGCGAGGTGATATGTTTCACTACCGGCGAAGCATCTGCGGATGTCAGCACATTAACTGCCGAGCGAATAAAAATTGGACGAAGTTTTAGTCGCTATGAATCGCTGTATATGCCCATTTTAAAAGGCTTTGATGAGCGCATGACAACGGAAGTGCGTAAGCGTTTCGCCTGGGTTCCTAACGTCGATGGAATGATGAATAACAATGTCGATGGCGAGTCTATTGAAGTGGCTGCGCGTCGTCTGCTATCTCGTCGCGAGTCCGGCAAGATTATGATGGTGTTATCTGATGGTGCGCCTCATTGCGCTGGGGAAACTCGCACATTGCCAGCGCATTTAAAGCGCGTCATCAAGGATGCAACCAAGTCGGGCATCAATGTTATTGGCATCGGCATCGACTCTCACGAAGTCCAGAAATATTATCCGAAGTATTTGGTTTTGAAAAATGTCGCCGACTTGCCGACGGTAGTAATGAAAGAGTTGCGTGCCTTAATTATTAAGTAATTAGGCTACTTTTAAAATAAGTCAGGACTGACTTGTTATTCCTGACTTTCATCAGTATCATTGAATCTGTTGAACGAGAAATCATCTTTAAATTAATGGTCAAATGACCGGAGGAAATATGAGCGATAAAATCGAATGCCAACTGTGCAAATCAAAAGAACATTCCATTCGGACACATCTTGCGAAGGCTCATCCTGGCGTTACGCTGGAAGAGTACAAGTCGAAGTTCTCAGATGCGCCGCTGTTGTCTGAGGTGGCGAAAGACCTCATCAAGAAGAAGCAAGCTGAAAAAGCAGCCGCAGCTCCAGCAGACGAGACTAAGGTCGAAATGAGCGGCACTGCCGCCTCAGTTACTACACTGATGCCAAAAGGCGCGATCGTCAAGAAGCCACTACATGAAGTTTTTGACTTGGGTAAAGCGACTGCGGCAATGTCTTCACGCGGCGAACCTATTCCTATTTCGGTATTGACGCCTCACAGTCATCAAAATATGGTGCCGGAAATCTCCGACAACTATGTGTACGACATTGACGAATTAAAGAATGTGATTCTGGCGCAAGAGCTGAATATTCCATGCTTAGTATGGGGTCACAAGGGTTCAGGCAAATCAGAATTGCTGGAACAAGTCTCCGCACGAACCAATCGTCCATCACTGCGCATTCAACATACGGTCAACACTGAAGAAAGCCATATTCTTGGTCAATGGACTGTCAAAGGTGGCGAAACGAAGTTCGAGCTTGGCCCTCTGCCTGTTGCGATGATGAACGGCTGGACCTACTGCGCCGACGAATATGATTTTGGTATGCCATCTGTTCTCGCTGTGTATCAGCCAGTATTAGAAGGTAAAGCGCTCGTCATTAAGGAGGCGCCAGAAGAGTTGCGTGTTATTAAGCCGCACAAAGACTTCCGCTTTGTCGCAACTGGTAATACGAACGGTTCCGGCGACGAGACGGGTCTGTATCAGGGAACATTGATCCAGAACAGCGCTAACTATGACCGTTTCGGCATGGTGATCAATAAGAAATACATGGACAAAAAAGCTGAAAGTCAGATCCTTCAGAACCATTGCAAGCTGACGCCGGCCGACGCCGAAAAGATGGTCGAGTTTGCCTCACTGGTGCGCGTCGCTTATGACGGCGCAAAAATGAGCGACACTATTTCGCCTCGCACTTTGATCTACGCAAGCCGTATTGGTGTGATGCGCGGCTCTTTCCGTCAAGGTCTCAACTTATCCTTTATCAGCAAGCTCACGTCACTTGATCGCCAAGTTGCCGAAGGTCTCTCCCAGCGTGTATTTGGCAGCTAAATTATGCATCCGACAATCGAGTTTAAAGATCATGTCGGTCTGGTCCACTTGCAAGCTAAAAAAGGCTTCAAGTGGGCAGATGGGGCTAAAAGTGGTCTGACCTATGATGACATGTTCCAGGAAGCGTCAGTGGCATTTGTAATGGCGAAAGAAGGCTTTAATCCAGATTTGGGTATCAAGTTCTCTGCCTATTTTTCACAAGTGGCGTTTTCGCATTTCAGAAGAGCTATAGGGCAGATGACTGGCGTAAAAAATCTGAACCCTGAGCAGAAGCAAGAAATCGAGGCTTTAAAAGAAGAGAACCAGCGTCGAGCTGCCGCCGCCTTACCTCCATTGATGGGCTGTAACTATGGCATCAAATCGACAAACTTCTCTGAAATAGGCGCCGAAGATGAGAGCTTTGAGGGTTTTGAATCAACGATTGATTCTGGAATGGATACACCTGAGCAAATTCTGGAGTTCCATCAGATTGTTGAACAGTCTATCGAACGCTTGTCACCAATTGCGCAACTGATCGTGGAATGGTTACGCGACCCGCCAGCGCAATTGATCGCCGAGCTTGACTGTCAGATAGCTCACGCTGACCAAATGGAAGAGACGGGCAGCAGTCAAGCGGCTTGGCGTTTTCGAGAAGGTCTAAGTATTAGTAAGGTTGGCAACTTCTTGCAAATGCTTGGCGATATTCCAAGAGGCAAGTTGGTATTGGCAGAAAACGAACTGCTAAACGTAGTCACGGATATTGAAAAGGCGTATCGATATGGAAGTTGAATTGTTGAAAAGCGTGGCGCCAGGTTGTTTCGGGTCAGCAAGCGTGTATGGATCAGATTCTAAGACATGCAAAGCTTGTATGGCTTTTGAAGAATGCGGCGAGCAATCAATCAAGACGCTGGAGTCGATTCGCGCACAGATTGACGTTCGTGACTTGCTGGCTCGTCACTCCAAGACAAGAAGCTTATCGAATATGCAGCCTCCCAATGTCAGTCAGCCTGTCGACTCTTCACCTATTCCAGTTAAGCAGCCAAAACAACTTGCTTCGGTGATAGAAAGAAAAACGCCAACGCAGCGCGTTAATTTTCATATCAGCGAAACGGACTTGGGCGTGCTTGCGCGTATGGAGCAAGCCAGTACAAAAGTCGCTAAGCAGGCGTTGGTTTTATGCAAGCAAGACAAGATCAACGAGTGTCGCAGCCAGCTACCTAAAGGTGTCAATCCCTTTACTGAGAGCGGGCCACGTTTCTTTCGTATCGCATGCGACATGCTGATTAGTGGCGGGTTCACGAAAGCGTCTTTGAAAGCAAAGTTCATAGAGGAGCTTGGTTGGAACGAAGGCACCGCAGGGCCTCATGTTGCCTTAACTGTAGGGGTATTAAACGGCTTTGGTATCGTCAAAGTATCGTTGCCTGACCTCTTTATTCTTAATCCAGAACTCAGTCGATAAACTACAGACTGAGCGCAACAACCACAAAGGATTCTTTAATGGATATATCTCATGCCTTGAGTGTAAGAAGCGACTTCTCAATTGGCAAATCATTACTCCAGGTCGATCATATCGTTGACAGTGCTAAGCTGCATGGATATGAGTCTGTAGCTATTTGCGACAACATGTCACTGCATAGCATGGTGGATTTTGCTAATCGCGCCAATAAAGCAGCGATTAAGCCAATCATCGGCTGCGTTTTACGCGTCGTGAATGACCCGACATATCGTAAGCCAGCAAAATCGACTGGCATTAAAGAGCTACCTAACCGCATGGTGACGATTAAGGCTTACGCCAAAAACGAAAAAGGTATTTCATCGTTGATGAAGTTGCTTTCTAAGGCGAACAGCAAAGAATATTTTTACTACTACTCACGCGTTGGATGGGATGACGTTTTAGATCTCGAAGGCGTTGCGATCACAACCGGCGACTTTGAGAATTTGTGGCATCACGAAAATGCACATGATATTTTGGCGAAACTAATAACTCGCTTTGGTCGTAACGATGTCTTTGTCGAGCTAGTACCAATCAATACGCCACTATTTGATACGCTGAATGAGAAGGCGCTACGCTCAGCAATCACGCATAAAGCGCAAACGCTGGCGACCTATCCTTTCTTATACCGCGATGATGCAGACGCGTCCACGCTAGACGTTCTCAATGTCATTACAACGCAAGAGAAAATGTCTACCACGTATCGTCCTAAACAGTTCATTAAGGACTTCGGCTTCAGACCGCCTCTAGCAATTGCGAAGCGTGTGTCTGAAATGGCAAAGCGTATTGTCACACATTACAAATTTGCGCCGACAGAAATAGCCCCATTAGTACGTGAGTCCGTCACCAACATTGGCGTGTTTGCAGAAAACTGCAATTACAGTTTTAAGAAACAGCCAGTGTCTTTGCCACTAATGGCAGCAAATGAATTTGAGGCACTGGGCAAGAAGTGTATTGAGGGCTGGAAGCGTCGTTTCTCACGTCCGGTTATGGGCTATCTTCCAGACGCGTCTATTCTTCCTGTGTACAAAGAGCGCTTGTCCTATGAGTTGTCGGTCTTGAAAAAGATGGGCTTCGCTGGCTACTTCTTGCTCGTGGAAGACTTAGTTATGTGGGCAAAAAGCAATGACATTATCGTGGGTCCCGGACGCGGTTCAGTAGGTGGTAGCTTAGTCGCATACTTAATTGGCATTACTGATGTAGATCCTATTCGCTTTAATTTGCTCTTTGAGCGCTTCATCAACCCAGAACGCCAAGATTTACCCGATGCCGACTTAGACTTTATGTCCACGCGTCGTCATGAGGTGATCACATATTTGGCGACCAAGTATGGCACCGATCGCGTTGCTGGCATTTCAAACTTTTCTACACTGGCGTCTGCCTCCGCATTGCGTGACGCCGGACGCGTACACGATATTTCAGCGCTTGATTTATCAGCGACGAAGCTAGTGCCTAAAGAGCATGGCATTTCATTTACGCTGACTGAGGCGGCAAAGGTCGTGCCGGAGCTTGAGCGCTTTCGTGACACGCATACGAATATTTGGAACCACGCATTAAAACTAGAAGGCGTTATGCGTTCATTCGGTAAGCATGCTGCCGGTGTTGTTGTTGCTGGTGAGCCGCTGATTAATCGCGCCGTAGTTGAGACACGCGAGTCGGATGATGGTGTTCCAGTAGTCAATTGGGATAAACGGGTTGTCGAGGATTGGGGCTTAGTCAAGATGGATATTTTGGGCTTATCCACACTCGACGTATTGGAAATAGCTCGACGTTACATTAAAGACCGTCATGGCGTAAATGTAGTTTATTCAGAGCTGCCTCTGGAAGAGAAAGACATTATGGATTCTTTTGGTCGAGGCGACACAACTGGCGTGTTCCAGTTTGAGTCGGGCGGCATGAAGAAGCTATTACGTGATTTGGCAACGGGTGGGCGACTGACATTTGAAGATATAACAGCGGCGACCGCTCTGTATCGGCCTGGTCCGATGGACTCTGGCTTGATGGAGGATTTTATTCAGATTAAGCAGGGTAATAGAGACCCATATTACGACCATCCAAATATGGAAGCCGCTCTAAAAGACACTTACTCTGTGATCGTTTATCAGGAGCAAGTAATGCAAGTGGCGGTTGATCTTGCAGGCTTTACTAAAGCAGAAGCGGATAACCTTCGTAAAGCAATGGGCAAAAAAGACAAAGACAAGATGGCGGCAATGCGCGATCAGTGGATTGTTGGCTGTAAGTCAAAGTCAGGACTCAATGAAGTCGAGTCAAGTAATCTGTTTGACAAGATCGAAGCCTTTGCTGGCTATGGCTTTAATAGATCACATGCCGTCGAGTATTCCTGTATTTCATACTGGACGATGTGGGTTCGGGTTCGCTATCCGGCTGAATACTTCGCCGCATGCTTATCAATTGTCGCAGATGACAAGCTAACTGGCTTAGTTAATGACGCTCGCGAATATGGCATTGAAATACTGCCGCCAGACGTGAATAAGTCCACAGACCGATTCACGATTCCTGATGATAAGCATTTGCTTGCGCCGTTCTCGTCGGTAAAGGGCGTATCTGAGAACACCGCCAAAGCGATCATGAAGCTGCGGCATGACGCTCGTGAGGTCTCACTCGATGCGAAGGGTAAGAAGGTGTTTGGCGCACGTCTGGGTCGCTTTGAGTCGTTTGAACATTTCTCAACCTTGGCAGCAACTAAAGGATCGAAAGTGAATGTCGCTGTCGTGGCATCGCTAGAGAAGGTAGGAGCATTTGCCGCAATCGAGAAAGGTTTGCCAGCAAGGCATCCTGACCGTCGCCGCGACCAGACAGAACTCATGCCAGGATTAATCATCGACGCCGTTAAAGCAGACCGGACGACAGACGTGACGGACAAGTTCGTGCGAGCCAAAATCATTCACTTAGTTCAGGACTACCGCTCTTGTAATGGCTGTGATTTAGCAGACCAGCCTCATCCGGCGATTCGTTTGAAGTCGAATGTTAAGTTTATGGTCGTCTCGGACTGCCCTTCATGGCAAGAGGAGAAAGCGGACAAGCTTCTCGAAGGTGAGTCAGCGGAGTTTGTGAAAGCGGCAATCAAAGCGGCAGGGTTGTCTCCTGGCGATGGCTACTTTACGACGTTGGTAAAGGCAAAGAAGAGCGAGAAATTTCTTACTAATGCGCAACTTAATGGATGCTCTCAATTCTTTGACCGTGAACTAGAGCTGATTAAACCGGCTGTAATCGTAGCGTTAGGATCGGCAGCAATCAAGCGGCTCGTGCCGGGCATTAAAGGCAGCACTGCGGAGCTGGCGGGTAAGGTGATCTATGACTCTAAGCTCAACGCATCGATTGTGTGTGGCATTAATGCGCAGCAAATCATCTTTGATGAAACTAAGTTAGACATTTTGCAAGCTGTATTTGAAAAAGTTGCCGATATTATTTCTTAAAATAGTAAGTCATTACTGACTATAATAGTAACACGTTAATTTTAACCGTATAACCCATTAGGAGATCGCTATGGCGACAAATGAAGCTTTGATGCAAGACGACGAACTAGACGCTTTAATGGCTGAACTCGAAGCTGAGACAGCAGATATGGTGACGCAGCCCGTAGTGAGCGCGGCTCTCGCACCAGTATCGACACCGGAACCGGAAGTCGTTAAATCTGAGCCAGAGCCGGTAAAGCCCGTTGTGGCTCAGACAGAGAAAGAAGCACCTTGGGAGGATAAGACGCCAACCAATAGCGAAGACGATCTGGAAGCAATGTTGGCAGAAATAGACGCGCAGCCAGAGGAGCCAAAATTGGCTTCGGCTCCCGCACCTGAACTGAAAGAGGTGGTTGCTCCACCTGTTGAAGCTGAAAAGAAAATCCAACTCGTAACAACGACACCGGCTGCAAAAGTTGCGGCGTCAGAGCCAGTTGCAACATCAGCAACGCCAGCACCTAAAGCCACATTGAAGCATTACATTGATGCAGATCGTTTTGCGCGTGATATGAAGATATCGGAGACGACATTGGATAAAGCAATGATGGAGCAGGCTTCTTTACGTGCTTATCACGGATCGGAAGCCGCTTATGCAGAGGCACAGCATGCTCGTGTAAAGCGACGCTTTGAGGTGAAAGAGGCAGAGTTGTATGCAAAGCACCGTCGTGCCTTCGCAGAATCAGGCGAAAAAGCGACAGAGCGCATGATCGAAGTAGCGGTCAAGCTCGATCCTAGCTGGATTGCTGGCGTCAACACAGTCGTCGAGGCAGAAACTGTCGCCGCAATCTGCAAGACATGTTCTTTGAGTTTGAATGATCGCCGCGACATGATTATTCAGTTGGGCGCTGATCGTCGGGAGGAGGGCAAGGGCGCCGCCCGAATTTTGGCCTCTGCTAACAATTATGACGACACTCGTCAGCGCGCAATGGATGCGGCTCGTCAATTACAGAACGCAGGTTAAATATCCCAAGTGACTTATTTTCCTCTAAAATTAAGTCACCGCTGAGCTATAATAAGTAAGCTGAACGACGAAAGTCTAAAAGCAATCCTCTCACTATCACCACACTACGAAAGACTAAAAATGGATATTAAAAAACTTCAAGAATTAATGGCTCAGAAAAAAGCTTCAATGAAAAAAGCAGAAAAGACCGTCAAGGTTGCTTCTGGCAAGAACCGCATTCGTTTGCTGCCAGGCTGGCGTAAAGGCGAAGAATACGTGTGGTTTCATGACTTCGGTCAACACTTCATTAAAGATGCCGCAGATCAAATTAAGGCAGTTTATCTGTGTACTGACGCCACGTTTGAAAAACCTTGCGAAGTTTGCGCTGCGTTGGCGACTGCACAACATGCCATTACAGATGATGCGACGGCCGAAGTTCTGGCAAAAGCAAAGGCTTCTCGCACTGTGTTGATTAACGCGCTGATGCTAGATAGCACAGAGCCAAATACACCCGTCATTCTGGAATTGAAGCGTGGTGTGTTCGGTCAGTTGGTTGACATCGTGGAAGAGTGGGGCGCAAGCGTACTCGATCCAGTTGAGGGCAAAGAAATCGTCATTACTCGCGACGGTAAAGGCTTGAATACAAAGTATTCGGCTCAGATTAGCCCGAAACAGTATCAAGTGCCAGCCGCTTCATTGACGAAGTTGAATGACTTGGACGCTTACGTTAAGCAAGAGTCCGATGAACAGCAACGTCGTGCAATCGCCGCAGTCAACAGCGTTGCAGGTTTCTTGCCTTCACCAAGCGATATTCCTGGCACTTCACCTTCGCGCTTGGCTTCAAGCTCTCGTCCGTCTGTTTCGACGGACTTTGATGATGTTGCTGAGTTCACGGAGACTCGCGCTGGCTCTTCTAGCGCTGACGCAGATATCTCTTTGGACTCTGATCTGGACGCATTGCTAAGCGATCTCGGCTAATCGGTATCGTCTTACAGGGTCGGTTCCTTAACGGGTTCCGACCCTTTTCAATTCAAGAGCGGGAGAGGCTATGAGCCACACATTATTAATCGACGGTAACTCAATTGGCTATGCAGCGCAATCGGCAGTCAAGTTGACATCTGGCGGAATGGAAACGCAAGCAGCATTTGGGATTATCAAGACAGTGCGCGAGTTACGTCAAAGTTACCCAAAATTTACACCATTGTTTCTCTGGGACGGTCGTGCTGACTGGCGCTTCGCACTTCATCCAGCGTACAAGTCAAATCGCGATAGCGATCCAGAAAAGGTGCGTAACAAAGAAGCTTACGCCAAAATGAGACCTTACATCGCTCGACTTTTACGCCACTTAGGTGTGCGTCAAATGACGGCAACTTTTCATGAAGCGGACGACCTGGCTGGCTACTTCGTACAGAAGCTATCGTCCGATCCAGAAAACCAAATTGGCTTAATCACCGGCGACCGCGACTGGTTACAGTTGGTACGCAAAAACGTGTTTTGGCGTGACATGCGTGACGACAGTCGCCTGATAACCGCTAAGAACTTCTACGACAAAACAGGCTGCAAAACGCCATTCGCTTTTCTCGAAACCAAGATTCTCGAAGGCGATACGTCGGACGTTATCTCTGGCGTGGGTGGGATTGGTGCGACAGGTGCGCCAGAGTTCATCGCTGAGTTCGGGAGTGTGCGCGAGTTTTGGCGTCGCTGTGACAGCGGCGAGTTCGTTCCCAAGTACAAAAACCATAAGAACCTCTGGCAAGGCACTAGCCCGATCACGTTAGAGGAACACATGGGCCAGTTTCCAGCTAATGACGGCAGTGTCGATGAAAAGGTCTACGCCAAAAGCCAAAAAAAGCACCGTGACGCTTGGATAGGTCAGGGTCGCTCGATTTACAAGCGCAATTTCCAACTGATGCAATTGCTTCGCGTCACACCGCCAGAAAAGAAAGACACACAAGTCGATCCTGGCAAATTCGATGTGAGGGCTTTTGCCTCTGTTTGCGAGGAGCTTGCATTCACTTCCATCTTGAGAAATCTCGATGAATTCACTTCCTTCTTTAAAGGTTAAATATGTCCTCAGTTAAATCCAAACCTACCGGTTCCGTCTCTGACTTAATCAGCGCGCTCGACGCTGCATTAGGAGCGAACGATGCTAACGCATCTGTCACGCAGTTCATTGACACCGGCTACGCGCCACTCAACTACGCTATCTCAGGTCGCTATGACGGCGGTCTGCCGTTCGGTCGTATGGTTGAAATGTTTGGCGAGTCATCCTCTGGCAAGACCGCACTGGCAACTGAATGGATGGTCGCGGCTCAGAAAATGGGCGGCGTGGCTGGCTTTATCGATTGGGAGCGCTCATTCGACGTGGGTCTGGCAGAAGGGTTCGGTCTGAACGTTAATCGCCCTTACTGGCTCTACAACAAGGCTGAAACATGGGAAAGCGGTAATACGTGGGCGGCGAAGGCGTGTCGTGCGATTCGCGCCTCTAAAGCTATCCCGGATGACGCGCCAATTCTGTTCGTATTCGATTCAATCGCGTCCGCTATTCCAATGTCGATGCTGTATGACTCAAAAGGCGCCAAGCGTGAAATCGAGTCCTTCACCATGAATGACACGTCGGCGCTGTCTCGTGTGACGTCAACTACTTTGAAAGTCATGGCGCAATACTGCGAAGAATACAACGCCACGTTCTTATACCTGAACCAGATTCGTCTGAAAATCGGCGTAGTGTTTGGCGATCCACGTACAACGCCAGGTGGTAAGGCGATGGAGTATTACGCAACGAACCGCCTGTCACTTGGTCGCGAAAAGATCATGCAAGCCTCTGCCGGCGGCAAAGAGTTTGTCGGTCAGAAGATCAATATTGAAGTGACGAAGTCCAAATTGACTAAGCCTTTCAAAAAGTGCGCGATTCGCATGGACTTTGATGAATTGGGCGTGGCGCGTTTTGACCCGACTTACTCTTTGGTTGAGTTGCTTCTGGAAAAGAAGAAGCTGGTATCTCCCGCCAATGGTTATGTCACATGGGATGGAAAGCGCCTGTCAAAACGTGCGATGGCTGAGCTGATCGATAAAGAAGGTCGGATTGGTGAATTGAACGCGATGTTAGAACCAGAAGCAGAAGATTCCACGCTGCCGGTCTAGCCCAAGTGGAAGTTCTCTCTACAATGTGACTGACAGTGTTGTCACATTATGGAGAGAACTATGCAAGTACAAGTAATTGGATTTATTCCACCAATGAAAGGTCTTGAGGATTCATTTAACACCTTTCGTCTTGGTGGAGCATTAGCAAAACGCCTTGAGGTAGGACATGAAGTGCTATTGATGGACGAAAAGACAAAGATAGTCTTCGGCAGGGCAGAAGTAAAAGAAGTGGTAACGGGAACCTTGGGCGAGCTTTGTTTGGTTCATGCTCACAAAAATCATTTAGAGATTAGTAACGAAGAAAGTGGCGCTTCAGAGCGCTTGTTTAAATATTTACAGCGCGTGTATGGACCTCACATCGCCACTGCGACGAAAAAGGCATGCGTTCTATATCTGAAAAGGCTTGAATAATGGGACTGAAACTAACAGACACGCTTGATTTTGGAAAACATAAAGGCAGCAAGATCGAAGACGTCTATAAAGCGGACGCTGGCTACCTTGTTTGGCTAAGACAGGAGCGACACAGTAAGAACGGCGAGACAAAGTTCTTCGCTTCTGAAATGCATATCTTATTGGATGACTGTATTAGAAATTCAAAGTCTCTTCGGAGTAAATACTCGGTATGGGAAGTGACCGTGCCGGGTATTGAGATTGAGCCGAGCGTCGAAGTGCAGGCGGCAAGATCCTTATCGGCACAAGCCTATCAAGAGCAATGGGGCGTCTACTAATGCCCTCCAAGCGTGAGAAGCATAGCGTCAATGGCAAATTGCTTGGCGTCTGGTATGAAAGCGCTGACGGCAAGAAAATGTATCTTGCGCATAGAACGCAAAAGCAGGTCTATCGCGAGCGAAACGCTTGGTGTATGGATTTGTCTATTTTAGAGCGCGCTAAGCTGCGTGGCGTGACTGCGATCGGAGTAGTGCGCAAAGAAGGTGGCCAGCGTCTTGTTTGGCTTACTCATATCAATGACTTTTACGATTCGCCGCATAGCTTCAGCATCTTTCACGGCTCAAGACAATTAGGTTTGCCAATGAAGCGATTTAGAATTGATCCTCTTCGTAGTGAAGTTGTGATCAATGTTGCCGTGAAAATTAGATAGTCAGTCCTGACTTACTTAACTATAATATTACTTTATAGAGAGGTAAAGAATGATTCTAACAACAGCGGCGTTATGCCTCGCAATTAATATTTATCAGGAGGCTCGTGGAGAGCCAATTCTGGGCCAGTATGCCGTAGCGTCAGTCACGATGAACAGAGCGAAAGAGCCTGATAAAGTTTGTAAAACCGTATTAGCAAGAAAACAGTTTTCGTGGACGACCAAGCTTGTTAAGGGCGAACGACTCTTAAAAGCAGGCGAGCCAAAAGATAAAGATGCATGGAGAACGGCGCAAATCATCGCGAAAGTAACGCTCGAAGGTCGCATGATGGATATGACCAAAGGCGCTACTCATTACCATGCAGATTACGTGCGACCGTATTGGTGCAGCTCGATGAAGGAAACGAACGTGCTAGGTCGTCATATTTTTTATAAAGTAAATCAGTCACAACTGACGTAGATAGGAGCAATATGAAACCTTATGGAGTTATATCTGATACACACAATCACAATTGGTCAGCTTTTGGCGTTGTGAATGCGGACGGCGTGAACAGCCGTCTTCGTTTTACCTTAGACGAAACTAAGCGCTCAGCCGAAGAAGTGAAGAACGCCGGTGGCAACACTCTGTATCACGGCGGTGATTTGTTTCATGTTCGCGGCTCTATTGCGCCAAGCGTATTAAACCCGACGCTTGACTGCTACAGCGAGATTATCAAGTCAGGCGTCAATATTGTGATCAATGCCGGTAATCATGACTTGGAAAGCAAAACGGCAGCACGAGTGTCGTCTGCTATTACGGCGCTTGAAGGCATCGGCTGTGTTGTGATTAATTCGCCTTGTTATTACTTGGATGACGTAGTGGTTATTCCCTGGATTCAGGACTTGAACGAACTCAAGCGCTTGATCGAACATGTTGACCCTGCCGACCGTCCTCATTGCGACTTGCTATTACATGCGCCGATCGACGGTGTCATTCCTGGCTTGCCTGATCACGGTCTCAACGATGCGTATCTGTCGGGTCTCGGCTTTCGCCGTGTTCTCTCTGGTCACTACCATCATCACAAGCAAATGGCCGGCGAAGTCTATTCAATCGGCGCGCTCACACATCAAACATGGGGAGACGTTGACACGAAAGCTGGGTTTCTGATCGTCACTGAGAGCGAAGTGAAGTGGTTCGCCACACATGCACCGTCATTTGTCGAAATTGATGGCTCAACCGATCCAGACGAAATCCCATTGATCGTTGATGGCAACTTTGTGCGCGTTCGTATCGATAACGCTAAAGCGTCGGATGTGGAGAGCATGCGTCAATACATGATCGAGTGTGGCGCAAAGGGTGTCAACGTGCTGCAAATGACATCTGCCGCGATCACCGCACGAGCTGGCGGCACAACGCTGAAAGCTGGCGTAACGGTAGAGGCAAGCATCAATGATTTTGTGAATGCGCAAGCCTTCAAAAACAAAGCAGCGGTTGCGACTTTGTGCCAAGACATTTTGACATCTGTAAGGAGCGCAGAGGCATGACAAAGGGCGAAGAATTTGACGCATGGGTGGACGAGTTCGAAGAGACGCTTTTGTGCGATTTTGGAATTGACGTCGATGACACCGGCTTATCGCATGAAGAGTTGCTTTGCATGGCGGACGAACCGGCGTATCAAGCAGTGGCTCGCTTTGCAGAGAAGCGCAACTTAACCAACAAAAATGAAGGACGCTTTCTATGAACATTACAAAATTAAATATTTGCAACTTCCTGACAATCGGCGAAGCGAGCTTTGATCTGGATGGTCGTGGCTTGATGCTGATTCAAGGTGAGAACGAAGATGACACGAGCGCGAAGTCAAACGGCGCTGGTAAGTCTTCCATTGTTGACGCGCTGTGTTGGGCGCTCTATGGCACGACCGCTCGTGAAGTCACCGGCGATGACGTAGTCAATGAGACTGCCAAAAAGAATTGCAGCGTCAGCGTGGTTCTGGAAGACGGCGATGACGCCTACACCATCAAACGTTACCGCAAAGATAAGACGATGAAAAATCAACTTATCGTCCATCGCATCCCTAACTATGGTGTCGCTGTTGATCTGTCTAAAGGCACAGACAAAGAAACACAGGAAGTCGTGAATAAGATTATGGGTTGCAGCCTTGATGTATTTGTTGGCTCAATCTATGCCGGTCAAGAAAAGATGCCAGATCTTCCCAACATGACCGACAAGCAATTGAAGCTCTTGATCGAGGAAGCAGCCGGCGTTGAAGAGTTGGCGACAGCATACGCAGAAGCGCGGACTCGTTCCACACAAGTCAACTTAGAGCTGTTAGGCGCAGAGACAGAAGCGAACGTACTCACTGCTCAATTGGCGACCTCAGAAGCGGGTCTGCTCAAGGCGCAGACGGACTTTGATCAGTTCGAAGCGAACCGCAAGGATCGTGCGCGTGAAGAGTTAAAAGCGGTATCGCCGATACAAGACAAAATTAACGAAGAAAAAGCGAAGGTCGCCTCAATTGATGCGCCAGCTTTATCAAAGCGTAAGACAGAGCTGGAGTCGATTCTGGCAAAGCGTAACGTTGAAGAGCAAGGCTTGCGTGAACTCGCTATCGCTGAGCGCAGTATCAGCGACAAGGTAACGCGATTTAGATCCACAACCGAGATTGAGAAGGGCGCCCTCAAACGCCAAGAAGACTCTATCGCGTCGATCAATTCACAGGTAGGGACGCCATGCGGTTCATGTGGCAAGGTCTATTGTGAACACGATCTGGAAGAAGCAGTCAATGCGCGTAACGCCGCACTTACATTGCAAAAGAAATCGTTGCTACAAGCCGCCACAGGGCTGCGTGACGCTTTGACTGAGCATGAAGCGGCAAAAGCGAAGGTCGCGACATTTCAAGCTTCGATGTCTGACGTAACGGCGGTGTCCGAAGAAATGCGCAAAATCGACACGCAATTACGCCTTTCGACAATGTTTGATGAGGCGCAAGCAAAGATGCTGGCTGCAATTGATGAGGTGAAGAACAGAGCGAAGGCGAAAATGTCTGAGCCGAACCCCTGGAAGAATCTGATCGAGACACAAGTGGAACAGATTGAAGCGCTCAAGGTAAAAATTCACAATGTCCAAACTAGCATCGCGACTTTAGAAGACAAAGCCGAAGTGTATATGGACGCAGTCAAGGTATTTGGACCTGCTGGCGTTCGCGCTCACATTCTCGATACAGTCACGCCTTTCTTGAACGACAAGACCGGCGAATATCTCGATGCATTGTCAGACGGCAATATTCACGCCGTCTGGTCAACCTTGTCGCGCACAAGCAAAGGCGACATGAAGGAGAAGTTCAACATCGAAGTCACCAATGACAAGGGCGGCAAGACGTTCAAGTCAATCTCTGGCGGTGAGAAGCGCAAGGTGCGTATCGCAACCGCAATGGCATTACAAGACATGGTTGCATCACGCGCAGCGAAGCCGATCAACTTATTTATGGCGGACGAGATTGATCACGCATTGGATGAGCCGGGCTTGGAGCGTTTGATGACTGTTCTGGATAAGAAAGCCAAAGAGCGCGGCACGGTTCTGGTGGTCAGCCATAACAGCTTGTCGGACTGGATCGACTCGGTCATTACGATCAAGAAGACTGGCGGCATTTCAACCGTATCAGGAGCAAACGAACGTGGCGTCATTCTCTAGCGCGCTAGAGGCGTTATTGAATACGCCAGGCATGTCAACAGATTCGTCTAAATACAAAGCTCTTCTTGGCGGCAGCAGGGTGGCGTCAATGTTGGCGCCAGAGAAGCTTCGTGGCGTAACAGCAGACTTGGCAATTGTTGATGATCTTTTAAACTACAAAGGAAAGAATGTGGATTTAGAGCAAATTTCAAATGAGCTTTCGGAAAATCTGAATTTCACCAAGACGCCAAACGTGTCTTTGAGAGCGCCAACTAATCTGACGGTAGTGTGTCCGAAAGGCTTCTCTAAACAGTCACATATTGGGGGTGAGGAGTTCACCATCACCGATGCGCGGGTAGGCAAAAAAGGCAAGATCATTCTGTCTCTGCGTCCAAAAGATGCGACTAATTATTCTCATGCCGAAGTTCTCTTGGATGACGCTAAGCAGCAATTGAATGGCGTCATGGAGACATTAGAGACGGCTCTGCCTGGATTCGATGACTTTATCAAAGGCGTCAAAGTTCTTGAAGTTCAGAAGAAAGAAGTCGCCGAAGTCGCCGTCAAGATGAAAGATTACCAAGACTTCGGATCATGGTAGAGCAAGGCATTTAACCGATTCACTCACCACAACTCAACCAGACTTTTGTGTCTGGTAACAGGAGAAACACATGAATACAAAATTGAACATCGTTGGCTTTGACCCAAGTTTAAGCAATTGGGGCGTCGCTCTTGGAACATTGGACATCGAAACTATGAAGGTCGAGATTACCGACTTAAGCGTGATCCAGACCGATCCTGAAAAAGACAAGAAGATGCGTAAGGTCGTGCGTAAGAACAGCGAAGACTTAGAGCGCTCCAAGATTTTGCACAATGGTGTCGTTGAGGCGATGAAAGATACGTTTATCGCCTTTGTGGAGGTGCCGGTCGGTAGTCAGTCAAGTCGTGCGATGGCGAGTTACGGTGTCTGCATCGGCGTATTGGCTACGATTGCGTCCGCCATGCCGGTGATTCAGGTCACACCGACCGAAGTCAAGATGGCTGGCTGCGGCATCAAGACTGCGACAAAGGAAGAAATGATCGAGGCGATGATGAATAAGTATCCAACTGCACCTTGGCCCACCAAGGTCGTCAAAGGTATCGTCACGCCAATCTTCAGCAAATGTGAACACATGGCAGACGCAGTTGCGGCAATCGAAGCGGGTATCGCAACGGATGAGTTCCAAGCAACAATCGCTATGTTTAAATCGATGCCAATGTTTAAGCGCGCATTCGCCGCTTAGATTGTAAGCGATGACTGTCTATAATTGATTGAACCGAAAATAAGCAATTCTATTTTTTTATCCTTATAGTCAGTCACAACTGACGTATATATAATTATTCTCCACCTTTTACAAAGGAAATAAATGAACGTCACAAAACGCGATGGATCGACAGAACCGCTCAGCATTGAAAAAATTCACAAGGTAGCGCAGTGGGCAACAACCGGACTGGACGTCTCTCAATCAGAGCTAGAAGTCGAAGCGAACCTATTATTTTTTGATGGCATCAAAACAGCGACCATCCATGATGCACTCATATCTGCCGCAGCCGGTCTGAACTCAGTTGAGGCTCAGGACTATACATTTGTCGCGGCTCGACTCTTGCTGCAAAAATTGTATAAAGAAACGTCTGGCTCAATCGAGTATCCACATCTGGCATCCTACATTCATTTTGGCGTATTCATCAATCGCCTCAGTCCCAAGATGACGCAAGTATTTGACCTTGAAGTGTTAGACAATGTAATCGATCCTAGCCGTGACATGCTGTTCACGTACATCGGCTTGCAGACGATTGCCGATCGCTATTTGATACGAGACGACGAGGACGAAATCATTGAGCTGCCACAGCACTTCTTCATGCGTGTGGCAATGGGCTTGGCGCAGAACGAATCGAACCCGACATCGGCAGCGGTGGAGTTTTATAACGTTCTGTCATCGCATGAGTTTATTAATTCCACGCCGACATTATTCAACTCTGGCACTTTGCACGAACAATTGGCGTCATGCTTTCTGAATACGGTGGCGGATTCTATTTCCAATGACGAGGGCAAGCATCGTTACGCTTCGATTTTTGGCACGATTGAAGAGTGCGCTAACTTATCCAAGTATGCAGGCGGCATTGGTACGGACTGGCATCGCGTTCGTGGCACTGGCGACCGCATCAAGGGAACAGACGGCAAATCCTCCGGCATCGTTCCTTACTTGAAGGTCTATAACGATACAGCGGTAGCGGTCAATCAATGTTTTGCGCCAGATACATTAATTCGGGTTCCGGAAGGTGTAAAGCGAATTGCGGACATAAAAATTGGCGATTTAGTTCTGGGTCAACGTGGCGCATATCGTGAAGTACGCGAAGTTATGTCTTACAGCCAGAAAGATGCGATGGTTTCAATAAAGCCGAAATACGCACTAGAGCCATTAATCGTCACATCTGGACACCCTATTTACGCGATTCAAGGTATTGAAGAAAATCAATCACTTGAAAGAACGCTTTCCCAGATCACGGCAGGTAAATATGCGGCAGAGTGGGTAGAGGCTGGCGAGTTGAAGAAGGGCGACTATGTTGCTCAGGTTATTCCTGACGAAATAGTGCCGGTTGAGGGCTTTACCGAAGATGATGCACGTCTTTATGGAATCATGTTAGGCGACGGTCATTGCGCTAAAAAGTCGATGATTGACTTTAAAGGTGATGACGTGACGGCGAAAGAGTGGGGTGTTACAGGTTCTTCGTCAGAGGAAAAGACTTTGGTTTTTGTTGCTGAATATTTGACAGCGCGTGGCTTAAAGTATGGCTATTCGACCGTAGGAAGTGGCGCGACGCAAATTAAGTGGTCATTCGGTGGAAAACAGCAAGAGCGCGATTCGTTCGGAAAGTTTGTCAGCGGTGTAAATTGTCTGCCATTTGATTACGAAGACCTTTATGACGGGGATGGAAATAAGCGTATCAGCCAAAGACTTTCTCATCTGCCACTTAATCAGGCATTAGCGATTGTTCAAGGTTTAATCGACTCAGATGGATGTATCTCTCGCGGTAAAGAAATCTCCTTTACAAATACTTCTATCAAGCTGATTGAAGGCTTGAGATACCAGCTTTTGCGGTTGGGCATTCCTACTGCCGGCAATAAGAAGGTGCGTAGTAACGAGCATCTTGGATACGATTCTATTACAACTTCGTGGGACGTGCGCATTCCGGCGTTTGCTGAATTGGCTCAAATTTTTGGCATTCCGTCAGTGACGAAATTTAACTGGTTCAGAATTGATAATATGATCTTTGGGCGAGTTTCTTCAGTTACCGAAATTGAACCTATTTCAATTGTGCATGATCTGAAAGTGGATGGTGACGCCACTTACTCGACAACTTCCGCCCTAGTTCACAACGGCGGTAAGCGTAATGGCGCTTTTGCCGCATACATTGAGCCAATGCACCCAGATTTGTATGACTTCATCGACTTGAAGAAAGAGTCCGGTGATGATCGTCGCCGCACTCATGACATCTTTCCAGCATTGTGGATTCCCGACCTGTTCATGCAGCGCGTGAAAGATCGTGGCGTCTGGAGCTTCTTTAGCCCTAACGTCTATCCAGAGCTGCATGAAACCTATGGCGACTTATTTGAGGCGCGTTTTGAGCAGTTAGAGCGCGAAGGTAAGTTTGTTCGCCAGGTTCCTGCGCTCGACGTCTGGAAGAAAGTCATTAACGGCTTGTTCGAGACGGGCCACCCTTGGCTGACGTTCAAAGATACCTGCAACCGCCGTAATCCACAACAGCATGCAGGCATGATTCATAACTCCAATCTGTGTACAGAAATCACTCTGAACACGTCGGACGACGAGACTGCCGTGTGTAACATTGGCTCGATCAATATGTCGAAGATCAAGTCTGATGAACATTTACGGAAAGTCGTGAGAACGGCAATGCGTATGTTGGACAACGTGATCGACATTACATTCTATCCATCTGAGCGCGCAGCGAATGCCAACAAGCGTCATCGCCCTGCAGGTCTTGGCGTGATGGGCTACACCGAGTATCTGGTTAAGCGCGGCATTGATTGGGAAAGCCAAGAGCATTTAGAAGCGGCTGACGAATTTATGGAAAAGTTCTCTTACTACGCCATTGAAGCGTCAAGCGACTTGGCGGCAGAGCGCGGTCTGTATGAGTCGTTTAGCGGTAGCTTGTGGAGTCAAGGCATTCTACCGATCGATACAGCCAATGCTAAAGCAGCCAGCTTGACCACTCGCAAGCATGCAATGGACTGGAACGCTTTGCGTGAAAAAGTTCAACTGCAAGGCATGCGTAACAGCAACACGATGGCGATTGCGCCGACCGCGACAATCAGCAACATCGTCGGCACGACCGCAACTATCGAGCCGATCTATCAGCGTGAAGTGGCGAAAAAGAACATGTCCGGTCTCTTCATTGTGACCGATCCTTGCTTGCGTTATGGCGACCCGTCTCTGTGCAAAGAGGCGTTCGACATCGACCCGATCAAGTTAATTCTTGCAGCCGCAGTGCGTCAGAAGTGGCTTGACCAAGCACAGTCCACCAACATTTTCGTCAAAGGGAATGTCAAGGGACGTGATTTGGACAATATCTACATGACCGCTTGGGAGTATGGTTTAAAGACGACGTATTACTTGCGTGGTCAGTCAGCCGAAATGACGAAGTCTGTCATCGCTCCGGTCGCTGCTCCTCAAGAGCCAGATGAGCCAGTCAATAACTTGTGCAGCCTGGACAATCCCGACTGCGAGGCGTGTCAATGAGAATCTTGACAGTAAGTCAGTAGTGACGTAGCATAAGGGGTTGAAACTAACCCCTGAATTGGAGATTTATGAAAATTGTGGATTTAACCGGACGTACATTTGGTCGTTTAAAAGTCATAGCGCAAGACACTTATGTTCCAGGAAAGCACAAACGCTGGAAATGTCTTTGCGAATGCGGTAAGAAGATTTCGTTTCGCGGAACATCTTTGACGCAAGAAGATGTCAAATCGTGTGGCTGTCTTAGAAAGGATCGTGGCTCAAAGTCGCTAACAAAGCATGGTCTCTATTACCACACCTCTTACTCGACTTGGAGCAGAATGATGACGCGTTGTTATAACGTGAAGTCAGCGGACTTTCCAGAGTACGGCGGCAGGGGAATTATTGTATGTGCGAGATGGCACGATGTTGCAAATTTCATTGCAGATATGGGGGTAAAGCCGCTTGGCGCATCTATTGACCGGATTGAGAACGATAAAGGCTATAAGCCTGACAACTGTCGTTGGTCGAATCCAGTTGAGCAAGCGAACAATACGCGAAAAAACGTCAGAGTGTCCTTTGAGGGCGAATCTATGACGATAGCAGAGGTCGCAAGGCGTGCAGATGTTAATTACAAAGCTCTGCACTATCTTATTCACACTAAGGGGCTGCTTGCCGAAGGCGCAGTTCTAACACTTGTAGGGAAGAAAACATGAACGTCAAAGATTTAATCAACCAACGCCGGCTTATTAATGGACCAAAGGACAAGCTTATGTGCGTCAATCCATTGAAGCATAAGTGGGCGTGGGAAATGCTGGATACATTTGAAAAGAATACGTGGTTCCCCAAGTCGATTGCGATGGGTCGCGACATTCAGGACTATAAAGAGCGGCTTGATGATGCTGAGCGCAACATGTTCGACAAGGCGACCGCGTTCTTATCCAATCTGGATGGCATTCAGTTCGATAACCTGATCACCAACATCGGTAGCCACATTACCAGCCCAGAAGTGTCCATGTGCATTGCCCGGCAAGCGTATGAAGAGGCGAATCATGTGCGCGCCTATGCCACCATCATTGAGGCGGTTTCTTTAGATCCTTTAAAGGTGTACGGCATGTATGAAACCGACGACATTCTGGCAAAAAAGAATGCATTCATCATGGCGCAGTCAGCAGCGTTAGGGGAGGGCGAATTCACCGCCGAGAAGTTTGCCTTAGCTGTAATTGGCAATATCGTTCTCGAAGGCATTTACTTCTTTAGTGGCTTTTACGCTTTCTACCTTCTTGCGAAAAACGGCAAGATGCTAGGATCTGCCGATCAGATTAAGTACATCGAGCGCGACGAACTAGGACATCTTGAGCTTTTTATCCACATGTTTCACACGTTGCAGGTAGAGGAGCCGCAAGTCTTTACGCCGGCATTTAAAGAGAAGGCGCTCAATATCATTCGCCAAGCAGTTGAGCTGGAGACGGCGTGGGGTAAGCACATTATCTCAGGTGGCGTATTAGGTGCAACAGACGCAATTATCACTGAGCGCATCAAATACCTGGCGAATTTACGTGTAGCACGTCTGGGTTGGGAGCCTTTGTATCCTAACGTGAAAAATCCAACACCGTGGGTCGAGAAGATATCTGCCATTAATGGTGTGGAGTCGAATTTCTTTGAAGCTCGTCCAACCGACTACCAAGCCGGTGGCGCACTTGAATGGGACATATAATTTCCATTAAAAGATCAGTCAGCACTGAACTATAATATAAGAGAGCGGGGCATAAGATGCCCTGCAATCTAGGAGATATGAATGAGTAACGTGTTTGAGTTTAAAGCGCGCAAAGCAAGCGCGGCAAGTAGTGAACCAGCAAAGCAAGTGGCGAGTGTACAGGTAGCGCAAACGCAGCATAAACCGCAATCAAAAGATGAAGCCGCGTTGACTATTGTTAGCGCACTCTCATTTTACGCCCAACAAGGGTTCGATCATGGGGAGAGAGCGAGACAAGCTCTTCACACGATGAAAGCGGCATCAGAAATAGAAGCACCGCAGGACGAACGAGCGTAGCCGATCACATTCCAACACTCGGTCTGTATCGTCTTATTTATCAACTTTTAAGGGTTAAACATGAAGAAAATACTTTTAGCATTGGCGATTGCTTCCGCATTATCAGCTTGCGGTAGCAGAAACGACGACGCACGACAACCAATTCAGTATGCACAGCAGGCTCAGCCGCAATACGCATCACAAGCGGCGCCCGTAATCGTGCAGCAGCCACAACAAAGCTCTGGCACTGGCGATATGTTGATGGGTGCAGCAATTGGCGCAATGGGTATGCATCTGTTAAGTGGCAACAATAATTCTTCGCAACAGACGCAGGTAGTTGAGAGGCGCACCGTGGTCAACAACTACATCGAGCGGCCAGCAACGCCAGCGTCAACTTCTACGCCTACACCTACACCTACGGTCAAGCCGGTAGTCTCAGTTGTGTCTCCTAAGCCAGCGGCTCCAAGTTACGCCAATGTGTACAGAGCGCCAGCACCGAAGCCTGCCGCACCTTCTTATGTCAGTGTGTACAAGCCTTCTGCGCCGAGCTATAGCAGCCCCTATCGTCCTTCAACTTCATCACGAAAGTAATGTCGGTCTTGATGCACGGAGAAGGACTCGCGATCCTTTTCTTCGTTGGTTTTGTTAGCGGAGTTGCCACGACGATTTACGTGTGGCGTAAATTAAACAAGTCTTACAAGAAAGTATCAGGATGACCTCTACTGTAAAAGTCATAGAACACACTTTAGCCGCTAATGGAAAGCAGTTGATCACTTTCGTATTGCGGTATCCGAGATTTATTCATGCGGAGCTGATGACTCATCGGGTATTCAGTCGTAACGCTTCATCTTCACGAGCCATTCCGGTTAAGAAGATGATCGCTCAAGTCTGGAACGATCCAGCGATGCCTATTCATTGGGGTGCGAATCAGCCTGGCATGCAGGCTCGTGCAGAGTTGACCGGCTTTAAACGAAACGTCGCAAAAGCTTGCTGGCGCTTGGCTGGTAAAGTCGCCGCAAGTATCGCATGGGTAGCGGACAAAGTTGGCTTGCACAAACAAGTCGCTAATCGAATCTTGGAGCCATTCCAGTACATCAGCGTTGTTCTAACTACGACTGAAATGAGCAATTGGAACGAGTTACGCGCCCATCCTGATGCGCAGCCGGAGATTCGTGATTTGGCAATGAAAATGATTGTAGCTGCCGGACTTAGCGTGCCTGAAACTCGCGGCCCAAACCGTCTTTATGCGTCTGGTTGGCATTTGCCTTTTATTACTGAAGCCGAACGCCTTGTGTGTAAAGAATGTCCTATTTTCTTGGCAAAACTATCGGCAGCTCGTTGTGCGCGTGTTAGCTATTTGACACACGATGGGGAAAAACCTAGTGCGGCAAAAGATATAGCGCTCTTTGAGCAATTAGTCGGTAGCGTTCCATTGCATGCCAGCCCGACCGAGCATCAAGGCTATTCGGTTTATAGCGCTAAATCCACATGCAAGAACTTTGTCGGCTTCGGGCAGTTCCGCCATCTGGTCGAGCATTGCGTGTTCCACAATCAAGAATTGGTCGATTGGTAAATTTTATTATTCGTACTTAATAAAAATCGTAGTAATTCTCAACAACACAGAAAGGCAACAACATGAACTCAAAAGACTATATTAAAAACGCCACCGCAACCGAAAGCGTTCCTGCGTCTATTGAAATTGACCAAGTGATGCTACACGCCTCACTTACGCTGATGATTAAAGCAGCAGAGCTAGGCGACCTTATCAAACGCAAAATCTACTACGGCAAGGCATTCGATCAAGCGAAGCTAAAAGAAAATTTGTCTTATGTGACTAGCGTCGCCAATTTTATTAGCGAGGGTCAAGAGGCTGGCGTTGATTTCAATACACCTAAAACGCAAGAAGAGGCAAGACAAGGTCTGCCAGCCGAATTGCGAGGCATAAGCTTAAACAATATTAATCCTCGCTTACTGCATGCAGCGATTGGCTGCTTTACTGAGTCTGGCGAATTACTCGATTCGGTTATAAAACAATATGAGACCGGCGTAATTGATCTGGTGAATTTCAAAGAAGAAGTTGGCGACTTGCAATGGTATCAAGCTATCGGGTGTTCCGAAATTGGCGCTGATTTGGACGAATTGCGTGACGTAAATATCGCTAAATTGAAAGCGCGTTACCCAAATAAGTTTTCTAATGAAGCGGCGCTAAACCGAGACACTTCCGTCGAGAGAGAAATTTTAAATGGCTCCAGTCTGTAATTTGATTGGAAAGCGATTTGGGAGACTTGTCGTCGTTTCGAGAGACCGGTCTCCCAAGAAACATAAAGCGGCGTGCTGGCTTTGCGTATGTGACTGTGGGAAGTCATCAAGCGTCAGGGCGGATGCGCTAAAGGGTGGCACTACTCAGTCTTGCGGCTGTTTCTCTAGCGAAGTTCACGCCGCTATCGCTATCCAAATAGGGCATTTGAATAGAACTCACGGTCATACGCGCCAAGGTTTAAAGAGTAAATATTCAGCAACTTATATGAGTTGGATGGCGATGCGGCAGCGATGCAATTACTCAAAGAATATTAATTACTCAAATTATGGAGGTAGAGGAATTAAGGTTTGTGAGCGTTGGGGTGCATTCATTAACTTTCTTGAGGATATGGGTGAGAGGCCAGAAGACACTCAAATCGACAGAATTGATTCAAATGGTAATTATGAGCCTGGAAATTGCAGATGGGCGACTGTTAAGGAGCAGCAGTCTAACAGACGCGACACCTTCCATATTACGCATAACGGAGTAACTAGAACACTAGAAGAGTGGGGAAGGGTCAGAAATATGGATTCAAGATTAATTTCGATCAGAATTAGAAAGTTAGGATGGAGTGTAGAGCGAGCGTTGAGCTTTGACTTAGAGGCGTCAGCATGAGCTTGATTGGTCTTCTAGGTAGCCACCGCACTGGCAAGACCACGCTTGCAAAAGTCTACGCTGAAAAACATGACTTGATCTTTGTCGAGACTTCGGTCTCGTCAATTTTCAAGCAAATGGGGTTGGACCCGGCTGCAAAGTTCAAATTTAAAGAGCGATTAGAAATTCAGGAAGAAGTTCTTCGTTCTGTGGAGGAGATTTACAACCGGATTGATCCTAGCGTGAGCGCAATCGCTGACAGAACGCCACTCGACATGCTTGCATACACGATGAGCGAAGCGATTGGCGACTCTGTAGGTAAGCGTGAGCAAGCGAAATTCGCTTCCTATGTACGTCGATGTTTTGAAGTGACGAATCGTCGGTTCTCCAGTCTTATCTTGGTACAGCCTGGCATTCCGGTCATTGCGATGCAGGGTAAGGCGATAGCAAATGAAGCCTACATGGAGCATTTGAACTCGCTGATGCTTGGACTCAGTCTTGATGAACGGATAAAAGTTCCTCACTTCTATATTCCGCGAGGTGTACTTAGTCTTGAAGGGCGCGTGACGGCATTGGATGGTGCGGTCAACATGGTAACAAGGTCGGCGCAACATGAAGTCGAGCAGTACACGGCTTCGGGCGGTAAGTTTCAATAGGCAATGTGCTTGGGTATGTTTAAAAGAGTGACTATACCCAAGCGTGAATTTATACAATTTGTTTGTCAGTAAGTCACACGACTTGCAATCACTGGAGATTAATAGAATGAATACGAGCAAGGTATCTACTAGCATTATGAAAATCACGCCAACGATAGCGGCTAATCTTTTGAAAAAGAATAAGCCAGATAATCGTGATGTTAGACCTGGAAATGTCGCCAAGTTTGTCAAAGAATTAAAGTCAGGCAATTTTAAAACAACTCATCAGGGCATTGCCTTTGATCAAGATGGCTTTTTGACTGACGCTCACGCTGCTGCCCTGTATGCGACCGGCGTATTGAGTCGGGTAATTGGCTAGGCTAATTTAAGGTTTGCGTTAAAAGTAAGTCATCGGTGACTATACTTTGTTGACGCAAACCTTTATAATTTAAGAATGAAATGCGCAGCGTTGCGCAAGGGGGCATAAATGACCACATTACAGATTTTTATCATTGCCATCTGGTTGTGCATCTTACTAGGCTTATTTAGCTTCGTCATTGTATCCAGTTTCGGATACAGAATGCTATTGGAAACTATTGCGACCATGATGTTTTATGTGGGCGTGATTGTCTCAGTGATTATCTTCGCTCATGAGTGGATAACAAAATGAGTGACGTTCCAGTCTTACGCGAAGAGTTAGACCGCAAGTCGCTGGAGACAGCTCAATGGTTGCTGAACTCGTTTCAAAACCATAGCATCACTGCCGAGCAGTTCAGCACTGGGCTTGATACGTTATTCATGGCGGTGTCCGGTCTGGTGGATGAAGAATTGATCGACCTCATTACGGCATGCGATCAGTACACCAAGAATTTGAACAATGTCGTAAAGGCGCATTTCTGCAAAGACAGATTCACGCATTCGGTTACTTGGAAAGTGGGCGAGACTTCTTTATTGATAGAGAAACGCCAGGATGGAAGCATTTACGACGAAGAGACA
The DNA here is from genome assembly GCF_034314085.1 of Undibacterium sp. 5I1. Classification (NCBI taxonomy): domain Bacteria; kingdom Pseudomonadati; phylum Pseudomonadota; class Betaproteobacteria; order Burkholderiales; family Oxalobacteraceae; genus Undibacterium; species Undibacterium sp. 5I1. The sequence goes on from NZ_JAVIWI010000001.1 coordinate 1,099,611, forward strand.
AAACACTTCGGATCAGCCGAGATTGCGAACAAAGCCATGCAACTGATCGAAAACAATTACATCAAAAGCGGCTGTGAAAAACTTTAGGAGGGGCCTATGCCTGTTGCTTCAACGTCTATCGCGGCATTTAAGACAGCGCCGATCAAACCGATGCGTGACATGGTCTATGAAGTGATAGAGAGCTATGGCGCGTCAGGATGCATTACAGACGACGTTATCGCGTTCTTTGCAAAGACGGACAAGACCAACACCGGACGCATCACTGGGCGCTTCTCAGAGCTGGAAAAAGAGAAGCGCATCGTGAGAGTAGGGGATACACGGTCGGGCATATCGGGCAAACAGCAATTAGTGATGCGAGCCACGGTTCACGCTGCCGGTATGAAGGTAATGACGCCAGCGAAGGTTGCGCGGAAAACGGGATTCTTGGCAGGCATGATGTTCGCTGCAAGACTGGTGGCAAAAGAGACTGATATCTCAGTGGCAAAAGGGGCGCTCAAGCGCGAGTTATTAAAAGTGGCGAAAAGGTAGAGCAAATATGGATAAAGATATTAAGTCGCCAATCAAAAGTGGCTGGCGCAATAACATCAATGGGTATGTGGAAGGCTGCGTGAAAACTGAGGTAAAGGTTAGCCAAATTAACCTTTCTCTTGATCAGGAGACCGCATGGGCGCTGTGCAATTTACTGTGTGACAGCGAGTTAGAAAAGTCAGGCGCAATAAATAGACCGCAATTTCCGATGATGTCTAACCTTGGCGCTGCATTGGGGCGAATGATCGACCATAGCGCCGCAAACAACAGCGGTAGAAAGGTGATAAAAACATGAGCGACGATAAACAAATTGATAGGTTTTCAAATTGGCTCGCAACTTCAAGATACAAGCAAGTAATGCGGACGAGCGCCCACGAAGACACCATGATGGAAAACGCCTGGTGTGCGGCGTTGGCATCGCATCCTAAAAAGGATCTCAAATGGAGCAATTTCAAGCCGGACTTACTGATCCAGTTCATCAAAGAAAACTCGAATTTTGATGCCAAGCTGACCGAAGAAATGCTTAATTTTGCCATCAACAATTGTGGCGAGGGTTCGCAGACAAAGCCATACCAAGTCGAGGTTGCGTCATGGATGAAAGCGTGTTTCGGCGATGTAATTTCCGCCGACACAATCGAGCGCAATCATCGCTTTCTTGAAGAGGCGCTTGAACTGGTTCAGGCATGTGAATGCACTCAGAGCGAGGCGCATCAATTAGTCGATTATGTCTTTAACCGACCGATCGGCGAGAAGACTCAAGAGGTTGGCGGTGTAATGGTCACTCTTGCCGCATTGTGTCAGGCGCAATCAATTGACATGCAAGAGGCGGGGAGAGTTGAGCTAGAGAGAGTCTGGACTAAGGTTGAGCAGATTCGAGCAAAGCAAGCATCAAAGCCGAGATATTCGCCACTTCCTATTTCGCAGCCAGTACAGGAAAGCGACTACGAATTTGAGGCTTTTGGTGAACCGCATGTATCAATACCATATATTGAGCTTTTTAATTTACGTGCAGAGAATGCAAGACTTAAATCTGAGTCAGTGCAGGTAAGCGCGGAGCCATCTAATGAAATTATTATCGACTGCATAAAAGATTTTAAATATAAATACGACGATGGCGTGCCATTGTTAAGATTTCAAGACAGCCCACTGTTTGCTGAGTTTTGTGTGCGAATTTATAGAATGGGTTGGGGTGATTGCAATGCGTCCATAAAGTCAAAGCCAGTAAAGGTAAGTGCGGAGCCTGTCGGTTGGCTTTCGTGGGTTGGGGATAAAAACAAAATTCATTCAAGTGCGTCATACACTGACTATGAGCCACTTGCTTATGAGTCACGCGTAAAGATTTATACAGACGCGCCGAATACCGAAGCACGAATGACAGAACTCGAAAAAGAACTGGCGCACTGGAAGAGCAATCATGCCGACGTAGTCAAGCGCCTAGCGATAGCGACACAGCGCCTAGACTTGCCTGTTGAAAGAATTCTGGCGATGCGGGAAATGGAAACGTTGCAAACAAAAGTGGCGGAACTCGAAAAAGAAAACGCGCTGCTTAAAGATGTGGAAGCCAGCTTTGCACATTTAAGCGAGGCGCTTCAAGCTGATTGCGCAGCAATGAAAGAAGAGAATAAGGAGCTGCGAGCTTTATTGTGTATTCGTTCAGCTTCGCCAACACACATACCTTATATGGATGACGGAGAGATGCAGGATAACAGTATGCTACCGCGCATTGACTACAAGCGAGACTCCGTAGAAGCCATTAAGCGAAAGCTGACAGCTCGGACAGTGGCTAAATTGAAAGGCGGTGCAGCATGATCCCGTACTTTAAAAAAACAAAAAAGATGATCAAACATGAAAAAGCTAAAAGTTGGCGACACTGTATCGCTCAATGATCATGGGCTACGCCAAATTTATCTCACGCCAATTGGGTGTGACGTGCTTATCGACACGAACTCCTCTGGCGAAGAACTATGCACCGTCACCGGATACCATGCCTGGGCATCGCTGCATAACAAGGACGATCATCGCGTGTTTGTTGACGTTGTCTATAAAGGTACGACTACGCCTAATGCCCGTCTTTTAAACGAAGTAAAGCCAGCCTTTTAATTAAGAGCGGCTATCAAGGAGTGAAGAATGAAAGCGACTATTAACTCAAAAGGCGTTCTGACTGTAATGGCAGAAACAGAATTGGAAGCGTATGCGCTTCGCATGTGGTGCGTCCAAAATTATGTGCAATCTCCAAACATATCTGAGACTACAGTTGCCGCTTACATGGTCTTTAAAGGTGAATCGATGATTGTGCATGGCTTTCTTGAAACATAAGCATTTATCGACATTTTTTTGCTATAATAAGTAAGTCAGCGCTGAGTAACAAAATTTTATTTAACTAACTAGGAGTAATAACAACATGGCAAAAGTAACAATGCACAAAGCGAACGACGGCACACTGTTTGATAAAGCGAAAGACTGCGAGGCGCACAACTACAAACTTCGACTGACTCCGATTGTGAAAGAGTTCGCCGAAGGTCTGACTAGCGACAACAATTCCGGCGTTTGTGAAGCAGATCATGGAGGTTTAGCTGTATTCGTTTATAACCTGCCTGAATTTATTTGTCATAACGCCGACAAAATTCGCAGCATGTTGGCAAATGCCTCAGTAGTTCGTAAGCCTCGTAAGCCAGCGAAACAGATCGTAACGCAAACAGTTGTCGCCTAACGTAAAGCTTTTACCACTAACATCAGTCAGCACTGATTGACTGATGTTAGGAGTGAACGTTTTACCAGTTTCATAAATCGGCAAAGTTGCCATTAAAGGAGAAAACCCATGAGTCAGTTCGAATGCCCCGTCGTCCGCATCATTATTGAACCACACCCGAACGCCGACGCTATCGAGATTGCGTGAGTAGGCGACTACCAATCAATCGTCAAGAAGCATCAGTGAGTTCTACCTGCTGCGTAAAGGCGAAACAACTGAGTTTCAATAACCCAACACAAATCCAATACTTTAATTTAATAATATATGTCAGTCATTACTGACGTATATAAGGAGAAAACCATGTCGAGCAAACGAATTACAAAAGAACTATTCGCAACAATCGTCAGCAACGCCATAAAAGGAGCTTATCAAAGTGAGTTTGACGAAATCACTAAGCGCCAAAAAGAAATCACATTGAAAGTCTATCGTCTTCTTGTTACGGAAGAGCAAGAGAAGGCTATGAAGAAGTTACCTCATGGCTTCTTCAATGTCACGTCAGGACGGCAGGGCATATATGTTTCTGCCGGTAGAGGCGATGACGCCAGACGCACAAAATTTTCCGCTCATTTCGGCGATGGTTGCCGTATGCCTGCCAATAGTTCTGGCTTTAACTCAATCAACGTAACGAGCGACGAGATATATAAGGAGTTTGAACAACTGAAGCAGGATGAAAGTGAAGTTCGTTCCAAGGTCGCATTATTAGAAGAAAAAGTTAAGGCAATTGTAGGCTCTGTTTTTACCGTCAAAAAGCTCATTCTTGTGTGGCCCGAAGGCAAAGTTTTCATTCCAGAAGAAGCGCTCGTTGATCGCTCAGAGAACCTTCCTGCCTTAATTGTTGATGGCTTAAACAATTTATTGATGTCGGCGCGTCCAGGTCTTGAGCTGACAGCACCTTAGTAGCAAGGCAAAGCGTCCGGCAAGCGTATGTCGGACGCACACTCTCCAAGAGTGAAATTAGATAATTTGTATGTCGAATGACAAACAACTAGCGAGAAAGAAATGACAAAAAATCCTCTTACTTCTACAGCCACACTACAACCTAACTTTGAATTGCTCAAAGACGCCTACGCAATTATCGATGGCATTCCAGATAAGCAATTTGATCTTGACCGTGTCGTGTCTAAGGGTTATGCCAAAAAAGCTGATTGCAATACGATCGCTTGTGCTATCGGATTCTTAGCGATGCACCCACAATTTAACGCGCTTGGGCTGTCATACAGTCCGCCAAATGGTCTTCAATTCAAGGGGAGACAATTAGATAGTTACAAAACGGTAATCAGTAAAGTTTTTGGCGTAAGCGAAGACGACGCTCGAAACCTGTTCGGCGCCGCATACTCAAGCGACTATGATCCGCCTTTCTCGGATCGCTCACATAAGAAGCTTTGGCAGCACCGCGTTATGCGGTTCTTAGAAAAAACGGTCAGGTGAAATCATGAGTGGCCCGAACTTTGAACTTCTGAAAGATGCCTACGCCATCATTAGCGGTATTCCAGAAAGCCAGATTGACCTTGGGAGTATTACGAAGAACGACTGTACTGAGGCAAGCTGCAACACCATCGCTTGCGCTGCCGGTTACTTGGCGATGCATCCTCAGTTTAATGCGCTTGGCTTATCAATCGGCGTACATGGCGGACTCGCGTATCAGAACCAAAATTATGGGGACTTTACCACGCCTTTAAGTCAGGTCTTTAATTTAACTGAGAGACAGGCGATGAATCTGTTTTCGTATGTTGGCGGAAGTGGATATGACGCTGAGATTGGCGCTTCATCAGACAAAACACGGTGGCAAAAACGCGTTGAAGCTTTCTTAAACTATTACGATCAATGGCGCGGTCTTGAAGAAAAGAGCGCAAAATGAAAATCATTGGCTTCGATACAGAGACGACAGGTCTTAAACCGATGGACGGCGACAAGATCATCGAAATCGCCTTGCTGACTTACGATTCCGATACACGCAAGCTGATCGATAAATACGTCCAGCGTATTAACCCAGAGCGTCCAATCTCGGCAGGCGCGCAAGACATTCACGGCATCACGTTTGAATCGCTTGTGTTGATGCCGAAGTTCAAACAGATAGCGCATGAAGTGAAGAGCCGGTTGGACGCTGCTGATTTGCTTGTAGCGCATAACCTGAACTTCGATGCCGAGTTTCTTATCTGCGAGTTCGCCGCATGTGGTCTTCCTATTCGGGATATGCCAAGCATCGACACAATGACAGAGGCGCGTTGGGCATGCGCAGAGGGTAAATATCCAAAGCTGAGCGAATTGTGTTTCGCGCTTGGCGTGACCTACGATCAAAGTGCCGCTCATGCCGCAGATTATGACGTGGACGTCATGATGCAATGTTTGTGGCGCGGTCTGGATCGTGGCTTCTATCAATTACCGGCAGCGTTGAAGGTGGCAGCATGAAGAGCTATACATGTCCTCAATGCGCCAATTACCTGATGGGTAGCGACGGCGAATGCCATGACTGTCACTGTGGTTGGAAGCAGCCAGACGAAGTGATCAATCATGATGCCAGAGTTGAAGAGCTAGAGCGACGCGTCGAAGAGTTAGAAAAGCCTACGAACCTCAATGCGCCATGCCAAGCCAGGCTGACCGCTTATGGCGCACAAGTATGGAATGCGCAATATGCGAAGACTCCGATAGAGTTCAAGCCAGAGCCGGTCAAGGCGAACGATCTGATTAAAACTCAGCTTTGGCTGTTAATGCAGGTTTATGGCGCTGGTTTGTATCTCAGTATGCATAAAAGCAAACTGCCTTTCGTTAACAACGAAATTACGATTGGAAAATCAGTATGAGTTCAACTGCCTTTGCCGTCATGTTCGTCACAGGGTCACTTATCGCCGGGATTATTGGCTTAATTGGTTCTTATGTCTTGCTTTACCGCGCAGTTTTATATCGTCTGAAAAGCTATCGCTGGCGCAGCGAAGATGTGGAAACTACTGCGGCGCTGACAAGCGTTTTTATATTTGGCGTTGTTGCGACGATGATCGGCTTTGTTGGTTTGTGGGCTTCTCAATGAAAGGCGCCAAAGCATGACTAAGCCAACAATCTCAAAAGGCGTAGCCGACGTCTATCACATCAGAACGCCAGATGGTGATTTCGCCGCAGTGTATATCGAGCATGGGTCTTATGCGAGTCACGGAACAACAAATTATTGGGTTCGAGTCGCATCAACGGGATCTTTTGGCACTTATGGCACATATTGGAATTCTGTCGGCAGCGATCATGTCAGCTTCCTAACAGGAATCGACTTCGATTACGCGATGAAAAATCTAACGTCCTACAAGCATCGCGAGTTCGATTTGGACGAGTCGGTTAAACAGGCAAAGGTATGGCTATTTGTAGAACGCCGTAGAGAAGACCTGACGAAAGAAGAGGCGAGAGAGGCTTTTGATGTGTTGCTTGAGGTATCTGGAACAAACTCTAAAGACGCGTTCGTGAACTCTTTACTTGAGTCTAACTTGCCATTCTTTAATGAGTGTTACGAGTGGATTGTCTGCGAACGCTACAAGTCCGACTGCGTTGGCTTCTGGGAAAACATCTGGAGCGTCTTGGTCAAACAATTACAGGAAGAGAAAAATGCAAAACAATGAAACTAAAGCTGCGATGGAGAAAACAATCTGGCTCCCGGACCCGCACCAGATTTTTATCCATCGTAACCGAAACTATTTTCACTCGCTGTTTTTAGGCTTGACGAACCCGCTCTGGCATCTGCCGTTTATGATCTTTCATATCTTGATCAAGCCTGCTTTCAAGGGCGCCTTTTTTATTTTGAGCTATTGGGCAAGAACGACGGTAATGGGCTTGTCTGGCTCGCTCATTACCGTAGATATGAACCGTCCGAAGATAGTTGTTCTTATTGATGGTAAGCCGCACGACGACTCCGACTAAACGGGTTGTAGTTCCAGTTTCTACAATGCAAAATAACGATCTGAGCATAAAACAAAAAGAGGTAACTATGGCGCTACTTAAACGCAACGACAAATACGTTAAAGGCATTCTTTCAGCGCTAAGCATAAAACCGACCGCATTCATCGCCAAAGGTAAGTTCTCGCTGGTCTATCAAGATGCTTTTGAGGATTGCGTATTGAAGTTGTCTGCTGAGCGGCTGACGGATCGTTATTTTGAAACCATGCGCGGACAGCACTTCCCGCAACGCATGGCGGTTCTTTACAAAGGGCAGAGAATGATTAATGGCGCAGACACATTGATTGTGTTGAGCCGGCTTCGCAAGCTCTACAACGTGCGCCAATCAGAAGCAGCCTTGCTATACGCTAAGTTGATCATTAGCGAGGCAAGTGCAGCGCGCAGCCGGTTTATATTCGATCCAAGCGTAAGTGATGCTCAACTGAATTACAGGACGATTATGGAGGTTGCTAAGCATACGGCGTTCCCACATTTGTTAAGTGTCGCATTATGTGAATTGGCAAAATTTGCACGAGACACGCCGAATTGTGCATTGGACTTCCACTTGAATAACTTTATGGTGGATGATAGCGGTCTATTAATTTTCTCGGACCCGTTCCAAACACACACATGAAAAAGATCACTTTTTTGGCATTAGCATTATTGGTTAGTGCGGTCGCGCAGGCAGACGTAACAGGCGATCGACGTTTTAACATGTGTCAAAAAATAGGCAATATCGCACGTCAAAATGTAAAAGCTAAAACAAACAGCAACTACAAGCCGGAGCAGATAGTAGGGCGGGGCTTCCCTCCCAATGTGCGAGAGATAGGATTTTGGGCAGTTGACTTTGCTAAACACACCGATATGGACGAATACGACGCCGAGCTGTATGTGCGCCGAAAGTGTTTGAGCTATATCAATGAAGCGATGTATGGCGACGCAATCGCCAGACCGTTTAAACGAGAAGATATTAAGTGAGGTAAGAATGATTGGCTATTTTGATAAAACAGGCGCCCGTATAGAGAAATTGAAGTGGGCTGCGCTCTCTAAAGACGAGAAATACACGACGGTCAAAGCCTACGACAACGGCGTCGTGAATGTGCATTTGAAGTGGATTGGTCGCGTCCCTATGAACGACTGTTTGCCTGAGTATTATTGGTTGTTTGTGATCTTGGTCAAGAACTACAGGCCCGACGGCACGATGGTCAATGATCCAGTAGATAACGATCAATATTTTCCAACAATGGAGGACGCAGTAGAGGCGTATGAGAAGTTTTTGCTTAAATGGACATCGTCAAGTTTGAATGACGATATGGAGTTTGAAGAAGTAGACAATCGGCTTGCGCCACCGGTTCCAGAGTTGCCACCTGATCCAAATAGACCAGAGGGCGGACAATTTGAAATCGATGGCATGTCTTGCGCTTGGTAAAGGAGAAAATAAATGAAGCTAAATTTAACAGATAAGTACGAAGAAATAATTAACACGCTGTATGTCATGTCGGCTGAATTGGACCTGGACGAAAATTACATGGATATTTTGTCCGATCCAGAGAGCGCAACGCAAGAAATGATCGACGCAATGTTGCCTTTCAAGTCCAGTCTAATGAGTGAACTAGAAACACAGCGATTAAAGCTGGCTGCTTGTGGAGTGTGCGCCATGTCAAACACGGTAGAAAGCACGAAAGAGCGACTTACTTCGAACAACCCGTATTACTCGGCAAGTTATGCCGATGTGTGCCGAACAGTTGACGCCGAGATTCGACTAAGAACAGAGAACGCGGATTTAAAAGCACGTCTGGACAAGCTAGAAAAAGACCGTTTAGCCGCTGACAAACCTGAGTTGGGGATCGACATTACTGTCAATACGATGGCGGGCTTTTTTGGCGCCTTCTTTGTAGAGCATGGTCGCAAACCATCTGAGCAAGAGATATTCAACGCCGGCCGACGTAGTGGACTGGATGAGGCGAAGCGCGCCGAGTAGCCTGATCAACGCACTTTAACGGGCGATCTTCGGGTCGCCTTTTTTATTGCACGTCGCCGCAGTTCCATACGGCGGTAGCCATCAAAAGCGCTTTTTGTCCAATAGTGGTTTGAGATTATATGTCTGTCGGTTGCAGAGACAAACGCGAAAAACGAGATTGAAAGTAGCCAACCAAATCGCTTCTTTGTCCACGATTCGAGTGAGAAACTGAAATTGTTGCAGAACACTAATTGAACATCAAATTAAACTTTTTTGGAGAAACAAAATGACTACATCTACCGCCTTAGTTGGTTCAATGGAAGCAAGCGAAGAGCTGCTGTTGGATTCTTTACTAAGCGAACTCAATGAAGAGGACATCATCGAAGGGCTGGACACGGTTGAGCCAATCATTGTCGTCGCCGCTACTGCAACCGCTGCCGCACCGATTGAAGTGGAAAGCGACGAATCCTTGCTTGACGACGCCATCGCCGAAGCTGAATTGAAGACTGCAAAAGCCGAACTGTACGCTGACCAGAAGTCGCCGGCAGTAGGCGAGGGCGAAGTGCCAGAAGCGCTGACCAAAGGTGCGAAGGCTAAGAAAAGCAAGAAGGTAAAAAAAGCCGCAGAAGAGGGCGCAGAGCCAAAAGCACCGAAAGAGCCAAAAGCGCCGATGGCGACACTGGTCAATACGAAGCCCGGCGCGCTGCTGAAAATTCGCTTAGGTGCCAAGTTGGCAGATTACCTGACCTTTAACGTTGCCGACATGGAAGAGCAGTCCGAACAGAAGCGCGCCAACTTTATCGACAAGATGAACGACCCTGACGCCATCGCCGACAAGGTACGTGAAAAGGTCTTGCAGTTCTTTAGCTGGATGCTCAAAGCTGACAAGCCAAACGAAGTGATCCGTCGTGCCTTAGTAGTCTTGAAGCGTGACGGTGAATTGACGTCTGGCGACAAAGGTAATCTGCAACTGGACTTGTTAGCGAAACCTTATAGCTTGGGAACCGCTCGTAGCCAAGCGAATCAGGTTTTCATGCTGTTTCCACTGTTAGAAATCACGATGAAGGAGAAGGGAAAGATGGTTGCCAACCCTGACTCGACCTTGCTGATGACTGCAAACGCCATGCTCGGTCTGTAATTGAATTGTAAGGGTGGCAGACGCCACCCGTTTTTAACTTTGAAGAGGTAATGATGGAACAAAAGCTTAGATCGCTCTCGGTTGAGGCGCTGATATCGCTAGGTGACGCGGTTCAGGCGGTATTGAAAGAGAAACTGCCTATGATGCTGCGTGTTGGAAAAATATGCACCTTTGTCGATAAACAAGGCAAAACTACCGCGATTGTAATCACCAAGGTCAACCAAACGACATATAGCGGCTACATCTATAACCTGGAGCGCGGAACGCATCATCATAATCAAAGGTGGAAAATCTCTAAGTCAATCTGTAGACCATACTTTCCACCGTCAATACCTAAACCGATGCCAACTGGTGTCGGGAAGGACAAACCGGCAGTTGCCTCTCAATGGTAATAAATGGAGCTTGAAAGCTCCTTTTTCATATCTGGTGTCGTCCGAGGCTTGTACTCACAATCAGCGCTAACTAAGGTCGAAGGCGAGAAAAACGGTTCGCTTAATCGCGCTATGAGCTTCTTCCGGTAGTGAGTTGATATGTGAGTGACAGTACGAAAACAAATAAAGGCATGCTCTTATAAAAATAAGTCACAACTGACTTGTATTGAGCGTCAATGTATAAGATAATTCGGCTGTCGTCGCAAATAAGCGGCAAAGGCTACTTTCTTGGATACGTCACAACTGACTGTAATATCCATAAGTGAGCAGTCATACTAACTCTATCGCGTTGTGCGACAGTGCAGAAAGAGGCAGGGATTACAACCGGCGACGTGGCTGGCTTGTTCTACTCAGGACCGGAAGGCGACGAGTGGGGCGCGAGAGTACGTCATTTTTAAGCCTCTATAAATCAGTCATCACTGAGCTATTCATCCAATTTAATGTAAAGGACAAACATGTTCGATCACAATCCAAATTCAGTCGTTGCTAACGGCATCGACTACCAAATGACAACGCACTTTGGCGCGGTCTTGTTTCATGATCGATCTGAGCCAGTTTTAGAGTTCAAGATTGGCAAGCCTGCCTGTATCGCCATCAGCTCCGCTAAGGGCAAAGTAGGCGATCTTGAGTTTGAAAACGAGCAGTGGACAATGTACGAGTCGCCAATACGCACACGCACACCGCTTGGGACTTCCAGTTCGGTGACGGCGATTCGTCTCGCTGCCGAAATGCTTCTGTCTTAACCAGCCACCGATTAACGCAGGTAGCCACCACAACGCCTCAGTTTGACTGAGAAGATACTCATATCGAAACAACAAAACGAGTTTAAAAATGATACATACGATATTTGAATGGCGCGAAAATAGAGAATATGGCGAAGAGGGCTGGATCTTAAAGGGTTTTCCTAACTTCAACGCATCAAGTGGAAGAGGCGTCGCGCACGACACACTAGAACACTTCAAGGATGGCGACGGCTCTCTGGCTGACGAAATGATGGCTTTCGGCGCAATGCTTCACATAAGGGGCGAAAGCGGCTGGTTTGCCTCTCTTCCAACCCGAGACAATCGCTTAGATAAGCAAATGGGATTCGATATTGCGCGGTTTCTTCAGGAGCTTCGTTCAGGCAATGTTGATCTAAGAAAGCCGCCGCGCACATACCGCCTCAAAGATGCCGACCTTGAAAGTGACTTATTTAACATTATCAAAGAGGGCGTCAAAGAGGCTAATCAAGGAAGAGATAACGACGCAGAAATTTTTCAGCCAGGCTTAGTAACGGACAAGATGATTCATTGGATGCGAGTCGGATACAGAAAAGCGTTAAAGCGCTTCAAAGGCAATAAGCCACACGATATCGCATATTGCTTCGACACAATTGCCAACAGAGTTGATCTTGGATTCGACCTTGGTGATATCGGCGACGAATTGCATGTTTGCGTCAATACTGAATCGTTGGCAGTAAAAATCTACAGTAAAGAAATTTATTAACAAAGTAAGTCACCACTGAGATAGGAGAAGCAAAAATGAGCAATACACCAGTTTACATTAAGCCAACAACAGCGCCAATCGCCGACCTAATTGAGCAGCTTAATAAAGCGATGCAGGAAAAGTATGACGCCGATTACAGTTTAGCAATTACTCACGGCGACGGCGTGATATCGCTAAGAACAAACATAACTGGCTTCGTTTCGCCAATTGTCGAGCCGCCAAAACAAAAGCAACAAGTTGCCATGATTAAGTTGCTGGTTCGGTATGACGCAGGTTGGATTGTGAATCGTTCCGCTCACTTTGACTCGGAAATATGGACGAAACGAGACCAGTCTTGGATCAACACGATGATGGAGTGCGGCGACAACGAATTAATTGTTGGCGACCATGCTTATCAGTTGGAAATAGTTGAAGTTAATGGCTAAGCCTGCTGAAAAAAACTCAAGGCGAGAAAAGCCCATTGAGGACGTGGTGGAGTATGGCGAAGATACTTTTACATGTCATCACTGTAATTCTGCCATTGGCACGGAATGTCTTTTTACGGACGGCTCCTGGCGCGGGCGGTGCTGCCACTGCGGTCAAACCTACGACATTACGACCGAGCTGGAAGATATAGGCGAAGACGACGAGCCGGTATTACGTGACGCCAGTCAATCTGAAATCGAACGCTTGTTCGGCATTAAGCCAAGCCCTTACGGTAAAGACTTTGGAAGCTTCTAGGATAAAAAATGAAACAAGCTCCACTTTTTAAAGTTGGCGATCTCGTTATTTGGACCAACGAGTACGGCGTCAATCTTGGGATAAGAAGAGTGACGGAAGTTACGGAAGATAAATTCTCATATCAATACTTTCTAAGTCCAAATGAAGCAGGTTGGTCGCCTATACGAGAAAGAAACTTGGCGAAGGCAAGCTTTGAATACAAAACATACCTTGGCAGCTTTTAATATTAATAGGATAAAAAATGATTGAAATTACACTTGAAGATTATGGATATCCACAATCTCTCGAAGAAGAAAATGTTATTCGGCTGATGGTGAACGTCGTGCCTCGCATTGGCGAAACTATAACTCTGCACAGAGATTTAATCACCGACTACTGGATGGCTGGAGGTCAAGAGCTTGAGAATTGTCGCGCAGATATCTTCATGCCAGAGAATAACGCACATTTTACCGTGGACTATATCACGCACGATTTCGATAAAACAGGCAAGCAACGCATTCTGCTTGGTGTTGAGATTGAATCGGGTGAAACAGAGTAGGGACTCGAATAAGTTCCCAATGAATCGCCATAAATCGCTTGCGATAATAACTCTATCGAAACAAACAACAGAGAGAAACAAAATGAAATGGATTATCACAGAAGATAAATTAGACTCACTTTCAAGCAGCGTTGTCGGTTATGGCGACTACATCGAAAATGGCATGATTGTGAACATGTCAGAGACAGTGCCGAACCCTAGATCGCGTCTGGAAATTATCAAAAAAGAGCTTTTAAACGAAACAGACTTCCCGTTCGAGTTTCAGCTTTTGGATGACGACGACAATCTGTATTTCGTTGGACGTTGTGGCGACCTGGACCACGCTGATGGCGATCAAGCATTCGCACCGCAAGATTGGGCAGAGAATCTATTTGGCACAACGACAATGACTTATCGCAAACTCGGAGAAACAGAATGGCAAATACTGTAAAGGCTGTGTCAGACGCCGATTTTCTCAAAGAGGCTTTGAAATGGTACTCGGCTCAATTTAAAGCCGAGAAGGGCGATTTCAACAGAATGACCGGCGTTTGCTGGGCGGTTTATGAAGCGGGTAAAAATTTGGCATGTCGTCCGAATGCTAACTATTGGGCTTTATTAAAGACCGAACAGCGTCTTAGTTTCTGGATAGGACAGCTTCTTGGTCCTTCTGTCTATCTGCAAGGCTGGATAGGTAGAGCGCATCCAGAGACAGACCTTCTTTGGAATGAATTATCCAATGAAGAGCTAAACATCAAAATGGCACATACACGCATTGCGTGGATGAAATGGATGATTCAACACTGTGAAGAATTGGACGGCAAATGAACAAAATTACCATCAACGGCTTGAACATTTCAGGCGCTCGCAGTATCTCAATAAATAATGGACGCGTAGTAGTTAACGGCAAAGACGTAACGCCGGACTCTAAAGAGATTCGCATCGAAGTGCATGGCGATATTGAAACCATTAATGCGGACGCATGCGAATCAATTTCAGTGACCGGAACAGCAGGCACAGTAAAAACGCTATCTGGAGACGTTCGTTGCGGCAATGTTAGCGGCTCTGTCAAAACAATGTCCGGTGATGTTCATTGTGGCGCCATCTCCGGTGATGTCGAAACGATGTCGGGCAACATTAGGAGAGAAAAGTAAAATGATTACACCTTTTCAGCGCGCCACCATGATCAGCTTGGCTGAGCGTCAAGCATTAGGGCAGTTCTTAAATGACTGGCCCGCCGGTCTCAACTTTCAGCAAGTCATGAACATGATGCATGGCGACGTACCAAAGAACGAACATGGACGCTACGTGATCACTATTTGGCAACCGCTCGAAGATCATGATTTTAAGCAAGTCGCCAGCTTTATCACAGAAGCCAAAGACAACCTCGTCGGCATGATGGAACATCTGTTCACAGAGCTGGAATAACCAAACACGAATTGAAAGGTAAAGCACATGGACACCGAAGTAGAAGAATGCGCAAAGAACCAGGCTGAACAAGTGGCACTCAGCACATGGCTAGATGAATATCCGAACGACAAATCGTTTGATGAAATCCTCGAAGCGATCGGCAAGGGCGACTATCTTCCGGACGATGAAGGCGATAATCAGATCTTGTTTCGCTACATGGTCGAGAGCCTAGATGGCCCAACCGTCGTAGGCATTATTGATGATACTTATCATAGCGTTTTAGAAGCCATTAATCACACCGTTAACGAAATGTTCTAAGGCTTAAAGTTGTCAAAGAGGCAGGATTATTCCTGTCTTTTAAGCAACTTTATTAATCCAAGGCTAAGTCATTGATTTTAAACAATTATTTCAATGTTGTCCGAGAAGAAACTCGCAGCCAAGTCGTACCTAGCCTGATTAAATCATTAACATCTAATCGCTTCTTTCAAATCATAACCGGAAACCGCATTAATCAGCGCGGCATGACGTTTAAATCTCTTTTACATAACCGACTAAGTCTAACAATTTAAAGCGCTCAAACAGCGTTTAAATCAGTCGGCAATCTTACTTCAAAAGAACTACCGCCTGTCTCATTGTTTTAATATAACTAAGTCAGCACTGACAAACAATTCACCTTTAAACCGATATGAACTTTCCATCACTCAACACTAGAAATCACGCAAGCTTGGATTACTTCTCGATCCAAATTGATAACCTATTTGAACTCAATGAGCCGACACTACCTGGCAACTTCGCAATGAATGAAAGCAAACGCGAAAGAATAGAGCAAGAGCTTAGCGGCTCAGCGGGCGGATTAAGTAAAGAGAATAACAAGCGGAGATAGAAATAACTCAACATTGCAAATTGGCATTACAATTAAATTCTTAACATCTAATGAAGGAACTGTATGAGCAACAACAATAACAGCAATGTCGTTTGGACTTTGGTTGGTTTGTGTATTGGCGTATTAATTCTAGGTTACTTGGCATTAAAATCTGTCGCAGACATGCTAAGCGTGGATATAAAAACTCTTGGATGGATGATTTTCTTCGCCGCAATAATAATTTGTCTGATAGTTTTAGCTATTGCATTTGAGTTTAAATGTTGGCTACCTTTCACCCTTGCAGCGGCGTGGTTCATTATGACGCCAGCTTTGAAATATTGGTCAAGACTCTCCGTTGATGTACTCAGCGAGCGGGCTGGAATTGAAACACTTGATCCAGTATATGACTGGTACGGACGACTTGGATATCAAGGTCTAATCATTGCAGGCTTAATTATTGTTGGAGTAGCGGCTCGTGGACTCTTTTGCCCGAACAGGTAGACAAAGAACTCTACCGGCGTAATTCTCACTCTATAAAGACAACTAGGCACTAGAGAAGACACGTAAGACGCTCAGGCTGACATCGACTATATGCAAACGTCAGGCTTTTTCGCTTGATGTCGGTAGAAGGGTAGGCCTATAGGTAGATGTATGAGGGTGAAGAGGCGAGTGGAGTAAGTTGTTAGTGAGATTAGGATATTGTGTGTTTGCATCTGTGTTTGCATGCGTATGTGGAAGGATTGCCTGGCAAGGTGTTGTATTCATTAAAAATTACAACAGACCCGGCAATCCTTCCACTTTCTCTCGACGTCAATCAAACGTTGAACAACAATCGGCACATCGCCGTTTTATATTCAGCAGCCTGTGCCACTACACACAAGCCACCGTCTCGCCTACACAGAAAAGCTCATAGCGGACACAGTTATTGTAGTCCAGACCCACTAGACCCAAGGAACCCAAGCTTTAATTTGCCACTTGCAAGATAAGTCACGGCTGAGCTATAATCCTGACCATATTGTTTGCCGTTATGTCCCTTGAGCCTGAAACTAGGCTTTAAACAGAGTCGGGAGTGAGTTGGTCTTTTGGGGGATTTGTTCTTAAATGTGGGGTTGCCATACGCAGAGAAGCTTCTGATGTGGCCCTAGCAAGAACGAATCTCTCCTTACTTTTCTATAGCGTTGTTGGCTAAGGGGGGTAAGGGGGGATTTGTTCTTTCCTAGGGTTCCTCATCAGAGGGCAGTTGTAATTCTTCTTGAATGCTGAAATTGTATCCAGAGTCCTTGTAACCCAAGGACTTTTGTTTTAAAAGGCTTTGCCGAGCCGACGGGTTATTCCAAAGTTTTCTACGTACACAAGCCAAGGATTCGACGCCTTGGCTTTTTGCTTACCAGGCTACAAAAATCGTCGCCGCACTCATCCTTGGCATGCCTGATCCGGTGTGTTTGTTTGGTGATCCTAGGCTTTTACCAAATTGAATCGAACAAAACTCGAAGGCTGAGCCTAACAAAGTTCGGTTTGGCTCGTTTTAACCCGCCACGCACATGCCAATATCTTCGCTTCATACTTCATACATCGAAACAACACAACGAAAGAAGATATGAACCAGCACCCAAAGCAGCACCTTTATCCGATTATCGATTCAGAGTTCGGCACCCGCTTTTTTGATCAAGACTTAATATATGCGATCCAAGAGTGTGACGACGACAGCTTTGCTGATCCGATTGTACGTCAACGGTGCGAAGACGCCGGTTTGAAGCCGATGGTCTGGTCCGAGATGTCGTTGCATGATCAGGTCATGGCGCAGATTGGTTTCGTTGCTCCACCGCCGCGTCGTGATGTATCGCCGAAAGAAGAACATGTCAGAGAAGAAGCGTGGGCGACGAAGGTGATTGCTTCCATCAATGCATTGGGAGAATAATCATGAGCCTTCCATTCACAAAAGACCGGATCAAGACATACCGCACAATCAGCAAGCGCTTAGGCGTCCAGGTAGTTGCCAGGCTCTTCGCTGAGTTTAATGTGCCGGTTGAGCTGGCTGTGAAGATTTTGGCAAAGAAGGGCTGATCATGAAAAGCCTACTTACTCTCATCGCAGGCAAATACATCGAAGAGCTGGCGATGTACAGGACACTTCAACGCATAGGCCGTCAGGCTACTCGCAGGCATTACCCTTGACCCTTGCAGGCTGTAGGCACTACCGGTTAGGACGGTAGGCTTTCAGGCTCATCACGCTCTCAGGCCGTATGCGCTCAGGCTAATGAATCACTTCTACATAGATCTCACGCTACAGGCTATGTACTTTGCTAAAGATGCCAAGGATTAGGGCACAGCATTCTCACTTCCAATTATCACTCTTACGCCAATACAGAAACACGGTAAGTCACTTAATCGTTTTCTCGTATATGCGAGCCAATTAAACGCCTTGGCCATTCTTGATTTGTAGCCATCGAGCTTGCCTGCCGCCGCTGACTAACGCCTGAGTGTGATCGTCATACTTCAGTTGTCGAGCAAATAACAACGACCGCAACTAATTAACCTTACGGAGAACCTATGACTAAGCCACTTATCGTCGCATCAAACGCTATTGCAGCACCTACATGGACACATCAGGACCTCTATTTAGCGTCAAGCCGAGCTGAAGCTGAGCTGGTCGGCACCGATCACTTACAAGAGCAGGAAAATGATTACTTAGATGAGATGCAAGAGATGGCGGACGTGTCTCATACGCGTAGTCGTGGACGCTACTTGCGTAGTGCCAAGCTTAATCACATGCATTAAGCCTGAATGATTGAACTAGGGTAGGGCGCATCGGTCGCCCCTATTGTTTTAGCAAGACTTTTCCAAGGCGACATTATTTGCAATAGAAGGCTTTGCCTTGGCGACGATATTTATCAAGATTTTCATGTAGGTAAAGCTGAGCGAAGCCGACAGAATATTCCAAAGTTTTATTAAGCGCCTAGGGAGCGGCGTGAAAGATGCCTTGGCTAATTGCCACCCGCCGACGTCGCCTTGGTGTCGTCAAATTGCTTAAATCCTAGGAAGTGCAAGTCGATCGGCAATCGTCACGTTGCCGCAGTCATTCCAGATATCACACTATATAAATACATGATGCGCGTATGCGTGCGAATAACATTAAATAACGGTAAAAGTAAAGATATATTTTGCATGTACCATATTTACAACGATAAAATAAATAAACATTTTCGTGCAAATAGTTGTTGCACATAAGTCGGTACTGACTTATAATTTAATCACTCGCTAATCACTAGCAAGTAAAAAAAACCTAACTTAATTTAATCTAATCGAAAGCACAAAATGTCTACAATCGCAAAAACATCGAAAGTCACAAAAGCAACTACAGCAACAACAAAAGTAGTTAAAACACCGAAAGCGAAAAAAGCGGTAGTTGTTGCAGTCGATACAGTGCAAGCGGTAGAGCAAACATTCACTACGCGGTTCGTTGAAGTCTTACAAGCACGTAACGCAGAGCAGTACAGCAAAGATACAGACCTTGCAATAAACGCTGTCAAGGGTAGCAAAGCGGTCGACCTTGCTATGTCAAAACCTGAATTTAAAGAAGTGGCATCCAATTTGCTTAAAAATGCGCGCATTGCAAGCAATAAACAAGATAAGTCTAATTTTATTGCGGTCAAAGTATTAGTCAAGATTGCACATTGCTTGAATGCAATCGGTCAAAACATGAAAAGCACACTCGACCCTTATTCGCGCACAATCGCTGAAAACCTGATAGCTTTAAACGGTATCTCAAACAAGTCTTGTCTAGTATCGTTATCTCGTTCGGTAGAGTATAGCGAACTAGAGCAACAAAGCGCACTTGTAAAGCGCTATAACTGTTCAGCGAATACAGCAGGTACGCAAGCAAGCTCCACTCGCATGATGCTGCATTACTTAGATATTGCGAACGTGCAAAAATCGAAAAATGGTGACGTTATAACACTCAAAGAGAACGACCGCGCAACTACTTTCGCAGCGCTTTTTATTAGCTAAAAAGTACGTCACTGCTGAGCTATTTATTACCGCTTGCGATACATGCAAGCGGTATTTAAGTAGTTTGATACGTGCAAATATATTTTACACGTATGACGCAGAGTATGATATAATTGTGACTGAGAAGTGAAAGTCCTAGAAGAATTGCAGACCCTTGGTGGCCCTGCCTTCCTCAACTTCCGGCCTCCAAACCACATCCTTATAGAAATCCCAGGATCGCCACATGCCTATCCTTATAGAAGACAAAATATAAGACTTTGACCTCCATAAGTCGCTTTAATCTGAGGTAACTTTTATGCCAACAGAGTGCCATGTGACAAGAGTATATTCAAAGAACTTCTGATTCATTTCAGAGCTGCAAAGTTTAGCCAATTCTCTGCCAACGTCCGTAAACATGACCGCCCCCATTCTTAGATCATTTTCTATATCTCTGGGAAACTCCAATGCGACCGTTCTCTCGAAATACCTTAACTTGAAATGTGCGCCTTTTATCTTTAAATTATATCCATTATTAACGCCAAGTGTGACTAGGCCGATTACGTCGAGATGTTGCAGGCTTTTATAATCAAGACCGCTTTTGGTATAAATATCATTCGTTATATCAAAAACTACTGGCGATATTTCATCATCGAAAGTCCAAGCATACTGACATAGGCTATTGAATAAGGCCGCTTCAGTTTTATTCAACATTGAGACTAAATTAATTGTTCTCTTTGAAAATGTTCCAGGCGACGTAGCTTCACCCGCTAGTAACTTAGCCCAAAGAGATTGCATTTCCTCGTCTGAGACGATATCGCAATGTTTGAAAAAATGGCTAATCCAATCGTTATCCATTTCTTCAGGCTTGGCGTCAGGTGGAAGCATTTCGATAGCAGAGGCTAAAATAGCCTCGATATTTTTCTGGCTCTTTTCTCGCTGTTTAATAAATGTAGAAATAGCCCTTTCTTGTATTTCGGTAAGCTCAATTTGAGATTTCAGCTCAATCTTATTTGCTTCGGCCTGCGCTTTAGCGATACGTATAATTTGATAAGGTTCAGCGACCATACCAATGGCGCTACTGACTTTTTCTATCAAAACTGGCCCCATTTTTGAGAGCGGCACTGCTAATGAGCCAAGAATGGCGCCTGTTACCGGGTCCATATTTTCTCCAATTAAATAAATTGAAATTCATTTTAGCATTTGGTAAAAGTCAACGCTTTAATCTCAGATTGCCATTAATGAAAGTCGCTAACTAGCAGGCTTTCAAAATTTGATCACACCTCCGACGACTACAATCCACCTGAAATGCGGGTGTCCGTGTTCACGATAATGGGGAATCACGATGATCTTTGGAGTCTTAAATCAAAAAGGTGGGGTTGGCAAAACAACCTTATCAATCAATCTGGCGGCGGAGCTGGCGCGTTATGGGGAACGTGTACTGGTGATCGATGCAGATCCACAACAGAGCGCAACCGCCTGGCAAGCGCAACGTTTTGCAGAGCCACTATTCGTCGTCGTGGGGAAACCTACCGCGACCATTCATAAAGAAATCGACATGATGAGTAAAGGCTATGATCAGGTCATCATTGATGGACCTGCCAGAGTAACCGACATGACGCGCTCCGCGATTATGGCTTGTGATGTTGTGATCGTGCCGGTGCAGCCGTCACCCTATGATGTCTGGGCCAGCGAGGAGGTAATCAAGCTCATTCAGGAAGCGGTCGTGTACAAGGAAAAGCTGAAATGCTGCATTGTGATTAATCGCAAAATCGCAAACACAGCCATCGGGCGCGATGTACGAGAAGCGCTGGCGACCTACGGCGTTAAGGTGTTGAACGCTTCCGTGACGCAACGCGTTGCATTTGCAGAAGCGGCAGCAGAGGGCAAGACCGTGTATGAGGTGGACGAAGGTAGCCAGGCGTCAATAGAAATGGCAGATTTACTACATGAGCTGATGGAGTTTGCAAATGAGTAAGAAGATTAGTTTTGGAACTCGCGCAACCTTACCGACGCCAGATCAGTGGGTAGAGAGCAAGCAGGTTGTCGTAGTGGAAGCAGAACCGACCAAGCGACTGACATTGGATCTACCTAAGTCGCTACATGGTCGATTTAAGGCGGCTTGTGCGCTTAGTGGAGAGTCAATGTTGGAGGTTATTTTGAAGCACCTTGAGGAGAAATACCCTCCAGGCTAGGCTTCTCAAAGAGTAGTTGCGCTCGCCATGTCTGGGCAGAAGCTTTGCCAAATACGTCAAGCTCTAGTCCAGACAGAATGATGAACTCGGCGCCCATGTGAATGACCGCTGCGTCTACCAGTGGAGGAATTAAGTCTTGATTGGCAGAGCCATGTGAGACATCGTATAGGTTCGCCTGGTGAAGTCGGCGACGTAGAAGAGGGTTCTTACACTCACCGAATGCAAGCTCGCCCAGAACCGGATAGACCATCGAGTGACGCCATTTAGGAATTAGCTTACCGTCTTCCCACAGTCTAGTCACCCAAGCTTTCATATTCGCCTCATTTAAATCACTTGGCGAATTATACTGTGAATATATACAGTAGTTACCAGATCTCCGCAAATTGAGTCGTCGGGACATCTTGAGAGATTGGCTTCATGTCTTGGTCAAGCTCAACCCACATGCCAGAAGCCACGCGAGCAACGACGCCAGCAATTTGCTGATCGAGAGTGTGGTTATTCTTGCTTTTTCTAAGCTCCACAGTGCCGTCGTCATAGTGATGAAAGAATTGAAGGTCTTTCGTCACTTCGAGCCACTTGATCGTGTTCGGAAAATGCAGACCTTCTTTATACGTAAAGAAGCGGGAAGGCATTATTTTTTTACAAACATTGAACCGATTATTATGAGCGCAATAAAAAAAATCATTACGTAGCCAAACCAACGCACGAATTTAAGTGGAGCCTTGTCCAGTTCGGTCTTGTCGGGTCGAGCGTTGTATTCTCTCGATTTTTTAATTGCCCCAATAATTGCGAAAATGACAATGATGATAAATAGAAAGTGCATATTATTTTCCTTATTGTTTAGCAGACATTTGTTCGATTAGAGCGATTTGCTCCGGTGACAGCTTTCTCAGTTTGGCAAAGCTCATCTTGCGTTGCTCACGTTGGCTTACCTTATTCTCACGAACGGCAAAGAATTTTGGCGCCAGATCAGCCATTACATTGTCATTACCGATATGGTCGATCAAAACTTCCAGCACTTCTTGCTGACTGATTTTGAACTCCTTGGCAATGCCAGCTAAGCGCTCCTGCTTATCTTTGGTCATGATGATGGTGTAGCGTGTTGTTTCTTTTTCTGTCATGGCATTCTCCGTGTAGTTTATGGACAAGTGCATTATAGCTGACGTGCATTAGTTAAATTAACGTAAAAAAAAGCCCCCAAGTTGGGGGCTGGAGAACAAAAATTCGTTGTCAGTGCTGACTTACTTATTATGCGCCAACGTAATTCACAAAGCAAGCGGTTTATGCAGCAATTGACAACTTTTTACAGCCGAGCGCTTCATAATCAAAACCAGCGCCACGCTCATGAATATAGCGGTCAAATCCTGGCGTCGCTTTGATAATTGCCAAACGCTGCATCGCATGACCTTTCAAGTGTTCATTAAACCCATCAGCGAAATCGATAATAAGCGCGATGTTTGGGCCGGACTTCTTCTCACGTAAGCCGCGTCCGATACGCTGACGCAACGCAACCTCTGCTTTACCACCGCCGGCAATTATCACGACACCAACCGCAGGAACGTCAACACCGACGTCCAAGATGGTAGAACCAATCAGAACATCAATTTCACCTTTGGCAAGTTGAGAGAGAGCTTGCTTGCGCCCCGCTTGATCATCTTCACCCTGAATAAATGCAACGCGTAACCCTGCATCGGTCATTTTCTGCAACAGTGTTTCGCCATGCTTTGTTTGCTGGATCAATACCATCGTAGACATGTGGTAGGACGCAGCAGCATTGCACTCGTCAACGATAATCTTGTTCCGGTATTCGTTGTCTGTAATGCCGATACGGTATGCTGATTGCCAGCCAGTATTACGCATCAGCTTTGCTGGCTTATGACGAAGCTCAACGATCTTGAAGTGCGGCTGAGCAAGAATGCCTCGATCAATCAGCGTTTCTTCTGACACAGAAATACCAATCGGGCCAGAGCAAGCCATTAAACGCATGTTTGACTCTTCTGAATCCTTCATAAATGGCGTTGCCGTAAGTGCTAACCGATAGTAGGCATTTTTGCAGTGACGCAGAATCTCGTAATAAGAGTTTCCAGACGCCTCATGTGCCTCTTCGAGAATAACTAGACCAAAAGTTCCAAGCAAATTAATCGTTTTTTGGCGATCTTGCATGTGCGCTGTCACTTTAGCGGCAGCGGTAGCGCGCATAAGTTTTTCACTTACTCGACCTGCTTCTTGTTTTTTCTCGAATGAAGCCACGAACTTCTTAATTTCGATGAAAGTATGACCAGCCGCTTCCAGTTTTTTAGCGTAGGCATTACTTTCTTTAATCTCTTTCTTGAGCATTGAGTCAGTCATGCGCTCCATTTCGCTCTCGACCGTCTTTTCTTCTAATCGCGCAATCAAGGTTTGCACCATGCCGACCGACATCTTTTTGACAGCCTGACGCTCAATGCCATTCTCAATCACGGTATGACCGAACTGACCATCGCCCAAGACAGAGACTTTGATACCCAAGTCTTTTTCGAAAGTGTCACGCATCTGGTACATCAGCAAGCCGCGAGTGGTCAAGAACAGTGTCGGCATATTGAAGCGCGCAAACGCAAGACGGGCAATGCGTGATTTACCGCCACCGGTCGCGATTCGGGCAATGATCTGACCATGTTTTGCCAAACAGCGAACGACTTCCATTTGATAGTCGTAACGAGGGTCATCCAGAAAAGCATCCACTACTGGATTCTCTGGGCCAAGCGGCGCAGGAAGAGGGCGGCGTACATGATTGACCTTGTATCCAAGCTTACGCAAGTGCGCAGAGACGAACTGTACAAAGCCGGCCGGAAAAGTTCCGGCGCGAAAGTCCATAAAACTGCTACGACCGTCCCAACTGCCGCGCTTGAACGCAATGGCATGCTCAGCGCCTTCCACCGCATACGACAAGATCGTCTGAACTTGTAGCTTTACTTCGCGAGAGGCGTCATGCAGCTTTGCAGTCGTAGCATTTGAAGCGATGGTGATATTTTGAGTCATAGGCTTGCCAAGTAAAAAGTTGTACTGTAGTATAAGTCACCACTGACTTATAATCAATTCATGTTACCAACACCTCAACAGTCGTTCGCCGATCCAAAGACGTTAATTCCTAACCCTTGGAATACCAACGTAGTATCGCCCGACAACGAAGCCAAGATTGACGAAAGCTTGCGTCGCTTCGGCATGTTCAAACCTATTGTAGTGCGGACGTTACCGAACGGAACCTTGCAAATTCTTGGGGGCGCGCATCGGCGCGACTCCGCTATTCGTCTTGGTATGAAATCCGTACCGATCATCAACGTAGGCGAGGTTGACGACAAGCACGCCAAAGAGATAGGGCTGGTTGATAACGGGCGATACGGCGATGACGACACCTTACAGCTTGCCGCACTGTTGGAAGACCTTGGCACACCTGAAGACCTGTCTAAGTTCATGCCGTACACCGATAGCGACTTCGCCTCAATCTTCGCCAGCGTCAACATCGCCTTAGATGACCTAGATTTGCCTGAAGACGACGAATCGACATCACCCAAGCTACCGGCAGAGCGTCAAGTCCAGACTCACCAAATCATGCGTTTCAAAGTGCCAGCAGGCGATGTGGCAACAATTACAGACGCCATTGAAAAGACGATGAAGTCGCAGAAATTCACAGACGAAGACTCGCTCTCTAATGCTGGCAATGCGCTGGTACACATTTTTAGAGGCATTGAGGTCTGACATGAGCGACAGCGTCAAAGGCAAAGGGTTCGATCAATGCGCGGACTGCGTGAACGCGGAATATGACCCTTTCCAATGCAAAAAGTGCAAAGAGGGCAGCAGATTTGAGCCGTTTAACTCCACCGATTGCGAAGATGAGCCGGACGACGACGCCGACACGTCTGGTTACAAGACCGTAAAGACATTTTTCTCCAAGAAAGACCTGTAATGGAAAACCAAGTAACAGTAAAGCCGCGAATTGAAATCTGGGACATCAGTCGCGTTATTCCTTACGAGTTAAACGCAAAAATTCATGATCTTGTGCAGATAAAGCGCATCGCTAAGTCCATTAAAGATTTTGGTTTTGATCAACCGATCGTTGTCGATAAAAACGGCGTCATTATTAAAGGACATGGTCGTCGTGGAGGCGCTGAATACCTAGGCATGAAACAAGTGCCGGTATGGATTCGTGACGATCTTACTGACGATCAGGTGCGCGCATCCCGCCTAGCTGATAACCGTGTTGCCATATCCAATTTGGATACAGACATTCTGCAAAAAGAGCTGGCCAGCCTTAATTTTGACTTAGTTGGAATCTTTGACGCTAAAGAGCTGGACTTCGTCATTGCTGACTTAGGCGAGATCGATACAAGCGCCTTTGTAAATGACTTAGACGGCGCTATCCAAGATCAGGCAGATGAGACCGCTAAGACATTAGAAGAGTCCACTCAGCGCGCTGTACGCATTGACAAGGCCCTGGGCTTTAAAACGATCAATGGCAAAGATGAGCGTGCTGTGGCGATGTTTATGGCGCAATTGGAAACAGAGTCAGGATTGCCCGCAGACAAAGCGTTTGTGGAATTTGTTCGTTCGTTTGATCAAAAAACTACGTCATAGGTGATCGAGTATGAGTAAAAATCTTTGGATTAACTCCGCGCTGTTTGTTTCTCCAATTTCGATGTGCTTGTGTTTGGATGAAAAAGCATTTGAGGACAGACTTGACGAGCTTAGCATCAAAAAGAATCGCCCTGAGTTTGACGATATGAAGTCGTCAGACGCAGTTGTTCACTTTTTTGATAATGACGATGGAAATGTTTGCGCCGTTGTAGCGCTGCCAAACAGTGATCAAATTGACGATGACATCATTGTGTCGCTCCTCATTCATGAAGGCGTTCACATTTGGCAAGAGGTTCGTAAATACGTCGGCGAAGAAGCGCCTTCTGCTGAATTTGAGGCTTACTCGATTCAGAGCATCTGCACTGACTTGATTGCATCCTATCGCGAACAGGTAAATCAAAAGCAAGAAGCCGAAGCCGCACAAGAGACAAAAGAAAAGGTATCGGAATGATTTACGTTGTAGACAAGCGCTTTCATACGGAAGTCGAACGCACTGAACGCGTCCTAGAGGTTGCAGAAGCATTTGGCTTGGGTCTCGATGATAAAGAGTTTGTCGTATTTAATCATCAAGACATTGACATTAAAATTGGCGACGTTGTGTACGTTACTGGTCAGTCCGGTGCGGGTAAATCAACCGTGTTGCGCGAACTGTCAAAGCAAATAGAAGCATCCGGTCTAAAGGTTGCCGATATTGATTCAGTGCCGCTAGAAGATAAACCACTGATTGATCAAATAGGCGCCACCACAGTCGAGGCACTTAACCTGCTATCAATTGCAGGACTTAATGACGCGTACTTGTTTATTCGCAAGCCGCAAGAGCTGTCTGACGGTCAACGCTACCGCTTCAAGCTGGCCAAACTAATTGAATCAGGCGCCT
Organism: Undibacterium sp. 5I1; assembly: GCF_034314085.1. NCBI lineage: Bacteria > Pseudomonadati > Pseudomonadota > Betaproteobacteria > Burkholderiales > Oxalobacteraceae > Undibacterium > Undibacterium sp. 5I1. Next base: position 1,126,986 of record NZ_JAVIWI010000001.1, read on the forward strand.
CAGTTTGGGTTGCAGATGAATTTTTGGCAGTGCTTGATCGCACTACAGCGAAAGTTTTGGCGTTTAACTTGCAGAAAGTTGCACGTCAACACGGCGCTACGCTAATCGTTGCCACCACACACACGGACATGGTTGCTGACTTAGCGCCGACTTTGTATATCGAGAAACGATATCGCGAGAAGATCAAGATCGTCTACGCGCCAGAAGGATACAAGCAATGAAGAACACTACCGAACAGCAATTCTCGGCAGATGTTCTTGCGCTTTCATACAAAGAGCCAGTTGTCGTTATGGTGCATACGTCTTGGTGCGGCCCTTGTAAGTCGTTAAAGCCGCTGATTGAGCGATTGTCGCAAGAGTTGCAATTTTCACTGATCGGCATAGATGGCGGAAAAGAGAAAAGTTTGGCTGCTTCTCAGAGTGTTCGCGCCGTGCCGACCTTACTGGTATTCAAAGACGGCAAACAATTTCCCACCACGATCGCTGGCGCAAAAACAGAAACACAGATTAAAGATTATCTGTTTAAAGCTGGCGTTACGCAAAACAGTCTCAATTTTGACCTTTAAGGATTAAAAATGGTAATTACGTCCAAAATTAAAAAGCTCAATCCGGCGACGAAGATTGTTGAAACTATCGCCAACAAAAACGGAAACCGCGAGATGGCAAAACTAGCTGTTAACTTGCGTGATTCAGGCGCCGGTATGTCACCGAACAAGAAAGTAGTAAAGTAAAGTGGATATTCTGATTGAGCGCCGGGCGGCTCCGGTTGGCCACAAGATGTCGCTACTGTCCCAAATTTATATTGAGCGCGGCACTAAAGAAGATTGGGAGTTGCTGCACGAGCTGCATTACAAGGCAGACAGTATCGGCATTGGTCCACGCTATTACAGAGCGGTATTAGATGGTCAGACGATCGGCGTTGGCGCGATGACGGTGCCAAAAATGCTATCGTCCGGGCGCAATGAAGTATTCCGTCACTTGCGCCCCAACACAAACGGCAGAGACACGAAGCTGATCAACCGTCACCGCGCCATTTGGATTAACGCTAACCAATGCACGAACAGTCGTCTTGTCCTAGATACGATGTATCGCGGCGTCGGCGTAGCTTACCGTATGCAGAACTTGATGATGCGAATGACAGGTTGCCGCTATGTTGAGTTTCAGTCGTCTATGTCTAAGTTCAATCCGTTCGCTGCGAGGGCAGGGATTCGCTTTACCAAGCCAAAACGATCCGCTAACTACAAACGCGGGCTGGACTTCTTCATGCGCTGGTTTGAGAGCAACCCAAGCGACTATATCGGCGTGATGGCAGAGTTAAAAGCGATGTCACCTCTAATCCGTGAAAAAGTAATCACAGAAATGCGGAAATTCTATTACGCCTGCTCCTCAATGGAAAAGTCGGGCAACAACCGCGCTAATGGAACTTCTCGCGTCGATAACATGGAAGTGGGTTATTTGCTCAAGTCGCTCCAGCAATTAGTCCTGGCAAGCCCTTTATACGGCGTATTTACTAACCCTGACTACGAACAACATGCACTGCCGGTAAGACTGCCGTTACTTGCGTTTGATAACCAGCCAGTAGATGCGCCGCTAGACCTCGATACAGCCGCCACACAGCTTTCAAAAGTGAATATCACTACCGAAGCACTTGATTTAGATTGGGCAGAAGATGCACCTGACAGCGAAACAATTTGAACTTATGCGCGTAATCATTGCCGGCAATGGTGAGAGTGCGTCGGTAGACCTGGATGAGATCCTAGACCGAGTTCGTTACGAGACTACAAAAGCAAGCCTACAATTTTCGATCCGCGCTTTGATTGCTCACAAGCTGATTGAAAAAAAGGCATAGAGAAGCGTCGCGGTCGCCAGCGTCAAGTAATCGAGGCAACAGAGTTGGGTGCCGCCACCTATAACGCACCCAAGCCCGCTCCCGCAGCTAGTTATGTTTCCTCTGTTGAGGACGACGAATGGGATACCGTGATTGAGAATTTGACGTAAAAACTCATACCGCCCTTGGGACTCCCAAGTCGTTTCATAAGAGACAGACTTTTACTTGGGACTCCCAAGCTTCTTCTATATAAATACATATATAAATAAGTAAGTAAGTAAGTAATGAATAATAAATTTATTTTAGAAACGGTTTTGGTTGGGAGCGGTAAGACACCCAAGTCTTGGACTAACAAAGAGATACAGAAATATCTCGGCAGCGAAACACCGGCACACGATTACGTTAATGACGCGGCAGCTTGCATTGAAGCGTTGGAAGAACTTGGTCAATTTTCTTACTTGCGCCCGACCACCGACGGCAAGAAGGTCTGCATTTTCGACTTTAATGGCGAAATACACGTTACCGTGCCATTTTCTAAAGAATCGCACGCACTAGCAACGACTCTTTTTTTTGTCCTAGAAAATAAGTCACGACTGACTTGATTTATATGAAAACTTCAGGTATATTCGGCTTCAATAGTTGTTTCTCCTGGGCGCCTCCCTTGCGCTCATTTTTTTTATGCAGAGGTTTATGTGGCAAGCGCTAGCACATCAAGCACTAAAAAATCTCGCTTGACGGCAAAGCAGTGGGCCGAAGCCGAAACGCTTTGGGCTGCTGGCAATATCACCTACGAAGGTCTGACTAAGAGGTATGGTCTGCACCGGAGTTCGTTCGAGCGCCACTTTCGTTCAAAGAAGGTCATCAAAGGTTCCACGTCTGCCGCACAGAGCAGAGCTGTCGCCGCGAAGGTCGCAGAAGCCAGCATCGGCGAAGCAACAGTCATTGCCGCCCGCATTAAAGAAACCAAAGAAGAGCATTACAAAATGGCTGCGGGTCTGGCCAAGCTGACATGGGCTGAGATCCTTAAAGCTAACCAAAGCGGTTCGCCCGTTGCTGTCGCCTTAAACAATCTCAAAGCGCTTGACTCCGCAATGAACGTGCTGAAAAAAGCGCGTGAAGAGCGATGGGCGGTTCTTGGCTTAGACCGTCCTGATGCAGTTGATCCAGATGAATTGCCAGAGTTGATTGTGTCTGAGTTGACCTCAGAGCAGATCAAAGAGTTGCGTGACCGCGACCTAACTGAATTAGATAGCGCTGAACCCTCTCAAGCGGGCGATAGCGACGCCCAAAGCAATGAAGACGATACAGACGCAGAAAACGATAATGGCGTCGTAGAAGAGGGCGAGGACTAGATGGCGCTTCAGTCTAGGCTGTCGCTACACCCCAAACAAATGTTGGTGTTTCAGTCTAAGGCACGTTTTCGCGTCGTCGTAGCTGGACGCCGATGGGGTAAAACTGCGCTTTCTCGTTCGCTGATGATTGCTCGCGCCAAAATTAAGAAGAGCAAAATTTGGTATGTGGCGCCGACGTATAAGATGGCAAAGCAAATTATGTGGCTTGATTTGCTGGAGGCAATCCCTAAACGATGGATTCGTAAAGTTAATGAGACATCGCTGTCCATTGCGCTCGTCAACGGCACAAGAATTGAATTAAAAGGCGCGGACAAAGCAGATTCTTTGCGCGGCGTCGGCGTAGATTTTTTAGTTCTGGATGAGTTCCAGGACATGACTGAAGAAACGTGGGTAAAAGTTTTACGGCCGACATTGTCCGATAGACGCGGTCATGCAATTTTCATTGGGACACCCAAGGCGTACAACTATCTCTACGATCTTTATAAAAGAGGGCAAGACCCTCAAGCGGTCAAAGCAGGGCGTTGGGAGTCATGGCAGTTTCCAACCATCACATCGCCTTTCATTCCTATTTCAGAGATTGAAAGCGCCAGACAAGATATGGATGAGAAGTCTTTCAAACAAGAGTTTGAGGCTTCTTTTGAGACGATGTCCGGTCGCGTGTATTACCCATTCTCACGTAATGAGCATATTGGCACTTATACGTTTAACCCAAAGCTGCCGATCTGGGTAGGCATGGACTTTAATATCGATCCAATGTCCACCGTGATCTTTCAACCGCAGAAAGATGGCTCAGTGTGGGCGGTCGATGAAATCGTTTTGTTTGGCTCCAACACTGAAGAGATTTGTAACGAGTTGGAGAAACGCTACTGGCGTAATCAGGTGCAGATCATCGTGTATCCCGATCCAGCCGGCGGACAACGCCAACATGCTCGCGGTGAGACCGATTTGGACATCTTGCGAGAGAAGGGCTTTAAGCGTCTTAAATTTCGCAGGAAGCACCCGTTTGTAGCTGATCGTGTCAATGCGATGAATCGAATGCTCAAAGCTGCGGATGGCACCGTCAGATTGCGTATAGATGAGCGCTGCAAGCATTTCATTAACGCGCTTGAGCAAACGATCTACAAGAAGGGTTCGCGTGATGTGGATAAAGCGGCAGGCTTAGAACACTCTGCTGATGCTGGCGGTTATTGCATCGAGTTAGAGTTTCCTGTTCGTAAGATTGAAATTGGCGGCATGTCTCGTTGACCTATTGACATACGTCAGTAGTGACTTATAATGCCAACATGAAAAAGATTATGACACCTGGCTCTACAGCCGTAATTGATCCAAATGATGCTGCTGTCTCTAGTGGCATCGCTCCCGCCACCGATGATCAGAAAAAGCTTAAAAGGCTTATTGCGCGTCGTCATCCAGACTATGAAGACCTGATCAAGCATTGGGAATTTCTGGAAGACACCTACGAAGGCGGTAGAGAGTGGTTTAAAGGCAACATCTTTCGATACGTCAAAGAAGGCGAAGGCGAATATAACGATCGAATCGATCGCTGCTACCGTTTTAATCATAGCCGCGAAGTAGTGGATTTGCTAAACAAATATTTGTTCAAACAGCACATCGTTCGTAATGAAGTAGACGCGCCGGAAGCGGTAAAAGCGTTTTGGGCTAGAGCGACAAAAAATGGGCTTAGCATTCGTGATTTCTCTCGCCAAGTATCAAAGAAAACATCCATCTATGGGCGCATTGCCGTCGTAGTGGACAACAGTAAGAAAGATGGCGGCGGTTCAGTGATATCTGTAGCGGATGAAAAGAAGCTCGACGTCCGCACGTTTGCCTACACCGTTGGGCCAGAGCAGTTGCTCGACTATGCGTATGACCGTGATGGAGAACTTGAATGGGTTCTTATTCAGGAGTGTGTGCGCGACGATCAAGATCCATTGGAATCTACCGGGGACGAAACTGTTCGATATCGTCTTTGGACAAAAATTGAATGGCGCTTATACGAAGAGCGTAAAGGTTCAGGTGGCAAAAAGCAGATCGTGCTGGCAGATTTCGGATTTCATGATCTTGGCGTCGTGCCGGTCATTCTTGTGGACAACATGATCACAGATGAGGACTACTCCGCACCTTCATTGATTGATGACATCGCTTACCTCGACCGCGCAGTGGCGAACTATTTGTCCAACTTGGATGCCATTATTCAAGATCAGACATTCTCACAACTGGCTATGCCGGCGCAGAATGTTTTACCTGGCGACGACAACTACAACACGCTATTGAAGATGGGGACAAACCGCATCTTTATCTACGATGGTGAAAGCGGCGCGCAACCATTCTTTTTGTCTCCTGATCCAAAACAGGCGCAAATGATATTGGCCGTTATCAACAAAATTATCAATGAGATTTACCACACCGTCGGACTAGCTGGCGAACGCACCAAGCAAGATAACGCCTTGGGTATCGACAACAGTTCCGGCGTGGCTAAAGCCTACGACTTTGAACGCGTCAACGCCTTGCTTCAAGCGAAAGCTGACAGCTTAGAGCTTTTTGAAAACAAACTGACTCGAATGGTCGCGCTCTGGAACGGCACCAAGATAACCGAGAGTTTTGTGTCTTATCCAGACAACTTCGATACGCGTGGGCTTTATGACGAGTTCGACATTGCTGCGCGACTGATGTTGATTTCAGCACCAGATAGCGTTCGCCAGCATCAGATGGAAATGGTGATCGACAAACTATTCCCTCAATTGGCCAAAGACCTGAAAGACAAGATGCTTTCGGACTTGAAGTCATGGCCTCTTGATCCTGTTCAGCTTGCGGCAGATATGGCAGCGGCGACCGCTCCAGATCAGGCTGCTTTACAAAAATCGCAAAATCGTGACACCGCAAAGGCGACTTTGTCACAGAACTAATTTTTACAACCGCCAGCGAAGAGAATCGTTGGCACTTTTAACCATTGACCTAGAGACTGGTCAGAAAGGCATCAAATGAAATTCAGTAAGTTACTCGCGACACTCTTATTTGGCTTTGGCTTCATGAGTATGGGCATCGTAGAAGATGGCGGTGGCGGTTCTGATACAGGCGCAGCAGATGCGGCTGCGGCAGACGCAGCAAAAGCAGCAGCGGCAGCAAAAGAAGGTGAAAGCGCATTAAAGGGAGAGAAAAAACCATCTGACGAAGAAGCCAAACTTCTGAAAGAAGTGATGCAGAAAAAAGAAGCCTTGCAAAAGACGCAAAGCGACTTGCAATCGGCTCAAGAGCGATTAAAACAGTTTGACGGCATTGATCCAGAAGCAGTTCGCAAGCTTTTAGAAGAAAAGAAAAATGCCGAGACCGCACAGCTAGAAGCAAAAGGTGAGTGGGACCGTCTGAAAACTCGTATGGCGGAAGAGCATACAAGTCAGACTAAATCTCTCCAAGATCAGATTGCTGAGCTGCAAGGCCAGTTATCTCAAAAGACTGGCGCAATTAATGAATTATCTATTGGCTCGCAATTTGGTCAAAGTGCATTCATTGCAGAGGAAATGGTCATGCCCGCAGCCAAAGTGCGCGTCGTATATGGCGATCACTTTGATTTGGTGGAAGGTAAGGTAGTCGGTTATGACAAGCCTCGCGGCGCAGCTAGTCGCACAGCATTGATTGATCAAAGTGGCGAGCCTGTAGGTTTTGACGCTGCTTTACGCAAGATTATTGATGCCGATCCTGATAAAGACCATCTGTTGAAAAGCAAAATTCGCTCAGGCGCAGATTCAGCAAGCCGTAAGGCGGATGCATCAAAGACCGTTAAGGCATCACAGGAAACTGATTCAGTTGCAAAAATCTCCGCTGGTTTAAAAGGCTTCAATATGAGCGGTTCTGGGGGCATTGCTTAGTCATTGAAATAAGTCACCACTGACTTTACATTGGCATGATTTTATGTTAATGTATCAGTCATCGGTGACTTAGAGCGACTTAGGCACGATATATGTTTTTTTATCTTTTCTAAAGGACCATACATGCCTCTGTTACGACAAGAAGCCGAACATCTGAGCAATAATCAGCTCATTTCCGGCGTAATCGATCAAATTATCGAACGCGATGATTTGTTCAGCATTCTGCCATTCGCGAAAACCGAAGGCAAAGCATACGTGTACAACCGCGAAAACACTTTGGGTTCTGCCGATTGGCTTGATCCAAATGATCCTGTGAATGAGTCCGCTGCGACCTTCACAGAAGTTGTTGCTAAGTTGCGTATTCTCGCCGGTGACGTGGATATCGACAAATTCTTGAACCAAACTCTGTCTGACACAAACAGCCAGATGGCAGTTCAAATCGCCAAAAAAGCCAAAACCGTTGGTCGTGAATTTCACCGCGCTTTGGCTACCGGTGATTCTACAGCTAACACTAAAATCTTCGACGGCTTGCCAACTTTGGCTGCTGCCGCTGGTGGTTCTCAGATTGTTACTGCTGGCGCAAACGGTAATGCATTGACTCTGACTATGTTGGACGAGTTGTGCGACGCTGTCCCAAACGGCGCTGACGTATTGGTAATGCGCCGTGGCACAATTCGCGCATTCCGTGCTTTGCTGCGAGCTACTTACGGCACTGACGCTGTCATGCAACAGTTGGAAAACTTCGGTCGCCCAATGCTGACACACAACGGCATTCCTATCATCATGAATGAGTTCTTGAGCGCTGCTGAAACTCAAGGTACAAACGCAACCACTGCTTCCGTTTATGCGTTGCGCTTAAACGAATTGGACGGTTTGCATGGTCTGTGGGGTGGTGATAATGCTGGTATCGTCGTTGAGAACGTCGGCACTGTTCAAAACAAAGATGCGACTCGCATCCGCTTGAAATGGTACTGCGGCCTGGCGTTAAAATCGACTCGCTCGATTGCTCGTCTCAAAGGCGTGTCAAACATTTAAGCTTGTAATCAGTCAGTAGTGACTTATAATAGAAGGCGGGAGCAATCCCGCCTTTTTCATATTCAGAAAGGAATACATGAAGATCAAACTTATTCAAGCTGGCTACGAAGCTTTTTCTGGTCCGTTGGGCGATGTTGTTTTCGACAACGGCACATCGGTGACTGACGTTAGCGAGCAGAGCGCGGGCGGCATTGCAAGCATTTATCAGGTTGAGCGCATCGGCGAGCCTGGAGGCGTAGATGTTGGCGTTGACGATGTAACCGACGCCACTGTTAATGTTGAAAGCGACTCCGGTGACTTTAATGCAGCAACGAATGAAGCGCCGCAGGAGTCTCAATAATGAAACTGCGCATTACACAATTAGGCTTTGAGAGCTACAGCGGTCAGATGGGGGTCATCAACTTTGAAGATGGGCTATCTACTGCGGACGTTCTTATGATCGACGCAGTTCGCATGTCTGCCGTGATGCTCTGCGAATGGGAAGACGGCGCGTCAGTTTCGATTACGCAGTCCATTATCGACAACGCGCACTCGCCGGCCCCAATGTTCGTATCTGGCGCAGAAGGACAGCATGACACTGAGAAAGTCGAAACTGCCAAAAACGACCAAACTTCAAAACCTGTGTTCACAGAAGAACAGCTTTCTGTATTGGCAGATAGCGAAGGCATCAAGGGATTGCGCGCTTTGGGTGACCCGATTGGCGTAAAAGGCAATTCGATCAAAGACCTGATCGCGGCATTGATTGACTACAGCAAGGTGTAATTGATGGATATTTTTCTCGCAGGAACCGCAGTCAATCTTATAACTGTACTGAGCGACAAGTCCGGCAATCCGCTTAAAGTGACATCGATTGAATATCGAATCAGTGACGAAAGCGGCACAGAGCTAGTGCCATTGCAGGCGCTTTCTGGCTTCGTCGCTGAGTCACCGCAGGCCGTGATTGAGGTTTCTGCCGAGAACAATATCATCGCAGATACAGCCGCATCAGGGCTTCGTGCTGTAGAGCTGCATTGTGTCGTTGCCGGCAACACCATAGTAATTAATACGGGCTACATCGTCGAGCTGGCAGATCCATTAGTGGTGGGAACGAACTCATTTCAAACATACGCACAGGCTGAGTTTAACGCTGTCTCTTTGCCAAACCTGGCAGGATGGGACAAGTCGTCTGAGAGTGAACGAATGGCTGCGCTTAGCGATGCGCGAGATCACATCGTTCAACTAAGCTTCACTCAATTGAACTCGAACGTCAATTGGGGACAAGACAGCCTAAACTTTGTACCAGAGGGGACTTATTCCACCAACTACGTCTCAAATGGTGACATGTTTCTATTTAACGGCAACCTGGCCTTACTGACGCCGCTGCAATTTTCAAAGCTACCAGACAAGTTCAAGCTCGCCTTGAGCAAGGCTCAAATTGTTGAGGCTGATTCAATTCTGGGCGGTAACGTGGTGGACTCTCGCCGTCGTGAGGGCTTGCTTCTGGAGTCAATCGGCGAGGTAAAGCAAATGTACCGGTCTGGCAAGCCGCTCGATCTACCTGTATCGCGTCGTGCCTTGAGTTACTTATCTTACTTTGTAACTTTTTCTAAAAAAGTGGGGCGATGATGACGCCAGATGAATTTGCCAAAAGCGTAGTAACTGAGCTTGAGCTTTTTCAAATGACTTTGAAAAACATTCACGTTATGCGCGCAAGCGCTGCAACCGCCGGCAACGCTGCCGCGAATTATCAAGCGACCGTCATCATGCATGCGGAGTTAGCCAAAGCGTATTCTAATTTTGAGACGCGCATCAAGCAAATGTCGGACGCTTACTTAGTTCAGTTACATGCTAAAGGACTAGAAGCGCTAGATTTTGAAATGTATAGCTGGATACTTCGAGTACGTCGCGTCATTCGCGATAATGGCTCAGCCGTTGTTCGCAAAAGTAATGCCGGTCGTTTGGCCAACGTCTTTACTCGTGGCTTGGGCGCAATTGGATTACTTCTGCAAAAGAACGTCAACGACATTAAGTTTGTGTCGCATGACAACGCCGGTAGAGTCTGGGATTCAACGGCTTTACTGTGCGGCTACGCAAGAGATTTCGCCTACCAATCACTGATTGAGGCGCAAGCGTTTCTTATTAACGGACTCGCAGAGGTTCGCTATCCAGACTCAAATCACGTCAATAACGGAATGCTTGTCGAGACTAGCGACCGAACTATCAGCGGCGCGACAAAACTAGCCAATATTCGTAATTCGATTTTTCATCCTAACTCTCAAGCCGAACTGGTGAAACATGTTTAGTCCAAACTCTACCTGCGTCATTCAGTCAAGCGACGGCAAATCTGACGACTATGGCATGCCCTTGCCGGTCTTGAAGACTACTGAGCGATGTACAGTAGTAAAGCTCACGCTGACCATTGAGAAGTCGTCTGTGCGCGCCGACAGCTCTGCATCGCGAGGTAATGCGATCGAAGAAGAAGCGCTCTCTAAGATTCTTTTGACAAAGAATACGAAAGCACAAATGAACGACATCATCATTTTGCCTGAATGCAAGTTGCGTATCGTTGGCCGCATACCGCGTTTTGATTTACAGGGGCGACCAGATCACGTCGAGGTGGCGGCGCAGTTTTGGAGTAAAGCATGAATTTGAGACCGCTTGCAAATATACTGGCCGCGAACAACCTTGGCGTTTTGGGTACATCAATGTTTTTCAATATGCTGCCAGCAGAAGCCGAAGAAGCAATTTTGTTGCGCAATCCGTTGTCTGGCACAAAAATCGACTACGAGCTAAAGGGCTATTTTAAGACTGAGTTTCAGCTAATTGTTAGAAGCCACAGCTATGCTAATGGCGAAGTATTGATCAAGAAGGTCATCGATGCGCTAACGCTGGAAAATACTCAGGTTGAGGACCACAACTTTAACTATTCTCGACCAAGAACGGAGGCGGTAGCCTTTCCTTTATCAAGAGGAAACTTATTAGAGTTTAATGTGATGTTTGACGTGTGCTTTGTAAGGAGCTGACGTGGGCGTAAAAGTCGAAGGCTTTATGAGCGCTAATGAATTGCTAATGCGTATCGATACGACCGCCAAACGCAGAGTCGTGAAGTCGTTAATACAGAAAGGCGTTGAACTGCGAGACATGGCAAAAAAAATGGCGCCGCGTGACCATGCGAATCTTGAAGACGCCATTAAGATGCGCCCAGAAGGAGCTGAACGGCTGCGTGACGATCTTGGGCGATTCGCTAAAGTGGAGATCGAAGTTTATATCGATATGGATACGCCGGTTCCTGAAAGACCTGGCAAAACTGTTGGTGATTACGCTTATGAGATTCACGAGCATCAAACGCCAATGGGCTCAATTCAGCTTGGTGAAAAATCTCTTGAGAAGCAAGATAGTAACGGCGGCGTTCAAGTGGGTGGTGGCTTTATGTATCGAGCAGTAGAAGCGGTCGATAAAGAGATCGACTTCGCATTACAAGAAGCGCTAAACGAGGTTTTCTAACCATAACGCTTTATAGCTATGGCTTTTTGTGCTATATTAAGTAAGTCAGTAGTGACGTATTTATAGTATTTAACCTCTTTGCAAGGAGTTTTGTATGGCAAGTGATACCAAAAACGTCAAGATTGGCGTTTGTAAGGTGATTTATGGCGGCGTTGATTTGGGCTATACCCAAGGCGGCGTCGAAGTAACAGTGAAAACAGACACTCATAAGGTGAACGTGGATCAGTTCGGCAAGACCACGATCAACGAATACATCATGGGTCGTGAAGTGATGGTTAAAGTGCCATTGGCGGAAACGACATTAACGAACTTGGTAGCAATTATGCCAGGCGCAACTCTAGTTACAAATGGCGCAGACATTCACGTTGATGTAACTAACGCTATTGGTACTGATTTGTTATCTACAGCAAAACAGTTGCGTTTGCATCCTAAAGCTTTGCCTGACTCTAATGTAAGCGAAGACTTCGTGATTCCTTTGGCTGCAACTGCGGGTGGTTTGACGTTCGCATACAAGCTGGAAAATGAGCGCATTTTTAACTGCGACTTTACTGGCTACCCAGACCCAGTCACAGCAAAGCTTTTTGCTATCGGCTCTCCTGTTACGCCTTAACTGATTGGTCATTGACGACTGATTGAAGAAACCGCCTCGCTGTCACAAGCGGGGCATCTTTTTGCTTAAAGAGGAAATTGAAATGACGAAGATTTTAAACCTGGACAAATTAGACACAACATCGAACCGCGTTCTGAGTATCGGTGGCGTAGACCACAAAATTCATGAAATGACGGTGGAAAATTTTATCGTTACCACGCGCACTGTCGAGGCGTTATCAAAAGGCACCGTAAGCGTGGCTGATCAAGTCGAAGCCACTCTGGATATGATTTTACGCAGCGTACCGACATTGGATCGAGCTTCTTTGTTCGGTCGCGGCTTGGCGCAGCTAAACGTGATTGCTGAGTTCGTTCGTGGCGAAAACGTGGATGAAGCGGAAGAGCGAACAGACGAAGCGGGAAAGTAGACGACTCGAAGGTTGAAGAAGTCGATTTCGGCTTCTTCTTCAGTCGAGTCATTCACTTTTATCACATAGGTTACATGGAAGCAAAACAGCTTCCAATAAAGACTTTCTGGCTACTGAGCGGGAACATCGACCGCATTATGGCTCAGCAAGATATCCGGAATATGCAAGTGGCATGCGCTGGTCAATCAACAGATGAGCAATTGCAAGAATACAGGCAGCGTCTCGTGGTAGAGACCGGCACCATTGTCAAGATGGAGGCCATTACTCCACTCGATGCGAAAAGAGACGAATCAGGCTTCGCGCAATTAAAAGCGCTTTCTAACGCATAGTTTTGGAGTAGATATGGCATTAGGTAAGGAAATTAAGGTAGTTCTGACGCTGGATGATTCTGGCTTCACCTACAAGACTAAGTCGGCGCAGGATAGCGTCAAGTCGCTTGAGATTGGTCTAGGTGACTTTTCAAAATCTGCCGACCGCGTCGAGTCTTCAATTTCCAGCTTAGGCAAAAATGTTGACAGTTTCACTGCCGGCTTTCAATCTCTGCAAAAAGGGCTGCAAGCCGCCGTTGACCAGTTGCAGAAAACTGTCGGCGGTATTCGTGAAGTAGATTCCGCACAAAGAGAAAGCGCAAAGGTTGCAAAAGATAGTGCGACTGCCATTATTGACGCAAAAAAGCGAACGCTTGAAAATGAATTGGCGAGCAATAGCAAGCTCTTAGCAGACAAGGCAAAGACTTTTTCAGAGTTGCGCAAGTTAGAGAATGACGAGCGCGCACAGTCAACTGCTGCGATGTTAAAAGCTGAAGAAGCTGAACGCAGGCTTGGTTCCTTTGGTGGCAAAAACGTCGTCAATGCCTCGTTAAATGATGCAGACCGTCATGAGCGTAGCGCAAATGCCATCCGTGCGGAGGTTCAACAGCTAGACCGCTGGATCATAGCCACTCGTCAAGAGCAAGCTGCTAGAGTTTCCGCAATTGCCGCTTTAGAAGCTGAAAAAGTCGCCGCAACATCAGCGGCGGCAGCTAAAGAAAACCTGTCTCGAATTGCCTTAGCAGTCGGTCGCAATAACGCGGCTGAAATGCAACGTCTTGCGAAGATGGTTGCCGCCACTCAAAAAGAAGCTAACGATACAGCGGCTAAATCAGCAAGCGACTTAACACGCTTAAAGAAGCAATATGCGGAGCAAGAAGTTCGCGACCGTGCAGACGCCGAGCGAGCTATTCGACAAGAAGCGGCTGAGACGGCTGCGCAACAAAAGCGTCAAGCAAGAGAGACTGCGGACGAACAACGCAGACAAGCCGAACAAGTCGCTCAAATGTGGAAGGGAATGGCGCAAGCATACGCGGGCGCTAAAATTGAAAAAGGTCTTGCGAACTCTGTTGATTCTGCCGACAAGTATCAACGCGAAGAGACGTTGCTAAAATCGCTCAACCTGCCAAAAGATCAAGAGGATTATGTTAAGCAAAAAGCTTGGGATGATTCAAAAGCTCTGAAATTTGCATCGTCCCTTGATATGGTGCGCGCACGTTTGGCTGCGATTGGTGGTCTAGGTGAAAACAATGTAAAAGTTATTGACGAGCTTTTGCAGCATGCCGCAATGACGGCGCATAACATTCAGTCAATTACTGGCGATAAATCTGCCGCAGGTTTTGAGAACATGATTCGGAATTTGTTTGGCGTTATTGAATCACGCCAGCAAACTAATGACCCGGCGGCGGCAAAAAGAACGCTCGACTTAGTTCAAAAGATTTATGTTGGGACAGGTCGTAAGATTGATATTGCCGACTTGGAGACTTTCTTACGTCGTGACGCACCTGGCGCCGATAAAATTTCAGACGAAGGTCTTGCCAAAATTGTAGCCTTTCTTGATCAGGCAAAGGTGTCTGGTGGGCATGGTGCTGGCGGTGCTGGCGTATCAACCGTCGGCACGATGGTCAAAATGTTTCAAAAGATGGCCAACGGCGGAACTATGACCGAGCAAGGGGCCAAAGAGTTTGCCGACGCCGGCCTTATGGATCTTTCCGTCATTGATGGCAAGTCGAATAAACAAGCGATGAAAGCGCTTCGACAAGGCGGTTTAACTGTTGCGAGTTTGGCTAACGAAGATCCTGTAGGCGCATTAGAAAAGATTTCAAAAGCGGCATTGTCTTACATGACAAGGCCAGAAAATTTGAAAAAGTATTTTCCAGAAGGCGACACAAAGGACGGAATGGCGATTAAAAACGCCATGATGAAGTTCGCTATTGGCACAGGCTGGTCAACTAACGCCGTCGGTATGCTGACAACAGCAGGCAATAGCTCTGCAATGGAGCGAGCAAACGCAAGCGCGCATACGATCATGAATTCCAAAGGAACGGAAGAAATGAACGACGACGTGATGAAAACGTATGCCGGCAATATTGACACCTTCAAAGCGTCTATGGAGAATTTAAAAATCTCAGTAGGCACTACGCTTCTGCCAATTTTGTCTGACGTAGCGAAAGCTTTGGCGGGCATCATTAATGCGGCAGGAGACTTTGCTAAAAATAACCCTATCATGACTCAAGTGACGGCGATCGCAACTGGATTTTTCGGTGCCGCGCTTGCTGTAAAGGGCTTTGCGTCGATGTTCGGCTTACTTGGGCCAGCATCAACAGTTTTAAGCACTTTGGGATTGAGCTTCGGAAGAGTAGGCGCAGCCGCGTCTGGATTTAGCGCACTCGGCAGCACTGTAGCATCGACGGCGGCGATAGTAGGTCGCGGCTTTATGAGAATGATTCCTTATGTGGGGCTATTGATTGCTGCCTGGGACTTGACTAATCTTATCGCCAACTTTGAAGTTGGTGGGGTAAAAGTAATAGATTGGGCTATCGGTTGGAGTGAACGTTTATTAACGTCATTTAAAAACGGTTGGCTAAACGTTCAAGCGATGTTTTCGGACGAAGCAAAGAAAACTAAGCTAATGGCCGAAAAAGCTCAGAATGATCTTGACCTTCAACGAGGTTTAAATGCTAACGGCATGGGAAAAAAAGCGCCAAATTCAGCACAAGCTCACGCTGATATGGTTGCGCAAGATCGCGAGCAGGCGGAAGCAGATGCGGCGAAAAATGCGCCAAGAAGCCCATTAAAAGTCAAACCGCCTTTAAAGGTTCAAGACACTTCCAAGCTGAAAGATTTACTGAGCGGCAAAGATTCGACACGCGCCGAACGCGTTGATCCTCTTACTCGCGCACTCGAAACTGCCATTGGCGACAGCAAGTCCGAAACATTAAAGCTGGAGTCTCTTTATCGTGATACTCAAGGCGTTGCCGCGCTTCAAGAAGAGGTTTTTGCTGAGCTAAACGGCAAGCGCCTCGCTGGTGACTACAATGAAAACCGCGATAAAAATAAGCCAGTCTCGGAAGATAATACGAAGTTTCGTGCGCTTGTTGATGAAACTACTCAGAAGCGTTTGTTGGCAGAGCAAATTAAAGCCGTTACTTTTGCTAACGAGCGAGGAGCCGCAGCCAGCATAGAGGCGGATTCAGCGCTTGATCGTTTAACTTCTGGCAATATTGAAAAACAAACGGACGCTTTTCGGGCGTTGGGTCGTGAACTTGCGCGTAACGAGGCCCGACTAAAAGAAGGCACTAAAGAGTTTCAATATTACGAATACGCTAAAGCGTCGGCCTTGTATCAGCAATCGCGCTCAGATGCCATCAATTACGGTGCTGATTTGTCTGATAAGACGAACAAAATTAATGCCGAGAATATTCAAGATCCTCGAACTAAGTTAGAGGAAGAGCTGCGTCTCACGAGAGAAACAGAGCAGGCGAAGTTTGATATTCGTATGACTACTCGTCAAAAATCATTTGACGCCGAACAGCAACGCATCAATAGCGAAATTGCGGCAGCGGCAGGAAGCGACGCCAGAACAGAAGCGGCGCTTGAGAAAAAGAAGTCTGCGGAACAGCAATTCAATACTGAGAGTGAGCAAATGACTGAAGCTCATACCGCCTTTTTAATCGCGCAAGCCGAGCAGCAACGCCTCGCTCTTCGTTCGCCTTTAGAGAAGCTGGTTGATGAATGGCGCATTACATACGACACCATTGGGCAGATCGAAGTGAACGCGGCAAATGGCTTTGTGTCGATGCTAACAAGCTCGCTTGGAACAGGGCGCATGGAAGTAAAGGGCTTTTTAAAGGCCATCTTAATGGATATTGCAAACGCAAAAATTAAAGAAGCGTTGGCAGAACCATTTAGAAATATCGCTGGCTCAGCCGGCGGATTATTAGCGCGGTTGTTCGGTTTGGGTGGTCCTAGTACGGCTGCTAACGCACCGTCCTCGCCTTTGATGGGTGGCGGTGAAATATCTGCTCCGGTCAATGTCGGTTCATGGGCTTTCGCTAACGGCGGAATCATGACTGATTTTGGCCCACTGCAATTGCGTAAGTACGCTGGTGGCGGTATTGCTAATAGCCCGCAGTTGGCGATGTACGGCGAGGCAGGCCCAGAGGCGTATGTTCCTTTACCAGACGGTCGAAGCATTCCTGTCACGATGAAGGGCGGTCAATCAGGCGGCGCAGCTCCGGCAGTGACGGTGAATGTGATTAACCAGACAGGGCAGCAAGCAAACGCGCAACAAGGTCAAATGCGATTTGATGGCAAGCAATATATTTTGGACGTAGTTATGACGGCAGCTAACCAACCAGGCGGCTTTCGTAGCGGTATGAAGGACGCATTGAAATGAGTAATCCGGTATTTCCAACGATGGACAAAAGTCAGGACTCCAAGTTCTATGAGAAGAGCTTGGAAGACCCATCTATGCAGTCTGAAATGGACGGCGGTTACGTAGTGTCTCGCGCTAAGCACACGCGAAAACCACGCCGGTCGTATAAAACAGGCTTCTCTAGCATTCTTAATGCTGATCGAATCAAGCTGGAGAATTTCTATGATTCAGTGAGAGGCGGCTCAGTTATTTTTGATTGGGTTGATCCTGTTTCTGGCGATACGATACAGGTTCTTTTTGCCGACAAACTATCATTTAAGTATGTAGGTGTTGGCGCTGCTCAGCTATGGGACGTAACAATCTCGCTCAAACAGCCATAATTGATTGATAAGTCAGTAGTGACTTAGTATAATAAGTCACTATGGCTAAATCACTCTCTGTTGCAAGTGTTATTGAAAAGAACCGGCTGTCTTCGGATACGCCGTTTCTTATCTGTGTGGATATTGACGTAATCGACCCTGCGACGGGTTCAGTGGTGGAGACTCTACACATCGTCCGAAACACAGAGCTAATTCAATTCAACGGTTTTCAATATCAGCCCGCCTCTTTTGACATCGAGTTAAAAGAAGAGTCAGGCATACAGCAGACCGTCAAACTTTCAATCAGAGACTACTCTAAAGCGGTTCAGGCTCGCATGCAGAGCTACGGCGGTGGAGTCGGATTCTCTGTTTCAGTCATGGTCGTCAACGCAGGGGCATTAAACCAGCCGCCGGAAATCATCGAATATTTTGATGTGGTTGGCGCAGAGTCCTCTAACTACGTTTGCTCTTTCACGCTAGGCGCAGAGAACAGCATCTCTAAAGCATTTCCTCGCAGACGCCAAGCTCGTGACTATTGCCAATGGCGTTACAAGGGCGATGAGTGCGGCTACAACGGCACATTAACTTCGTGCGACTTAACGCTTAAGGGTCCAAACGGCTGTGGCGCGCATGAAAACGTTATTCGGTTTGGCGCTTATCCGGGCATCAACACCAGAGACGTTAATTATGGCTAATTTTAGCGATCTGATAGGCACTCCATTTAAAACGGGAGGGCGGGGTCCTGACTATTTCGACTGCTACGGCCTTGTAATGGAAATGGCTAAACGTGACGGCATTGAGTTACCGGATTTTGGCACGCACAGTAATCAAGGTGTTATTTCGGCTCTGGTCGGCGCCAGTCTTCCGCAATGGGAAGAGGTAAGTCAAAAAGCTGGCGCGGTGGTGCTAATTCGCATCGGGCGTTACGTCTCTCATGTCGGCTACATGATTAACGACGACGAAATGATTCACTCTTGGGATCAAGCAAATGGCGTATCGACATTGAAAGTTGATACTTGGAAAAATCGTATTGTGGGATTCTATAAGCATGTCGGAAACTAAGAAGTCACGTAAGCGCGTCAGCAAAGCGGTCAAGCAAGAGGTGCGAGTCATTCGTATCTTGAATCCATTTAACCCGCGTGAGTTCGCTAATGAAGTAGTAATATGGAGCGCTAAAAAGACGCTTAATGACTACTTCCCGCTTGAAACTTCTGAGGTCGTAATATCGGTCAACGGCAAAGTAATTCCTAAAGAAAGCTTTGGTTCAACTTATCTTGATAATTCGGACAATGTTGTCATTTGTCCTGTCCCAACGGGCGGCGGAGATAATAAACAGATTTTCGCAATAGTCGCAATGATTGCTATTGCGGTAGTGGCGCCTTACGCGGCGGGTGCATTAAGCTCAAGTTTAGGCTTAGGATTAACCGCCGGCAGCATTGGAATGGGCGCGTTGACAGCCGGCATTTCGCTCGCCGGCTCGCTGCTGGTGCATGCTTTGTTTGCTCCAAGTGCGGCAACTCAAAACACAAACGCTTCCAGTTCAACCTATGGGATTGACGGAGCAAAAAATACGTCCATTGAGGGAATACCAGTTCCGGTCTGTTACGGCGAGTTTCGTACTGGCGGCAATATCATCAGTCTTCATACCGAGAATGACGGAGATACGCAAACGCTTTACATGTTGTTGTCTGCTGGAGAAGGCCCTGTTGCGAGCATTTCCGATGTAGAGATTAACGACAATCCAATTACGGACTATGTCAACATTGAAACTGTCGTTCGCCTAGGTGCGCAAGATCAGACTTCAATGAGCTGGTTCAATAATACAGTCACGCCACAAAACAAGAACGCCAAACTTACCGTTGACTACACTTATCACACGACGGTGGCAAAAATTGATCAGTTCAGAATGGATCTGGTTGCGCCATCAGGTTTATGTCGAGTGAGCTTAACAGACGGCTCAAGCAGCGTAGTGACCGTACCAATCGATGCAGAGTATCGCCAAGTTGGTTCTACCGCTTGGCAATCACTAATCTCCGGTGACGAAATTAAAGAATGGGTTCCAGCAACCGCCGACAATAGTTCTAACCCTGACGACGCCTCCGCTGCGGTCGCTAACGGCAATCGCGTTCCTGTTTATGAAAACAATATCAGTTTTAGCGGCAGTCAGCGTTCGGCAATGCGAAAGTCATTTACTTCGCCAGTTTTAGCGCCTGCCAAGTATGAGATTCGCGTTAGACGAACTGCGCCAAAATCAACTGAAACAAACGTCATTGATGAGGTTTATTTATCCGACGTTAATGAGATACAAAACGAGCTACTGACTTATCCTAATACAGCGATGTTGGGTGTGAAAGTGCTGCTTGGCGATCAGATATCTGGTCTACCAAAAGTCACCTTCATCAATGGCGGGCGCATTATCCAGGCATACGGCAAGCAGTCTGATAATGCTATCGAAGGATGGTATAGCGTTGCGTCGAAAAATCCAGCATGGATTGTCTGGGATATGCTGACCAATCGACGTTTTGGCGGAGGTATGAATACGAACCGCCTGGATTTTATCGCTTTCAAAAATTGGGCAGCTTATTGCGACGATCAGGCGCTAGAGTGGAATGGCATCATTGATTCCGAAATGAATGTATGGGATGCATGCCAATACGTGCTGCGAGTAGGGCATGCGCAGCTAGTCAATGTCGGCACTCGCTTTACCGTTGTGGTTGAGAAAGCTGCCGATCCGGTAATGATGTTCTCGGTCGCCAACATCGCAGCGGGAACGTACAAAGAGTCCTGGCTTGGGACCGCAGATCGTGCAAACGAAATTGATGTGACCTTCTTTGACAAGACGGACAGCTACAAACAAAGAACTGTCAAAGTCTATGATCCTGCTTCGCTAGTCGCTGGTAATAAGACGCGCAATTCCGCGATCACTCTATATGGCGTAGACAACTATGAAACCGCATTCAGAGAGGGCTTATTTCAGCTCAACTTGAATCGCTACATTCTAAAAACCGTATCATTTTCTGCGCCAATGGAAGCGGTGGCCTGTACAGTCGGCGACTTGATTTTAGTACAGAACGATATGACGGATTGGGCGGTAGCGGGGCGCTTTGACGTTGGTAGCACTACGTCCGTAGTGAAGCTTGACCGCGACGTAACAATGGAATCCGGAAAGCAATACAAGCTTTTGGCGATACATGATTCTGTTCAGCGCAGCTCTGGAATTATTCAAAACATTGCAGGCACCTCTATCTTTCTCACGTTGTTTGATGGCGTTCAGTCCGTCAAGCGCATTCAAAGTAATGGTCGTGATCTTCGCATCGCCGGAACCTTTGGCCAAGGCAATGGCGCCTATGGCGTTATTGTGGATGATGCAACTGGCTTAAAAGTTGGAGATTCTTACGCGCTGTTCGACACTGACGTTATTGAAGAGTTTAACGTGGTTAATCGGGCCAACACCGGCTCCACGCTTACGCTACAGTCGCCTATGTCTGCGGCCCCTCAACAATACGTCAATTGGATGTTTGGCGAGACAAGTAAGGTTAAGTCTCCATTTAGAATTAAATCCGTTGCTGGCGGTCATGACTATCACCGAGATATCGTTGCTTTGCAATACGATCCGCAAGTCTATGACTTCTCGCGTTATAGCTCAGTGTTGGCCCCTCCAGTACCAGTCGAAGGTTCTGCTATTGGCGCATGTCGCAATCTTGAGGCATACGAAGAAACTTATGTGGCGGGTTCAAATATCGTAACGAAAGTTACGGCCAGTTGGCGCATCCCAGAGGTAGGTTTTTACGGTGGTGCCGATATTTACGTAAAGAAGAATGACGGCAAGCTTGAGAAGGTGGACAGTGCCAAAAACGGCACTTCGTACACTATTGGCGATGTTGCAAAAGACGATGTTTTGACAATTCGTATAGTGGCATTTGATGTGTTTGGCAAGCGATCACTGTATGAGTCCGCGCCTCAAATAAACTATGTGGTTGTGGGTGAAATACCTAAAATCAAAGTAGGCCAAGTAACAGGCGTCAACCTTTACTGGGCAGGGCGGGACTGCAAATTAATGTGGCGTTACAACGCGACAACCGCCTCTTATGAGTTTGGTTCTGAACCTACTGGCGCGGATGCCGGCTCACTTGATCCTCATTTCAAGGATTACGAAATCTCTGTCTATGATGCGAGTCATTCGACATTGCGACGCAAAGAGTATGTTACCGCCAGCAACTACATCTACACGCATGACAAAAACTATGCAGATGGACTGGCCAGACGCTTGATCTTTGAAATTCGTATGCGGGACACGTTTAATAACGTAGGTCATCCGGCGACAACAGAGGCATACAATCCTCCACCGACTGTCACTTCCTACAATATTGTGCCAAGTTTTGATAGCGCCGTAGTGAATTACACTCACTCAGATGATATCGATTTTTCAGGCGCACGAGTGTTTCTATCTGAGGTCGCTGCCAATTTAGGTGGAGATCCTGCAAGTGATGTGCAAAAGCCGTTTTTGGTCTATGAGGGGCCGGATTCAAGCATTGTGTTGCCTGGCCTAAAGTTCAAAAATAATTACTATTTAACGATAGCGCCTTTTGATATTTTTGGACTTACAGAATTACAGCCAACGTCTGTTATTCCTTTTCAGACCACTAACTTAAATGTTGCCGCCATCGCAGACGGTACACTTAAAGCGTCGCAACTGATTCCAGAATTGCAGACGACAATTAAGCAGGTAAGTGGCGACTCGACCGTGCCAAACAGCGTTGCGTCTCAAATCACAAAGGCTATTTCAGATGAAGCGGCTCAAAGAGCGGCCGACGTATTAACAGAGCAGCAAGTCCGAGCGGCGGCAATCGCTCAAGAGCAGCAGGACCGAGTTACTGCGATTACGCAAGAAGCTCAAACGCGCAGTCTTGCAATAACGCAGGAGGCGCAGACGCGCCTTGCGGCTGTGTCACAAGAGACTCAAAGTCGAATTGCCGCCATTACGCAGGAGCAGCAAGACCGCGCTCAAGCTGTTCTAGCTGAAGCTCAAGCTCGCGGTGCCGCAATAACGCAAGAAGCAACAATTCGTCAGTCCGCAACCGACTCTCTGGCTTCGCAAATTGCGACCGTTACAGCTTCGACAGGCCAAAATGCGGCTGCGATATCGACAGAGTCAACCGCTCGCACCAGCGCCGATTCTGCGCTATCGAACCGTATAGATACAGTCACGACAAGCGCGAATAACGCATTGGCGGCGATTAGCACTGAGTCAACGACTAGAGCATCGGCAAACACGGCGCTCTCTAATCAAATAACATCGTTAAGCGCTACAGTTGGCCAAAACACGACCGCGATTACTTCGGAAGCGACAACCAGAACGACAGCCGATAGCGCTTTATCGGACAGAATCACCTCGCTTACCTCTACAGTCGGCGTCAATTCTGCCGCTATCACCGCAGAACAAACAGCCAGAGCAAACGGTGATAGCGCTTTATCAAATTCTATTACGGCGTTGACCGCAACTGTAAGCGGAAATTCTGCGGCAATTACTGCAGAACAAACAGCCAGAGCAAACGGTGATAGCGCTTTATCAAATTCTATTACGGCGCTTACGGCGACGGTAGGGCAAAATACCGCCGCAATTACGCAAGAGTCAACTACTCGAAGCGCAGGAGAGTCCGCGCTCTCTAGTCAGATAAACGCTCTAACGACCAACGTTAATGGCAACGCGGCGAACATTATTGCGGAGCAATCTGCGAGAGCGACAGCGGACACGGCCCTGTCTGAAAGAATTTTGACACTTACTTCCACTGTAGGGGTAAATTCTGCCGCTATTACAGCGGAACAAAATGCAAGAGCAGATGGTCTCGGAGCTTTATCTAACTCTATTACCGGTCTCACCGCGACCGTTAATAGGAATACTGCCGCCATCGCCTCAGAGTCAACTACGCGAAGCAGTGCCGATTCCGCGTTGTCCTCTCAGCTCAGCTCTTTATCAACTACTGTTGACCATAACACGGCAGCAATTACCGCAGAGTCTACCGCCAGAAGTACAGCAGATTCAGCCTTAGCAAACTCGATCTCTGCCTTAACAACAACGGTAAATGGCAACACAGCGGCGATTACTTCTGAAGCAACTACAAGAAGCACGGCAAACACGGCCTTAACAAGCCGAATAGACACGTTGACGACAACTGTTGGGCAAAACACAGCGGCAATTGTTTCAGAGGCAACCACTAGAAGCGACGCTAATACAGCTTTTGCCGATAGTCTGAACGTGTTAAAGACCACTGTTGGCCAAAACACCGCCGCAATTACATCGGAGTCTAGTGCTAGAAGTTCGGCAGATTCCGCGCTGTCCTCAAGAGTTGATACGTTAAGCGCTACAGTTGGCCAAAACACCGCGTCGATCATATCCGAGACCACCGCCAGGGTCGCTCTGGATTCTTCTACCGCCAGCCAACTAAGCGCTTTAACAACCGCGTATCAATACAATGATTGGGTAACTCTGACATCTGCAAAGACTTACGTGCAGAATTACACCTACACGCGAAGCGATAGCGACGCGGCCTTGGCAACGGCTTTCAACGCTTTGAATACTGCTTTTCAGTCTGGGGATGCGGCCTCTGTCAATACGGCACAATCTTATGTGCAAAATTATGCCTACAGTAAAGCGGCGTCCGATTCCGCTATCGCGAGTCAAACGACTTCGCTGCAAACGCAATATAGAGATGGCGACACGGCTACTCTAAGCAGCGCCCAATCTTACGTGCAGAGCTATTCGTACAGTAAAAGCGCGGCAGACTCCGCCATCGCCACACAGATTAACACGGTCACTTCGACGCTTAATGGAGCAACGACAGCGATACAGCAATTGTCTTCTAGCGTGAATGGCTTATCTGGTCAGTACACCGTCAAGATCGACAATAACGGCTATGTCTGCGGATATGGTCTGGCGAGCTATACGGTCAATGGCCAAGTCGTTTCAGAGTTCATTATTCGTGCCGATACCTTTGGCGTGGTATTGCCAGGTTACGCTACCGTAAAGCCGTTTGTTGTAGGCGCAGTAAATGGCATCCCTCGCGTGATCATAAGTAACGCCTTAATCGGCGACGCATCAATCAACACAGCGCAGATCGGCACACTGGCTGTTAAGTCAGCAAACATTGATGACCTGACAGTGGGAACGAACAAAATCACGGGCGATGCGGTGACTGAGGTGGATAACTTTACCTCCGGCGTGTCGAACGGGACAGGCTTCTATGTGAATTTCCCATCAAAGGTCTTGATTGTGGCTAATTACGCCGGCGCATATACGGGCGATAGCAGTAGTGGTGACTTTACATTTGGCGTTTGGAATCAGTTTAGCTCTACCGTTTCTCTATCTAGTGTCGGAAGCTACAACGGCTCAATTACCTGCTCTGGCTTTTTATATCCAGGGTATTACTCGATTGTTCTGACGCCCAATAGCCAAGTTTCCGTAAGTATTACCAAGTGCTTTATTTTGAAGGTGAAAAAATGATGGTCTTTCCAGAAAACGAGTCTGGTGCTGAAGTCACTTTATTTGACGAGACAGGCGCAGTCAGCGGGCATGCTACGTTGTCCAGATCGACGTTTGAACACTACGCCGCTAACAACGTATCAATGTCTTTTGGCACTCTGTCCGCTGACGAATGCTACTTTAAAGATGGCGAAGTGGTTCAGTTCACACCGGCCCAGAAAGCAATCCGTTTGCTTAAACCATTTGGATTCACTTGGGATGCGTCTCAATTTAAGTGGGTTGACCATAGAGACATCGAGACCACTAAGAGAAACAAATTAAGCATTATTAATGCCGACTGTTCGCTTGCCCTTGAGCGCATTAAGTCAAGCTATCCTCGTGGCGAGGTTGATTCTTGGTCTAAGCAAGAGCTGGAGGCTCGTAATTTTATTGCGTCATCTGACGCAAAAACGCCACTACTGTCAGCACTGGCAGAAGCGCGTGAAATAGACATGCCGACACTCTGTTCTAAAATTATTGCCAAAGCTGACGCGTTCGCTTCTGCGTCAGGCGCGCTGATTGGCGAGCGTCAACGATGTGAGTCGTTAATTAACGCCGCCACTACAAACGAAGAGGTTGATGCCATACAAATGACTACACAGGCATAACATTTTATGTGCGTGATAAGTCATTACTGACTTATTTATGATAATATGCCATTCACTTCATTATGGTGGAATGAATGGCACAGATCAAATCAACATGCGCGGTAACTCAAGGCAGTCAAACAGTTACAGTTGCTGGCGTCAATTTAGCGTCAAGAATATTGCAGAATTTCACTTTCATAGTGGAAGGAAAGCTTGTGCCGTACACGGTAGCCAACGACGCTACGTTCGACGGCACAAATACGGTATTCACATTAACTGGAGCTTAC
The DNA here is from genome assembly GCF_034314085.1 of Undibacterium sp. 5I1. Classification (NCBI taxonomy): domain Bacteria; kingdom Pseudomonadati; phylum Pseudomonadota; class Betaproteobacteria; order Burkholderiales; family Oxalobacteraceae; genus Undibacterium; species Undibacterium sp. 5I1. The sequence goes on from NZ_JAVIWI010000001.1 coordinate 1,153,003, forward strand.
GCTCAAAGCTCAGATCCGCTTGCTGGCGGGGTAGTCGTTTCCGATTACACATATCCCGATCTTATTCCAGTCATTTCGCAAGGCGACGTTGGCACGGCAGCGATCTTTACGAGCGCCATGTACAAGGTTCAACAAATGATCCTCTCGGTAAGTCCGAGCGGCCTTTCGGACTTTTCCAGCAAGTATTCAGCGGCACTAGCGAACCTTAATAATGCCAATACCGCTTCTGCCAATGCAGTGACTCAGGCTGGTCTAGCTGCGAGGGCTGCGACCGCGTCTCAAGTCAGCGCTTCATCTGCCGCTGGCAGTGCCACTAATGCAGCAGCCGGCGCGACCAATGCAGCAACTAGCGCCACTTCGTCTACAGCAAGTGCTTCTGCCGCCGCCACTAGCGCGACAAGCGCAACAGCAAGTCAAACTAGCGCGACCAGCTCCGCTACAGCGGCAGCTTTATCTGCATCGACGGCAGCAACGCAAGCTACAAATGCAAGCAATAGCGCAACATCAGCCGCCGCCAGTCAAAATGCCGCAGCAACAAATGCGACCACTGCAACCACTCAGGCAACAAACGCTGGCGTGAGTGCTACCAATGCAGCCAACCAAGCTACCACCGCAACCAACCAGGCGGTTATAGCAACCAATCAAGCGACTGCTTCTGCGGCACAAGCGACGACTTCTGCAAACTCGGCTACGACGGCGACCAATCAAGCGACAATCGCTACCAATGCGGCAACGGCAGCGTCCAATTCAGCGAACTCGGCATCAGTCGCAGCGACGGCAGCAATTGCAAATGAATTAGCATCCGAAACGCAAGCAAGTAATGCTGCCGCCAGCGCGACTACGGCAACAAACAAGGCTACAGCGGCAAGTACAAGCGCAAGTGCGGCAGCGGCAAGTCAAACTAGCGCCAGCAACTCCGCCGCAACCGCAACCACTCAAGCAAATACAGCGACGGCACAGGCCGTTATTGCGACGAATCAAGCGACGGCAGCAGCAACATCGGCAAGTAGTGCGGCTACCTCTGCAACTACTGCCACTAATCAGGCTACAGCGGCAACAAGTGCGGCAACGGCATCAGCAAATTCCGCGACGACTGCCGGGACTGCCGCAACGACAGCGACCACGCAAGCAACCAACTCAAGCGCCAGCGCCACTGCTTCATCAACCAGTGCAGCGGCAGCTTTAGTGAGTCAGACGAATGCCGCAACAAGTGCCACCACCGCGACAACGCAAGCGACGAACGCTGCAACAAGCGCCACTACCGCGACAACGCAAGCCGCGACAGCGACCACGCAAGCGAACACAGCAACGAGTCAAGCGGTTATCGCAACAACGCAAGCGAACAGCGCTGCAAGCTCAGCTACGACCGCCACCAATCAAGCTGCTATCGCGACGACGCAAGCTACATTGGCAACCACTAGCGCTGCGAACGCGAAAATAAGCGAAAACAATTCCGCATCAAGTGCCGCGCAGACGGTCGCAGCTTTAGCCGCCTTTAGAGCGCGATTTATCGGCACTTTTTCAGCCGATCCAACAGTGGACGGTAACGGCAATGCGCTCTCGTCGGGAGCTGAGTATTTTAACAACAGCGGGCCTACAGGCAAGCTACGTGTTTTTGGAACTGACGGAAAGTGGGCTGACTACGACATCGACGTACAAACTCAAATCGTCAATGCGACGCTTGCAGCAAGTCAAGCGTCTGGAAGTGCAGCGGCAGCTTTAGCCAGCGCTAACACTGCGTCAACTCAGGCGACTCATTCGACTGATTCTGCAACCGCTGCCGCATCTTCTGCAACAACAGCAACATCGCAAGCGACAACGGCAACGACTGCGGCGACTACGGCAACAGCGCAAGCAATAATCTCCACAACGCAAGCAGCCACATCTACTGCCAAAGCGACCGCCGCCGCGACCAGTGCGACTAATGCAGCAACTAGCGAGACCAACGCTGGAAACTCAGCTACAAGCGCCAGCGGGTCCGCAACAACAGCAACCGCTCAAGCTACTACGGCGACAACGCAAGCGAGTAACGCGGCTGCGGCGGCTACAACTGCGACCAGCCAAGCAACGGCTGCGGCAGCAAGCGCGACAAGCGCTGCTAACCAAGCGGCGACAGCGACAAGCGCCGCCAACACCGCAACCTCTAAAGCGAGTGATGCTGCCGCTTCTGCCACTTCTGCGGCAAATTCCGCATCGGTGGCATCAGGTAATGTTTTGGCTGCTGCGCTCTCAGGCTTAGATACAAGTAGCACGGCAGCGGTAGTTGCCTCAGACACGGTTCTTACCGCGTTTGGCAAATTACAAGCAAAAACTTCCACATTCGCGCCTAAAGATTCTCCGCAATTTACCGGAACTGTTAGCGGCATTACCGCTTCAATGGTTGGGCTAGGTAACGTAGAGAATAAATCTTCTGCAACGATCCTAAATTCGCTTACCGGAACTCAAGTTCTTGCTTCTCTTGGCTATGTTCCATTAAGCAATACATACGTGCCAGATTGGTCTTCTTTGACAGGTAAGCCCGCCTTTAAAGCGGTTGCTACATCTGGTAAGTATTCCGACCTGACCAGTATTCCAATATTCTCTACCGTCGCCTCAACCGGCAGCTATGCTGATTTACTGAACATTCCCGCGTTCTTGCCGATAGCGACATCGGGCAAATACTCTGACCTGACCGGCACACCTGTTTTATCGACCGTGGCAACAACAGGAAGCTACGCCGATTTATCTAATCGTCCTGCGTTAGTCACTGTTGCAACAACTGGCAAATATTCAGACTTGACGGGTACGCCAGCATTGCTACCTATTGCCACAACAGGCAAATACTCTGACCTCGTTGGTGTGCCGGCTTTAGCGGCTGTTGCCACTACAGGGCTTTACTCCAGTCTTACAGGGAAACCAACCTTATCAACTGTAGCAAATACTGGCAATTATTCTGACTTGATCGGATCTCCTGCTTTAGCTCCGGTAGCTACCACTGGCACTTACGCTAGTTTGACTGGCGCGCCAATTCTGGTAGCTGTCGCCACATCGGGAAAATACTCCGACCTGACAGGAACTCCAACGCTGTCAACAGTTGCAGGCACAGGAGTTTATTCAGATTTGACGGGTAAGCCTGTTTTGGCGACTGTGGCAACTTCTGGGAGCTATGTCGATCTTGCCAATAAGCCTGTTTTAGTGACGGTGGCAACAACTGGCAAATATTCAGACTTAACAGGTACGCCTACATTAGCCACGGTTTCTAGCACCGGAAGCTACTTAGACCTACTCAATCGTCCTACTTTAGCGACAGTGGCAGCATCGGGCAGCTATTCTGACTTGTTGAACAAGCCAACATTATCTACGGTCGCTGGCACAGGAAGTTATACCGACTTATTAGGCAAACCAGCACTTGCAGCGGTGGCCACTAGTGGCCTTTATTCCAGTCTGACCGGAACGCCAACATTAGCTACGGTCGCAACGAGCGGCAGCTACGCTGATTTAAACAACAAGCCCGCAACCTATTCTCTGCCTACGGCATCAACGACCGTTATAGGTGGCGTTAAAAGCGACGGCGTATCGACAACCATCAATGCGTCAGGCGTTATCACTGCCATTACTGCGGTTAAGCCGAACTCTGGCGGATCGTTAAGCACATCCGTGACTTACTCAAACAGTCAAGTGTCACAAGTCACCGAAACGATTCTTGGAGTGACCTACACCACGACGATGACCTACAACACTGACGGCACGATCGCCACTGTTGTGATATCGGACGGCACAAAAATACGAACTGAAACACTGTCTTACTCAAACGGACAATTTACTGGCTTAACAGCTACGGAGCAATAAATGAGTGGTGCATTAGATTACGTAAATAACCTGGCGATTAAAAACTCAGGCTTGCCGATTGGCGCGCAAGTGACGATGGCTGGCACAAACTCGTCCGTTTTTACGGCGCCAAGTGGAGAGGTTTTTGTAAAGAATAGTATTGCGGCGGTTATTCCTGCCTCGCAGTGTAACTCGCTGCTTCCCGCCTTAATGAATGCCGTCAACGACATCACATTTCCGACTACGATTAAAGTAGATTTAACGACATTTGGCAGCTCAGTATCGGGCATACCTAGTTTGTTTAGTGCCAGTAGAGCTGTGGGCGGTACGACAACTTTAGTCCCGTCTATTGGCGTGTACGCTAACTCAACTTACTATTTGTTTAGTCCTAATGTAGCTAATCTTGGCTCAAATATTGGCTATACATCCACAACCGATCAAGCCTTCTTCACGGCGAAAAAATCAATACCGCAGCTTGCTGGACTAACTATTGTTGACGTGAAATTCGTCAATGGCGTTTGGTATTTCATTGACTCCTCTGGCTATATTGCCAGCATGACTGATTTATCAGGTTCAAACTTCACGATCATACAAACGGTCATGATGCCGAATGCCGCCTCTTATGGTTATACGGGAGCGGCCTACATTAATGGTGTTTGGTACTTGTACGGTAGTTCTCGCACAGGATATTCAGCAGGTAGCATCATAGTTCGATCGACCGATATGGTGACATGGACAATCATATCTGAAGTCACTAGCGGCTCTGCGCCAATTACTAGCCTTTGCCAAGGATCTGGGACGACAACTACTACTGAAATTATTGCTGGTTGCTTGGGCGGCGATTACATCTTTAAGTCTGTCAATAACGGCACCACCTTTACGCAAGTTTCTGCATTTTCAGGCAAGTCGTATATTCGGTCAGTTTTCTACTCGACGCGCACGAGCAAATATTATGCGGTTGCGGCTGACACCAATCTAAATCTGTATCTTTTAACCAGCAGCACAGGCACGTTGGCTACCGCAACATTTACGTCTTTGTTAATAGGCGCAATATCCGATTACGGTTCGCCTGGTTACGGTATAGCAACCATCGTTGATACAGGCACAAATGTCGGAATAGTCTACTCGAACGGCTCTGCCGTGTTTGGATATAACAATGCCGGCAGCGCCGCTAACGTAACCATTACGAACGACTTAAACACAGGCGTCGTATCGGGAAGTTATCTTTCTTGTCTGGCACTAACGATGAACGGCAATATTTGGGTGCTTGTTTGTCAATCAGGCTCAATCACGGCATCACAGATGAGCGGCAAACAACTGATTTTAGTTTCCGGCCCTACATTAGCAACAGCTTCAAAGATGCTTTGGTTTCCAACTACTCAAGCTAACTTCACGCCGCCTGCTGCAATTAGTGGTGTTCAGTATTCGGTAGTGACGGGTCTATCTTATGATTCCGCCAATAACTTTTCAAATTTGTATAAATTCGGCACAAATTTTGCGAGCATAGCGCTTGCAAGCAATACGGTATTAAGTCAAAACTACTCAGGCTATGTTTTTACCGGAATTGGAAGTATGTTCGCGGCACCTTCTTTACTTCAGCCAGGCGTGTTGACATGGACTGGCATTAATAATGTTAGCAATAATGTGGTTACAACATTGAAGTATGACGGCACGACGTTTAGCGCCAGTCAATTAAATGGTGCCGCTCCTTATCCCGCCGGAAACGCTCAGCTTGCCGACTCAAGCGATGTTGGGTGTACTGCATTCGCCGCAAAATGGAGTTCTCTATTTTCGGCCTATTTGTATAGCGGCTCTATTTCGACAACCGGATCAAGTGCGGCGATGACTGTGCTAAAAGCGGCAACGCTTGGAGGCGCGTCATCGAATGTATATACACTAGGAGAAACTAATTCTAGTTACCACGGATGGATGTATTTTTTGGATGTTTTGTCGGGTGGGCAGGGGATTATGGGATACACCCAAAATACTGGGAATGGTCCTTACGCCGGATTGACAATTTTGACTCCAACGGCGAATTATCTTATTCCGCTGTCAGGCATTCCAAGTATAAATACCTGCTATTTATCCGCTTATGATATTACGGGAACAGATGGCAATCGTTATTTAGCGGTCGTTTATGCTTTAACGGGAGGAGGAACTCCGACAAATGGTCAGTTCTTGTCCGTGTTTCGGATTTTTACTAATTCTGCCCCCGTTTGCGTGCTGAATACCAGCATCGCTGGCTATTTAGGATTCAACACTTCTTCCAAAATGCGTCGTGTTGTTGCGACCGGCAATAACTTCTATTTGTGCGACTTCACCTCTGGCACATCGACTAAAAACGCTTTATTGCTTACGCAATCAGGAGGCGCATTTTCGTTTGCAGGGGCCGCTTATTGCAATTTGCCAACAGACAATGTGCCATCAGGCGTCGCAGGCATTACAGGCTCTTTTAACTCTGCGACGGTTGCTGCAACCAGCGCCACCGCAGCAGTGTACTTACCTCCCGCCACAAGTGGAAACTACGTGAAAGTGAAATGATGGATATCGACACAACTGCCGTCGAGCAATTCGACATCGAGTTTATTCCGAAACCACCAACGCCAGCTCCGTTTTTTACGAAGATGACGATAGGCGCATGGATGAAAAGAATCGCCCCTGAACTACCTGGCATTTACAAGTTGGCGGCTACCGACATCTATGCTCAGATATTCCGAGACATGACTCTACAGTCTTTATATATCGATATTAACGATCCTGATCTTGCTAAAGGGCTGGACTACTTTAAAGCCGCCGGTATTTTTACAGACGCTCGCGCACATGCGGCGCTAACGATGGTCATTACTTTTAGTGAGGCATACAAAGGTGAAGTCTAAAATATTGCTTCTAGGAATATGGTTTCTGTGCGTCATAGCAGGCTTTGCTTCTATCGTTCAAATGCTCTGGTCAATCGTTGTCGGTTCGCCAAAAGCATGGCGACTCGCCAAGTCATTCGATAGAGTAGGGAACGCTGCAACTGGTGGCGATGATAAAGAGACAGTATCAAGCCGCGCTAATCGCGCCAGACAAGAAGGGCGAAGGTGGGGTTGCGTTCTTTGTCAAATGTTGGATTGGTTCGAGCAAGATCACTGCGAAAAATCGTCTGGCATTTAATAATTAAATAAGTCACTACTGACTTGATTTAATGAGAATGTTTTGGTAGACTCCATTTAATTTGCCTTTGCGAGCGAGCGATAAAGGATTCACATGAACACAGAATTTGAAATACAAGGATATGAAATGCCCCCAAATTCGACAGCGCTAGAGCAGCAAATGGCAGAAGTGCGTATCAGTGTGGGAAAGATGGCAGACGCTTTGACTAAGTTAGCCATTCTTGAAGAGCGCCATCAAGCAACGATTGCGCGTGTCGCCAAGATGGAAGACCGCATCATTGATGTCGCCAAAAAAAGTAACGACATGGAGCTTGCGCAAGTGCGGCATTTCGCGACCCTGGACGGCATCACAAGCACCATTCGCGTCTTGTGGGTAGTGGTCGGCACCACCTCCATCACTTTTATTGGCAAATTTGTAATGAGCTTTTTACATGTGGGAGCCATATAAAGATGAATTTTGATATTTGCGTATATCGGCTTCTGGGTAACGAAGGCCGTTACGTCAACGATTCGCGAGACCCAGGCGGTGAAACAAATTGGGGTATTTCCAAGCGAAGCTACCCATCATTAGATATTAAAAATCTGACGAAGGCACAAGCTGCTGCAATCTACAAGCGAGATTTTTGGGACCCTATTCAGCTAGATAAAGCACCACTAGGCGTCGCAAACCAGTTACTTGACTTCGCTGTCAATAGCGGGCTACAGACGGCTATTCGCGCCTTGCAACGAGCTGTAGGCGTTGCCGATGACGGCATTCTTGGTAACTACAGCAAGCAAGCAATCGCCAAGATGCAACTGCACGACATCATCATGCGGCTAATTGCAGAGCGAATCTTGTTCATGACTAACTGCAAAAATTGGGATTCTGCCGGTAAAGGCTGGATGCGCCGCATTGCACACCAACTTCAATATGGAGCTGACGATGTTTGAAAAATTAGGACTGTTTTACAACGTGTTCCGTCAAGGCCAAGCGGTCGCTGACGCAGCAAAGCTGAAAAACAAACAATTGCTTGCAAGCGCCTTAGCTATTTTTCTGGCTACGGTTGTCGGTATAGGAAAACAATATGGCTATGACTTTCACTTGTCGTCCAGCGATCTTAATAGCATTGCTGGCTTTGGCGCTGTCTTGTTCGGCTTGTTCAATGTTGGAGCAACGGTTGCATCTTCCGACAAAATCGGATTGCCCGCCAAAGAACCAGTTTCAACAAGCGACCCATCAATGCCAACAATACAAGAGGCTGTACGAGCCGCGCAACCGATGCAGTCCGAGCCTGATCTTGGAAACATCTGGCTTAATCCACCTCAACCAGGCGGCTGAATACGTTCGGTCAATCGACGGGTTGACCATCAAGACACATTGCAATTTTTAGACACACCACCAACAACGAAGGGCAACAAAATGGATATTCTGGGACTCATTAGCGCAGTACGCCAAGCTGAACAAGTAGCGGTAGCAATGGCGCCAACTTTAAACAATCTGGTTGCGGAAGCGGCAAAAACTTTTGGCTTAGATTCTTCGACCAACACACAAAAGCTGCAACACGTTCAAGATCGCCTTCGCGCTTATTGGCAATTTGCGGGAGAAGTTGGCGTTGATTTCGACAAAGCCTGGCCTGTCTTGTCTGTAGTAATTACCGGCATCGTAAAAGCGTATAACTTTAGCGGTGGCTGGACTACCGCGATCGCCGCTTTGAATGTAATCGCAGCAGCGTAACCTCTACTTGCGACATGCACAGACTTACTAAGTCGCAAATGTAGATTTTAAACAGCAGGCTCTTTAGCCTGCTTTTTATTGACCAAACGAAACCATACATGACAAATCCAGTAACTCCAAAGCGCTTTCTTGATGCGTTTAACGACCCAGATACGTTTCCAACGCTGGTCGATGTCGCTGACGAGCTTGGCTTATCGGTACAGACCGTTAAGAACCGCGCAGTGCTGTTGCGGCAAGACCCAAGCTACAAAAATGCCGTAATTCATCGCGGTAGAGGTTCAGTCCCAATGTCGGAGAACCTCGAAAAAATCACAGATGACTGGACAAAAGAAGAGTGCATTGAAGAGCTGCAACGCATCGCAAAAATAGACCCAGATAGAGTGATGACGCGCAATTATTTTCGCGTTAATGGGCGCATTGCTGAGTCTGTATGGAATCAATATTTTGGAACCTTTGAAGAGTTCCGCCGTCAAGCCGGATTAGTGCTGTCTCGTCAGCAGCATCAATTTGAGCGCCAAATTGCCAAGCACGTCTCGGTTGATCATTATCGCAAGGCAAATGATGAGCGTCGCAATTACGATGTAAAATATTTGCGTGATAAGTCAGGACGTTTTAAGACAGTCATGATCTGTTCCGACTTGCATGATATTGAGATTGATCCATTCTATTTGCGCGTATGGCTTGATACTGTCGCTCGCGTACAGCCAGACATTATTGTGTTTAATGGCGATATTTTCGACTTACCAGAGTTCGGCAAATACGGCGTTGATCCTCGCGAGTGGGATGTAGTAGGGCGCATTAAGTTTGCGCATGACAAAATCCTTGGACCAACAAGGGCGGTCGCGCCAGAAGCCCAAATCGATTTTATCGAAGGTAATCACGAAGCGCGCATGTTGCGCCATCTTTCAGATGAGACTCCGGCAATGCGAGCGGTTCTAGCGGAGCTTCATGGTTGGACTATTTCTAAGCTACTCGGCTTAGATCAGTTTGAGATCAACTATATTGCAAAGGCTGATTTGGCAGCCTTCACTAAGCGCGACTTCGAGAAAGAGTTGGCTCAAAACTACAAGGTGTATTTCGACACATTTCTGTGCCATCACTTCCCGCATGCTAGAAACCTCAAACTGCCTGGCGTTAATGGACATCACCATAAGCATATCGTCTGGTCAGACTTTACGCCGGTTTATGGTGCATTTGAGTGGCATCAGTTGGGTTCGGGTCATAAACGCGCCGCTTCTTATTGCGAAGGCGAAAAATGGCACATGGGCTTTGATATCGCACACATCGACACTCACACGAGAGCCACAATGCATGACTATGTGACTGTAACAGATATGTCAGTTTCGGGAGGCAAGTTTTATCACCGTCTGCCAACTGAGATCGATCATGCGGTTCCTAAAATGTTACTCATGAACGGTCATTAATTTAGCCAAAATAAAGTCTCTTTTCATATTGTTAGATAAGTCACCGCTGAGTTATAGTAGTGACTTGTTTAACCTCTTGTGGAATAGTTTATGTCACGTAACTTTGCAAAGAAACAATCTAAACGCTCATCCAACAAGCAAGAATTTCAAGATCAATCCATTGATCAGCGCTTTCACAAGATTCCAGACAAAATTGATCGTTCACCGATCACAGCATTAAAACCCAAGCAGCAGCAGTACATTAACGCCATTAAAAACTTTGACGTTACGTTCGCAACTGGACCTGCCGGCACTGGTAAAACCTACCTATGCGCAGCTCTAGCAGCACAGGAGCTTGACGCAAAGCGCATTGACAAGATCATCATTACTCGACCGGCAGTCGAAGCCGGAGAATCGTTAGGTTTTTTACCAGGCGAATTAGAAGAAAAGTTTGATCCATATCTCACACCATTCCGCGAGATATTAGATTTACGCCTAGGTAAAACATTTGTTGACTACTTGATTAAGAACAAGCGTATCGAGGCGGCTCCATTAGCGTTCATGCGTGGTCGTACCTTCACAAACGCTTGGGTGATTTTAGACGAAGCGCAAAACACCACACCGATGCAGATGAAGATGTTCCTGACTCGTATCGGCAAAGGCTGCAAGATGATTATTAATGGCGACGTTGACCAAAAAGACATCCCAGGCAAAAGCGGATTGGCGGACGCAATTGGGCGATTCAATCACATACCAGCAATTAAGCATGTGAAGTTCGATCGTGAAGATTCAGTCCGTCATGATTTAGTTCAAGATATTCTCTTGGGTTACGAAACAGAACCAGTGTAGCGCTTGAGTGTACTTGGATGAAAAGGGCGGTCTCGTGCCGCCTTTTTACTTGGGTGAGCTTGCTTGGGTGCCGCCGCTGTCTTCTATAAATACTTAACTATTATATAAACATGTAATACAGAAATAATTAAATACAGAATTAATGAAAAACGAGGCGAAACCTAATGACACACCCAATTAATATCGAGTTTTATGGCTCACAAGTCGGTTTCGACGAATGCGAAGTATTGGCCATTCAGAATATACATCACAAGCTTCTGATAAAAGAGGCGGCACTGTTCTCTAAAAAATGGTTTGACTACCGCTCAATGCATCCAACATTAGCGACTTACCTAGCGGTACATCACTACAACCGCGCTTATGGCTATTTTATGGGCGTAGCGATGGACAAAGGTAAGAAATACATGGCCGGCTTTCGCGGCAAAGACTTCATGCTTTCACGCGAAAAGCAATCCTTCTGGAAATTAAGGCAGCAAGCGGACGACACCGGAATACGATACGACTTCTTTATGTTGGAGGCGATGAAGTGGTGTATCGAGAACGGCTGGAGACAACCGCCGCGTCCAGCTCATATTTCAACGAATAATGACTTACTTATACAGGTAATGAATAAGTGGGAAATGGAAAGCAGGGCGAAGATTCAGTGGGCGACAGACTGTCGTTATCGCGCAGAGCTATTTGTTGGATCGCCAGACCAGCTCGCCTATGAGAATCATATTGCCACTCGCATCATGCAAAAGCCACATCCAAAATTCGCAATCTATGCAGCGCTGTACCAATATGACGCGCTTCGCATTGAGGAAGCGTTAAGACGTTTCCCTACCGAGACAATTAATGACGCTATGCATGTTTCCGTGATTTTCAGTCAAAAGTAAGTCACAACTGAACTATAATGTGACTGTTCTAATTCACAAACTAAATCGAGGTAAATTAAATGACCCCAGTTTCATCATCCGAAGTCCAAGCTAAACGTCTGCGGGAAGAGCAAATCGAAGAAGGGCGACGAATGGCAGTATCCAACTCAACAGATGAGTCGGCACCTGAATCAAGTAATCGCACAACGATTAGTCTTCCGTTCGGCAGCGTTCGCCCTAACTCAGCGACGTTAGAGCATTCAGTTTGGAAAGGCGATTCCAAAGAATCAGTGAAGCGCTACACGCCGGCAAAAGTGCCAAACAAAGTTCCGCTCAAGGGTCATGAAGCGTTTTTGAAAGCGCTTGAAATCAACAACGCCACAGTGCGTATTGAAAAGGCATCGACGGGAGAAATTATTGTTGGACGAGTAAAGCACTCTGATAAGTTTAGCGTCACGATTAATGCGCCAATCGCTTCAGCAGATTTTTTGTCTAATGTTACTCCAATTGACCGCGTCATATTCAAGCATGACATCAGCGAATTTGCGGCACTGACACCTAAGTCGGAATCAGCGCAATGACAACAGATGTCCTAGAAGTTGCAGAACAAGCTGTCTCGGACATGATTGCAGGCTCTTTTACGGGAGTTTCGCCAACTGCCAGTGCGCCGAGCGTCACACTTGAAGCAGATAAATACGAGTTCGATGCTGACTTTCAGCTCAAAGTCGCCACACATACTTTACGTGATCTGAACTTTATGCGTAAAGCTGGCCACTTGATCAAGCCAGAATACTTTGAAGATGTTGGCGTGCAAGCGATGGTCAACATGGCTTTGCGCTTCTATCAAAAGTGGGGAACAGTTCCGCAGACAGCGATTGCAGGCAAGCAGTTGCTTAGTGAAGACTTGACCGCAAAAGTGATTCGCGCCGACGTAAAGCCTTTAGCTTTAAGTGCTTTTAAGTCGGTGTTTGGCGCCAGCGCAGATTTAAGTAACGGTGATTGGGTTGCGGCTCAAGTTGCTGAATTTGCCCGTCATCAGGCCGTCTCGCAAGCCATCTACCAGTCCGTGAACCTTCTTGAAAAGAAGAGCTTCACCAAGATTGAGCAATTAATCAAGATGGCTACGGAAGTAGGCGTCAACGTAGATAGTAACGAGTATGACTACTTTGAAAAAATCGAAGAGCGTACACGCAAGCGGATAGACAAGGCAGCAGGAATATTACCGCCGTCCGGTATTACAACCGGACAGAACATGATTGATAACTTGTTGTATCACCGAGGTTGGGGTCGCAAAGAACTCTCAATCATCTTAGGGGGTGCCAAGTCAGGTAAGACCACCGCGTTAATCAACTTTGCAAAGGCGGCGGCATTGTCAGGTTTTAACGTCTTGTATGCGACCTTAGAGGTTGCGTCCGAGATTTTATCGGAGCGTCTTGATGCAACGATAACCGATATTGCCATTAAAGACCTTGGCTTAAAGATGCATGAAGTGCGCTCGAAAGTAGAAGCGGCGGTCGCTCGTTCAGGCAAATTTAAGGTACATGAGTATCCATCAGGAACTTTTACGCCAAACCAACTGCGTCAGCTAATCGAGCGTTACAAGTCACCGGCGCTGATGCCCGACGGCTCAACTCGCGATCCAATTAAGTTCGACTTGGTCGTAGTGGATTACGCAGACATTATGGCGCCAAACTTTCGTAGTACGGACACGATTGAAAATTCCAAAAACGTATATCTGGATTTACGGGCAATCGCTTTTGATGAAAACGTAGCGATGCTGTCCGCAACGCAGGGTAATCGTGAAGGCGCCAAAGCAACTGTACTGAATGCCACGCACGTCGCGGATGACTACAACAAAGTCCGCACCGTTGACATCATGATTTCTATCAACATGACGGAAGAAGAGCGCGCTAACGGCGAAGCCAGGCTGCACTTTGCTGCGTCAAGGAACCAAGAGGGCGGTATTACGATTTTCATTAAGCAAGAACTTGCCAAGATGAAATTTATAGCTTCTATTTTAAGGATCGAATAATGAACATTAGCTGCGTTTTATTGGTGGCTTACTTGAGCCTAATGGTGGGTCGTGCATTCGCTGACGGAGTTGGCACCGCTCTCGTATTTTTGCTGTGCTTGGGCATTCCAGCCTTGCTCGGCGTGTTGGCGGGTCTTAGCTTTAAAAAGCGTCACTAGCATGCGTTCTGACAGAGGCGATCTCAATGAGGCGATTGCTTCTCTCGACATGGAATACTGGCTTGACCGTGAGGGCGTGAACTACAAACACACTCGCGGATCAAGCGGTCGCCAGGCTAACGTAAAAGAGTGCCCTTGCTGCGGTAACTCCAAGTGGAAGGTCTACATTGGTCTTGAGTCGGGCTTAGGCAATTGCTTCGTCTGTGAGCAGAAATTTAGTCGTTGGGGGTTCATTCAGAACTACCTTGGCTTGTCGAATGTAGATACGGTCAACCATATCTTCGCGGCAGCAAAAGATCAAGGTTGGAGACCGCCACGCGTAACGTCGGTCGCAACATCGAACACAAATAAGCTTGCTTTGCCAGCATCGATCGCGTTGCCACATAACGGTCGCAATATGAAGTATTTGGAGAATCGCGGCATTACTAGCTCGATTGCGTCCTATTTTGGATTGCGTTACTCGCATGAGGGAAAGTTTAAATACAGGAATGATGATGGCAAAAGCATGGTTCAAGACTATGCCAAGCGAATCATTATTCCTATCTTTGATTTAGAAGGCGATCTGGTCAGTTTTCAAGGGCGAGATATCGCCGGCGACGCAGAGAAGAAGTATTTATTTCCACCTGGATTTTCGTCAACTGGAACGCAGCTTTATAACGGACAAAACGCCATCGGTGCGGAGCATGTAGTAATCGGCGAAGGTGTGTTTGACGTGGCAGCGACCAAGATTGCGCTTGATGGCGATATGAAGTTGCGTGACGTAGTGCCGGTCGGAAGCTTCGGTAAGCATTTGTCGCATGGAGATAACGAGAGTCAGCTAGGCAAGCTCATGACGTTAAAAGAGCAAGGCTTAAAGTTCGTTACATTCATGTGGGACGGCGAGGACAAAGCGATTGATGCGGCGGTAGAAGCGGCGCTGATTGTGCATAAGTTTGGTCTGACGGCGCGAGTAGCAATTCTGCCAAAAGATAAAGATCCTAACGAAGTGGCGCCTTCGGTTGTTCGTGCTGCTTTTTGGCAAGCCGAGACAATTAATGCAGGCGTGGCGACGCGGTTACGGTTAAAGAAAAGGTAGTTTCGGCTATCTTTAAAATAAGTCATAACTGACTGTTAAAGCCTGAATCTGGTCAATATACTGTGACTTATAGAGAAAACTAAGCGAGGGCTAAATGTTCATGATTACAGAATCGGTGTACATGTTGCACACGCATGGCACCAAATTTTATGAAATGGTTTTGTTTGAAAAAGAGGGCGAAAACTCTGCGGTATTAATTAAGCGTTATGGGCCAGTCGGCGATAAAGGTCTTGGCACACATGGACAAATAAAGATTGAGTCCGGCACAAACAATGAAATGCGTAATGCGTTTCAAGTGACATTAATAAAAAAGAACAGCATTCGAGATGGCGGTAGATACAACGCTAATCGAATTGGTATCCCTGCGATTCATAATGAACTGGGTAAAAAGTTTGGACACGACTCGACGCCATATTTGAAACATTACGGGCCGGGTAAAGCATTCAAATACTTACTAAATTGGACACTTAATTGGAATAGCACAAAAGATGAGAACCCAATTATTGAAGAAGGTTTGAACCAAGAAATTAAACCACCACGCGACGCCAATTGGGGCAGTTGGTAAAGAGGAGCAGCTATGAATGAAACTACAAAAAACTTTCCACCTTCTGCGTCGCATGGAGGCGATAACGCTTACTACCTAAAAGGCTGTGATCAGGTCGGGCATCAACCTTCTTATGCGGCATGTTTGTGGAAGATCGCAGAGACGGAAGCTAGCCGCCCGAACTCGCTGTTTGGCTCTTGTCCAGATGAAATACGAAGCGGTCGTTGTCAGGCGATCAATATGCGTCAGGAAGAGCAACTTAAAGGCGTTGCGCTGTACTACTTTCCGCGTCAGTTTATTCAGCATCAGGTCATCACTAACCTGACACCGGCAGAGAATATTCCACGCGTCAGTAAGCCAGTATCGCGTCCGGTGACGACTCTCGCAGCTACGACAAGCAAAGCGCCTCAAACCGCACAAGATAAAGAGTTCGACGGCGATCAGGGCTACGCGGCAGCAATTAATGCGGCAATGCAAGAGACGCTTGCAAGTGCAGGTCCATCGCCAGGCGATACACCCATCGACAGAACTATTAAAGCAGCCTCTTTGCCAAATTTTACTCAGCCAGAGTCGCAACCAGCTTTACGTACCAATACTCGACTGCCGATCAATCCTGGCGAATCACCTTTGCAGTATGCCCGCCGTATCGCAGCAACAAAAACCACTACCACTTTGGAGAATATATGAAACTGACCATGAACACGAATGAAGTATTAGCGTTAATTGATAGCATTGCCACAACGTCGGGCAAAAACGACAAAATTGCGATGCTAAAAGCGGCTGAGTCGTCAGACACGTTGAAGAAAGTATTGCAGGCGACCTACGACCCGACAATAACTTATGGCATTCGTGCCGTGCCCAACCGCACGGCTCTGCATGATACCGGCGAGCTATTTAATGAGCAGACCTGGAACATCCTGTCGCAGATGCGCAATCGCACACTGACCGGCAGCGCGATGCTCGCGGCGGTCGCCTATGAACTAGACCGCCTGTCGGTTGCGTCAGCCGAGCTATTAAAGCGCATCATGCTCAAAGACATGCGCGCTGGATTCTCAGAAGAGACCTGCAATAAAGTTTGGCCCGGATTGGTGCCGGATTTTCCTTATCAGCGTTGCTCTTTGCCAAAAGACGCTAAGTTTGAAGAATGGGATTGGGAAGGCGGCGTAATCAGTCAAGAGAAGGCTGATGGCATGTTCACGAACGTCAACTATGAGCATGGCGGCAATGTGTTTATTTTCAGTCGCGCTGGCAGCATGCTACCGATGGACAAGTTCGAATCTCTGGCTGCGGCAGTTCAGTCTTCGTTCCCTTCTGGAACGCAATCACATGGCGAGCTAATCGTGTATCGCGGTAGTGAATTACTGCCACGCGAAATCGGTAATGGCATCTTGACCAGCGTCTTAAAAGGCGGCGATTTTGGTGAGGGCGAATATCCGGTCTTTTTGGTGTGGGATCAAATTAACTTAGAGAGCGTCAAACCAAAGGGCAAATACATTACGCCGTACAAAATGCGTTTGGCTAACTTGATCGACCAATTACGCGGGAACACTAATAAGTCCATCAAAGTGATTGATACGCGTATCGTGAAAAGTCTGGAAGACGCGTACAAGCATTATGGCGAATTGCTGGCAAAAGGCAAGGAAGGCACGATCTTGAAGAAGAAGACTGCTATCTGGAAAGACGGTACAAGTAAGGAGCAGATTAAGCTCAAGCTGGAGTTCGAGTCTGACTTGGAAATCGTAGCAATTGTGCCAGGCAAGGACAACGGTAAAAACGAAGGACGCGCTGGCAGTCTGACATGCAAAACTGCATGCGGTGGCTTAGTGGTTGACGTCTCAATCAAAGGCGAAAAAATGCGTGATCAAGTAGACGCCAACCCGGACGACTGGGTCGGTCGCATTATGCCGGTCGTTGCAAATATGATTATGCGTCCATCCGAATCGAATCACCTTCACTCGCTTTTTTTGCCGCGCTTCTCTCAGCCCATCTACCGTACCGACAAAACAGTCGCCGACAATTTGAGCCGCGCTTACGAAAACGAAGCCGCAGCAAAAACGGGCGCCGCAATCTTGAAAAAAGCAGCGTAATTTTTCTAACAAATACAGGAATACGACAATGAGTGAAGACGAATTAAATGCACTGAAGGCTACAATGCCCTGGCAAGAGCGACTTTTTAACACCAATCGCGGCGCCATCGTACAGGTAGTTGATGTGAACGGTATGGAAGTGCCGCTGTTCACGATGACAAAGTTTCTTATTATGATCACCAACAAGCTGGCGCAACCAGTAAAGGAGCGTTCAAATGCGTAGCAGTCAGAAACCCACGCTGAAACACGAAACAATGGGAAAGTGTGATCCTCATGAAGTGTACGAGCATCCCGCTTTTGGCATGATCGGCATGGGCATCGTCAATGGTGGCGACTCTACGTTGTTTGGCTCCGATATTAAGCATGGTCAACGCATCACCATCACAATCAAAAAGGCAGAACATAAGCGCAATCTGTCGAATGATTGGTATTTCGGACGTGAAGAGCTAATTGAGGTTGAAATGAGCCATTCTCAGTTTGCTGAGTTCATCACGAACCCAAACCGTGGCGATGGGATTCCCTGCACGATTAAGCATGTTAATCACACTATTGTGCCAAGCATTGAACAAGTAGAAACCAAGCATGAAATGCTTCGCCGCGAAATCGAGCGCTCTGCAAAAGAGCGGTTGGCAAAAGCAGTAGAGAAGTGCGAACAGCTTGGCGCACTCATTGAGTCGGGTAAATTGCCAAAAGCCGAACTTCGTCAGATTCATGCAGACCTAAAGCGTGAATTGGCATATTTGCCAGGATCAGTTGGTTTCGTTGTAGAGCAGGGGCAAGAGGCGCTTGAAAGAGCGACGACCGCAGCAAAAATCGATATCGAGGCAACGATCAACAACCACGTCAACCGCTTAGGCTTAGAGACAGCAAAGGCATTAGGCATCGTCGGCCCTAATTACACTCAATCAACCGATTTAACCATCATAGAGGAGATTCAAGTATGAAGCGTATCACGACTCTCACAGGACCATCCTGTGCCGGTAAAAGCACTCTCGAAAACATGTTGGCGGAGCGGGGCTGTTTGAAGGGTGTATCAACTACAACTCGTTCGCCACGACCAGGCGAAAAGGAAGGTGTCGATTACTACTTTGTCAGCAAGTCTGAGTTTAAGCGTTTGGCGGCTCAAGGCGCGTTTATTGAGGCTGTGCCTTTTGGCGATCACATGTACGGCATGTCTGTCATGGAGGTAAATCGCTTATTCGCGCAAGGTGATCATATCGTTATCGTCTGCGAACCAATTGGTGCGGCTCAGATTCGCTTATGGGTTTCAGGGCAAGAAGGCATTAAGCTGACACAGGCTTTTGTAGACAATCCTAACTCTGTGATTGCTGAGCGCTTTTTGGACCGCGTTACAAAAGAAATGGCAGAAGTCGCTTCTAAAGGCAGTTCTGCCGACGCTTACGCTAAAGTCAGCAAGACTTACGCCGACCGCCTTAACATCATCATGACAGTAGAAAGTCACTGGCGTGAAAAAGCAACGGAGTACGATATGTATCTATCTCGCTTCGACGCTCAAAATTGTAATGCCGCCGCAGACCTTCTAGCAATCGGCGCTACGCATGCTTAGCTGATGTCATGTTATCCTTGAGCGCTGGAGGAAATTATGCCAATGCTCAAGGATGTAGGAAATTTAAGTAGTGTCGTCGGCGTGTCGCCGATATCAAAATCACCGATCTGGCATCAGTCGGTCGAAAAAATCACAGTTGTACAACTCCACGCTTTTATTAGGCGTATGAAGGACTTAGGTCTTCGTGACGAGGCTGAGACAGCAGTGGAAATTGTATTACGCGAAACCAAAAAGGCGGTCATTAGCAATCAGATCGCACCGCCACCATATCTCGACTTTCAACTAAAGCGAACCATCCAGCTAACAATCGGTGAGTTACGCAGAGGTCTTACTCACGCCGGTCAACCATACGCCTCGGCGATCATGTTCGCGCTAGAGCTTGGCTTAACGTCGAAGCAAGTTGCGTCTTTGACTTGGAAGCAGTTTCAACAGCTAGAAAAAGAGAATACTCTCACTCCGCTGGCGAGAGAAGCTTTCAAAGCGGCAGTGCGTAACATAGCAACGCCATATTTGTATTGGGTAGAAAATGACTCAAAGCCAGTTGGCTTGTTCTCGCTTGACGCAGTTGTCTTTGATAGCTTTGGTTTGGTTTGGGGTGAGCTTGAGGCTGGATACGCCAATCTTATTATGATTGATGGTGAGGCCAATTTACAGTCAATGGATTGTTTTTTACGAAGATGATTGATATACTCCGGTTTCTTTGTTTCGGGCTGTTTAGCCGAGACGGGGTGGATTAAAGAGTGGATAGGCTTATAAGTCCTTGATTTGTATAGCGGAACGACGGCCTGCAAAGCCGTTTAGAGCGGTTCGATTCCGCTCCCCGCCTCCAGAATAAATACGTCGTTTGACGTATGTTCGGCTTTAATGAGTAGCACACTAGTGCTGCTCGTTGAGTAGCGTGCCCGAGTGGTGAAATTGGTAGACACATCGGACTTAAAATCCGCCGCTTCGTTAATAGCGGGCGTGCCGGTTCAATTCCGGCCTCGGGCACCAAGTGTATTCGGTACTTAGTACCATAAAACCCCGCAAACCTAGATAAATCAACGGTCTGCGGGGTTTTTTAATGTTTGGGTAAAACCGCAAATACCCGCATTAAAACACTATTTTCTGTTATTCATTCCCCGAAATTTCCCCACAAATTCCCCGCGTACCTCTATTATTCGTCGATTGATTATATTGTCGGGATAGTACGATGGCGTCATTTACAAAAACTGCTGGTGGTTGGCGAGCGCAAATTGCGATTAAAGGTGTCCGGGACTCTCGTACCTGGTCAACTAAATCACAAGCAACCGCGTGGGCATCGGAGCGCGAAACTGAGCTGCGATCACAAGCGACCACCGGCATCGTGGCAGGTAAGACGTTTGAAGACGCTTGTCGGCGTTATGAGCTGGAGGTATCTAAATCAAAGCGTGGCTATCGCTGGGAGGCTTTGCGACTTGCGGCGATGGTCGATGTCAGATTTGACTCTGAACGCCTCGGAGACGTCTTGTTGATTGATCTGAGTGCGGATGTAGTAGGGCGTTGGCGCGATACGCGTTTGGCCACGATTAGCAAGTCTACGGGCAAACCTGTTAGCGGGTCGACCGTGAATCGTGAAATGAATCTCTTATCCCATGTTTTATCCACTGCGCGCAAAGAGTGGGGTTGGATCGCCAGCAGTCCGACGACGGACGTGCGTCGCCCCAAAGAATCTGCGGCCAGAGATCGTCGTGTGTCAGATGATGAGATTGAGCGTCTTTGTTTGACCTGCGGTTTTGATGAGCAGCTGGTGCAAACTAAAAATCAAGCAGTAGCTGTGGCATTTTTATTTGCCATTGAGACGGCTATGCGCGCCGGTGAGATCTGCGGTCTGCTGGCCAACCACATCGATGGCCAAGTAGCGCACTTGCCCATGACAAAGAACGGTACTAAGCGTGATGTGCCGCTTTCAAAACGCGCTGTGCAACTACTCTCATTTTTGCCGGAGCCAGAAAATCCGCTTGACCCAATTTTTACTTTGGGATCTGACAGCCTCAGTACATTGTTTAGAAAAGCAAGGATGAGATGCTTGATTGATGATTTGACGTTCCATGACAGTCGTCATGAAGCAATTACGCGCCTAGCCAAGAAGCTTAATGTTCTCGACTTAGCGCGGATGGTCGGGCATAGGGATTTGAGGCAATTGCAGGTGTATTACAACGAGTCTGCTGCTGATATGGCAGCAAGACTCGATTAATGTCATGCTCTTCGTTCCTGGTGCTTCTCTGCCCACTTAATTACTTCTGTGGCTTTGTAAAGTGGATGGCCACGCTTCCCAGTTTCTGTCGGCAAGCGGATTGCTGCTGGAAAATCAGGTTTGCATGCAATGCGCTCACGCACTACTGACTCATTTCGTTTGAAAAATTGAGCAATGGTTGCTATGTCCCATAAATCAATATTTAATGGGATTGATGGTTTGATATGTTGAGCAACCGCTGCTGCTAATTTCTCGATTAAATCAGATTCGCTCATGATGTTTTCCTAAATGTTTTTGTCAGGTCCCGATCAACACTAAACCCACGGCAAAGCGCTAATCTGGCAAGCAATGCACGGTCGTGATGACTACTGGATGATTGGCGTAATAGCCCAAAATAACTGTTCGCTTTGGTGTGAAAATCCTGCTCTTTGGCTTGCTGCATTTGTCGAAGTGCTTCGCCCACGGTACGTCTGCGAGTTGTTGTGTGAAATGGCTTGATGACGTGGCCTACGAAGTCAACGCCACGCGCTACAGGTTGCAATATGGTCTTGCTGGTGTTAAGTCGTGCGCCTAGTTTTGCTGGTAGCCATGTGCTTATTTTTTCTAATGCATCGTTCAAAAAATCGGTTGAGTCGTGCAAGATAATGAAGTCATCGACGTAGCGGATATAGTGCTTCGCTTTGATCTGATGTTTGCAGAATTGGTCTAGCGCATCTAAATAAACGTTGGCAAAAAACTGGCTGGATAGGTTGCCGATGGGTAGCCCTAAGTGCGCAGGCTGGTTGGTTAATCGTTTGTGCGCCGGTACGCGTGACATCAGTGCGCGTGCGCCGCGCAAATCGTAGTGTTGGCGTGGATCGTGCCAAAGTATGGTGCTGGCCAACTTGATCCAGAATGGCTCTGTAATGCGTTTGGCAAGTTGGTCTTGCAGCACTTGTTTATCGATACTGACAAAAAAATTAGCCAGATCGCACTTTAAATAGTACGTTGGGCGTGACCAATTTTGTGATGCGCTGCGGATTTTGGCGGCAAGTCTATTGGCTGCATACAGCGTGCCGCGCCCAGGGATACAGGCGCAACTGTCGTGGATGAAAGCGGCGTAAAAACGCGGTGCTACTTTGTTATATAAAAGGTGATGCGCGATACGGTCTCTAAAATCGGCGGCCCATACTTCACGCGCTTTGGGCTTGGTGACGACGAAGCATATTGATTTGCCTGGCGTATAGCTGCCGTCGATCAGATCAGCATAAAGGCTAATTAGATTCCTTTCTAGGTTCTGCTCAAAAGCGAGTGCGGTTGGCGTGTTGCGTTTGTGCTGGCGACAATCGTGGTACGCCTGCACTAGGTCTTCAAAAGAAAATTCAGCATGATTTACATCGGTTTGATCTGCGGACTGCCCGGGCACTGTACTCATTCGACTTGTGATTGTTGTTCTGGTTGCCGTTGTTGAAATTCTGCATCCATGCGTAATCGGCGTTGTCAGCGTTCTGCGTCGGTACGTGCTATTTATGTCATCTTGCCGAAGGCTAAACCGATCAGCAAGAGAACTGCGCCAGACCTGCTGGTACGCCACCAGTGGTGTCTGCGATGCGCTTGGCGGTACGCTCTTGGCGTAGCGGCACGACCAGATAAAATTTCGCACTGTCAAGATGGCCTTAGTCATCATGCTGCTGGCGACGATGCTTTGCGCCATCCATTGGCTTGCTTGCCGATGGCGTCGGTGAGCAGGACTGATGATGCATACTGGCTGATGGAAATAAATTTCATATCCTTGGCTAGTCTGATCAACAGTTCTGCTTCCATTACGCGCTCTAACATTTCATCTAAATGCGCTAATTTGTTGCGTGCTGCATTTGCTTTTGCAACTAATAAAACGATGCGAACGCATGCATCTTGAATTGCCTCACCTATCGATCCTTTGACGGAGCGTGGGAAATTCTTGACCAATAAGCTTGCCGCTTGCAATAACTCGTAAGATGATTTGTAGATCGGTAAATCTGTATGAATGGCCATGCTGAATCTTTAAAAAATTTTAAGCGCTGCGCGCTAAATTATTGAATGATTAAATTACTGATTCTCTGCGGACTGCCCGGGCACTGTACTCAACCGACTTGTGACGGTTGAGCTGGCTGCCGTCGTCGAAATACTGCACCCATGCGTAAACGGCGTTGCCAGCGCCCTGCGTAGAACTCCAGTGCCAAGTAGTATCAAATGCCTCTGTGCCGCCTTCTTTAAATTCGTTTGCGACAGTTTGGGTTGGTGATTGTTCTGTGTATGGATAGCCTGGGGGTACACTGCTCGGATTGTCGCCAGCGCGGAACATATTGTCGGTGTAATTGCTGGGCTTCAGATAGCGGTAACACAGCTCTAATTCATCACGGCTTGGCAGATGCCAATCTTGGAAACCACCGGCATTCATACGTAATATATTTTTCGCTAAATTGCTATGAGCAACGGCCATTGCCAACGTATTTGATCTACCGTCGTTGTAGCTAGATGCGTCACTACCATCTTTGCCATCGCTTGGTTTATTACTCCAAACATCAACAAAACCACCCTCTTTCTTTGGACTAACGATCAGTGCGTATAAATCTCCCTTCAGCATAAAGCGGCCTACGTAATAGCCGCCTTGTAATGGTGTTCCCGGTGTTGTTGGTACTTCGTTGAGTTTTAACATTTCATTCGTCTTTTAATTTTTAGGTATAAAAAACTACTTGGTTGGCTCTGCGTAGACCAAACCTTGGTCTACGCGGTCCCGTACTTCATAAATCACTTTGACCATGCGGCCTTGTGTGACTGATGCGCATTGCTGGTCGTGTATTTGCAGTGCGTTGCGGATGGTGTCGATGTCTGCACCTGCGTAGCGCCATGCGCCTGTGCGTTCGCCGCGTAGGCGGGCGGCGAATGAGGCGTCTAGGGCGCGCTTGAATACATCGATGGCTTCTTCGTTGACGCCTTCTTCGCACATCACTACGCCGATATTTAAGCTGCCTGTGACAATGTTCCAGTCGTACTCTGTGCTGTCGTGGAACAGCATATTGTCGAAGGCGAGCCAGTAGCCAAGGCCAAGATCAGTCAATTGATTTTGGCTCATGGGCTGTTTGTCCGTGAGTGTGCGCAAGCCTCCCATGGGGTCTATCGTGCGTTGGCGATATGGGCTGCACCGTTTTTGTTTTGCTCGTTTGCTCATGACGTTGCCTTGTGGATTGCACGATTAAACCAACGGCGAATCACGTAAGACCGGGTGATCGATATCGCTGTGTAGAACACACCTAAGATCAGGTTTTGTTGAAGCGATATTTGCCAGCCAAAAATAGGGAAAATAAAAAAGTTGGCGAGCATGTTGATGGTGTAGCCGATCAGCACATTGATGATGGCTTCTAGTAGTGATCCCTTCTTGGTCTGACTCATGCTAATTTCCTCAAGTTGATTAGTGGTTCGCAGCAATCCATTTCAGCTTCGCCCGACAATGTCACTTGTACGATGGCATGTTGCTGACCGTTGGTCAGGCAGCGCATGAGCTGGTGAATCGTGCCGGTGACTTCGCCAAAAATGTGGCACCGGAATGCCACTTTGTCGCCCGTTTTTAAATCAATTGGAATCATGGCTTGCCGAGAAGTACCGTGTAGCCTGAGTCTGCCGCTTTGGTGATGTAGTCCTTGAAAGCGTCTTCAATGGCGTTATCTGCGCGGTCTAATTCATACCAAAATTTGACCTTGCCGCCACCTAAGCGGTACTTGAGTCGCGCGCGTAATTTGTAGCCACTACCGTTTTTGAATAGGCGCACGCCGATAGAGAATTCACGCGGTATGTCGATGTTGCCGTTGCCTGCGCGAGCGTCAATATTTTCTGTGTATGCTAGTTGCACTTGTCCGTTATCTAAGCGGCGGCTGCTGCTAAAATTGACATCTGTTTTAGCTTGTAGAGTCAGGGCAATACTGAGCAATGTCTCGCCCGATGGTTCGGCAATATCGGCAATGTTGTCTTCTAAAAAGACAGCGAATGCTTCTTGCTCTTTTGGCTCTTTATTACTGTTAAGCCAAATTAAAAATTCACGTGATTTTTCAGCTTTGAATACAGCACGATGGTCGCGCCAGCCGGTTGATGCACTTTCTCGATAGTCATTAAAAACAGCGGTCAGCGTGCAGGCTTCGGGATCTGCATAGATGTAGCCAAGATGGCTCATATTTTGGTCTTTGACGTACTGAATAAAGCTGTCTATATCCGATAGATGCGCGGTCCCTTTTTTGCGATTTGGCGCTTGTTGTGCGCGCTCAACTACATCAGTAATATCGATATGCTTGTAGCCGTCTGGCACGATCAGATGATCTGTTCCAGCATAAGTTTGTATTGCTACGGAGGCATGCGCTAGCTCTGTAATCCGGTCAATCGTATCTGCGCTGATATGTAATTGATCGGCAGTTGTTCTGGTGAGTATTTCAGTCATTATTTAGCCTCTTTAAATTGAGCTGGTGCGGTTGGTGTGGCGTCGCGCAATTCGAGATTGCCTTGACGCGGATGATTGCGGGACAGATCGCCGTCGTCGGTGAGCCAGTAAATATCCTCGCCCCGCTCTGGCTTGGGCTGCGTGATCGTTATCACGTCGGCGATCGTGATTTTGTCAACGTCTGCGCCGCGCGTAGCAGGTTTGATCTTGAGTTTTAAGCTGATCTCACCGCCTTTGCCGGTTTCTTTTACCTGGGCGACTAGTTCGCCAAAGAGCTTGGTAAATTCGGCATGGACTCTTCCATCCCGAAGGTCTTGCAGCACGACTGCAAATGCTTTGTGTGACATGGTTTTACTCCTGTTGGTTGTTAATCGTTGTCGTTGGCTTGCATTTTTTTAAGATCAAATCGGTCGCGCTGGCGCATGTGGATGCGGGCGCGGTTTTCAATAATTCTTTTTAAAATCGGGTCTTTTAAGGCGGCATCCAACGGCTTGGCAATCGGCAAATTGTTATAAGCGATTTCCAGTGCGGCGCGGTCGGGTTGGATGCGTGCCATGGTTATCGTGCGATGATCGCTTGCAGTGCGGATTGCACAGCGTGCAGGCGTGATTTGCCGAACTTGCGTTCGATTCTGTAAATCTCTGTTGCTATGCTCAATTTGGCGCTGTAGCGGTTCATTTTTGGGCGACTTTCTGCGTTTGTGCTGCGTTGTCTTCGGCAGCTATGCGTTTGTCGTCGGCGACGACGTAGCCCGCCATAAATGCGGCAAATAACGCTAATAAGACGATCCAAGGGAATTCGAATAAATTGTTTTTCATGCGAGTACTCCAAAAAAAAGTCGAGTCTGGCGGTGCCAGACGAATGATTAAATTACTCAATGATTAAGATTCTGCGGACTGCCCGGGCACTGTACTCATTCGACTTGCGATAGTGGCTCTGGTAGCCGTTGCCGAAACCCTGCACCCATGCGCAACCGGCGTTGACAGCGAGCTGCGTTGATGTCCAGTACCAGTCATCTAAGTCAAACAGGCCTGGCAGGTTGATGTACATCAAGCGTGCTTCGTGGCGGGCGGGTAGATAGAAGTCGGATAGACCATCTATGCATAATTTGCTTGCCCATTGCGCGGCGGGGTGATTGATCGCGGATGCGCAGAGGTAGAGGGTGTTGGCGATGCCATCGACGTCACTGCATGCGCCGTGTTGTTTGTCGTAGCCATCTGCCCAGGCGATATCAGAGACGATGGCGAGTGGGTCAACGGCGGTGATGAGGTGGTAGTCAGGCAAGCCTTTTTCACCGCGCATGATGCCGGTGTAGACGCCGCCGTGACCATGCCAGTATTTGCCGATGCGGGGAAGGTCGCCAAATGGTTTGATCGTGGCTGGTTTTTGTAGTGATGGTGGACCGTTGCCGATGAGGCCCCTTGGGATTCTTTCTAGTTGGGGTTGGGTTGTTGATATCAGTAAAGCTGCTGCTTTGGGTTGGATGGTTTGCATGTTGGCTCCGTCGGTTAGTGACAAAGCCAATATTAGGTGTACCTAAATTCAAAGTCAAGAAATAAATTAGGAACACCTTAAATTAGGTCGATTGTGAAAAATTTATTTTAGATTTACCTTAGACTTAGACGAAAAAAAGCACCTAAGGTGCTTTTTAACATCACTGTATTCTTGGTCAGGCTTGTGTTAGCTTTTCTAAAAGTAGGCTTGCAAACGGCACATCGGGCCTTGGTAGACAAACCATGTGAGATTTTGACCCGACGTGGAATGTAATGCCGTCTTCGATTGTGAAAAAGCTGGTTAGTTTTGAGTAGGGAATCTCGAAGCTCTTTATTTCACCAGCAAACACAACTCTTCCGCTGGTCAGGGCAAATTCGCCTTTTGAGACGCCGACATATCCTTTTACTGCTTTGGCTTTAGTACCCGCTTTTCCTACGGTTACGCCTTTGGCTATATTGACTCTCACTGAGGTGGTACCAGCTTCATAACCGGTCACTTGCTCTTCCATCAAAATCGCGCCTCGGCTTGAGAGGTGAGCTGTTTCGCCAGATCGCAATATCACGGACTTGACACTGACAACTGGAAGTTCGCCATTCTTGATTTTAAATAGCTGTTGATCCCGCTTCATTTGAATATCTTGAATCATCAGCGCTTCTTGTTGTTTTTCTAGCTTTATTTTTTTAGCAAGAGGAATAAAGCACCAGATCCCGAGCGCGCCAAATACGATTACTTCAGTAATGCCAAGAAATAATTGACCATCCAAAATCACTTTTAAGCTGAATAGTGTCAATACTCCGAAAATACCAGTACCAGCTTTTCTTAAAAAATCCATTTTCCATTCCTCTTTAGTTGAATATCAAAACCTATTGTTTACAGCCTTTGCGCTCCCACTTATCCTTTGCTTTTCCTTCTTCTATAGTCTGCCATTGCATATTTTCTGGCGTGTCTGGACCACCGCAAGCGAGTGCAATTACGTGGTCTTTGACATAGTCTGCCATTGCATATTTTCTGGCGTGTCTGGACCACCGCAAGCGAGTGCAATTACGTGGTCTTTGACATAGCCTGGGCATGCACCCTTTTTTTTGCCTGTTGATGGGCATGGGTGCGAGTGTTGGAACTGTTGTTTAGTTTTGGCGCTGCGAGCAAGCTTGGCGTCGGCGCTTGTCGTTACGACTACGCAAAGCAGAAATACCGCGCAAAGTTGATGAGTAAGGTGGCTCAATGTAATCTGCCGCTATTTTTAGTGGAGGGCGTGATTTGTAATTCGGATAAAACATACAAAAATATACACTACATTTACAAATTAGTTACATATGTGAACTGTTTTAATAAACTTTTTACATCAAAAGGAATCTGCAATGAAGACGACGCATCAAGAGCTTATTAAATTATTTGATGGAATGGATGAACCGGCGCAAATTTGGTTGCTGGCGAAAGCAGCTTTGTTGGTGCAGAAATTTCCTACTGGGACTTGTTCTTGTGACGTGGTGACGCTGCATTGACGACGTCGATTGCTGCGGTATCAGATTCTTGGATAAAGTCGTCAACCTCTTTTATTTGCTCGATAAGCTGGGAGGATGGCATTGGTTGAGCAATGGAATCTACGATCTGCGCGGCTAAGTGGCGCTGGTATTCGGTCATATTCTGCATGACCTGAACTACATGGATGGTCTCAACATCCAATGCGTGATAAGGGTTGATTGTTTTTAATTCACGACCAGTGACTAGCCATTCTGCGGACACGCCTAAAATTTGGCAGATGCGGATCATCTTTTCCGCATCTAGCTTTTTGATATCTCCCGCTTCCCAATCTGTCACGGTTGCAGCGGACACGCCCACGCGTTTCGCAAAATCAGATTTTTTGATTTGCGCATTTGTTCTCGCGATAGTAAGTCTTTGATTCCAGCTCATTAGCTTTTCCTAAGTTTCCGTAATCGTAGATCAAAACAATTAAGGTGTGCCTAAACTTTCTCTTGCGTTTAAAATTAGGAACACCTAAAATTCAGCAATGGAAAATCTACTCGACTCTAAGATCATTGATAAGCTAGGCGGTACATCTGCTGTAGCTAAGATATTTGATATCTCTCCGCCCTCAGTTTCTGACTGGAAAAAAACGGGCATCCCAAAAGCTCGCCGGATGTACTTAGAGCTGAAATATCCAGACCTCTTTTCAACAACTCAGCCGAGCGACAACTGCAGTCTATCGCCGGTTGTCCAGTAAAAAAACCACAACAAACGGGGGAAGTAGTGAATCTACGTCAAGCATATTTAAGAATGATCAAGGCGTTTCCTGGCGGCTGGGATGCGATGTGCGGTGCGCTGGGTATGTCGCGTGATTCGCTGGAAAATCGTATTTATGAGCGTAAGGGACAAGATGTTGGGGTGCAGACTGCCATGCTGATGCAGTCTTTTACTGAGACTACTTTCTTCGCAGATGCGGTTTGTGCTTTGAGCGGAGGGACGTTTTCTAAGCTGCCATCGGTCGAGCACATTAGCAATGAAGAGATTGGTGTCAAGTTTCATGAGCTGTACGAAGAACTAGGCATGTTGTCGCAGGAATACCGCGAGGACACAAAGAACGGCTCCATTAATCCGCGAGAGAAAGAGCGCTTTAATGCCTTGGTCGACAAGATTCATAAAACGATGGACGAATTACGTGCGTTGACCTTCAGAGTCTACTGCCATGAGACGAAGCGTAAAACGATGGCTGAGGGTGAGCAGGTATGAGCCGCCACACCGGGCCGCGTGCAGGGTCTGCTGCATGCAAGGTGATTTGCCGCTTGGTTGATTTGGGCGGTACCGCAAAAATATCAGTGTTGATGGAAGTCGTCGGTGCTGAGTATTCTCGCGTCATCACGTTCAAAGAAAAGATCGCTAATGTACTCGATGGCTTTAGTTTTGCGGAGCTGCATGGGGATAGCCTGACTGCCACGCTCAAGGGCAAAGAGTACGCGGCTGACATCGATGGCACGTATTTGCCATTACCGCAAAAGTATGTGGGCCAGATCGCGCCACCACGCTTGCCAAGCCCTCAGAAGCCATTGGACTTGGCAAGGCTGTTTACGCCAACGTTGGTGCGCGATGGTGCGTTTGATCATCAGCAGATACCGTCGCTGATGGGTGGTACTCGCAAGCTGCCTAGTGGCAAGGTGGTGTCATGACATCGTTTTGTTATACGGCGTCACGTGGTCGGCCTAAGTCTAAATTGGTGTTGCCGCATGATGATATTAAGTACCGGATTTTGACTAAATTGTTTCTGTGTCGTGGGTATCGCGCCTATGGCATTTCTCTTTTAAATACCTTCCCTGATTGTTTGCGTGACTTGATGCATGTGCATAACGTGTGCGTGGTCTTATTCCGTTTTGGCTTGCTTGAGAAGCAGCGGGGCATGTACTCGTTGACGGATGCGGCGGTGGCGTTCTTGCGGTCGGGTAGCGGGGTGTTTGTGCGTTCTGTTGGGGGTGTTTGATGGATTGGTTCCGGTTGTATGGCGAGTTTGCTGCTGACGCTAAAGTGCAGAGTATGAGCGAGTCAATGCAACGGCGTTTAATCATGTTGTTTTGCCTCCGTTGCAGTAACGCTCTGGTAACGTTACATGATGATGAGATCGCATTTGCATTGCGAATAAGTGACGACGACCTTGCGCAAACGAAAGTGCTGTTTATGCGTAAAGGCTTTGTTAACGAGGATTGGGAAATACTCAATTGGGACAGGCGTCAATTTAAGTCAGACTCAAGCGCAGAGCGGGTTCGCAGGAGTCGGGCGAAGGAAAAAGAGGGCAAAAAACAAGATGAAACATCATGTAACGTTACAGTAACGCCCCAGAACAGAACAGAACAGAACAGAACAGAACAGAACAGAGCAGAGCAGAAACCCCGTGTAACCCCGGAGCCTTCGGAAAAAAAAGAGGTAACGGCATCGGATGAGCCAAAGGCACGCGGGGTAAGCGCTGCGGATTTGAGCATTGCTTTCAGGAAAAACGGAGTGAAGTCGCAGCCAGCAGACCCTCGCTTGATCAAGCTGGCAGAGCAGGCCATCACGCCAGAGATTATCGATTCTGCTTGCGCAACTGCCAAGCAATCGAAGCCTTCTGAGACGATCAATGCGGGTTATGTCATCGCCATTATCGAGCGATGGGCAGGGGAATCAGCGGGCATCAATGCCACGGGCGCAACGGTGCCGCAAGCACGTGCCTCGCCTTCGGGAGCGCAGAAATTTAATGCCACCGCGTACGTCAATCAAAACCGAAAATAGCTATGACAGCCGAGATTAAAAACAGGATCAGCACTGCGCCAGTGTCGCCTTGGTTTGAGGTGCATCCGGCACTGGGAATTACACCGATCGATCATCTTTACAACCGCTTAGATGGGGCTTATCCGAAGCGTTGGCGTGAACTTTTTCCGGATGCGCAATCGCTGCAAAATTGGCGTGAGAGTTGGGTTGAAGCGTTGGAGGATGAGCGGATCACGATGGATGAGGTGAAGTTTGGCATCAAGGAATGCCGCCGCGTTTGCATTCATCCACCGTCGATCACGGAGTTTTTAAAAGCCTGCAGGCGGTCGCTTGACCCTTTGTCTGCGTACCACGAGGCGATAGCCGGGCTGGCAGCGCGTGAGCGTGGCGAGGTGGGTTCGTGGAGCAGTTTGGCGTTGTACTGGGCTGCGGTGTCGATGTCGTATGACTTGAAAATGCTGACGCATGGACAGATCAAATCACGCTGGGAATCGGTGCTGGCTTATCAGTCGGCGCTTGGTGTTTGGGAGCCAATACCGGACATTGCTTTGCGTGTTGAGTATGTTCCGGCTGTGGCGTCGCCAGAGGTTGTGCAGGCGGCACGTGAAGTCCAGAACAGTTTCACAAAAGAGCCTGGCTTTGATCATTTGCGCTGGGCTAAACGCATCATTGAGCGGTGGAAAGCGGGCGACCAGACAGTGCCATTGGTATCGCTTGAGAGTGCGCAGGTTGTGATGGGCTACAAGGCGCGACCAGACATGAATCAAGCGCTACGCAGCAGCAATGAGTCTTTGCATTGATCAATTTATTTTGGAGTTTAAGAATGCTTGAGAGCCCATGCGCAGCAACAAGTTTTGAAAACAGAATGGCAAATTGGGCTAGTACCGTTCGTACGAAGCATGGTGCGGGCGGTGGATGCTGCTGTGATTGGGCGGCATCCTACGTGGCTTGCAGAAATAAGCGTGAGGAGGCTTTGGCTGTGGCTTTGCAGATCACTGAGCCAAGTTCGGAGCTTTATCACGCTCACGTGGATGAGCTTGATGGCTGGCTGGTGGAATTTGCCTGGCGCACGTTAATTCATTTTGACCAAAAGCAGATATTGCGGTTTAAGTACGTTTTTGGATATCCGAACCATTTTATTAAATCAAAGTTGCATATAAACGACAGTTCTATACGCATTGTGCTTGGCAGAGCGATAAATAATTTGACTTTGGTGCTTGATAGTTTGGAAGTTCCTGCTAGAATTCGGCATTACAACTTGCACGCACGGTGTGTTCCGCGCCTAGAGGCATTAGCCGTCCCTTTGGGGACGGTTGCGCCTCTAGGAAGCGAAATAACCTGAATAAAGCCCTGAATGACTGAATCAGTCTTCGGGGCTTTTTGCATTGCTTTTTTGGTTTTGTCTCCTTGTGTGCTATTGCACTTTGCCCCGGTCGTGTAATGCGACTGGGGCTTTTTTATGGG
Organism: Undibacterium sp. 5I1; assembly: GCF_034314085.1. Taxonomy (NCBI): domain Bacteria; kingdom Pseudomonadati; phylum Pseudomonadota; class Betaproteobacteria; order Burkholderiales; family Oxalobacteraceae; genus Undibacterium; species Undibacterium sp. 5I1. The sequence continues at coordinate 1,186,098 of NZ_JAVIWI010000001.1, forward strand.
CGCTTTATGGCTATCAAGATTGACGTTAAAAGCAATATCGATAGCGTATTAAGAGACATGCAGCGGGTAGAAGCCGACGTGCGTCAGAAAGCGACTGTGCGTGCTTTGAACAAAGTCATCGCGCAAGTGAAGACAGACGTATCACGCCAGATACGTGACGCTGGCTATAACCTGAAGGTGTCTGACATCAAGAAGGGGCTGGCAACGTTCAACGCAACCAGTGGCAACCTTACTGCTAGGTGTGTTGCATCTGGCAGGCCGATACCGCTGATCAGGTACAGCGCACGTGAAACTTCTAAAGGTGTATCAGTAAGCGTGCTCAATGGGCGTAAGGTAATCAGTGGTGCGTTCATCGCCACGATGCCGAGCGGGCATAAGGGCGTGTACACGCGCACAGGCAACGCACACAAGAAGATCGTAAAGAATGGCCGCACCACATGGAGCGGCCTGCCGATCAAAGAACTGTTCGGACCAAGCATACCGGATGGCATGGCAAACAAGGCAGTGCAGGACTCATTGCAACGCTTGGTCGATGACAAGTTCCCATCGATCCTAGCGCAGCAGATCAAGTACCTAATGCGCTAAGCATCGCCGCCAAGAATTTCCAAGGTACTTTCCAGAGACAACACAGAGCGGGTGCGAAGACCCCGAGTTTCGTCTAGTTAGCTGAATTGCTAGGGGGCTATAAATGAGCGTTACTCAACAACAGATCGCACACCATCTAGACATATCTCAAGTCGAAGTCAGTAAATTCCTAAACCAGTCTGGCATCGATTGGAAACAAACAACGCTTGATGTCATCCGCGTCGAATACATCCGCAAGTTACGCGCACAAGCATCAGGCCATCGCAGTGAGGATGGCCTTGATCTTGTACGTGAGCGCGTTCTCAGTGAGCGGGTTGACCGCGAGTTAAAGCAGTTCACCCTGGCTGAAAAAAAGGCCAGCTCATCAACGTCGCGCAGCTCGAACCAGAACTGATGCAAATGGTTGGCGCGTTTAAATCTGAATTGATGGGGCGAGACGACAGACTCAAGGCCGCGCTTGATGCTCTTTACGGAGTCGATGTCGATATCCAAATCCTAAATGAGTTCACTAATGCAGCCTTCAAACATCTTGCTCGATACGATGCTAGCAGTAGTGCAGCTCGTAACACGGCTGACGACGGCGCTAGTTCCGGCGGAAATAGTCAGCCTGTATATCTGGTCGAAAACGCACCGCCGGTTATCGGCTAAAGCCTCAGCGCTACCAGGCGCGTACGACCCAGATTTAACACCATGGATCAAGGGCATTCACGACGCGATTGATGATCCAACTGTACGCAAGATCGTCGCCATGAAGTCCGCGCAGGTTGCCTGGACTGATGGCGCAATCCTAAATTTCATTGGCAAGATCATCGACATCTGTCCGGTGCCGATCATTATCATGTTCGCCAAGGCGCAAGCCGCCAAAGAGTTTAATGATGAAAAGCTCATACCGATGGCAGAAGTGACACCACGTGTCGCAGCCAAGTTACAGATTCACAAACGCAAAGACCGCGACAATCGCTGGGATTTTAAAAGTTTTCCGGGTGGCTTCATCAAGCTCGTCGGCTCCAACAGCCCCAGCTCTGTGAAGTCAACACCGGCGCCCATCGTCATCGTGGAAGAGCCGGACGATTGCAATGACAATGTGCGTGATCAGGGCGACACGATCACGCTGCTAGAAGAGCGCGTCAAGACCTTCGCCCGTAGCAAAGTAATCTTTGGCGGCACGCCAACGGTCAAGGGAATTTCACGCATTGACGCTGCATACCAAGCCAGTGACAAGCGCGTATTCATGGTGCCATGCCACCACTGTGGTGAGTCGCACGTGCTTATGTGGGAAAACGTCAAGTACACCGAAGAGCCAGAATTTAATCATGAAGTCTTCGGCAAGGTCAGGCCAGATTCAGCACGCTATGCCTGTCCGCATTGCACCTGCTTATGGACGGATGTAGAAAAAAATCGCAACGTCAAGAAGGCGGTCTGGATCGCCACCGCCCCGTTTTACGGCGTCGCTGGCTTCTACATTAACGAACTGTATTCGCCGTTCCCCGGAAGCGTTCTACAAAAGTTGTTAGAGAAATTTCTTACGGCGCAGCATCTGCTCAATCAGGGTGACGACACCAAGATGCGTGCGTTCCGTAACAGCAGCGAAGGCCTGCCATACGAGTACAAAAGCGATCTACCCACCTCCGACAAATTGTCAGAACGCGCAGAAGAGTACGACGAAAGAACGATCCCATGGGGCGGCATGGTGCTCACCGCAGGCGTCGATGTACAACACAACCGGCTTGCAGTGGTCATACGTGCATGGGGTAGGGGGAGTGAATCTTGGTTAGTCTACTGGGGTGAAATCCACGGGCAAACTTTGATCTCCAATTCTGGGGCATGGGACGATCTTGACACTTTATTGACCAGCGAATTTACGCATGCCAGCGGCAACAGCATGACGATTCGCGCCGTATCCGTTGATTCATCTGACGGTGTAGCAACTGATGCTGTCTATGACTACGTGCGTGATCGTAAGGCCAAAAATTACATGGCGATCAAAGGCGCGTCTGAACAAGGCAAAGTATCACGAGAGATTTTTGCCCGACCCAGTTCAGCAATTGATTATGACAAAAAACACAAGCCGCATCCATCAGGTGTGCGTCCTTATATCGTTGGTACCCAGAGGGCAAAAGATTTAATCATCACTGGCCGCCTAGCACTAACAGGCAACGGACCCGGACGCATGCATTGGTACAAATCCGTGCGCCCCGATTACTGGGATCAGATCACCTCAGAAATCAAAGCGCCGCATAAGACGATTAAGAATCACAAGACGTGGCAGAAAAAATCGGGCGTCAGAAATGAAGCACTGGATTGCGAAGTCTATGCACTCCATGCGGCAATGTCGATCAAGCTGCATCTATTAAAACCTGCTCACTGGGATGCGATTGAAAAGCAATTACGCCAGCGTCAGATTTTTTCAGAGCATGCGCCGCAAGAACAACCGCTAGTGCATACGTCTGCACAAGACGATGCACCCGATATTGATCAAGACAGTAATGACGATGCAGGACAGCAGGCCAGTCCGGCACCGATCAGGACTATAACCAAACCAATCGAACCAAAGCCAGTGCTAAAAGCGCAGCCAAAACAACGGCCACGCCGCAGTACGTCCGGCTATTCCGCGAAGAACTGGTAACCCATGAACATAATTAAAACGCTCACCGCTGGTGATACAGCGCAGTGGAACGATGACGCGTGGTTCGATACCCAATCTCGCATCCGCATGTCCAGTGCAGATTGGACTTTGAAGTACGAACTGCGCGGCGCGGTACCGCTCACGCTAACAGCAGGTGCCAATGGCGATGGCTGGACAACATCCATCACACTGGCACAAAGCCAAACGTTGGTCGCAGGCACCTACGTCTGGGGCGCCTATCTGTCACAGCAAGGTCAGCGCAAGACCATCGGCGGCGGCACGTTGCAAGTGATGGCGGATCTCACCGGCATCACCGCAGCGATGGATAGCAGAACCGTCGCAGTCAAAGCCTTGGCAGATTGCGAGGCCGCGCTAGCCAGCTTCACCAGCTCCGGCGGCAAGATCAAAAGCTACACCATCGGTACCCGCCAGACAGAGTTTCACAGTCTCACCGAGCTGATGGCATTGCGCGATTTTTGGCAGCGTCGTGTCAATGCAGAAAACGCGAAGCAATCCATCGTCAACGGCCACGGCAACCCGCGCCGCCTTCTAGTGAGATTCTAATGAATCAAAAATTTTACAACGAAGCCAGAGTAAGTCAGCCTGGCAGCGTCATCCTGCGTGACTGGAACGCGCAACGCTCAGCACAAAAGGCGCTACTGTCCAAGGCCACCACCGCCAAGCGCATGTATGCCGGTGCCGCCATGAGTCGCCTTGATTCTGACTGGAGCGCACTCAACACCTCGGCTGACAGCGAGATCATCACCAGCCTGCGCCCGTTACGCGCTCGCTCGCGCGAGCTGCTGCGTGATAACGAATACGCCAAAGCCGCCGTGCGCATTATTAAAAATAATGTGATCGGCACGGGCATCGGACTGCAAGCGCAAGTCAAAAGCGCCAGTGGCAAGCTCATGGCGCGCTTCAATGATCAGATCGAGGCAGAGTATGAAGAGTGGACTGACAAAGATACCTGCGACCCCGCTGGCAAATTGTGCTTCGCTGATATGGAGCGTCTCGCCATTGGGTCGTTAGTTGAAAACGGCGAAGTCATCATCCACAAAATCCGCCGCCCGTTCGGTAGGGGCAAGATTCCCTATGCATTGGAGCTGATCGAGTCAGATCGCATCGCCGATCAATGGAGCGTGGTACGTGCCGACAATGGCAACACCATTCGCATGGGGATTGAGCAAGACAAATGGGGGCGACCAGTTGCCTATTGGCTTTACCCGAATCACCCTGGCGATTACCAGTTTAGTGCCTTCGTTGAAAGCGCTTTGCTACGCATACCCGCTGAAGACATTATCCATCTATATATCCCAGAGCGTATCGGCCAGACACGCGGTGTGCCTTGGTTCCACGCCACCTTAAAACGCCTGCGCAATATGCAAGGCTACGAAGAGGCAGAGATCGTCGCAGCACGCGCCTCCGCCTCTATCGTCGGCATTATCGAATCGGGCGATGGCTTGGTACCGGATGCAGATGATTTTGTGGATGGCGACAGCAGACCGCAACCCACGCTCACGATGGAGCCCGGCACATTTCAGCAACTTGCACCAGGTGAGAAATTTACCGGCTTTAATCCAAGTCGCCCTAATTCGGCGATGGACCCGTTCATGCGCTTTATGTTGCGGGCATTTGCCACTGGCATTGGCGTGTCGTATGCCAGCGTATCCAGTGATTACTCGCAGACCAATTACAGCAGTTCACGCTTGGCGCTCCTAGATGACCGTGATCTCTGGCGGGTATTGCAGGGCTGGTTTATTCGTAACTTCCGGCGTGAGGTGCATCGGGATTTTGTCAGTGCAGCAGTGCTGGCAGGTGCATTAAGTTTTCCGGACTACTACACCAATACCAAAAAGTATCTAGCGGTGCGCTTTAAACCGCGTGGTTGGTCTTGGATTGATCCGACAAAAGAAGTGCTGGCTTACAAGGCCGCCGTGCGCGCCGGATTTATGACGGTCTCCGATGTCATCAGCCTCACCTCAGAACATGCCGATGCCGAGGATGTATTCAAAGAACGCCGCCGAGAGCTAGACATGATGGCCGAAAGCGATCTCGTCTTTGATACCGACCCAGCACAGACCGACAATAAGGGCGCTGTGCAAGGCGCAGAAACCGACGTGCCATTAGATGCCGAAGGCAACAAGCAAGGTCAGGACAGTCCGTCGGATAGCGCTGCCGGTGAAGACGATACAGACAAAGGAAGCAACAGCGACAGCAAATCCACCGACGACTAATCCCAGTTTTACCAACCCCAAAAAAGCCCACCCGGTTCGCCGCGTGGGCTTTTTGCATTGGAGCCGCAATGTCCGACAAGAAAAAACTTGAACTCGGCGTCAACAAGTTAGGACCAAGAAAACGCTTTATCAGCCTTGGCTCTGGGTCAGCCGACACCGCCGATGTGCAAGTCGGTGTGGTTGACCCAGACACCCGGCAAGTCACGTTCTCTTTTTCTAGCGAGACGCCAGTCACCTGCGACATGGGTGACGAAATCCTCAGTCACTCCCCCGGCGCACCCGATCTGCAACGCATCGACGGCAACGGCAATTTGCTCTTTAACCACGACATGAATGACCTCTTGGGCGTCATCGAAAAAGCGTGGTTAGGCACAGATCGCCGCTGCTATTGCACTGCCAGATTCAGCACCGATGAGCGCGGTGATTGGGCGATGCAGCGCGTGATCGAGGGCGTTTTAAAAAACGTCTCTTTCAAATACCGCGTCTACGAAATTGATCTCTACCAAGGCCAGACCAGCTACGTCGTCACGTCATGGGAAGCGCTCGAAGTATCGCTAGTCACCGTGCCTGGCGACCCCTCAGTAGGCATCAACCGCTCAGCAACAGATGAAGAAATGGACGTGGTTGTCACCCACTCCAGCAACACCAGCAACACCGACACCCCGAGCAGCACAACTTCCATCACCACCACGGCATCCGCCGACAACACAGAAGGATCTGAAATGAAATTCAAGAAAAAACACGTCATGCAGGATGCCGCCGAAGCAGCAACCTCTGCAAGCGTCAATTCAGCACCAGCAGCACCAGCCGCAGCGCCAGCGGTCGTAATCAATCCCGCGCTCGTCGAGTCCGCACGGGTGACCGAGATTGATGCGATGTGCCGCGCACATCAAATCAGCGATGACGTACGCAATCACCTCATCAACTTAAAAGCACCGATCGAATCCGCACGCGGCATCGTCTTAAATCAAGTCCTGGCGCGCAGCAATGGCCAAGCTTCATTAACGGGCGGCTCTAACCCAGACCTGACCGAAAGTGAAAAAGCTAAATACAGTCTGATGCGCGCTATCAATGCCTGCGTCAATGAGCGTATGGGTGAGAACAACGCTTGGAAAACGGCAGGTTTTGAGCGTGAAGTCTCACAAGAAATCGGCAAGCGCTCTGGCAAACAATCAGCAGGCCTCTTCATGCCAACCAATCTCACGTTCTATTCAAAAGAACGTGCGGCGGATTACAGCTTCGGTACTGGCAGTGGCCTCAGTGCTACCTCTGGCGGCGCAAGTATTGTTGCAACCAACCTGTTATCAGGTAGCTTCATCGACATGCTGCGCAATAAAGCCCGCGTGTTTGGATTAGGTGCGCAAATGTTGTCCGGCTTGGTCGGTAACGTAGACATCCCACGTCAAAAAGCAGCCGGGCAAGTGTACTGGGTTGGTGAGGGGCAAACACTCTCACAAACCGGCGCACAGTTTGACAAGGTGAGTTTGTCCCCAAAACATCTTGGTGCACTCTCCGTCATCACCCGCAACATGCTGCAACAAACATCACCCTACATCGAGCAATTGGTGCGTGCCGACATGATTCAAACGATGGCGCTGGGGATTGATGCTGCATCGTTGTATGGCACTGGCACCAGCTTCCAACCGCTGGGTATTGCCAACCAATCGGGCATCGGCTCTGTCATTGGTGGTACCAACGGTGGCGCATTAACAATCGATAACCTGATTGATCTTGAAACTCAGGTCACCATGTCGAATGCGGACGATGGTTCCCTCGCTTATTTGACCAACGCCAAAGCAGTCGGCGCACTCAAGAAAGTCAAATCCACAACAAACCAATACTTGTGGACGAACAGCCCAATGGGTCAACGTTCTGGTACACCGGGCGAGATCAACGGCTATACAGTCGCCCGTACTAATCAAGCCCGTGGCAATTTGACCAAAGGCACTGGCACCAATTTATCCGAAGTCTACTTCGGTGACTGGTCACAGTTGTTGATCGGTGAATGGGGCGTCGTAGAGATTCTCCCTAACCCATACGCTGCTGGCATTTACGAAGCAGGCGGTATTGAACTGCGCGTCTTGCAAACCATCGACGTCGCCGTACGCCACGCCCAATCCTTTGCCGTGATGAGCGACGCCATCGCCTAAGCGCGAGCATCAAACGATCAATAGCACGACTCAATGGCTTGAATCAAAGCGAATCAAGCCATTTCTAAGCCAAATACAACCCTCAAAATTCTGGAGCAAACAGCATGAAGACATACAAAATCCGCGAAGGCTTTTCTTTCGTCATGGACGACAACACGGTCAAAATCGGCGGTGATTTGATCGACGTAGAAGACGACGTGGCAGCCAATCACTCGCACAAGTTAGAGCTGGTAGACAGTCCAACAGCGGACAAACCTGCCGCCACTAAAGATCAAGCCGATCCTGCCAAAACCGCATAGCCATGTTTGACGAAAACAGAGCTGCGCTACTGCAGGATCACGGCGTGCCGTGTCTTTGCGGCGCGGTGAGTTTTATGGGCATCAAAGATACGCCGGATGAGGATCTGCAAGGACCCGTCATCGGTGCGCAATCCAACATGCCCACATTGCTGGTAGACAGCGCTGTGATCATCGCTGCCTCCATCAAGGCTGGAGTCGCAATACAAGTGGATGGCGTGGCGTATATCGCACGCAATCCGGTTCTCTTGGACGATGGCGCTTTCTCCAATATCCCATTATCAAAGGGCTGATATGTCCAGCATTCCAGAGCAAGTCATGGTCGTAATGTTAGGCGCGCTCACTGGCAATACGGCGGCTGGGGGCAACGTATTCAGGTCTCGCGCTACTGCGATTGCGCATGGTGAGGTGCCGTGTATTGCGATCATGTGTACGGACGAAGAGAGCAGTGTTTTCAATAGCAGCGTTGATGAAAACACGCTGGTCGTCACGGTAGAAGTCCATACCCGTGGTGACCCTTTCGACACCTTGGCTGACCCCATCTTGATCGATATTCACCGCCTATTGCTCGGCAATGCTGGCTTACGTTCTCTGGTCGATGACTTGCGAAAGAAGTCCAAATCATGGGAAGAGCATGAGGCAGAGCAGACCGCAGGCTTTGTCACCACGCGATACCAAATGCGCTACCTGCAACCGGCTAACGATCTGACTACTACGATTTAAAACGCACCAACAATAGATCCACAAACCACCGCCGCTGGCGGTTTTTTTTTCGTCCACCAATCCCGCATCCCAACCGATGCGGGATTTTTTTTAGGAAAATTTATGGCACGCCATTTTGGTTCCGGTGTTATGTGGGCTACGCCCCTCCAAGACGCCAACGGCAATTCAATTGCCGTCCCCACGCCGTTTCAGTTCGGCATTCTGCAAGACGTTTCCATCGATGCCAGCTTTGACGAGAAGCTGTTGTACGGTACGGGTTCTTTCCCCGTTGATTCAGGGCGCGGCAAGGGCAAGATTGGTCTCAAAGCCAAGTTTGCCAACATCAATATCTTGCCATTCACTGCCGCCTTTTTTGGTCAGTCTGTCACCTCTGGCTTAATCACATCGGTCAATGACACAACGGGTGTCGTGGCTGCCGCCTCGGTCGTTATCACCCCACCAAACAGCAATACCTTCTTTGCTAACTTGGGCGTTCGTTACGACGGCGTAGGCACGCCGCTGATCCGGGTAGCGTCTGCGCCTGCGTCCGGCCAGTACACCACGACGGGCAACGGCACGTATGTCTTTGCCTCTGCCGATTTTGGCAAAACGGTCTTCATCGATTACCAGCACATGGCGGCGGCATCAGGCCAGTTGCTCAATGTTGCCAACTTGCCGATGGGTCTCAATCCTACGTTTAAAGTGGACTTTTCCATGCAGCGTAACGGCAAAGTGTTGACGTTCAGTTGGCCTAAAGTCGTCTCTAACAAGCTGGCTATGTCCAGCAAACAAGAAGACTTCATTATTCCAGAACTGGATATGTCGGCTCTGGCAGATGACAGCGGTTCTGTGTGGCGTTGGAGTTCAACAGAATGAGTGGCGCTGTTAAGGTGCCTGGCACAACCATTAATTTATGTGGACGTCCCTTCGTACTGGCTGCGCTCAATGTCGCTGCTGTTAAAACTTACCGCGAAGAAGTTAAAGCGGTGTTTTTGGGCGGCATTCCAGACATTGAGTTGGTTGCCAAGATGGCGCATGCCAGCCTGTCGCGTAACTACGACATCACGCTAGAAGAGGTCGAAGAGTTGATCGATTATGGTAATTACTTCGATGTCTGGGAAATCCTGCTCAATCTCTCTGGCCTCGCAGTCTCAGCGGGAAAGATGGCGGCGCGGTTGAAGGAACAGATGGCGGCTGCTGGCTTACAGAGCTAGTCTGCCACATCGTTGCTTGTACCGGCTGCACGCCACAACAAGCTTGGAATGACTGGGACATCCCCAGCTTCCAAGCCCAAAGCCGCTACTGGCAACAACACCCGCCAGTCCATTTATTAGTTGCAGGTTATCTAGGTTATGAGGGTCCCTCTGAAGAGAGTGAGGGCGAATTAACCTATGACGACCTGATCAATATGTTCCCCCAAGCCACCTGATGCAGGTGGCTTTTTCTTTTTGGATTCCATCATGAGCAACGATAAAACCATCGAATACGCCATCACCGCCGAGGCCGCAGGCTGGACAGCAGCCATGCAAAAGGTGCAGGAATCCAGCAAGGTCGCAGCCAAACAAATTCAAGACAGTTTTAAAGAAGTCCAAAACCAGATGGACAAACTGGCGTCCGCCTTTAAATCCGTCACATCCGTCATCGGTACCATGACCGCGATTATCGCGGGCGGTTCCGCATTCAAAGCAGTGATCAGCGAGTCTGTCGCATGGACAGGTGAAGCTAAAAAGCTCTCAGTACAGCTAGGCGTCACAACAGAGCGGGCAAGCGTCCTGATGGTCGCCATGCGCCATCTGGGTATCGACTCAGAAGTATTGACGATGGCCGCTGGCAAGATGTCCAAGCAGATCGCTACCAATGGTCAAGCGTTTGAGAAGCTAGGCGTCAAGGTCAAAGACAGCGCAGGCCAGTACCGCCCCACGCTCGACATCATGGGTGAGGTCAATGCCAAGCTCAAAGAGATTCAAAACCCGATTGAACAGAACATCGCGGGTACGCAGGTCTATGGTAAGTCGTGGAATGATGTGCGCGCAACCCTCAAGCTCACGACTGAAGAGATCAAAGCAGCCGAACAAAAGACCAAAGACTTAGGCTTAGTCGTTGGCGATGAAGGTGTTGCACAAGCCAAAAAATACAAAGAATCTATCAATGACATGAAGCTGGTCATGACGTCGTTAGAAGTCCAGGCAGGTAATGCTTTGCTGCCCACGTTTGTCAAGTTGGGCGGCTGGCTAAGCGGCGTCGGGCCCGTCGCTGGTAAGGCAACTGGAATGGTGCTGGAGTCGTTGACCAACATCATGCAGACGGTTGGCCAAACCGTCATGGAGCTATGGGAAATCATCCGCTCTGGCTTTAGCAATATTGGCGATCTAATCGCCAGCGTCATGGGCGGCGACGCTCCGGGCGCAATGGAGATTTTTAGTAACGCATGCAAGGTCGTCGAGATTGCGTTTGTCGGATTAAAGGTCAGCATCAATCTGGCTGTGGAAGTCATACAAGGCGTCATCGAGGCGCTGGTGGTACACATCATGCGCATGGCAGCAACGGTCGAACGTGCGTTGCATGGCGACTTCGCTGGCGCCAAAAAAGCATGGGCAGCCGGTACCGCAGAGATTGAGGAAATCGCTGCACGTCATGCTAAGAAAATGGTCGATATCGCCAGTGCTGCCAAAGACAAAATTGATGACATCGCGATGCGTCCGCAAAAGCAAACAGCCGACATCAAAGACAAAACCATCAAAGGCGGACCCACTTACGACTTTGGCGGTGATGACAAAAACGCCAAAGAAAAAACCCGCGTCCATGAGTGGGAGGCCAAGCTAGGGGCAGACAAAGACGGCTACGCTAAAGAACAAGCCATCGCGGGTACAGCGCGTGAGTACGATCACACGATGGAGCGTGATTATTGGAAAAATATTCTCGATACCGTCAAGCTCTCCAAAGAGGAAAAAGCTCAGGTAGAAAAGAAGTACTACGCAGAGACAGCGCTCATCCGCAAAGATGGTTTTGAAGCGGAAATGGCAGGCGAAAAAGCCAGCCTGGAGAACTACAAAAACAACCATCTAGCACGCTTAGACATCGCTCAAAAAATCTATAACGCCAATGTGGCGCGCTATGGCGCAGAGAGTAAAGAAGCCAAAGCCGCCATGGCTGAGATTTATAAAGAGCAACGCGCTTATGCAGAACAGTCACTGGCCACCAGCAAAGTGATCGCAGAAGCCAAGCGCAATGCAGAGTTATCTGGCATTGATGCTGCGGAGCAGGCAGCAGAATTGGCAGTGTCTTTGCATCAATCGACCAATGCCAAACTACTGCAACAGCAGGAGGAATTTGAGGCCAAACGCTATCAGATAAAAATGCAAGCGTTGATCGATCAAGAGCAGATGATGCGTGGATCTGATGAAGACCCCGTGGCACTGGCACAAATCCATTTGCAGATCGAAGCACTAGAGCAAGCGCATCAACAAAAGCTAGGTGCTATTCGTGGCAAGGCGGCGCAAGAGCAAAACAAATACACCACTGAGATGTACGGGAATATCCAGTCGGGCATGCAAAGCGTGATCGCGCAAACGCTGCAAGGCACGCTCACCCTCAAAGGCATGATGCTGGGCGTGTTTCAGGCAGTCACTAATGCCATTATCGACATGCTGGCCAAGCAAGCCGCTGAGTACGGCATGAACTTGATTTTAGAAAGACTGCTAGGTAGTACCAACGCAGTCAGTCAAGTCACGGCTAATGCCGCGGTGGCTGGTTCTGCCGCGTTTGCGTCTACCGCCGCAATCCCGATTATCGGCCCCGGATTGGCGCCTGCAGCAGCTCTGGCCGCCCAGGCTGGCGCAATGTCATTCGCACCCATCGCCGCATCAGCAATGGGCGGTTACGACATTCCAGCCAATCTCAATCCAGTTGTGCAGACGCATGCACGCGAGATGATTTTGCCGTCCAAGCACGCTGATGTGATTCGCAACATGGCAGACAACGGCGGTGGCTCGAGTAGTGCAATGCATTTCAATATCACGGCGATGGATGCCCAAAGCGTCAAGCGCCTGCTGATGAATGAGGGCGGGGCGCTGGTCAGTTCGCTCAAAGCACAAGCGCGCAATTTTAGAGGGATCACTAAATGAGTAATGCAGTCTTTCCGACGCTGGCAGGGCTGGCTTGGGGCAATACAAAAAAGCCCCAGTTCTCTACCCGCATCCAGCGCTCGGTCAATGGTCGTGAGTTGCGCACGTCGCTGATGTCGTCGCCGCTCATGACCTTTACGCTCAAGCATGAGTTTTTACGTGACCGCAATGTCAATGATGATCTGCGCTTGATTCAAGGTTTTTTTATGACTTGCCAAGGGTCGTACGACAGCTTTTTGTACACCGACATTACAGACAGCACAGTGACCAACCAGGTCATCGGATTGGGTGATGGAGCGCGTACGCAGTTCCAGTTGTTACGCGCCTATGGTGGCTTTCTTGATCCGGTCATGAACGTCAATGCAATCACCGATGTCAAGCTCAATGGCACGGCAACGGCATCTTATGGCATCGATACTTTTGGCATGATTACCTTTGTCACGCCACCAGCAGCGGGCGTTTCTGTCACCTGGACTGGCAGCTATTACTACCGTTGCCGTTTTGTGGATGATGGTGCCGAATTTGGCGGATTGATGAACAAGGTCTGGGAGCTGCGCACGATTGCGTTTGTCGGCTCACTCGGGGGCAAAATATGAAGTCCGCTAGCACAGCCTTGGTCAATTATTTAAACACGACGCGCCAGCTACTGATGGCGGATCTGTACACCATCACCTTGGTGGGTGGCTATGTGGTGCGCTACACCGGCGCTGATATTGATCTGGTCTATCAGGGCAACACGTTTAAAAAGTTCAACATCGCTCGCAGTCGCACAAGGTGCAGTGTCGGTGTTGAAGTTGATACGCTCAAGGTCACGGTAGACGCCTTGCCGATTCACTTGCTCAATGGGGCAAGCTGGCTCAATGCAGCGCAGCGCGGCGCGCTCGATGGCGCATCGTTGCAGCTCCAGCGGGTGTTTATGCAGACCTGGGGCGATACGTCTTTGGGTGGCGTATTGCTATTCCAAGGTCGGGTGTCAGATGTGCAAGTGGGTCGTACGCAAGCACAATTGCAAGTCAAGTCCGATCTGGAATTGCTCAACACAAAACTGCCGCGCAACCTGTACCAGTCTGGCTGCTTAAATACCATCTATGACAACGGCTGCGGGATCAACAAAGCATCAGCGGCGGTGTCCGGCATCGTCACAGGTGGCACGCTCACGACCGTGGGCGGCATACGCGTATTGACTGATGCCGCAAGCTCACCAGGTTCCATCACTGTCGGTAACAGCACCGGCGCGTATGACGTGATCGACAACCGCTTGTATGCCAGCGCGACCGGCTGGACGGATGACTACTTCACCCTTGGCACCATTCGTTTTAACAGCGGCGCTAATGCGGGTGTATTGCGGTCTGTGCGGCTGTTTAGCAGCAATGTATTCACCTTACAGATTCCGCTTGTTGGCTTGTGCCAGTCCGGTGATTCATTCACCGCGTGGCCGGGCTGCAATCGCACACTGGATTCCTGCATCGGCAAGTTTAACAATCGGCCTAATTTTAAGGGCTTCCCGTTTATTCCTTCGCCTGAGACAGTTCTATGAGCGATCAGATCAATCCAAAACGTGCGCAAATCGTTGCCGAGGCACAGACATGGTTGGGGACTAAATATCATCACCAAGGCCGCGTCAAGGGTGCTGGTGTGGATTGCGCGATGTTGTTGATTGAGGTTTATCACCGTCTAGGCTTAATCCCCGATATAGATCCGCGCCCTTATCCGCATGACTGGCATTTTCATCGTGACGATGAGCGGTACTTGGGCTGGGTCAAGCAGTATGCCAAGCCGGTCGATGTGCCCATGCCTGGCGATGTGGTGCTGTTCCAGTTTATGCGCTGCGTTAGTCACGGTGCCATCGTCGTGCAGTGGCCGCAGGTCATCCATTCGTACGTGACTGAAGGTGTCGTTTTAGCAGACGCATCATCCGGCGTGCTGGGCAAGCGGGTGCGTGGTTTTTATTCGTTAATTGATGAAGGTACTTTATGAGCGGACTAATCGGCGGGGGTGGCAATGCAGTCAATTCCACGTCACCCATTATCAGCTCCATGCGCTTGCAAACGTCCACGCGTGGCAAGCCTATCCCGCTGGTCTATGGCAAGACGCGTATCGCCCCTAACCTCATGTACTACACCGACTTTAAAGCCACTGGCCACACCACCAGCACATCCACTGGCGGCGGCAAAGGTGGCGGCGGTGGTGGGTCATCGACCAACACAACCTACACCTACAGCGCCACCATCTTGCTGGGGTTGTGCGAGGGGACGATTAATTACATCCCCCGCATCTGGCGCGGCAAGTCGATATTTCGGGGCAACTATGCCGACTCGCAAGATGTCGGCGTGGACTCAGAGGCACATCTGGTTGGCGCAGATGGCACCGTCACTTTAAACAACAACACCACGACCCCTGTCACACGCGTGCAGATTGAGCAGTCGTGGTCATAAATTTGGCACTAATGGGAGCAAGCATATGGGTAGCGGTCGCATCACGTTAGGACCAGGTGATTACACCCAGAGCGGCAACGTCATCACGCTGCTAGACAGCAGCTTAGTGGGTGAGCAAGTCTGGGTGTCGTACAAATACAAAGTTGGCGCAAGATCAAGCGACGCACTGGGGCAAATCGGTTTAAGCCTGTTCAATGGCAGTTATCAGCAAGTACCTTTCGGAAGCGTGCAGACCACGCACCCGACCGAGGCACTGGGCTATCGCGGTACCGCTTATGTCGCGGGTGCTGCTTACGATCTCGGCGACAATGCAGAGCTGCTGAATCACGCGTTTGAGATCGATACACAATCGGGATTTTCTAGCGAGATACGGGACGCCTGCCCCAAAGATATTCTGATCGACTTTTTAACCAACCCGCATTATGGCGCTGGGTTCCCCGCTGACAAGTTTGGCGATCTGGATATGTATCACCGGTATTGCGTGTCGAACTATTTATTTTTCAGCCCGGCCTATTTAGAGCAGGCGCCAGCGCATGAGATGTTGACGCGTCTCATGACGCTCACCAATTCCGGCATAGTGTATTCAGAAGGACAGTTAAAAATCATCCCTTATGGCGACGTACCTGCCGCCGCGAATGGTTTGACGTATACGCCGAATCTCACGCCGATTTACGATCTGACCGACGACGATTTTTTAGCCGACGGTACTGATCCAATCACCGTCACTCGGACGACCAATGCCGATGCGTTTAACCAAGTCCAGATCAAGTTTTACAACCGGGACAACAGCTACAACGACGAAGTCATGCCAGCGCAAGATCAGGCCAACATCGAGTTATATGGATTGCGTGCCAGTGACGTGATGGACGCGTATGAGATTTGCGATGCAGGCGTTGCCAGACAAGTAGCACAGCTACTTTTGCAGCGATCGCTTTACATCCGCAACACGTACGAATTTAAATTGGGCTGGAGCAAATGCCTGTTAGAGCCGATGGATTTAGTCACCTTGACTGATCCCGGCTTAGGCTTAATTAAAACGCCAGTCCGCATTATCAGCATTGAAGAGGATGAGGTTGGTGAGTTAAGTGTGGTGGCAGAAGAATTTCCAAACAACGTGTGCAACGCCGCACGTTACCAAGTCCAGCGGGCGGCTGGGTATCAGACCAATTTCAACATTGCACCTGGTCACGTCGTACCGCCAATTATTTTTGAACCACCAGCCGAACTCACTGGTGGCAAACTGCAACTATGGTGCGCGGTCACTGGGCAGTCCACGATGTGGGGCGGTTGCACGATCTGGGTATCGTTAGATGGCAATACGTATAAGCGCTTTGGTGTAGTTGAATCCGGCGCGCGCTATGGCTATTTAACATCGGCATTAAACACAACCGACGGATCTACATTTAATTTAAATCTGGTCGGTAACGGCGGACATTTATTGTCCGGTACCTCTGACGAAGCCAAGGTCGGTGCAACAGCATGTCTGGTCGGTGATGAGTACCTTGGCTATACCAACTCAACGCTGGTAGACGCCAACAGCTATAAGCTGGATGGCTTGCAGCGTGCAATGTATTCGTCCACCAAAAAAGTACACATGCCGACAGAACGGTTTGTCAGGCTAGACGGTGCGATATTTAAGAGTGAGGATTTGCTAGACAGTTACATCGGCAAGCAATTGCACTTTAAATTTACATCGCACAATGTGTATGGATCTGGCTATGAGGGCTTGGCAGATGTGGCAGCTTATACCCCACCTGCAGGTGTCAGTGGCACGGCGGCGGTAGATGGTAATTACTACGCCAATTCAAGCACTGCAGCGGATGCATCAAGCAGCTTGACGTACTACGCACGGTCGAATGATAGTGTGATGTCAGTTGCGGATTCGCAATACACTGCGCACTCCAATATCGTTGCCAGTGCATCGTCCGGCATCAATTATTACGCTACCAGCAATCCGTGGGTGGGTAGCAATGTCGATGTGCCGTATTACTCGCGGTCAGATGTATTTGTGGGCACGGCGGTGGATGTACCGTATTACGCCAATGCCAGTCAGTTGGCGCAATCTGCAGTCAATGTGGCGTACTACGCTAACGGCCAAGTCATACCCGGCACATCAGCCAGCACGCCGTATTACTCCAGCACCGGCGCGTTGCAATCCGCTGGCAGCAACGTGCTGTATTACGCCAATGGCGCGTCGATCACCACGCCTGCAGGCAATGTCACGTACTACGCCAACGGCACTACGTCAGCGCAAAATACTAGCGGTGTGGCGTATTACGCTAATGGCGTCCTGGTGTCCGGTACCGCGATTGATGTGCCGTACTACAGCAATACCAATCCGTGGTTTCAGTCATCAGTCAATGTGCCTTATTACAGCAATGGTGTCTTGGTCAACGGCTCTACTTCCGGTGCTGCGTATTATTCAAATGGCGTTCTGGTTAGCGGCAGTAATTCTGGCGCTGCGTATTACAGCAATGGGGTGTTGATCAATGGATCAAATTCGAATACACCGTATTATTCCAACGGTGTATTAGTGAATGGGAACGGATCAAACATACCCTATTACAGCAATGGCGTTTTGATCAATGGATCGTCGTCGAATACACCTTATTATTCGAATGGCGTTCTGGTCAACGGCACTGGATCAAATACGCCTTACTACAGCAATGGCGTGCTGGTCAACGGGTCATCATCAAGCACGCCGTATTATTCAAACGGCGTGCTGGTGAATGGCGGTGCAGCGGGATCGTCGTACTACGCAAACGGGGTGCTGGTTAATACCAATGCCAGCAATTCTAGCTACTACGCCAGCTCAACGGCGCAGTCAGAGACATCGGCTGGGTCGCTGTATTACGTCAACAGTGATGGTGGCGCAGCGGCCTATGCGGCGGGTTCTTACTACGCACACTCTGACGCTGCTAAAGAGTCACTAGGCGACGTGCCGTCATACTCGTATGTCGTCAAAGGACCAGCGACAACGACCGCCCCGCAAGGCAGTGTCACAGCAGCGGGTGCGCTGGCGATGACCTTTACTTTGACGGACACTGGCGCTGTTATTTTGACGGTCAATTCACCGCCGGATGCATCGATTAAAAATTATGAAATGCGGGATTATTCAGCGGCGACTTTCCCAGAGTCGGCGCTGGTCGCGGTATCTGACGCGCAGAATAATTTTTATCTGAACTTTGCCAATTTGCTCGGCAAGACCTTCCGCGTACATGGTGTGTATGTGGCGGGTGGGTATGCCGTCAAAGAAGCGACGATCTCGTTTTCATCCGGAGGCTTGGCGGCGATTGGCTCAGTCAATTGGAGTATCGAAGAGCCAAACATGAAGTTAGTCTGGCCAGCGGTACCGGATGCAGATCAGTACGCGGTCTACATCGAAGAGGGCGGCGTGACCCGCTTCTATCATCAGACAGCGACAGAGCTACGCATACCGATTCCTAAGTACGCGTTGAATGTGCGGATCATCGCAGTCGCTGTTGATGGGCGCGTCTCTGCGCCATTTGATAAGTCGATTGGCATCACTGGTCTATACAAGCTAAATGAGATCGTCAACGTGCCAATTAGCGTCGGCACAGGCAACTTCTCTGGCCTTGGCCACATCGGTACAACGGCGGTAGAGCGGCCAGATTTGCTGGGACCATCACAAATGGTATTCCCGATTGCGGACAGCGATTCTGCATCGCTTTATGCGTTCGGTTACAACCTGGACACCACGCTAGGCACAGTGCTCGATACCGTGCCTGGCGCATGGTTCCGCGATGGATTCTGGCGCGTAAAAAACGGGTACTACGAGTCACCACCGTATGACCTGGGCGTGTTTTTAACCGGCACGATTAAAGCGTCACTGACAAAGATAGTCGAGTTTCACGGTGATGCGGGTACTAGCTTCCAAGGCGTTCTTGGTGATTATCTGGCCGAGTACACAGGCTTGCAAATGGAAGATCCACAAGCGTTTTTATCAGCCAAGCTATACATCACATCCGACCCGCCACAAGCAGCTAATTGGGCGGAAGTGATCGAAGGCCAACCCACTGCCGGGCGCTACATCAAGCTAGTCATAGAAGCCCTGAGCGTGGGGCCATTAACGCGGGTGCGCGTCACGTCAGGCGCGATCACCTTAGATGTGCCTGACCTCACTCAAACAGGCAGCGCCAGCATGACCAGCGCCACGATGTTTGTTGGTTTGTCTAAATTTAATGTGGTCAGCACCGTACTGGCAACACCCAGTTTATCGGCGCGTATGTGGGTCACCAACGTGACTAAAAGCGGCTTTACGCTCAACACCGATTCGTCCACGTTTCCACTGGTGGCTAATTATTTTGTGAAAGGATATTAAATGGCTTTTGATCCAACCAAGCCCGCAAAAGCGCAAACCTACGGTGATGCGCTTTTGAGTACGCAAACCAATCTGGGCGCGCTTAACGATGCACAAAACGCGCACATGGCGGATGAGCTGGCACATAACTTAACGCCACTCAGGCAATCGCGCACGGACTTTATTGCCCATGCGGTAGACACCGAGGCGCACGGCCTGACAACACAAAAAGCACGTATCACTGCGCTGGAGTCAGAGACGATTGCATCAAGGGGCAGTATGCCTTCTGTGGCATCGCGCCTCAGTGTTGGCTTGCTGGCATCTGGTGCGGTGCGGCTAGCGAGTATTGCAAATAAGTGGATTACGCCTGGCGATGTTCCAGCCTTCGTCAACACCACCACGTTCACCGTGACGGGTGATCGTCGTGGCGTGTTTATCGCTGGTGCTAATCTGCGATTTACGGTCGCTGGCCAGCTGGTGTACGCACCCGTCACGTCAAGCAGCTTCGCCTCTGGCGTGACGACGGTGTTGCTTGATCCGGCTTATCCCGTCCTGACCAGCGGACTCAGTGGCACGTTAGACCTAGCACTGATCGCTTTTGATAACAACATCGCCAGCGCACTGGCAACCACCAATGCCAGCCTCACACTACTGACCACCCAGATGAATAATCTGATGGTAGAGCAGATCGAGGATTGGTTACCCGGCAAGCCAGCGGCATCCGCAGTGATTAAACGGTTTATCTCTGCCAGACCGTTCTCAATACCGATCAGTGCGGCGGGTAGCCAGTGCAAAGCAGTCACCGCCGCCACTGCCAGCACTACGTTCAGCATGGCAAAAAACGGCGTGACGTTTGGCACCATCGTGTTTGCGGCGGCGGGTACCGTTGCCAGTTTTACCGTGGCGGCATCCACCACGTTTGCAGCTGGTGACATGCTGGCCATTACAGGGCCAGCAACGCAAGATGCGACGCTCGCCGATATCGTTTTCTTCATTAAGGGGATTCTGCAATGACAGAGCCAGAACTGATTACCGCGCTGACCAATGCCAGCGTGGACGCCCGCGCATCGCTGGCATTTTTGGCGCAATACGCGGGGGCAAACACCGATGTCACTTTGACGCTAAGCAACGGCTGGACATTTACCATCCCCGGCATACAAAAGCAGCGGGCGCAAACGACCACGGATTTTGCCGCGCAAAAGCTCGCCTTCACGCAGGACTTCGGCGGCGCGATCTCTGCACAAACGATCACGCGCAATGCGTTCGGCATCATCCAGACCGTACGCACCACCTTCGCCAGTGGCTATCAATTACAGCATGACTATGCGCGTAACACGGCTGGACAGATTGCGACCATCACAGTCAATATTTACGATGCGCTTAACAACGTCTTGGCAACCGTTGTAAAAAATATCGTCCGTACTAATGGTCTGGTGACCAATATCAACTAAGGATTTGATCATGTTAGAAGCGGTTATTTTAGATTTACTCGAGCAGCAAAATGCCAGCGTGGTACCCACGATACGCTCGATTAAAAACACATGGAATGCGCAGGGCGATGGATCGGTGGTGGGTACGACTGCAGAGTTTATTAAGAACTATATGAATCTTAATTCGACATCGTATTCAGTGCCAATTGTCACAACTCGCTCTGGAGGCGGTGGCGGACGGCATCCTCAATGGACTGTCACTGCTGCACGTTGGTTTTTACAGCTGCCTAGCTCTGGAAGTGGGTTGTTATCGATGTCGTTTGATCCGGTGACCGAGACGTTTTCAACTGAGGATTCAGTGCGCGGCTTGGATATGATTCAAGAAGACAATTCTGGTGTGATTTGGGCGATCAGTAACAAGTCAGGCTATTACGGGCTTTGGAAGCGCACAGGTGTTGGCGCATGGACGAATGTGCTTTCAGATTCTGCATCTGGCGCGTACATGATGAAGTGGACAAACGGTAGTTTGTATTATCGTAGCCAAGCAGGTAACTGGTACATTTTATCGAGTGGTGCAGCGACTCTGACCACTGACCCTGGCACAGCCTATTCGGCTTGGTATCAGTACAGTACTAGCACACCTTTTGGTCACTACCGTGGCTTCCATGTTGACCTTACCAACGGCGTTGGTAGTCTTCCGATTGACGATATTGCAGCGACAACTTACTCAGAATCCACGGACGCATTTTATATTTGGAAGTGGCCTGACAAAATCCGTTTGATGAAAAAGCCCAAGATTTTGTTTGATGCAAAAGCGATGGTGCCAACGGGTAAATACATTATGTACTACCCCGTCGTCAACAGTAATTACACCTTGGCGATCTTGTGCAACGACGTGTCGGCATCGACCGGATCGTATCTGGAATGTACAGCGGTTATCCAAAACTGGAACGCAGGCACAGAACAGTATCTGGGTAAATGGCAAGTCGCCATGCCGTCGGCCATTTGGGCTGCAACCAGTGTCGCCGTGCCGTTTTGTCCGGTAATGGCAATCCAAACGGCGGGCATCATCAAGCTGTATCACTTCGGCCAAACGCCTGTTGGCGCCACCCAGTTTGGCTTTATCCGTCAGGACATCGACGCCCGTATATTCATCTAAGGATCATCATGACGATAACTAACAGAAACGGCGTGATCATCGTTGATCTGCCGGACTTCCAGCTACATCAAGAGGGCAACCCACAAACAGGCTTGCCCTTCACGTCTGAAGCGGATGCGCAAGCATGGTTAGACGGCGTGCTGCCAAAGCTGCAGGCGGACTTGGCCAAGCAGCTGACCACCGCGCCGGTGATTGATCTGGCAGCTGTCCAGCAGCTGCGTTTTGATCGCCTCATGGCAATCAACGCGCAATGC
This sequence comes from Undibacterium sp. 5I1, assembly GCF_034314085.1. NCBI lineage: Bacteria > Pseudomonadati > Pseudomonadota > Betaproteobacteria > Burkholderiales > Oxalobacteraceae > Undibacterium > Undibacterium sp. 5I1. The sequence continues at coordinate 1,208,417 of NZ_JAVIWI010000001.1, forward strand.
GAGGCGGCGATTGAGCAAGTCAAAATGACGTACCCGATCACCGAGCGCGAGACATGGGACATTCAAATCGCAGAGTCTCACGCGTACCAGGCTGATCCGGCAAACGCCATCACCCCATTCCTGACCGCGCTGGGCGATACGCGCAGCGAGACAGTGGCTTCGCTAGCGGTCAAGGTGCTGGCCAATGAATCAGCGTTAAAACAATTCAGCGCGCGCAATATCGGCAAGCGTCATTTATGCGAACGGGCATTGAAAACGATTGCCGATACCGACCCGGATGCACCCGAGAAAATTGCCGCCGTAGCGTGGTCTGAATAAGCCGGTGTTTGATCAAAAAAACACTCACATCACAACCCGCTTCGGCGGGTTTTTTATTTAAAGGAAGCCAATGCCCATCGACAGAGAAGCAGAGAAAGAGGCAATAAAAGAAGCGCTGCAAGAGTGGCTAGATAAGCAGTTCGCCATCTTCGGCAAATGGACGATTGCAGGCTTAGTTGCGCTTGCTTTCGCGGGACTGGTGTACATCGCATTGATAGGGCAGGGGTGGCATAAATGACTAATTTTGAAGTGAGTATTAACCGGCTGCTAAAAAGTGAGGGCGGCTACACAAGCAACCCAAACGATCCGGGCGGCGAGACCAACTGGGGAATCTCAAAGCGAAGTTATCCCAATTTAAATATCAAGGACTTGACGCGCGACCAGGCAGTCGCGTTGTACAAGCGTGATTTTTGGGATCGCTTAAAACTAGAAAATCTGCCTTTGGGTGTCGCTTACCAGATCCTAGATTTTGCGGTCAACAGCGGCGCAGGCGTGGCAATCCGTACGCTGCAAAAAGCGATTGGCGTAGCGGACGATGGAGTGATTGGCGATCACACGATGGCTGCATTCAAGGCTATCGAGCCACATGACTTGATCATGCGATTCACTGCCGAGCGCATGATCTTTATGACTAATTGCGCAGGCTGGCCAACATTTAGCAAGGGCTGGATGCGTCGCCTGGCAGCTAACTTAAAAATAGGAGCTGATGATGTTTGACAAACTCGGCGCGTTTATCAATCTGTTTCGCAAAGGTAGCGAGGTCGCTAATGTCGAAGCTTGGAAAACTGGCCAGATCACTGGCACGGTCGTGGGTGCGCTCATCATCGCTATCGTCAACGTCGCTGCATCGCTGGGGCATTCATTGCCGATCGATGTCGATACTGCCAACCTTATTGGTGGTGGCATTGTTGCCGCTGCTAACGTCGTGCTTACGGCTACCACTTCTACGCGAGCCGGACTACTGCCAGCAAAGCCCGCAGATCCAGCTCCAGTCGAAGATCATTCAAGCCCAGCGCCAGTGCCAGCAGTGGCAGCAACAAAACAACCAGCCGCTGTGCAGCCTGTCCGGCACGCCCGCAACGGCGACCCGCTCGATGGGCTTGACACAACCTACATCGGTTGACGTTGTAAAAAATTATGCGCAGTCAATCGACGGCGTGCAATTGCAGTACAAGTGCAAGACGTTTTAAAGCAGTACCCAAAGAGCAGTACAACCTACCCGCGCCCAAGAGGCGTTTTTTTTCGTCCATTTTTAGGAGCATCACATGCAACAACTATTAATTCTTCTGCAAGCCATCCACTTGATCATGCCGCTGATCCTCGACGCATTCAAGATCGCAGAAACCGCCTTCCCTGAGTCCGGTACCGGGCAAGCCAAGCTAGAAGCCGCCCGCGTGTTTATCTCAGAGAACTTTAATAAGATCGAAGGGGTGACATTGAATTTGGAACAGTTATGGCCGCAAGTCCAGACTGTGCTGAATGCTATTGCCGCTGGCAAGAAATTGCTGAAAGCTTAAGCAAAGTAAAAATATCCGGTTAACTAAGAAAATTATTTTAGTTAACTGGATTTTTAGAATATTCGCTCAGATTCGCAACTAAAGCAGCGCAAGCCAAGCCGGTGCGCTTGTCAATCGAAACGGGCTTTCCAGTTGTGCGCGACATACCATTGATCCAGTCTTTATATGCTGACAAGCCAACACCAAGCGTTTCTGCCGCCTGGGCTTGTGTGTAGCCCATTTGGGATTGCCAACCGCGAAGATCATCAATAGTCATGATGCGACCCACTCAGCAGCTTCACGCGCAAGCCGCATAGAACGAGCAAGCAAGTCATGTTGAGGAACGCCCCGCGCAAACTCAAATGCTTGCCAAGCTTCAAAGGTATCATCGCAAGTCACCCAGCCGAGATCATCATCAAACTCAAACGCAAGGCCAGAATCATGCACACGTCGATTACCTATTTGATGCCAGGCATGGTGCCAGTTATAGTGCTTGTTGGTCATGCTGTCCAGCCTGTTACAGATTTGAATAATTCCAACGTCAGATCGCCGCTCTTGCCAGCCCAGACGGGCGTCTCAGACTGCTGGGTGATGTGGGTTGTTTTATTACTCTTCGTAGCTTGATATCCGGCGCCCTTCGCAAGGGCAACTTGATCATCTATTCCATGAAATCCAACAGCGACCCAGCCAGTAATGTGGGCGCGGCCAGCTTGATTGACGATGACGTTTTGATTGCGGTCAATAACGATACTCATGAGATTCCCCAAGTAAGCCCGCCGAAGCGGGCGGGTTGATTATTTCGATACCGAATTCAGGACGGCTTCCAAGTCTGCCCAAGATTCAAATATCCAAGCCTTGTTTTCACCGTCGAATTTAGCGCCAGCCGCTTTCAAGGCATCTTTGATAGGGAAGGTATTGCCGATCAAGCCAGGGCGACCATAACCAGAAGCGCCTTTGAGTGCTTCGCCAGCTTTGCAGCCGATGGACGCAGCCAATGTGTTGATGGATTCTTTACCTGAGATATTTGCTACGAACATTTTGATTCTCCTCGGAGAGCCATCTACCGGATGGTGTCGTTCTTCAGCGATGCGCTGTCGATATATGAATAATAGTTCAAATTGAACTAATGCGCAAATACTATTCGAATTATTTTTATTTATTCATTTGAGCGAATCTGAAAATAAAAAAACCTGCATAATGTACTGATTATTTATACAGTATCTTACGCATGAATATCTATTTAATAAGAATGCGACACAACGGGGTCGAAGTGCCTAAAAAATCGTTGTTTGATCGCTACACGGGCATCAGCAAGGGCGAGTTGGCAATCTTTGACAAAATGGATCAATCATTGCGCCGGACGGTGCGCATCGCAGAATTGTCAAACACGAACTTGGCTGATAAAAAATCCATTTTTCTGTTTGAGCCGCACATCGTCTGGATGCAAGAAAAAAGATTTGTCTTAGCTGGCTTTGAGCGAGTGCAGGGCGCTGACCGTGTTGTTGATTACGCACAGTCTTGGCTTTGTATGACTGAGTTGCCGCCAACGCCTGAGCAGCGTCGATAAGATACTAATGGTTCCTATATTCACCACAAGGTTCAATTCCCGTTATAATTTCACAACGGGAAAAAGTGGGTTTTATTAATTTATTTTATGGTTCCCCAAAATTTACCCGGGGCGTTGATAAGTTCATGTTTATAAACATGTTTCTTTTCCGGCCTCGGGCACCAATTGTACGTTTCAGGTAGTACCAGCAAGAACATAAAACCGCATCGCTCACTATGAGAATGCGGTTTTTTTGTTTCAGGACGTGCCAGCAGATTCCTTGACAGCCCACGTTTTTGACGGTATCAGTGACGGTATACCGGAAAAAATCCGATACCGTAAAAACCGTATACCGTCAAAACTGCCAGATTTTGGCGGTATTCGATCAATCCTCATAGGGAGATCGTCCATCATGCCTAAGCTCATTACCCCTTTGACTGACCCAGCCCTGAGAAATGCCAAGGCTAAAGATAAGCCGTATAAATTGTCTGATGGCGGCGGTTTATATTTGCTGGTCAAACAAGATGCTAAGTATTGGCGTATGGATTACCGCTTTAATGACAAGCGCCTTACCTTGGCGTTTGGTAAATACCCTGACGTGTCGCTATCTGCGGCCAGAGCTAAGCGTACCGATGCCATAGCGTCAATTATGGCTGGTATAGACCCCAGCGAATCACGCAGGGCGGCAAAAGTTGAAAAAACGGAGCAAAAGGAAGCCGACAAGCGAGAATCAGACGGATTGCCTATTGTTGGCTCGTTTGAAGAGATCGCTTTGATTTGGGTTGATGAGGCGTTTAAAGAATCCTCTAAAAGTCACAAGATGCGGGCAATGGCTTATCTAAAAAATGATTTGTTCCCTTATTTGGGCAGATTGCCTATGGCTGATATTGAGCCACCTGATTTATTGAAATGTTTGCGCCGTATAGAAGATAGAAAAAATAAGCAAGGTAACCCCGTGACTGAAACCGCTAATCGAGTGCGTGAACTGATGGGGCAGCTATAGCGCTTTGCTATTGGTAGAGAGGGTTCCTTGGTCAAGCGTGATATCGCAGCTGATTTAAGAGGGCAGTTGAAAGCCCATAAATCAAAGAACTTTTCTCACATTACAGACCCTATCGTGCTAGGACAGCTTTTGCGCGATGTAGAGGGCTATGGTGGCGCTCCGGTGACTGTGGCTGCATTGCGATTGCTGCCCTTGCTGTTCACGCGACCTGGTGAACTTAGAATGGCACGCTGGCAGGACATTAACCTTGATGCATGTGAGTGGCGCTACCATGTCGGCAAGACTGATATAGATCATATAGTCCCGCTTGCCTCACAAGTCGTCGCACAGTTACGTGCTTTGCAGCCGCTTACTGGTATGGGTGAGTACGTATTTGGTGTGAGGGCAGGACAGCGCCCCTTATCTGAGATCACAATCAACCAAGCCCTTAAGACACTAGGGTATGGCAGTGACATCATTCACCCGCATGGGTTTAGGCATACAGCGGCGACCATGTTGGCAGAGCAAGGCTGGGACACAAATATGATAGAGAAGCAGCTAGCCCACAAGTTAAACGGTGTGAAGGGCGTATACCAGAAAGCACTGTATTTAAAAGACCGGCGTAAGATGATGCAGGCATGGGCAGACTATGTTGACCAGATCAAGAAGGGGGCGATTATCATCCCGATACGCACCGCTTAGCCAATACCAGTAAGCCAATACCAGCCGCCTGACCAGCGGCTTTTTTATGGCTGTGCGTAAAATCTCTAGGTTCCTTTTTGATGCTTAGGACTGCGGGCGCGTAGAGCCCGAGTTTTGCCCAGATGTTTTTTAGCAGCCTACTTCCTTCCTTTGATCGGCAACTCAGCTTGGTCGCTCTAGTAATTTCCAAGGTACTTTCTCAGCACATTGCACTGCGGGCGCGTAGAGCCCGGATTCTCGCTAGTGAGCTAACTTGGCAGGGGGCTATAAAACTATCCTAAGAGGGCAAAGCAGATGATGGCGACAGCAATGCATAAAATAAAAATCCTAGCCGACACAAAAAGCAGGTGTTACGGTGTTACAGACAAGGTAACAGGCTGGAGAGTAAGGCTAGGCTTAGTTCTTGCTGTAACACTTTATATATAAATAGGTGTTACAAAGGTGTTACGGTAGTGTTACAGCTAGATATTCTTAGGCGTTTCCTCTGCCCTTGCAAAGCAACGCCGGTGGCACGTTGTACCTTTCTTAGGTTTGTAGTTGGTGGCTTGATGCTGGACTTGCTGGAACTGTTTGAAACCAAGCGCGAGCGGGTTTTCTGGTGCACCACACCCAGCGGCGCATTGATTAAATCCGTCTATGACGTATAATCAAGCAATGCATACAATATCTGAAACAGAAATTTTCCAACGTTATGCAGATCAAGTATGGTCTGAAGCTGAGCGCATGGAATTTATTAACTGGATTGCGGTTAACCCATTGGCTGGCGATGTCATACCAAATTCTGACGGCTGCCGAAAGGTTAGATGGAGCCGCGCCGGTATGGGAAAGCGTGGTGGTGTACGGGTAATTTATTTTAATAGTAACGATGCACATATCTGGTTATTAATCGTTTATGCGAAAGCAAAATTTGATAATCTGCCAGCGCATTTTTTAGCCAATTTAAAGAGTGAGGTAACAAATGGATAAGGAAACGGAGCAATTCCAAAATGATCTTCTGGAGTCGGTAAGGCAAATGAAGAAGGGAAAAGCGGCAAGAGTTACACAAGTAACCCTATCGCCAACGTCTGAGGCTCGCGCCAAGGTGGGCATGTCGCAAAGTGCATTTGCCAAACTGCTAGGCGTATCTGTGCGCACCTTACAGGAATGGGAACAAGGCAGGCGCAAACCCTCAGGGGCGGCGCAAACCTTGCTGACTATCGCACAGCGCCACCCAGAATATTTGCAAGAATTAGCCGCTGGCTAATTAGACATGCTCACTACAGACACCCGCGCCAGCGTTTGGGATGCTATAGCAGACACACCAGAGCAAGCCGCTAATATGCGCACCAGATCAGAACTGATGCAGCAGATAGCCGCTATCGTCAAAGACAAAGCATGGACGCAGACAGAGGCAGCCAAGCAGTGCGGTGTGACCCAGCCGCGTATAAATGACCTTTTACGTGTGCGCGTGTCTCGCTTCTCACTTGATGCACTAGTCAACATTGCAACCGCTATTGGGCGGCGTGTGCATGTTGAACTGGAGCGAATAAATCATGGATAAGGAAACGGCGCTATGCCAAAGAAAATTAAACCACGGCAATTGATACCATTGCCAGCAGATGAAGAAACTCCTGAATGGGATCTGAATAAACATTTTTGGATAGAGGATATTTTGACACTGAAAAATCGGACATCCCTGATTAATTCGCTAAATGGTATTTGGCCGAAAAAATTTAGCGACGTTGAGAAAAATGCATTTTTGGATTCTGCAAATAAGGGCTTAAATTGGTGGAAGCATAGTAAAAAAGCCACTTTTCAACGTGCAACACCAGCACAGCAGCGCAAAGACCTTGCCGCTATTGCTGATACTGTAACCAAGCTAAAGCAACAACTAAAATCCTTGGAAGGTGAGGCAGTTCAACAAGCTGATTTTGCTTTTATGAATGCTAAATATTTGACGAATCCACCATTTGAATTGCTGCGAAAACAGGAATACGGGCTTCATGTAGGTTCACTATTTTTCAACACATGGATTCAACTTAGTGACTTAGAAAAAGTTCTGATATCAGCCGCAAATCGCATCCATGTAGACGTTGGCTATCGACCAGAGAACTATGCAAATGACGTCATCGTTAATGAGCTAGGACTTTACTGGAGAAGAAAAAAAGGGAAATTTCCACCACGAACTAAAACCGGATGGTTTGCAAAATTCGTTGAAGAGCTAGGAGAAACCATCAATCTTAATTTGTCGATTGACATGGCTGAGCGCTGCATCGAAGTCATGGAAAAAGTAGACAAAACCATCAGAGATGAGGCAGCCGAATTTAAAAAGACGGGTTAACCGGTCAATTTGTTTTAGTAAACCGGATTTATTAATCCCGTAAGAAAGACCACCATTCGCCTTGTTGTAGTGCCACTCCGTCGCTACCAAACCCAACAAGGGCGAATATGCAAAATCAATCCAGTCTCTCCTCAAAACTACTACGCCTTCCTAGCGTGCTAGATCGTGTTGCCTGTTCCAAAACTGAGCTGTACCGAAAGATGAAATCAGGTGAATTTCCTGCCTCTGTTCGTCTTGGTTCTAAGTCTGTGGCTTGGCTGGAATCAGACATCGATGCTTACATTCAAAAGCTGACACAAGGGGCGGCAAAATGAACAACATCCTATCTAACGCCAGCAACATCATTGCTGTTACTAACGCGCATCTGCAAACCCATTCTAAGGTGTGTGTCGAAGAGAACATTGATACCACTACCTTGTTTGAATACGCATCAAAACTGTATGCGCAATTGTTGGTTGATACCTGTGCAATCGGTCAACCCGTACCTGATTCTGGTATTGCTTTTACCTACCAAGGGCGACTGTTTTTTTACAAGCTGCAAGGTCAAAAAATGATGGTAATTGATGATCTGGGCTATTTGATAATAGAAGGAGCTACACAATGAATCTCAAGCAAAACAAAACAATTCATACCGCACAGCCGGGTTATTTTGTCCTTGAGTTGGCTTATGGTGAAAATGGGGATTTACCACATGGGATTGTCCACCATCCAGTAATTGCATGGGCAATCGAAGATAACCCAGAAGACCCGTATAACTTTTTAATTCCAGATGCAATTCTTTTAAGTGGCAGCGTTGAAGCTGGTGACGGCTATCTGATGAATGCACCAATTTTATGCCCAGATGGATTTATTTGTATGGGTATGGATGAACAATGGGAAAGTGAGCGAGATTACTTGAGCGACTGCATCAGAAAAAAACAAGAAGAGTTGCAATATAAGGCGGAACAAAAGGCGGCTGAACAAGCGAAAGCAAAGGCGAAGTTTCCATCATGAAAAAACGACCCCTTGCAATCCAGCCAAACAAGGTTTACTCTTCGCTTGTCGCAAAGAAAAATGCGACCGAGTTTGACAGCTTGAATTACCTACAGCGCACGAACGGCGCAATGCCGTTTTTTTACGTGTGTCTACCTTTGTTGCGCCTTCTATGGTCGGCAATGGTGGGGAGCCTTCGGGCTGCCGGATGCTGTAGGTTCCGGTCTGTCAACCCTGCTATTTGCCGCCCACCCCGTTTGACAGCGGGGCGCGGATTAACCGCTACCTACGGAGGCCATCATGCCTAGCAACGCCACACCCAAAGCACCCAAAACAGCCTCAACCGATTTTAAACAGCTAGCCTTAGACCGCAGCTATGATGCCCTGTGTATGGCTGAGTTTGGACAATCTGCCGTCGGTGACCTCATGGCGATATTAAATGCCATTACCAAGTTAGGGCAGTCTGAATTAGCCTCTGGCAGTGATGTCATATCCCGACTTGCCAAAGTGGGTGCACAGTTGGCTGATACGCATTATCAAACCCTAGATGATACGGTGGTCGAGATGCGTAAAAAAGTGACTGCCATCGAGGAGTTACGTCATGCATAAATCAACTGACACAGCCTTCCTACAACAAGCGACATTACCTAATTTGTCCGGTGTGCATTTACCACCTATGGCATTGGCAATTGATGCCCGTTATCAGTTTGCAGTGGACTGTGGCGCTTATGCCGCGATGATCTTTTTTGAAGAGCATCCAGACATTGCTTTGCATACCCACTTGCCCGCTTCTCTGGCATGTTTTCAGGAGAACTTGGGCCACCGTGTTGCTGGTTTGGAAGTGGCTATTCATGGCAGAGATCAGCCTGTCATCGATGCGTTTGTAGCGGGCTATCTGGGGCGCATACAGCAAGAATTGCGCGCCATGCACACAGCACCGCAAAGCGCCCGTCACGACGACGAACCCGCCTACCACTAACAGGACATTCATCATGCAAATTAAAGCTGCTATAGGCAGTAAGGGCTTTCTGTTGCCTAAAATATTGAGAGGTCAATCATGAATGGAGCATTTCAAGAGCGCCCCAGCCGCGACACGATACAAGCCGCGCTCAGTTTTATCCCGCCGGATGATCGTGAGGTGTGGCTTAAAATCGGCATGGCACTCAAGGCAGAGCTTGGGGACGATGGTTTAGACTTGTTTGACACATGGAGCCAGCGGGGAGAAAGCTACGCACTAGATGCCGTTCAACAAGTCTGGAAAGGCTTTAAGGCAGGCGGCAAGATCGGTATAGGGACGTTGTTGTATGAGGCCAAGCAACGCGGCTTTAATCTCAAAGATCATAAGCCTGCACCACCTGTTTCAGCAGAAGAGGCAGAGCGCCTGCAACGTGAGCGGCAACAGCGTAACGACGACGAACAGGCAGAGGCAGAGCGCCTGCAAACCCTTGCAGCAGAGAGTGCCGCCAGCGCGTGGGGCAAGGCAGTAACAAACGGTGAATCGCCCTATCTGACCAACAAGAAAATAGCTGCCCACGGCATCGGGTTTGCCAAGGCGGTAGCTGGTCACACGGTGCTAATTCCAGTACGCGACCAACACGGCAAGCTGTGGAACCTGCAACGCATCTTTGCTAACGGTGACAAACGCTTTTATAAGGGCGGCAAAGTGACTGGCTGCTTTCATACCATTGGCGACGTGGCGGTGTCTGAATGGCTGTTAGTGGCAGAGGGCTACGCGACAGCCGCAACGCTACATGAAGCTACGGGGTTTGCAGTAGTGATCGCATTCAGCGCCCACAATCTCAAGCAGGTAGCAGGCATCATGCGAGAGTGCTACCCCGATAAACGCATGCTCATTTGTGCTGACGACGACAGCGAAACAGAACGCACCACGGGCAAGAATACAGGCGTAGCCGCAGCGACCGAGGCGGCATCATTGGTGAATGGAGTGTGGTGCAAACCCACAGGCTTTCAATACGGCGGTAACGACTTTAACGACCTCATGCATTCCTCTGGAATAGACGAAGTTAAACAACAAATTGCAACGGCAATGCAATTGCCAGTACCGATACCAGTAACGACACCAGCACTGATACCAACAACCAACGAAGCCACAAGCAATCCACCACAACCCGACCAGATCAACGCACAAGCAACGATTGCCACACCGTTGATACTTGACAAGGCAAGCACAGAAAAACCGCCTGCCAAGCCGCGCCAAACCAACAGCCGCAAACCCGCCGGTGAAGGGCAATCATTGAAGCCATTTTTTATGAATCATCCGAATGGTGAGGGCGTATTTTTCCACAACTTCCATGAGGGTGAACCATTACCTGCTTTAAAAATCTGTTCGGCCTTAGCCGTGATTGCGAAGACACGTGATTCTGCAAACGGCGAATGGGGTTATCTATTGGAATTTAACGACCCAGACGGGCATAAAAAACGATGGTCGATGCCAGCAAAAATGTTGTCCGGTGACGGTACACAATACCGCGCTGATTTACTCTCAATGGGCTTGATGATTGAACCTGGCCTCAAGGTAAAAAATCATTTGACCACGTACATACAAACAGCCGATGTAAGCAACCGTGTGCGCTGTGTTGACCGTACTGGCTGGCATGGTGATGTGTATGTGATGCCTGACAAAACGATTGGTGATGGCGACGAGCAGGTACTGTTTCAGACAGTGGGCGGCGCAGTGTCGCCATTCAAACAGCGTGGCACGTTAAAAGAATGGCAAGCCAATATCGGAGTGCATTGCCGTGGCAATTCCCGCATGTTGTTTTTTGTGTCTACCGCATTTGCTTCTATTTTGCTTCATCATGGCAACGTGCCTAGCGGTGGTTTCCATATTTGGGGCGATAGTTCTACCGGAAAAAGTACGGCGGTAATTATTGCCGGTTCGGTCTTTGGTGGTGTGGATTATAAAAAGAGCTGGCGGGCGACTGACAATGCGTTAGAGCCAACGGCGCAGCAATACTCTGATGCATTGCTCATACTCGATGAACTGGCGCAAGCAGACCCTAAGACAGTCGGCAATGTGGTGTACATGCTAGGCAATGAAGCTGGAAAAGGGCGAGCTACACAGAACGCTACCGCAAAGCGCATTGCCACATGGCGGCTACTGTTTGTAAGCGATGGCGAGATACCCTTATCAACCCACATGGCAGAGGCCGGTAAGACCATCAAAGGTGGGCATGATGTCAGGATGGTGCATATTAACGCCGATGCTGGTAAGGGTTTAGGTGTGTATGACACTACCCATGATTTTGCAGGTGGTGCGGCCTTGTCAGCTCACTTAGTCAAGATGGCGCAGCAGTATTACGGTGTTGCAGGATTGACCTTCATCGAGTGGGCAGTATCGCAATCAACGGGTTTGCGTTCTATCTTGGAACAGGAGATAAGCGATTACATGAAAGTGATTTGCCCAAAAGACGCCCACGGCCAAGTATCAAGAGTCGCTATGCGGTTTGCGCTAGTCGGTGTGGCTGGCGAGTTAGCGACCGCAAGAGGTATTACAGGCTGGTCAACGGGGGAGGCAAAAGAGGCGGCAATCACTTGTTTTAATGATTGGCTTGCCAGTCGCGGCGGCGCTGGTGATCTGGAGCATGACCGCATGTTGTCTTTGCTACCTGATTTTATCCGCGTTCATGGTGGTGCGCGGTTTGGCTGGAAGCATAGAGAAATGGATGACCATGCACCTAAGATCATTAACCAAGCAGGTTTTAGGCGCATGGTCAGCAAGGGCGGCAATCCGATTGACAGCAATACAGACCATCACAAAGAGTATGGCGATAAAGTACACCCAGACGAATCAGACGGGGCAACGGTTGAATACTTTATCGATCCCAAAGTATTTAAGGACGAAATCTGCAAGGGCTATGATGCCAGAGCGGTAACAGCCAAGCTAGTTGCAGCCGGTGTGCTAGAGCTAGGTAAAGATGGCAAGAGTAGCAAAACTTTTCGATATGCTGGCACGACGAATCGGTATTACAAAGTATCAAGCGAAAAGCTGGGGGAACTGTATGCTTGATTGATACTTAACAAACCGCCTCACAAAACAGCGTAGCGACCGGCGGCGCGGCTTTTGGGGTGTGGTGGGTGAGTCCCCATTGCGCGGTAAAAATCAGACATTCATTGTATCAATACCAATAAACATGGTCTTAGTGCAATGAATGTCTTTTTTGTTTTAACTTTGATATCGTTTATATTCATTTTTAGTAAATTAATTCAGAATAAGAAGTACGTGTAACACCTGTAACACCTTTTTTTATTCTGTAACACCTTCGAGGTGTTACGCTAAGAGTCAATACCAGTAAGGCTTTCAAGAGAATTGATGCCCTCTGTAACACCGTAACACCAAAAAAGTAAGCTAGCGAGATTTAATGCACAGGTAAGCCAATGATCTTCTGGCGTGATTTTAGATGTCAATATCATGCGGGTTTGCAGATCAAAAGCCTAGTGCGGGTGCATGTAGGTAGATTGGCGTGACGGGAGGGGCGGTGCAATCCCTAAGCAATTTCAAAAGCAAGACCGGCTTGTAACAGTATTTTTGTGCACGCATGTTTTGAGGGTGGGGGGTATGCCATGTATTTGTTATAAAGCAACATTTAAACAAACCAACGTAAGTAGCTAAGCGCAAACCCAAAATCAAGACAATCTCACAAAGCAACAGTTTTACGATATCATCGCCACGGTTTTTTTATTAACGCAGACTAAGCGGTTTTTGAGGTCAAATAGGCAATAAATCAGGGGTAGCATTTCGTTTTGACGGTACTAGTGACGGTACTTGCGAATTTCCAAAATGCAATGTCATTGATTTATAAGGGTTTTTTGTAAGACTTCTATTCCGGCCTCGACCAAATTAATCTGTAATAAAACGACCCGTCTTCTGGTTTCAGAAGCACGGGTTTTTTTATAACTGCTAGACTGAGTTTTTCACCTTGATGAGAATAGAGATGGAAGCAACCAAAGTCATTGAATTTGAGCGCCCGCAGATGGACTTGGGGACGAGTTGCACGGCTGCTGCCTGGGCTCGTATACCTGAGGCTCCTGGCTTGGCAGAAAAAGAAATATTGAAGTCGCGCATCAAGCAGCTATTGCGTGAGAAAGAAGCGGTTTTGGTAGCGCATTATTATGTCGATGCTGACTTGCAAGACCTTGCTGAAGAAACTGGTGGTTGTGTTTCTGACTCTTTAGAGATGGCGCGTTTTGGGCGTGATCACTCAGCAAAGACTTTGATAGTCGCTGGCGTTAAGTTCATGGGCGAAACCGCCAAAATACTGAGCCCTGAAAAAACGATCTTAATGCCCGATCTGGATGCAACATGCTCGCTGGATCTTGGCTGTCCTGCGGGTGAGTTTGCAGCATTTTGTGATGCGCATCCTGATCGTACTGTCGTCGTGTATGCCAATACCAGTGCTGCGGTGAAGGCGCGTGCGGATTGGATGGTGACTTCGAGTATTGGTTTGGATATCGTCGCGCATCTGCATGCGCAGGGTAAAAAAATTCTATGGGCTCCTGATAAGCATTTGGGTTCGTATATTCAAAAACAAACCGGTGCTGATATGTTGCTGTGGCAGGGTTCGTGTCTGGTGCACGACGAATTTAAAGGCATTGAGCTGGATATATTGAAGGCAGAGCATCCTGATGCCAAGGTCTTAGTCCATCCAGAGTCACCTGCTGCAGTCGTGGCATTAGCGGATATGGTCGGCTCTACCTCGCAAATGATCCATGCAGCGAAAACCATGGACGCTACTGAGTTTATCGTGGCAACAGATAACGGTATTTTGCATAAAATGCAGATGGCAGCCCCTGGGAAAAAATTCATCGTCGCTCCAACTGCGGGTAATAGTGCTACCTGTAAGAGTTGCGCGCACTGTCCTTGGATGGCAATGAATGGCCTGCGTAATTTATTGCAAGTATTAGAGCAAGGGAATAACGAAATTCTGGTCGATCCTGCCGTGAGTGTAAAAGCCAAATTGTGTATCGACCGTATGCTTGATTTTGCAGCAGCGAAAAAAGCGAATGTGCGCCCGGGCGCTGATTTGGCTCAAGAGCAAAAACTATTTTCGGGTATAGGTCCAGCATGACTCATTCAATAAGTAATCTTAAAAATCCGTTCGAGCCATTCGATGCGGACTTGATGGCAGCCTTTGAGCGCAATATCAGCACAGCCTTGGCGGAAGACGTCGGTACCGGTGATCTGACGGGCTTACTGGTGCCAGACCAGCAGTTAGTGCAAGCCCAAGTAATTGTGCGCGAAGAAGCTGTTTTGTGCGGTGCGCCGTGGTTTGATGCTGTGATGGAGCGCCTGGATGCAAGAATTAAGATTGTGTGGATGGCAGAGGAGGGGGCGTTGATGCTTCCGAATAGTCTGGTCTGTAAGATCACAGCGCCAGCCCGGGCGTTATTGACTGCCGAGCGCAGCGCACTCAATTTTTTGCAATTGCTATCTGGCGTGGCTATGGCAACACGTGACTATGTGCGAATCATTGAAGGCACAGCCGCAGCGATTTTGGATACCCGAAAAACCTTACCTGGTTTGCGTCTGGCTCAAAAATATGCAGTGCGTGTTGGTGGCGGTCAGAATCAGCGTCTGGCTTTGTATGATGGGATTCTGATTAAAGAAAATCACATCGCAGCAGCCGGCGGCATTGAGGCTGCGATGCAGGCTGCTCACGCCTTGCAGGCGGATGTCAGCATACAAATCGAGGTGGAAACGCTAGATCAGCTCAAACTCGCGCTAAAAGCGGGAGCAACGTCGATTCTATTGGATAACTTTACGACTGACATGATGCGTGATGCAGTCAATCTGAATGCCGGACGCGCATTGTTGGAAGCATCTGGTGGCGTCGATAAAAGTTCTGTGAGGGCGATTGCTGAAACCGGTGTTGACAGGATTTCGATTGGTAGCCTGACAAAAGATATCAAGGCTATTGATTATTCTTTGAGAATTATCTAACTTATTGCCTATACTCCCCCTTATTTTTAAAAAAATACCCTTATTGCCCAGAGACTACTTGAACAATTTTAATTACTGGGTGGGAGTATTAATTTATTGGTTTTATGCTTTAGATTTATTTTTGCAAAAAAAGCGCCGCAAATTCGTTTTGATACGAACTTGCGGCGCTTTTTTATCCGGTGAGCTTTGTTATTTTTTCCGTTTAGGCGATAGCACGGTAGGCAAGGCTTTCGGTAAAGTGTCCGGATAATCACGACTAAAATGCAGGCCGCGGCTTTCGCGGCGAGACAGTGCGCTATTCACGATCAGCGAGGCGACATCAACCAGATTGCGCAGTTCCAGCAAATTATTTGTAATGCGGAAATTAGCGTAATACTCATCGATTTCTTCTTTCAATAAACGTATCCGGTGTTTTGCGCGCTCCAGTCGTTTAGTGGTGCGAACGATGCCGACATAATTCCACATAAAGCGACGCAGTTCGTCCCAGTTGTGAGCGATGACGACTTCTTCGTCTGCATCCGATACACGGCTTTCGTCCCATGCCGGTAAGTTGAGAGACGGTCGTAATTCTTGTGCCGCGATGTCTTGCGCCGCAGCTTTGCCGATAACCAGGCATTCCAACAAGGAATTGCTGGCTAATCGATTGGCGCCATGCAGACCGGTGTAGGCGGTCTCTCCTACGGCGTATAAACCAGGCAAATCTGTTCTGCCGGTCGTATCGGTCACAATCCCGCCGCAGGTGAAATGTACTGCAGGTACCACGGGAATGGCTTGCTTAGTAATGTCGATACCCAATTCCAGGCAGCGGGCATAAATCATTGGGAAGTGTTCTTCTAAAAATTCCGGTGATTTATGCGTGATATCGAGCTCTACAAAATCTAAACCACGTTTTTTCATTTCGAAATCGATCGCTCTTGCGACCACATCGCGCGGTGCGAGTTCTGCCCGGCTATCATGATCTAGCATAAAGCGCGCACCTGCGCTGGCACCTGCCTCTGCTGGCAACTTTAAGATGCCACCTTCACCGCGTACCGCTTCAGTGATCAGAAATGATTTGGCATACGGATGATATAAACAGGTCGGATGGAATTGCATAAACTCCATATTCGCTACGCGACATCCAGCACGCCATGCCATCGCAATGCCATCCCCCGTCGCGGTGTCTGGATTGGTTGTATACAAATATACTTTGCCAGCGCCGCCCGTCGCCATGACTGTGTGTGGCGCCTCAAAGGTGTGGACTTTACCCGTTTTGACATCTTGCACGTACAAGCCTAAACAGCGCGGTGTCGCCGATGTTTCTCCCAGCTTGGCTGAGGTGATTACGTCGATCGCGTAATGATGTTCAAACAAACTGATGTTCGGATGCGCCCGAACTTTTTGTTCCAGTGTCTGTTGTACGGCATGGCCTGTGGAGTCAGCAGCATGAATAATCCGTCGTTGACTGTGACCGCCTTCGCGCGTCAGGTGGAAGCCTAATTCAGCATCGTCGTCACGCGTAAATGGCACACCTTGTTCGATGAGCCAATCAATTGCTTCGCGTCCGTGTTCAATGATGTAACGGGTTGCACCTTCATCACACAAACCACCGCCAGCGATCAGCGTATCTGAAATATGCTGCTCGTGACTGTCGTGCGAATCCAGGACGGCGGCAATACCACCTTGTGCCCAGTCACTGGCACCATCGAGTAAAGCACGCTTAGAAATCACCGCAACTTTGCGGGTCTTAGCGAGATGAAGCGCGACTGATAAACCTGCTAAGCCACTACCTACAATTGCGACGTCAAATTTCATTTGGATGACCGTTAATTCAAGCACTAGCTTGTACTGCACTAAAAAATATCTTAACTAAACTCACCATGTTGAATTTATCGAATTTAGTTATCGGGATAAAGCGGGTTGTTTTTTTGCGTTGGTTGGTTTGTTTGTTTGTTTGTTGCGTTATTCATCAACAACCACAGGTTTCACTTTGGCAGCAGCAGCTTTCGCCAGCACGCGCGCCGTATCGGTATCCGCCGCAGTGGCTAGAGCAACACCCATGCGGCGGCGACTAAATGATTCTGGCTTACCGAATAAACGGATATCGATGCCTTCCACTTGCAAAGCTTCTGCCACACCTTCAAACGCAATTGCTTTGTGATTATGCTGACCGTAGATTACCGCAGATGCCGCGGGCGTGCGCAGCGCTACGTTAACCGGCAAGCCGAGGATTGCTTTGGCGTGTAACTCAAATTCATTCTGGACTTGGCTGGACATCGTCACCATGCCGGTATCATGCGGACGTGGGCTGACTTCAGAGAACCAGACCATGTCGTTTTTCACAAATAGTTCGACGCCAAATAAGCCAAGGCCGCCAAGATCGTCCGTGACTTTTTTAGCGATATCACGTGCACGCTCTAATGCCTTACTGTGCATAGCTTGTGGCTGCCATGATTCGACATAATCGCCTTGTACTTGCACATGGCCGATAGGCTCGCAGAAATGGGTTTCGACTTCTCCGTTGCTCCCGATCGAGCGCACGGTCAACAAGGTGATTTCATATTCGAAGTCGATGAAACCCTCAACAATCACGCGACCAGAATTGACGCGACCACCTGCTGCAGCGTAGTTCCAGGCGGCTTCCACTTCTTCTGCACTATCAATTTTTGATTGACCTTTTCCTGATGAGGACATCACTGGCTTGATGATGCACGGAAAGCCGATTTCGCTTGATGCTTGTTGTAATTCAGCGAGACTATCAGCGAACCGGTATGGTGAGGTTGGCAGGTTTAAGGTCTCAGCCGCCAGGCGCCGGATGCCTTCACGATTCATGGTCAGCCATGCGGCGCGAGCAGTCGGGATGACGCGCGTTTTGCCGGCCTTCTCAAGCTCCATTAACATGGTGGTGGCAATCGCTTCGATTTCCGGCACGACTAAATCGGGCTGCTCTAACTCAATCAAGCGAGCGAGTGCTGCGCCATCAGTCATGTCAATCACGTGCGCTCTGTGCGCAACCTGATGTCCCGGCGCATTTTCATACCGATCTACTGCGATAACTTCGACGCCAAGACGCTGCAAAGAAATAATAACTTCTTTACCGAGTTCGCCAGAGCCAAGCAGCATAACTTTAGTTGCGGTAGCAGATAAGGGGGTGCCGAATCGTTTGATCGTTTTCATGGTCATTTGGAATAAAGAGATTGAGTGAGGATAATAAGGATCGCCGAGCTAATTTTTGCGCTTTAGATTGTGTATATGCCGGTGGTTCAATTTGGTGCCGAACCAAATATTGTCAAACAACATCTGCAAGCACGCCGTATTCGAGTGCATTTTTAGATGCGATGATGGTGTAAATCAATTATTTGAAATTATACTTTTGATTTGAAGAAGAAAACCCAAGAAGATTGTAGGGAAACGCTGCAAACCGCTTGACACAAGGGTTTCCGGCTTGATTTAATACCGGATGCAGATTTTCTGCTTGGCGTGATCGATGCCCGACCAATAAATAATCGAATACATCATCGCGGAGTTAAATTGGACTTTTGTGAGGGGGACGTAAGTGAATAAAACTGAATTGATCGAACACATTGCTAACACGGCTGATATTTCCAAAGCAGCATCGGCACGAGCATTAGATGCAATTATTGGTGCTGTAAAAACGACATTAAAAAAAAGCGGTACTGTTACTTTGGTCGGTTTTGGTACGTTTACAGTGGGTAAACGCGCTGCTAGAATAGGCCGCAATCCACGTACTGGTGAGGCAATTAAGATCAAAGCAGCCAAGGTTCCTAAATTTAAGCCTGGCAAAGCATTGAAAGATGCTGTAAACTAATGGACTTCGTGACGCGGTGATAAGCGTCACAAGTATTGGCAGTAGATGGTTGGGGCGCTTAGCTCAGTTGGTAGAGCGGAGCCCTTACAAGGCTTAGGTCGGGAGTTCGAGCCTCTCAGCGCCCACCATGATTGTCAATATAAGTTGTATCAAATAAGGAGTGGTAGTTCAGTTGGTTAGAATACCGGCCTGTCACGCCGGGGGTCGCGGGTTCGAGCCCCGTCCGCTCCGCCAATATAAAAGAAGGCATATAACTTAATGGTTATATGCCTTTTTCCTTTTGTATTGCTAATAATATCTCCGTGGTCTGCTGACCGCATTTCTTCTTATAAATACTCAATCAAATTATTTGTTCACTAAGTCAAAAAATCATTTACGACAATTCGATATAACAAGCGTGCATTAGGATAAGCTAATAGTGTGAATACCTATATTTTAAACACTCAGCTAAAAATGGGAAAAGAAAATAGGATTTTTTTACCTAAGATTTAAATTTGTAACAGTATTACCTATATTAGCGAAGCAAAAAAACGCCATTCTAAATACAAAATTGTTCAATATCCAGATAAAAAATCTTAATCTGATTCTGGGAGTAAGCGACAATCTCAGACGATGCGTAAATGCGCTTCTACAAAATGATCCAATAGGTTACAAAGTGTGCTCGGTAATGCTGCATCATTGATATCGATAACCACTTAATATTAGGACTAACGTAAAACACCATGTGTAATTTCTAGTAGTCCTTATCGAAAGAAAATAATGCGCTTTGCATTTGCAGGATGCGATAGAGATCTTCCCTTATTTCAAACCTGGATCGCAGAGGGTTGGGAGCCGGTTAAATTATTCTCCGTACCAGAAATTAATCATCTCAGTACTAACAAAGATTTGCTCGCGCTTGCGCAAGCTAAAAAAAATTCTATTCAGCTCTCTCGTATGAACGAGCACGATCTTGCTGAGTTAAACGAGATGCAGTGTGACATCTTGGTCGTTGGCAGTTATAACTGGCGTATTCCAGAATGGAAAAACTATTTGTCGTACGCGATTAATTTTCATCCTGCGCCGTTGCCGATGGGGCGCGGTCCTTATCCTATAGTGAACGCGATTTTGCAATCACATAAAACCTGGGCGGTTACTTGCCACAAAATCGCACCGGATTTTGATACTGGCGAGATACTCGATAGCGAAGTCTTCCCGCTTTTGCCACATGAGATTCATGATAGTTTGGAAATCAAAATTCAGATCGCAAAGAGCAAGCTGGCAAGTCGTATTGCCAAGAATTTTCCAGCGCTCTGGCAAGACGCGCAGATACAAACAGGCGGTGAGTATTGGCCGCTGTTCAAAGATGACGATAAAACTATCGACTTTGCTCAACCGGTTTACAACATAGACAGGCAATTACGTGCTTTCGGCCCGATTGAATGTATTGCGCGCATTAACGACAATAAAATTTTAATTAAAGCCGGATACGTCTGGCCAGAACCACATAGCCATGTGCCAGGACAAGTCATACACGTCAGTGGAAAAACAGTCGTCATCGCCTGCAAAGATGGTTTTCTTGCGGTGACGGATTGGTATTCGGTGTAAGTACAACAAGTAGGTTCTGCTAGCGATTTATTTTTGGCTCGTATGCATTGTTCACAACGCTTAAAAGCGGTAGCTGATGCAGCAAGTGATGGGATTGTTTAGCAGGGAAAAGAATTTGAAGAGAACAGAATTGATAAGATCAGCCAGATGATCATTTTGGACGTGGTGTTGAGCTTTTAAAACTTAACACCACGTTGTTACATCTACAGTACGCAGGGCGCACCTTAGCCTGGATAATTAACGCAAACGCATCAGTATCCGCAATACGTACCAGAACATCATCGCAACAGAGGCAAACAATTGCAGCGCAGCGCCGACATAGCGGTCTTCCGGATAATGGTTGATCACATTGGAAGCGTCATACAAAATAGCTGCACCTGCTAAGCCGACCATCGCCACGCTAAAGAACAAACCTAACTGGAAACCAAAAATAGCGCCGCAGACGATCAAGATCAGCGCCATAATTCCGCCCCATTTCAATAGGCTGCCAAGAAAAGAAAAGTCTTTACGCGACACATACGCTACACCGACCAGACACACAGTCGCCAAAATCGTGATCAAGCCAGCGTCAGAAATCGCACCTGGCGCAATGGTGTTGGCAATTACCAGCATCGGTACAAAAATAATCGCTTCTGCCAGCACATAAGCACCCAGCGCAGCGTATTGCAGAGGCACGCTTTCAACGGTATGCGCTGCACGTGAAGCCAGCCAGCCGACGAGCATAAACGCGCCCATGATCACCAGCCAAGGCAAGCCCAACATCGCTTTTGCCAATACTTCAGCGATCCCCGTTTTGAACAAAATAACCTCGATTGCAGTGAACGCAAGAATAGCGCCGCCGAGGTGATTAAAAGTCTTACTAATAAAACGCTCACGCGCCGGACCATAGCCTTGTTGGGTGCTTGTCAGTTCCATGAATTTCCCTTTTGGATTTATGTTTTCTATGTTTGTACATTGTTGCAGTCAACTGTGCTGCAAACTACTGATGCAATCAATCACCTGTTAAAAGAACAAGTCCCTCATTCTACAACAGGCCATTGTGCCTTTTTGTTTAATTGCATCGCGGTTTTAACTACGAAGTAGCAAGTGAGATTTACTTCGCAGACGATTCAACTGGCTTTGGCATAAGATGAGTTGTCCACAATACGCTCAATATCTTCCATTTGCCCTCGCTAGTTTTCATCATTTGCCAAGTCTCGACACCATAGTTTTGTACCTGATCATTGAGTAAAAACTCGTAGTCGAACATGACCCAGGCGATATGTCCGTCTTGCGTGATTTGGATATTACTAAATTTTTCGTCCAAAGCACCTTTTTCGCTACCGATAAATTGTGCAAAGTTAGCGTAGCTGCCTGTCGCGGTGCCATCAAAACTTGCATCAAATTTCTCTCGCACGTTTTTTACCATTTCTGGTGAGCTGGGAGATTCGAACATGATTTTTGAATTGAGCATCAGGCTCGATAACATCTTCAAATCCTTGCTGCGTACTGCTGCTTGAAAATCTTGTGTTACCTGTGTGATTGCCTGTATATCCTCTGGCGTACTGCTGCGTAAATGCACTGGCGGACTGTCAGCAAAGGCAGAAAGTGAGGAGAGTAAAGTACAAGTTAAAACCGCTGCAGTGAGATGTCGGATCATGGGAGGACTTTCGTTGGAGAGTAAACGCAAATCGTAGGTGATCTCTGCTGGTAGATCAATACAATTTTGATTTTTGGCGTAGCGCGAATCCAGGCATTTAAATTAGATGAGAGGACTGTTCATGAACCTCAGTAAAGAACTCCTTCCCTATTCAGGCAAAAAAGAGAGCGTTTGACTGAGCGTTTATAGGATTTTCCTTAACACTAATAAATGTAAATTAAATATACTCCCCATCATTTTTAATTAATATGCCACATTGTCCAATAATCATATGGACAATTAAAATATACTAATTGGGAGTATATTTGGAAGTGTAAATGTGAGTATAGATAGAAGTAAGTAAGCTAATAAGTCTTGAATCACAGAGCCACAAGCTACTCTGCGTCATCGATATCAGCTATTTTTTATACGCTATCTGATGATGAAATGATTGAATGAATTAGAATGCCAGGCAAGCGATGCGTTGTCACGATGACCCACATCAATGTTTGAATAATCTGACGACTCTTTACAAAGGAATCTCTCAATGGCTGGCGCAAGTCTTTTAACACTACTCGACGACATAGCAACCGTACTCGATGATGTGGCATCCATGACCGGTATGGCAGCAAAAAAAACCGCCGGGGTGTTAGGCGATGATCTTGCCTTAAATGCCGAACAAGTGAGTGGCGTCCGAGCTAGTCGTGAGTTGCCTGTGGTGTGGGCAGTTGCTATCGGCTCCTTAAAAAATAAATTGATTTTGGTGCCGATGGCTTTATTGCTAAGCGCATTTGCGCCTTGGGCGATTCCTCCGCTGTTAATGTTAGGTGGCGCATATCTGTGCTATGAAGGTTTTGAAAAAGTAGCCCACAAGTTTTTACATAGTGATGCTGAAGACAAGGCACATGAAGCGGAAGTGTTAAGTGCAGTGATGCAACCCGAAGTGGACATGGTCGCATTTGAAAAAGACAAAATCAAAGGTGCAATTCGTACCGACTTCGTACTCAGTGGTGAAATCATCATCATCACCTTAGGTGCCGTCGCAGAATCTGCATTTAGTATGCAAGTTGCGGTGTTGTGCGCGATTGGACTGATCATGACGGCCGGCGTGTATGGCTTTGTCGGTCTAATCGTTAAGCTTGATGATATTGGCTTGTATCTGAAGATGAAGGAGGGTAGCAAAGCCCTCAACGGCTTGCGCCAGACGACTGGTAACGCCTTGCTGGCATTTGCGCCCCGCCTAATGAAGTCGCTCACTGTGATCGGTACGATCGCTATGTTTATGGTGGGGGGCGGCATTCTGACGCATCAGATTCCCTTTGCGCATCACCTGATCACCGATCTCACCGCAGCGGCCAGCAATGTGGGTAGTTTGGGTGGTCTGGTCACGACGATCTTGCCGTCCTTGCTGAATACAGTTGCAGGTTTGATCGCAGGTGGTTTGGTGTTGTTGGTGGTTAGTACATTACAAGCGCTGTATAAAAAATTGAAACCGCAAGCCACTGCTGGATAAAGTGAATTGAATTTAATAGCGAAATGCATTGAATAGTTCAAGCTTGGTTCAAAGTTAGGTAGCACATGCGCTCAATTAAACGCATGAATGACAGCGCAGTGTGCTACCAGCGAGTTGATCGACAAGCGACTTTATTTTTTCAAGTAAGTAGTCTGCGGAACGCTTTCTTTAAGCAACTTATATTGTGCATCTAGCGTCACTTGATTTGGATCGTGGCCGGCATGCGGTACCAGGACAAACGCTTTTTTCGGTGCGGTGATGCTATCAAAATACCGTTGTGCTATCTCTGGCGTGGATAGCAAATCCTCTACTCCCTGGACGAGGAAAAATGGCACGTCAAACTGAGTCCCCAGTTTGGGTAAATCGACTTTTGAAAACATCCCGTCGCCATTCATTCCCACAAACTGAACGAAAGAATATTCTTCACTCTCTTCAAAGTCCGCGAGTATTTTTGGCGTTGAATACGCTGCCGCGGGTACCCACCAGTTGGCTGGCGGTGGAGTACTGACCTTCGCTTCATATTTGCGCAGGATGCGGCGCACGATGCCAAAGTTACGCGGATTTGTCCAAGGTGGAGCGCCCATGGTATCGAGTATCGTGAGCGTCGCCTTATCATCTGTGGCGCGTGCCAGCGCCTGTAGTTTGGAATATGTCGCGGTCTGGTTATCGCGATAACTCACCACTTGCGCAGTACCGATATACGCTTGAAAAAGTGCCGGTTGCGCTTTGACCATGTACACACCCAATATAGAGCCCCACGATCCGCCCATCAGGATGAGCTTCTTTTGCCCTAAATAATGGGTCAGATAAGCTGCCAGTTCGACGCCATCATTGCTCAATTGCTCTAACGTCAGTGTCGCGCCAGCTGCTGGTTTGTTCTCACCATAAGTTAAGCCTGCGCCACGCTGATCCCATAGCACCAGCGTGAAATCATTCTCCCAGTCAGCATACATGTTCGCTGCATAAGGTGTGAGAGGATTGCCGGGCCCACCATGCACAATCAGTATCACTGGATTAGCGCAGCTATTTCCCTTGATCGTCACCCATTGTTTGATCCCGCCAATAAGGACGAACCGTTGTTCATTAATTTTTTGTGTCTTTGATTGGCATACCAATGGCGGTATTTTGTCTGATGCCGTTGCCGTGCTTGCGGTGCCGCTTTGCGCTTGTGCGAGCGAAGAAAACAAAGTAACGGCGCTGGCGCACAATACACAAAATACAGCAGATAGTTTTTGCATTAGCTACTTTCGAAACGATGCCATTCATATGGAAGACAGCAGGATTGATTGCGTATTTTTACAGCGCGGTCTTATCGTCTCAGCGTTGCAATCTTAGTTGATCGGTGACGATAATGATCACTATTTTCGATCAAAAATTGCAATCAAAAATTGCGATCGATCCTCTTCCAAAAAGGTTGTACAATGCGGCCGTCTCGAGCTGCTTGATATAACAAACCGACGGTGACTACCACCACGATGGTGAATGCAATCGCAGAACCTTCAATGCCAAAAGCGCCGCCCGTCATCCAGTCCGGCCCATTGATTTTGCTGATCCATAAGCCATTGCGTACCGGATGACCAGACACCGCTACCGAAAAGATACCGCCTTGAAAAAAATTCCACGCGGCATGCATTGCCACACACATCCACAATCTACCAGTCAGCATAAAAGCAGACGCGAGCCATAAACCGGCAGCGGTGATGCTAGCAAAGCCTAGTACCGTGATGTTGTCGTTCACCAGATGCATGGCACCAAAGAGCACCGCAGATGCTAACAAGGCTAACCAGCTTCCCAATGATTGCTGAACAATGCGGAAGAATACGCCACGCAGAAGTATCTCTTCTACCAATCCAATCGTCAGATGCATCAACAGAGGGATCAAAATCACAGTCCATGAGGATGTGGCCGTGATCTGAAATCCGCCCATCAATGCGATGATGCCCACGGTGACGCACACCATCAAACTACCGAGTAAAAAACCAACGCCAAATTCTTTTGTCAACCCACGCAAAGACAGCTCGGTAACGGCACGTTGTTCGATCTTGCGTACATACATTGCATAGCAAAGATAGCCAATGAGCGCGCCAGTCAATTGTCCGAGTTTGATAAATAATTTGTCGTCGAACAGCTTCGATGAGCCGGCCTGTATTAATAAAAACGGTAACATGAACGCGATCAGCGCAAGCACAATCCGTATCAGAGGGAAGCGCAAAATACGGTGACCAAGTGGGAGGGTGATGCCAGGTTGTAGGATGCTGGAGGACATAGAAGTGTCTCTTAAAAATAGTCGTGGACGGGATGAATAAAGTGAATAGCCGCGACTGTAACCTCCACCCTTTTAGCAAACAAGCCTTATGCGACCAACTGCAGAATACGCAGGATGGGTTGTCGATCGTTGTGATTTACCTGAGAGGAAGGGGCGGCTAGCGCATGGCGGGGTGGGGTATATGTTTCTGTAATTTCCGCATATTCTGACAAGGATATGTTGCTCAAGCTTGATGAGTGATCTAGATTTAATTGAATCACAAAAAAAAGATTTATTTTGGGGATTAGATCTTTTGTGATTTCGATGATTTTGAAATTAAGTGTCTGTCAATATTCGTAATATGATGTTGGGTAACATAGGTTCTTTTGCTGTAAGAAATTTTTCATACTGATCCCCGTTTATTTTGAGGAGCTACTAATGATCCAACTATTCGCTCGTACTGCATTGCTGATGAGCTTATCCGTTTATGCCTCAATTGCGTACGCGCAGACTGAAAAAACGATGGCCAAAGCCGCTCCATCTAAAATATCTGGCACCGGATTTAAGACCGTCGCTTCAGCGTTGGAGGCGGTCAATGCAAAGCCTGATGTATCGGTCAATACCACGCCTGACGCATGGACTATCATCACCGAGGCTGATGGGATGACGATCTGGTCGTTCACACCACCAACTTACCCGGCCTATCCCGCAGTAGTAAAGCGGACGTTAAAGAATCGGTCGAACGGCGATCTTTACGTCGAGATGGGCGTGTTGTGCGAGGCGAAGAAAACTATTTGTAATAAGCTGGTTAAAGACTTCGAGAATCAAAATAAAAAAATGACGAAGCAGGTTAAAGAGGGCGTTAAAAATGCTCCGGATCAAAACTGAGACAAGCTGATTATGAACCGTTGAAGACGAGATTGACTAAGAAGAGTTTATAGATAGGACTTACGCAAAACCGCCCCGGCTGTGTCGTAGCTCCTAGCTGTACTCAAGTACTATCTTCGTCGCTACGCCTTGCCGGGATAATTTTGCGTAAGTCCTAATTGACAAATTAAGTAAAACTTCTCTATGCATCTTTAGAGATGATCCGTATTTTTCACTGGAAAGTGGCAATTTCTGCATTCGCCTTGCTTTCCTTGCAGTTGTCTACTAGCATCGCAAATTCTATTTCTACCGCCATCGCTGCCGCTACTATCATGCCTGCTCTGCCTGAAATGCAAGAATTGGAACGCATCCTGACCCTTGGGCGAGGGCATCTGGAGGCGTCGGTTGCTTGCGAGGTGAGTGTCAAACATAAACGCTTTCCGGTCTACAAACTTTGTCTGGGCAATCCTGATCCTGCCGTGCCGGCGATAGGGTTTTTTGGTGGCATTCATGGTTTGGAGCGGATCGGCACTCAGGTCTTGTTAAGTTTTTTGCGTGGTCTGATCTCGCGGCTGGCATGGGATAAAAGTCTCCATCATATGCTGCAAGACGTGCGTCTGGTGTTTATGCCGTTGATTAATCCGGGCGGAATGTGGCAGGCGACACGCAGCAATCCACAGGGCGTGGATCTGATGCGTAATTCTCCGGTAGAGGCGGCGGATAAAGTGCCTTTTTTGTTGGGTGGCCATCGTATCAGCCGCCATTTGCCTTGGTATCGAGGTGTTGCCGGCGCGGAGATGGAACTAGAAAATCAAGCTTTGTGCAAAATCGTTCAGGATGAATTGTTAAGTCGTCAGTTTAGTATCGCAGTTGATTGTCATTCGGGCTTTGGTTTGCGTGACCGGGTATGGTTTCCACATGCGCATAGTGTGCATCCAATCGAGCACATCGCCGATATTCTCTCGCTGGAAGAATTGTTTCAGCAAACTTATCCCAATCATCGTTATCTGTTTGAGCCTCAAAGTCTGCAATATCAAACCCACGGCGACATCTGGGATTATCTCTATTTACAGGCGCAGCAAGATCCTTCTAAAACTTTTTTGCCGTTTACTCTAGAGATGGGGTCATGGTTGTGGGTGAAGAAAAATCCGCGCCAATTATTTTCGCGTCACGGCATGTTTAATCCGGTGGCCGAGCATCGCTTACAGAGGGTGTTGCGTCGCCATACGGTCTGGCTGGATTTTTTAATGCGGGCGACTTGTGGTCACGAGCATTGGCTGACCAAAGGACCGACACGTTGCCGTGTTCAGGAGCGGGCTGTGGCGCGCTGGTATCGGCCATGAAGAGATCAGCCTGATGGCAAGCTGGGTGTTGCTACGAGGTTTGATGCGAGAGCAGCGTCATTGGGGTGACTTTCCTCAAATGTTTCAAGTTATTGCGGCTGATGCTGCCGTAGTGACTTTAGATTTTCCGGGCAATGGACACTTGTGCGAACAAGTCAGCGCGACCAGTGTTGAGGCAATGGTCGAATCTGTTCGTCTACAATTGTTGGCGTTGTCTCATCCACCTCCTTATCACGTCGCCGCCTTGTCACTTGGCGCGATGGCGGCGGTGGCCTGGAGTCGTTTGTATCCGGGCGAAGTCGAGAAGATGGTGCTGATCAACACCAGTCTGGCGCCGCACAATCCGTTTTATCATCGCCTGCGTCCCCAAAATTATCCTGCGTTACTTGGTACTTTACTGCGTGGCGCGGTCGAGCACCGCGAGGCGCTGATTATGCGTATCACCAGCAAGCAAGCAGACACGCAGCAAGCTCCGGCGCTGTTAAAGCGATGGGTTGCTTATGCTGAGGAATATCCTATTCGCCGCGGCAATATCCTGCGGCAATTGGCGGCGGCGCTGCGATATCGCGCACCTTATGCCGCGCCACCAATGCCGACCTTGTTGCTTGCGGGTTTGGGAGATGACTTAGTCAATCCAGCATGCTCTCGCCAATTAGCAGAGTTATGGAGTTGTGAGATCAAACTGCATCCAAGCGC
Organism: Undibacterium sp. 5I1; assembly: GCF_034314085.1. Taxonomy (NCBI): domain Bacteria; kingdom Pseudomonadati; phylum Pseudomonadota; class Betaproteobacteria; order Burkholderiales; family Oxalobacteraceae; genus Undibacterium; species Undibacterium sp. 5I1. The sequence goes on from NZ_JAVIWI010000001.1 coordinate 1,237,388, forward strand.
CGGGCATGATTTGCCATTGGATGATGCAGGGTGGGTGATGCAGCAAATAGCCAATTGGTTATCTACCCAACGCTAGTTTGAATAGTCTTACCGGACTTCTGCGTAGATGGCTGTTCAAATAAAATTGGGGAGATTGATCCAATTAAATTAAACCTAAATTACCAAGCGCGTCATCCCATCACAGCCTGGGATCCGGTATCGCATCGTCGCTGGTCATATAGAGTTACACTCAAACCCAATCTTTGCATAGTGATTGGATCGGTCATGATAACTATGCTCGAAAATATACTCCCATCTAGTAAATGTAAAGTGTCCATATAATTATTGGACAATAAGGGGGAATTTATAAAAATAAGAGGGAGTATATGAAATATCTCGGATTTTTTTGAGTTGAAATTCTCTATTTGTCTGCATTGATGCCAGTACTTCGCAGACTTGCTGTATGGAAAATGGTGTGACACTCAGCAATGATGAGAATGATGTTTGATTGTCGTTAGCCAGTCATAAATCATTCTTACACTTGGGCTATTTATTTTCTGTCGAGAATCGTCATGCTCAAGCGTCCAAGTCAACTAGCAAAATTATTAGTCAATCAATCGACAGCTGAATTGGTCAAGCCAAAAATAGCGCCCCCCGCAACACAACCCATCATTCAGCCTACGCGTGCAGCAGCGACTAAGCCATCCATTCAACGCCGTCATCTCTTGCAAGGCATTTTGGCAGGTGCGGCAAGTGTTGGCATGGTCGCCAGCGCTGAAGCACAAACCAAACCTGTGCGTGCAGTCGCTGAAGTCAGTATCGATAGCGCTAAATGGTCGCCGCGTAACAGAGAGTTGATCGAAGCGCTAATCGCTAAACATGGCAATACCTCGAAAAAGTACTCTGCTAAGCGTCGTCCTTATGCCGTGTTTGATTGGGATAACACCAGCATCATGAATGATTGCGAAGAAGCTTTGTTGATGTATCAGATCAATACCTTGTCCTTCAAACTGACACCAACAGAATTCTCAGCGATTATTCGCCAAAATGTCCCTGTTGGAAAATTTATGCCTGACTACAAAAACGCGGCAGGCGATGTCGTGGATTTGGAATCGATTTGTAGCGATCTGGATGCCGATTATGCATTCTTGAATGCGAATTTCAAACTCATGAACGGCAATAAATCGCTGGAAGAAATTACCCAGACAGAACAGTTCCAGGATTTCCGTGCCAAGCTGTATTTCTTATATGAAGCAATTAATGATACTCATGGTGTTGCGGTCGGTTATCCATGGATTATCTATTTCTTCACCAATATGAGTATTGCCGATTTGAGCAAATTAGCGGAGGCATCCAACGACGCCAATCTGGGTATGAGTCTGACCAAGACCAAATATACGAGCCCACTTGCTTTGTCTGGTAAGGCCGGTGTGATCATGACTAGTCATTTCCATGGAATACGTTTGGCGACCGAGATCGCCAGTTTGATGAGCGCGTTCCGCACACATGGTATTGACGTTTATGTCAGCACCGCTTCGTTGGAAGACGTTGTTGCCGTGTTTGCGACTCAACCCAAATATGGTTTTCATGTTGAACGTCAGAACGTATTGGGATTGCGTTTAGAGAAAGACGGCGAGATCTTTAAAAATGTCTATCGCAAGAATTGGCCGATCAATTGGGGACCAGGAAAATCCGAGGTGATCAAGCGGGAACTGGTCGCGAAGAAGGGCTATGGTCCGATCTTTGTTGCTGGTGATAGCGACGGTGACTACGATATGCTGCGTGATTTTTCAGATACGGAATTGAGTCTGGTCGTGAACCGGCTTAAAAAAGGCAAGATCGGAGAATTGTCTAAACAGGCGGCCGACAATTTAGCTCAAGCGCATCCTCGCTTTGTTTTGCAAGGTCGCCAGGAATCAACGGGTAATTGGCTGCCGGCAGAAACCACGATTAAGTACGGTAAAGCCGTAGCTGCGTTGCTAGCGTGAGGAGTTGCGCTAGCGTTAGGTTGCTTGATGATCAGGGCTAATTGACTTTAGCGAGTTTGGAAGAGACCGATAAATGCATAATTTCTCGGTCTTTTTCTTTGATGTGAAGTAGTCGATCAAGTGCATATGCCAATGTCGTTGAGCTTCCTGTGGTATAGACAATTAACTTGGTTGCAGCATCAACTATGGAGTGAGACTTTGAGCCTGATGCTGTTTTTGTATCCGATGCTGCTTTTGAATCTGATACGGTCTCAGTCGCGTGTTTACTGCTCGCCAACAAGCGTGTTAATTGTTTGCTGACCGCTTTGCCGGTGTCGATTAATTTCACGCTCGGTTGTGGGTTGCCGGTTTTGAATTCAGCAATAATTTTTAAAATCAGCTCAGCGACAAACGGGTAGTGGGTGCAGCCAAGTACGATCGTATCTGCACCTTGTTGCAATAACGGAGTCAGGTATTGGTGTAGCAGGCGGACAGTCTCTGCTGAATGTAGTTCGGCTTTTTCGATCTGATTGACTAAGCCTACGCAGGCTTGTGAAAAAAACTGTACTCCGGTTTCTGCCGACAACTGATCGCGTAGTGCAGTGAACTTTTCACTTTGCAGGGTCGCTTGGGTCGCTAATACACCGACGATACCGTTTTGACTTTGTTGTGCAGCAGGCTTTAAGCCTGGCTCTACACCGACGAGGTTCAGATCGGGATACGCCTGTCGTAAGGCTTTAATCGCCGCGGCAGTGGCGGTGTTGCAGGCAACTACCAGCGCCTTACAACTATGTTCAGTTAAGAATTGGGCGACCGCAAGACTACGTTCTACGATCAGCGATTCTGGTTTGTCACCATAGGGCGCAAAGCCCGAATCGGCGAAGTAGATCACATGTTCGTGGGGAAGGTCTTTACGGATATGCTGAAGTACCGACAGACCGCCGATACCAGAATCAAATACGCCTATGGCTGCATCAATTTTTACGATCATAGGCGTATTTTGACTTGAGAGATTTAAATTAAGAATTTGCGACTGGGATAATGCCGATCTTGGCTTGCCATTCTTTTGGACCGGTGTTGTGCACCGAGGTACCGTTAGAATCGACCGCAACAGTCACAGGCATATCGACTACGTCAAATTCATAAATCGCTTCCATACCCAAATCGGCAAAGCCGACCACGGTGGCAGTTTTAATTGCTTTCGAGACGAGGTAAGCCGCGCCGCCCACTGCCATCAGATAGGCTGATTTGTGATTTTTGATGGATTCGATTGCGGCCGGGCCGCGCTCTGCTTTACCAATCATCGAGATCAGTCCGGTTTTTTCCAGCATCATGTCGGTGAATTTGTCCATCCGTGTCGCGGTGGTAGGACCTGCAGGGCCAACAGCCTCGTCGCGTACCGGATCGACCGGACCAACATAATAAATGACGCGGTTTGTGAAATCGACTGGCAAGCTCTCGCCTTTGGCCAGCATGTCTTGAATGCGCTTATGGGCAGCATCGCGACCGGTTAACATTTTGCCGTTGAGCAGCAAAGTCTGGCCCGGCGTCCAGGATGCGACTTCTTCTTTGGTCAGAGTATTGAGATCGACGCGTTTGGATTTTTCTGTATCCGCTGTCCACTGCACTTTGGGCCAGGTAGAAAGCGATGGCGGATCCATATAGACCGGACCAGAGCCATCCATTACAAAATGCGCATGGCGTGTCGCCGCGCAGTTAGGGATCATTGCGACTGGCTTCGATGCTGCGTGAGTCGGATACATATTGATCTTGACGTCCAGTACGGTAGTCAAACCGCCGAGACCTTGGGCGCCGATGCCGAGGGCATTGATCTTGTCGCAGAGTTCAATACGCAGCTCTTCCGTTTTGTTTTGTGGGCCACGCAGCTTTAATTCATACATGTCGATGTCTTGCATCAAGGATTCTTTTGCCATCAACATGGCTTTTTCTGCAGTACCACCAATACCGATACCGAGCATGCCCGGTGGACACCAGCCTGCACCCATGGTCGGGACGGTTTTCATCACCCAGTCAATCAGAGAATCGGACGGATTGAGCATGACAAATTTAGATTTGTTCTCAGAACCACCGCCTTTGGCTGCGACCTGAATATCAATCGTATTCCCCGGTACCAGCTCCATATGGATCACAGCGGGTGTATTGTCTTTGGTGTTTTTACGGTCGAACAATGGATCAGCGACGATCGATGCGCGTAAGACGTTATCTGCGTTGGCATAACCCTGACGCACACCTTCATTCACGGCATCCGTGATGGAAGTGGTGAAACCTTCTAGGCGCACGCCCATACCAATTTTCATAAATACATTGACGATGCCCGTATCCTGGCAAATCGGACGATGGCCTTCCGCGCACATACGCGAGTTGGTCAAGATTTGTGCGATTGCATCTTTGGCTGCAGGACTTTGTTCTGCTTCATAAGCACGTCCCAGATGGGCAATGTAATCGGCAGGATGGTAGTAGCTGATGTATTGCAAAGCAGCGGCAACGGATTCGATCAGGTCGTCTTGTTTAATGACTGTCATGATATGGCTCTTGGCTAGGTAGAAAAATCGGTGTGATCAGCTTAAAAAATAATGGTGCATTGATATTGATCTATATTCTTCATTACCGTGTGCATGACGATTCTTTGTTGGTCATTACACGCGTGAAGTGCTATCGATCGTCTTAATGGCTGAGCTTTTTATGTGTTTCGTTATGCGTCTTAGTCAGCAAATTATCGCAGTAGGCAATTGACAGTGCGGATAATAAGAATGCGATATGAATGACTGTTTGTGCAATGAGTGTTTTTGGATCATAAGCGGACGCATTAATAAACGTTTTCAGCAAATGAATAGAAGAGATGCCAATGATCGCCATTGCCAATTTGACTTTCAACACCGTTGCGTTGACATGCGATAACCACTCTGGCTGGTCCCTGTGACCCTCAATGCCAAGCCGAGAGACGAAGGTTTCATATCCGCCAATAATCACCATGATCAGCAAATTAGAAATCATCACAACGTCGATCAGGCCAAGTACCACTAACATGATCGTGGTTTCATTGAGTTTGGTAGGGCGAGTTGCATTGGTAACGCTGACAGCATCCAAAATGTGATCAAGTGCCGATTGGTTACCTAAAGCAGCGCCGACTAAATCGCTGAGTTCAACCCAAAAATGAAATACATAGACTGCTTGCGCAAGTATCAATCCTAGATACAGAGGTAGTTGCAACCAGCGGCTAAAAAAAATTATGCCGGCGATAGGAGAAAGTTTGTGCGGTGCGTCAGGTTTTGACATAGTCGGAATCGTAAGTGGTAAAAAACTGAGTTAGCCCGTATTTTACACGGCGATAGCATGATTGGTGAGTGCTGGTTTCGGCGAATTTTCCGACCGTAAGGCTTAAGTAAGTCTCTGCGCCTATGGTATGAGCTGTCGTTATGTACTGTTGTCTTGCGCCAATACTGCAATGTTATCTATTGTTTGCCGATCACGCTGTTAGCAATAGACCGCATCTACTACAATTATGATGCCGATGAACATTGATATGAGGTCTTACCCAAAATCGCCCAACTGCGTTGTAGCGGTGAGCGGCAATAAAATACTGCCGTCGTCGTTACGCTTTGCGGGAACAATTTTGCGCAAGTCCAGGTATCTGAGTCTGTTGAATGACGGTAATTTATGGCAATTGCAATAAGCTCAGTCAGCCTAGACTGAGCCTGAACGATACTCAACTAATTACAATAAGCTGGAGATAATCATGTCTGACCTCGACGCCGTCAAAGCCGAAACCCGTGTTTTTCCACCGCCTGCTGCATTTGCTGCCAATGCGACAATTTCTGGGATGGATGCCTATCAGGTGCTATGCGCTGAAGCCGCGCAGGACTATGAAGGTTTTTGGGCCAGACTGGCGCGAGAAAATCTCCACTGGCATACACCTTTCAATAAAGTATTAGATGAATCCGAAGCGCCATTTTATAAATGGTTTGAAGACGGTTTATTGAATGTGTCCTATAACTGTTTGGACGTGAATCTGCAGAACGGAAATGCCGATAAAGTTGCCGTGATTTTTGAGTCGGATGATGGTGATGTGACTAAAGTCACCTACAAAGAGCTACATCAAAAAGTTTGTCAATTTGCGAATGGTTTGAAGTCCCTTGGTATCAGTAAGGGTGATCGCGTCGTTATTTATATGCCGATGTCAGTCGAGGGCGTGGTCGCTATGCAAGCGTGCGCACGGATAGGCGCCACGCATTCGGTCGTGTTTGGTGGCTTCTCTGCGAAGTCGCTGCAGGAGCGGATTTTAGATGTGGGCGCGGTAGCCGTCATCACGGCAGACGAACAGGTGCGCGGCGGTAAGCACTTGCCGCTGAAAGTGATCGTCGATGAGGCACTTGCTCTGGGTGGTTGCGAGAAGGTCACAAATGTGGTGATCTACAAACGTACTGGCGGCAACGTGCCAGTGGTTGAAGGTCGCGATCTATGGATGCATGATCTGGTCGCAATTCAATCCGATGTGTGCGAGCCTGAATGGGTCAGCGCTGAGCATCCTTTATTTATTCTTTACACCTCAGGGTCGACTGGCAAACCGAAAGGTGTTCAGCATTCCTCCGGCGGCTATTTGCTGTGGGCGATTCTGACAATGAAATGGACCTTTGATCTTAAGCCAGACGATGTCTTCTGGTGTACTGCTGACATTGGCTGGGTCACTGGTCACACCTATATTACTTATGGGCCGTTAGCCGCAGGTGCTACTGAAATCGTCTTTGAAGGTATTCCTACCTTCCCGAATGCCGGTCGCTTTTGGGACATGATCCAAAAACATAAAGCCACGATTTTTTATACCGCACCAACAGCGATCCGCTCCTTGATTAAAGCGGCAGATGGTGACGAAAAAATTCATCCTAAACAATATGATCTGTCCTCCTTGCGTTTGTTGGGGTCAGTTGGTGAGCCAATCAATCCTGAAGCCTGGATGTGGTATTACAACCATATTGGCAACCAAAAATGTCCTATCGTCGATACTTTCTGGCAGACCGAAACTGGTGGTCACATGATGACGCCGTTGCCAGGAGCAACGCCCTTGGTGCCGGGGTCTTGCACCTTGCCATTGCCAGGGATTATGGCGGCGATTGTAGATGAAACAGGACATGATCTGCCTAACGGGCAGGGCGGCATTCTGGTGGTCAAACGTCCTTGGCCATCGATGATACGAACCATCTGGGGCGACCCTGAGCGGTTTAAGAAAAGTTATTTCCCGGAAGAGTTTGGCGGCACCATGTATCTTGCAGGCGATGGTGCGATTCGGAATAAAGAGTCCGGATATTTTACGATTACCGGCCGGATTGACGATGTGCTGAATGTCTCCGGACATCGCATGGGTACGATGGAGATTGAATCAGCTCTGGTCGCACATCCTCTAGTGGCAGAAGCCGCAGTCGTAGGCAAGCCGGACGATACTACTGGCGAAGCAATTTGTGCCTTTGTAGTCTTAAAACGTACTCGTCCGATTGGTGATGAAGCCAAACAAATTGCGACTGAGTTGCGTAACTGGGTTGCCAAAGAAATCGGCCCTATCGCAAAGCCAAAAGAAATCCGCTTCGGCGATAATTTACCCAAAACCCGTTCGGGTAAAATCATGCGTCGTTTGCTGCGCTTGTTGGCAAAAGGCGAAGAAATTACGCAAGATATTTCTACACTAGAAAATCCTGCAATTTTGGAGCAGTTGAAGCAGGCGCAATGATTTTACGTTCTTGATACTGGCGCTAAAAAGCTACAGTTATCAACGGCCATACAGCTCGATATTGATTGTCAATTTCCTAAAACAATTAGAAAAGCGCAAATTTATTCGGTTCAATTTGTATGGGTTTGAATAAGTTTGCGACAGATTAGGGCTGTCGTTACACACAGGCAGTTGTGTGGAGTGGCTGAGCAATATCTTGGGTTGCACTTTAGGTTTTTTTATATACTCCCATTTTAATTTTATTAAATGCTCTTATTCTCCAATGAATTATTGGGTGGTACATAAATACTGTAGCCAGTATATTGATTTTGTCTGCGTATTTTATCGTCGGTAGTTTCGTAATTAAGCGAAAATTAAGCAAAATAAATCGTTTAGATTGCTCAAGTTTTTTCTCAAATTTAAAACTGGGCAAAAAAAGAACAAACATATTTATTTCTTGATGGAATGTTCTAATATTAGTAACCATAACAAATAAAATTATTGCTGAAAAGAATTTCTCATAAGACAATACTAGCGCTAATGGGACAGCTACATCTTTGTTAGGCATAGGCTATTTTTTTGATTACCTTCAACGTAAAGGCAAGTATTTATGTCGCAATCACAATTTTCTTTGCTAGCTAAGGAGCGCACCATTGCTGGTAAAGGCTTCAATCGTTGGCTAGTACCGCCTGCGGCTTTGGCGATCCATCTTTGTATCGGTATGGCGTATGGTTTCTCTGTTTTTTGGTTGCCGCTTTCGAAAGCGATCGGTATCGATAAACCGCTTGCCTGTGCCAGTGATGTTGGTCTGTTGCAAGAGCTGTTTTCCAGCGATTGCGATTGGAAAATCTCTACTCTGACGTTGATGTATACCTTGTTCTTCATCTTCCTCGGCTCCTCCGCTGCTTTATTTGGTGGTTGGCTGGAACGTGCAGGCCCACGAAAAGCTGGTGTGGTTTCCGCATTGTGCTGGTGTGGTGGTCTGGTGATTTCCTCCTTTGGTGTGTACACGCATCAAGCCTGGCTGTTGTGGTTGGGCGGTGGTGTCATCGGTGGTATTGGCTTGGGTTTGGGCTATATTTCACCAGTATCGACGCTAATTAAATGGTTTCCGGACAAGCGTGGCATGGCAACTGGTATGGCGATCATGGGCTTTGGTGGCGGTGCTTTGATTGGATCACCATTAGCTGATTGGTTGATGCGTCATTTCGCAACACCTACCTCTGTCGGCGTATGGCAAACCTTTTTGGTCATGTCTGCGATTTATTTTGTATTTATGATGGCTGGTGCATTTGGTTACCGTGTACCCGCTTCTGGTTGGAAGCCAGCCGGTTGGACGCCTCCAGTACAAACGAACAATGCAATGATCACGAACAAACATGTTCACTTGAATAAGGCTTGGAAGACTAAGCAATTCTGGTTGATCTGGGCTGTTTTGTGCTTAAACGTGTCTGCTGGTATTGGTATCTTGGGTATGGCATCGCCTTTGCTGCAAGAAGTATTTGGCGGTAAATTGATTGGTGTCGATCTTGGCTTCAATGACTTAAATCCAGATCAAAAGAAACAGATTGCGACTATCGCAGCCGCATTTACTGGTTTGCTGTCCTTGTTTAACATCGGTGGTCGCTTCTTCTGGGCGTCGATTTCAGACTATATCGGTCGCAAAGGTACTTACTTCGTCTTCTTTGTACTTGGCTTCATTCTTTACGCATCGATTCCTACTGTTGCACATGCAGGTAGTCTGGCGTTGTTCGTATTATTTTTCTGCATTATCTTATCTATGTATGGTGGTGGTTTTGCCACTGTGCCAGCGTATTTGGCAGATATGTTCGGCTCGCAAATGGTTGGTGCTATCCACGGTCGTTTGCTGACTGCATGGTCAACTGCGGGTGTGCTCGGACCTTTGCTGATTACGTATATCCGCGAATACCAATTGGCGCATGGCGTAGCAAAAGCCCAGGCATATGACATCACCATGTACATCTTGGCGGGTATGTTAGTTCTCGGCTTTATTTGTAATTTATTAGTGCGCCCTGTTAAAGACAGTACTTTTATGACAGATGAAGAGCTGGCGACTGAACGCAAGCTGGCACATGATCGTGTTATCGCCAGCTCTACCGATGGCAGCGTCGTTGGAAAAGGCGGTTCGACTAGCCAAGCAACCGTATTGTTTGCCTGGGCAGCAGTAGGTATCCCATTAGCAATCGGTATTTGGATCACTTTGCAAAAAGCTGTTTTGTTATTTAAATAATAGATGAGCTTCTTGCAAAATACCCAAACCAGTAAAGTCGAGCATGGGTGTGGCCACTGTTGCGATTGGTTTTCTTGTTTGAAGCGGCACATGTGACATGAATTTGTGCCGGATTATCGTTTTATGGCGTGTCAATCCCTATGTGACCATCACTGCCCCTATGAACGTTGGGAAACGTTGTTTTTTTCGACTCTTTAAAAGCAAAGCTGTTACGTAAATAAACGCATCAACTGATCTGCGGTCAATACCAATAAACCAAACATCAAATGCGACATCACTTTTTCGCTACCACGCACCCGTACTGTCGTGCCACCAAATTCGTCTTTCAGCCTGCCATTGGTACGTTCAGCTTGCGTGCGTTCTTTATAACGCTGTTGTTCATGCGGGGCGAACGGTTTCTTCTCCCCGCCGCGTGCGTTGTGATCAATTAATGGCACGTGGCCAAGACTTTTGCTGTGTGCCCTTAACTCTTCACTGCAATACGCTGCATCCATCAAATCGTACAAATTCGTTACTCGTGCGGCCGTCATCGTTGCTAACGGCACCGCCGTTTGACTATCGTGCACCGAGGCGCTGGTCAATAGCGCACTGATGGCAACGCCGCAGTCAGCGGTGTCGATATGCAGCTTGTAGCCGTTCCAACTCACTTTATAACCTTGCGCATTGCATTTAGTGCCGCGGTCACACTCTTTGGGTAAAGCATTGACGATGCTCGGTAAAGTTTGCGTCAACTGCCAGCCTATCTTGGTCACTTTCTCTTCCTTTGGCGGCCTTATCTCGCCTTTCTTTGGCCGTCCACGGCGCTGCTTTTGGGCCTTTTCTACGGAAACAACTTTCATGTGTTTCTTCGGCTTCTCGCGCGCCGCAATCGCCGTGCCGTCACGGCTGATGTGTCCAATGAGGCTGTCGCCTAAATAACTCTTGATCAGCGCTTCGTGCACTTTCTCCGCTAATTTGGCTTGGGCAAATTCGCCAAAGGCGCGCGAAAAAGTGGCTTCATTCGGAACTTCTTTCCACATCTCAAAGCCGCACAGCCGTTTTAAACTGCGATCCATCGTCAATCGTTCTATTAAGGCCGCTGTTGTATTGAGCCCCAACACAGCTTTGGCGATGAAGGCGCTGGCCAATGCACCACGGTCATGCGGTTTGCGTCCTATCCCTTGCCATTGGTCCGACACAAATTCTTCGATGCGCACCCAGTCTAGTACATGAATCAATTTTTCCAGCTTCGGCGTCAGTGACCCGCATTGCTGTTTTATCTCCGGTAGCAAATCGTGTTGCAGTAAATTCCAGCGTTGCATTATCAGCAGGCGTTGTGTAGGATTCATAGCGGAGCGCAGATGGTTGTTTAGTCACTTTCATCTTGCCAGAAATGGCCGCTCCTTTCTCATCTATTTTGCGCTTCTCGCAATAAAATTACTCTCCGGTGTTTCGTTTTGCAAGAACCTCAGATGTAAGCAAAAAAAAGGTCGCCTCAGTGCGATCTTTTTTTTTGGCGTAGACTTAGAAAATATTACGAAATTTGGATTTCTATACTTATCGACTTTATTGATAATGTAGAAAAATTTAAGTTCTCAAAGCCCGTATTAAAGTCCCAATTTTTAAACTCCAAGTTTTCAAAAGCCACGTTTTCAAAGTTCAAACCGTTAGTAAAATGAAGAGCGCAATTATGAGCAAAAAAATAGTTCAAGTGTATGACCGTCCTGCTGGTGGCTGGGGTGCCTTAAAAAGTGTTGCTGAGCAGATTTTCCAGCAAGGTATTCCCGGTAAAGGCGCGCGTACTTTATTGTCGGCGAATCAGCCAGATGGCTTTGATTGCCCTGGTTGTGCATGGCCTGATCAAGACCATACATCGACGTTTGAGTTTTGTGAAAATGGTGCAAAAGCAGTCGCGGCAGAATCTACAGCGCGCCGCGCTACACCAGAGTTAATTTCCAAACATACAGTGCAGTGGCTAAGCGAACAAACCGATTTTTGGCTGGAGGGGCAGGGACGCTTAACGCAACCTATGCAATACGATCGTGCCACGGACAAATATCAGGTAATCGAATGGGCACAAGCATTTGATCTGATCGCTAAGCGCCTGAATGCGCTGGCATCACCTAACGATGCTATCTTTTATACATCAGGCCGCACCAGCAACGAGGCTGCATTCTTGTATCAGTTATTTGTACGCGAGTTTGGTACCAATAATTTCCCTGACTGCTCTAACATGTGCCACGAGCCTTCTGGCTTTGCAATGAAGGCTGCAATTGGTGTTGGCAAAGGCACCGTTCTGTTGTCAGATTTTGAAGTCGCAGATGCGATTTTAATTTTTGGACAAAATCCTGGCACTAATCATCCGCGCATGCTCGGTGAGTTGCGTGCGGCGTCTAAACGTGGCGCATCAATTGTTTCTTTTAATCCTTTGCGTGAACGTGGTTTAGAAAAATTCCAAAATCCGCAAAACATGGTGGAGATGATCGGAGATCAATCAACCTCAATTTCTTCCGATTATTTTCAGGTAAAAATTGGTGGCGATTTAGCCACGGTTAAAGGCATGATCAAATGCGTGCTGGAGGCTGATCTAGCAGCTCAACAAGCTGGTAAAGCGCGCATCATTGATCTTGATTTTATTGCCGAGCACACCGCTAACTTTGATAGCTTTGCTGCCGATGTCATGGCTGAGCCTTGGGATGTTGTGTTGCGTGAATCTGGTTTAGAGCGCGCACAAATCCAGCGTGCTGCTGATATTTATATCGGCGCAGGTAAAGTGATTGCCTGCTGGGGTATGGGTATCACTCAGCATAAACATTCTGTCGCCACAATACAGATGATCGTCAATCTGTTGCTACTACGCGGGAATATTGGGCGGCCTGGTGCTGGTCCTTGTCCTGTGCGTGGTCATAGCAATGTGCAAGGCGATCGCACAATGGGAATTTATGAGAAACCTAGTCCGGCATTTTTGGATCGGCTAGGACAGGTATTTGATTTTGTACCGCCACGTGAAGACGGTTACGACACCGTTGGTGCTATACAAGCGATGCTGGATGAATCAAATAAAGTGTTCTTCGCAATGGGCGGTAATTTTGCCACCGCTACACCTGATACCGACTTAACACATCGCGCTTTGCAAAATTGTGCTTTGACTGTACATGTAGCGACCAAGCTCAATCGTAGTCACTTGATTTGCGGACGTGAGGCCTTGATCTTGCCATGTCTTGGCCGTACCGAGATTGATATACAAGAGACTGGTCCGCAAGCAGTTAGTGTTGAGGATTCTATGAGTATGGTGCATCTGTCGTCCGGGATTAATGCGCCAGCCTCCAATAATTTGCTGTCAGAACCTATGATCGTGGCGCGCATGGCAGCAGCGACACTGAAGGGTCGTAGTAAAACTGATTGGATGTGGCTGGCAGCTGATTATGACCGTATTCGCGACAAAATTGCCGCGGTGTTTGATGATTTTGCTGATTTCAATAGCAAGGTAAAAGTGCCTGGTGGCTTCCATTTGCGTAACACTGCATCCGAGCGCAATTGGGTTACAGCGAATAAAAAAGCCAACTTTTACGCACATCCGGTACCGACGGATTTGCCAATACATCAGGCTCGCCAAAGTCGTACCTCCCCAGTATTTAATCTGGGTACCATGCGTTCACATGATCAGTACAACACCACAATCTATGGAATGAACGATCGTTACCGGGGTGTGTTTGGCGAGCGCAGAGTTTTGTTTATCAATAAAGAAGACATCGCAGAATTAGGGATGAAAGTCGGTGATTGGGTTGATCTGGAAAGCTTGTGTGACGACAAAATTCAGCGTCAGGCAAAACGTTTCATGCTCGTAGAATACAATATCCCACGTGGTTGCCTTGCCGCTTATTTCCCTGAAACTAATAATCTAATACCGTTATCCAGTTTTGCGGACTTCGCTCGGACACCGACTTCTAAATCGATCCCAGTGGTATTGACTCCACATACAGCTAGTCAAAATTCATCTGAGAGCAAGGCAGTAAGCAAGCCGCAGATGGCACCGGATGCTGTAAGTCACGCTTGATGGGTAATGATTTAAATGATGCTTCGCTCGCTGTTTCTGTTGATCTGATCGAAGCCTTATTGCTAGAGTTAGCTGCACAGAGCGAGCCAGTGTCACTGGCTCGTTTGAGTAAGCGTCTACGTGTGCGCCAAAGTAGCTTATTGCGTTGTATCGCTTATTTAGGTGACCAGGTCATAGGTACGCAAGCTGGCCCAGGTTTAGTTCAGGTTCAGCAAATCGATGACCGTACTCTCTGCTCTTTGACCGAAAAAGGTCGTATGGCTTGTGCGCCGCAGGAATAAACTAGACATAAAAGTATGAGCCAAGAAATTGAGCATGCCTATCGCGAAATGTCGGTCTTGCGCCATAGCGCAAATCAGAACGATAGTCCGGTGTTACCTACGCCGGACCAGTTGGCAGAAGAAATCCCCATCGCCTTAGTCTTCAACGGTATCTCACATGCGGTGATGATGGCTACGCCTTTGGATCTGGAAGACTTTGCTGTCGGTTTCAGCCTAGCCGAACAAATCATTGATCACGCCAGTCAGATTTACGATATCGAATGCGTTAATAATGACGCGGTGGGTCAATCGGCAAATACTGTTGGCGTAGAAGTGCGAATGACCATCGCCAGTGAATGCTTTGTCCGTCTCAAAGAAAAACGGCGCAGCCTGATCGGCAAGACTGGCTGCGGCGTATGCGGTTTAGAAAGTCTGAATGCGCTCGATCTTAATATACCGACCCTCGTGCCGGTTCTCATGCCTATCGTCGTGCCAGCCCTTATGCCTGGCAATGCGTCTGCCAGCAATGGCGATGTTCAACCGGAAACTCGTTTAGATAAGCAAGCTTTGCTGAAGGCTTTCGACTCACTAAAAAGTAAGCAACCCATCAATGCCATCACCGGTGCCATGCATGCCGCCGCCTGGGTAGACATGACGGGGGCAATCCAGCTGGTAAGAGAGGATGTCGGGCGCCACAATGCCCTGGATAAATTGGTTGGTGCGTTAGCTATTGATGCCAAGCTTAACTCAAAAGGTAAATCAATCCGGCAACCCGGTTTTGCCATCATGAGTAGTCGTGCCAGTTATGAATTAGTGCAAAAATCTGCACGCGCCAATATCGCTATTCTCGCCACAATTTCTGCTCCAACAGCATTGGCAGTGCGGCTCGCTGAGCAGGCCGGGATGTGTCTTATAGGATTCGTCAGGCAGAAAAATTTTGTCGTGTATTCGCATCCCGAAAGATTGTTACTGACTGAGCATGCCGAATAAATAGCAAACACATAGCAGTTTTGACCAAATTTGCGCAGGTTTTTGAGTGTTAAGAACGATATAATAGAGAGAATATTTGTCCAGACACATTCTAAAGGCGTTTCGCTGATTGCTTTCTCAGCACGCGCTCTTATTGATATTTCCAGCGACATTCTCAGCTAGATTTCAAATTACATTCAAATCCCTCCAACTTAGTCTCTTACGATCAATCATTTATGCAATACGCCTCAACTCGCGGACATCCCGCAAGCCCCTATTTTTCTGAAATCCTGTTAGGCGGTCTGGCTCCTGATGGCGGTCTATATCTGCCTAAAAGCTATCCTCAAGTCACTGGCGATGAACTCAATGTTTGGCGCAAGTTGTCTTACGCTGATCTGGCATTTGCCGTACTCAAAAAATTTGCCACTGATATTCCAGAGGATGATCTCAAAGCGATTACTGACAAAACGTATACTGCCGATGTTTACCGCAATGTCCGCGACGGCGAAGACGCCAGCCAGATCACACCTTTGCGTGTGTTGGAAGACAAGGACGGTCGCAAACTATTGTTACAAGCCTTATCAAATGGGCCGACTCTGGCTTTTAAGGACATGGCAATGCAATTGCTGGGCAATTTGTTTGAATACACGCTGACAAAAAAAGAGGCTGAGTTAAATATTTTTGGTGCGACCTCGGGTGACACTGGCAGTGCGGCGGAATATGCGATGCGTGGCAAAAAAGGCATACGGGTTTTTATGTTATCGCCGCATAAAAAAATGAGTGCTTTTCAGACTGCGCAAATGTTCAGCCTGCAAGATCCAAATATTTTTAACATCGCTGTCGAAGGTGTTTTTGATGATTGCCAGGACATGGTTAAGGCAGTTTCTAACGATCTTGAATACAAAGCCCGTCAAAAAATCGGTACCGTCAATTCCATCAATTGGGCGCGTGTTGTTGCCCAGGTGGTGTATTACTTCCGCGGTTATTTGAGCGCCACTAGCAGTAATGATCAAAAGGTGTCGTTCACAGTTCCGTCGGGTAATTTCGGCAATATCTGCGCCGGTCACATCGCCCGTATGATGGGCTTGCCGATTGCCAAATTAGTTGTGGCGACCAATGAAAACGATGTGCTTGATGAGTTCTTCCGCACAGGCATATACCGCGTGCGTAAATCGGCAGAAACCTGGCATACCACCAGCCCGTCAATGGACATTTCCAAAGCCTCCAATTTTGAACGCTTTATTCATGATCTGTTAGACGGCGACAGTACCCGTTTAGCAGCCTTATTCCATAAAGTAGAAACACAAGGCGGATTCGATTTGTCCGGTAATCCGGGCAGTGATGGCGATGAATTTAAAAAGATTGCGCGCTTTGGTTTCGAGTCAGGCAAATCCGTTCATGCTGATCGCCTGACTACCATACGTCAGGTAGAAAAAAATTACGGCATCACGGTAGATACGCACACCGCAGATGGCATCAAGGTCGCTCTTGAACGTATAGAGCCAGGCATCCCGATGATCGTATTAGAAACCGCCTTGCCAGCGAAGTTTAACGAGACGATACAAGAAGTATTAGGGCGCGATGCAGAGCGTCCAGCCGGGTTCGAAAATATCGAGGCTTTGCCGCAGCGATTTGAGGTAATGACAACCGATATTGAAAAAATGAAAGCCTATATCGCAGGTCATACAGGTTTGTAGAGCCTGTTGTTTTCATCCATAAAAAATCCAGAGATATTATTCAACATCTCTGGATTTTTTATGGGTAATTTTTGCATCCTCCAGTATATATGCGGCCTCTGGCACGATATTGGCCTAAGAGCCGCAGAATCATTGGACGATCTAAATTTGGATTTTTATTGATAAATTCTGATTCAGCTCGCAAACAAAACGCGAGTACGCTCTAGCAAACGTGCGCCAAACACATTGATCAGCAAGCCACACATCACGATCAGCGCCCCCACAATTTGCAAAGGCCGTAATGCCTCACCAAGCAAAATCCAGGCGGCAGTCAAACCAATAACAGGCACCATTAAGGTCAGCGGCGCCACCATATGCGTCGGCAGACTGGACAATAAGCGACCCCACAAGGTGTAGCCAATCAGCGTTGCTGCCAGCGCCAGATACACGATCGTCAAAGCAGAAGACAGACTCATATTGCTTAGGCTATGCGCAATCACATCGGGACCTTCAAAAATGAGCGACAGCAAGGCGAAGGGAATAATCGGGATCAAAGCGCTCCACGACACCAGACTTAATACCGCGGTCGGGCCAATTTTTTTATTGATCACATTGCCGCTGGCCCAAGAGAAAGCAGCGCAGATCGTCAGCACAAAACCCAACAAACTCACCTGACTGCCAGAACTTGCAATACTAGCGCTACCAAGAAGTATCAACCCCGCACTAGCGATCAACATACCAATCAAATTGCTGGCGCGCAGCTTGTCACCAAACACGATGGCAGACAGACCGACCGTAAAAAATGCCTGCGCCTGTAGCACCAGCGAGGCTAATCCAGCAGGCATGCCAACTGCCATGGCCGAGAACAAAAAAGCAAACTGACCAAGGCTAATGGTCAAAGCGTAAGCCACCAGCAATTTAAACGGCACCTTAGGTCGTGGCAAAAATAAAATCGCAGGAAAGGCCACCAGCATAAAACGCAGTGCGCCCATCAAAAATGGCGGAATCCCTTTCAAACCAATCTTAATCACGACAAAATTCATTCCCCATAAACAGACAACAATCAATGCTGTTATTAAATGACGAGTGGTGAGGACGTTTTTAGACATGAAAATAGATCTGCATGGAGTGAATAGGAAGTCGTCTTGACCAGAGCTTACAATAAAGCCATCGATCAGTTAACGGGTCTGTGTACACGTTCTTGTGAGGCTGGATATTTGGTCAATTTATTCGCTGGTCGGATTGGTCTGGCGACCAGATTACCTCCGCAATTGGGGCAGATATTCTGGTACACCTGATCAGCACAGTTTGCACAAAATGTGCATTCAAAAGTGCAGATACGAGCCTGCTGGGAATCGTGAGGTAAATCACAATCGCAATGCTCGCAGTTAGGACGAAGTTGTAGCATGTTTTTTCTGATGGATGTGCTTAAGGTGAAAGTAGAATATCACGCATAGTTCAAAAAAACTGATCATAATACTTGTCCGATCAAGCCCTGTTCATTGAACAAATTATTGAAGACTATGCGCCAGCAAATCCGAGACGAAATTTTGTCTATTTCCCCTTTCGACGCTTTGGAGCGTGATGATATTTCTCGTTGCCTGACATGGATAGACTCCGGCGTTGAATTATGCAGAGTAATAAAACCGGCCACACCTCCAATGCACCTAGTGTCTTATTTTGTCGTAATAGATGATGGGTATGTCCTGCTGGTTGACCATCGGAACGCCAAGCTATGGCTACCGCCTGGCGGCCACGTAGAACAAGGTGAACACCCTCGCGTTACGGTTGGTCGAGAATTGGAGGAGGAGCTAGGTTTTGTCGCGTCGCATCCAATTGAGGCCCCTCTATTTGTGACTATAACTGCGACTGTCGGGCTTACTGCTGGACACACAGATGTCTCGTTATGGTACGTACTTCGTGCCAGCCGGCATCAAAACATTAAATTTGACGAACGGGAATTTGAGGGCATTTGTTGGTTTCCGTTTAACGAAGTTCCGTTTGAGCGTGCAGACCCGCATATGAAACGATTCCTGGCCAAATTGGCGATTAGCGAGAAAGTTTAGTCAAGGGCTCACGTGATATCTTCCAATACTGCAGCTAACCAAACATTCATCATAAGGTCGGCACATATTATCAATCTTATTTGCCCGCTTTAATCGTATTTCAGTGTGCGTGATGCTATGGCTGCTCGGCAAAATTGTCTCCATGTTCCGGCTTAGATCGACTGTTTTGTACGCCCATCGTCTATACGTCGCTGTTGTTTGTATTGGTTGAATAGACCGACGGTATCAACCAATACTCTGACTATGTTTCTTTTCGATTCCCGGAACATTCTCTCGCTTGTAAAATATCATTAACTAAACCGGAATCTATCCCACATAACCGAAAAAACATAAACCATGTTTTCCCATATCTCCATCGGCATCACCGACTTCCCAAAAGCATTGGCGTTTTATTCTGCGTTGTTGGATGTACTGGCGTTGCAATTAAAATTCTGTGATCACGACAAACCTTGGGCTGGTTGGATGTCTCCGCTTGCTGCTCGTCCTTTGTTGGTAATCGGCCGACCTTTTAATGGTGAAGTTGCTACTCCGGGTAATGGGCAGATGACTGCTTTATTGGCTTCAGACCGCGCTACAGTTGATCGTGCTTATCAAGTCGCTTTGGCGTCTGGCGGTCGTTGTGAAGGTGCTCCTGGCTTGCGGCCTGAATATCATCCCAATTACTACGGCGCTTATTTCCGTGATCCAGACGGCAATAAGCTGTGTGTTTGTTGTCACGAGCCTTTGTAGGTAGTTATAAATTGTCACCGCTCAAACACAAGGCCAGTATTAAGTAATTTCCGACATTGTTGTAGTCCGCTATTGACAGCCACGCGCATCGTCGCCTACATTAGTGGCATGTATTCCGCAAAAACTCATTCTCTACTAGCTTTATCGCACGGCGCCGGCACTCTGCTAGCGCTGCTGCTACTGGCTGCGCTACTACTAAGCGTTGCTCAGTAATTCTCCCTAGCTGTTGTTGTATCCCTCGGTGCTGCTGCACCAAATCCAAACAAAATAGTCCGACGTTGTAGAAAGCTGGCATATGCACTTTAAGTCCATACTCGTAACGCTCATCTCTGGCGATGTCATCGCTGTGATGATCTTTGCGCGTGCGCTAGCTCTGCTACCACTACCGATCGGTTACCTGGCCTAGTGTTCCGTGGCCGTCAGGTAGCCTGGTGCCACAACAGATTCTCCCCCGATTCAAGATTTTTGCTTCACCCAAATTCACCCGCATTGACCAAAATAGGACTCATCATGATGTTGACTAATCCAGCAGCGAAGTACCGCGCCTTCCCACCTGTGCAATTGACTAACCGTACCTGGCCTGACAAGGTCATTACCCATCCGCCGATTTGGATGAGTACAGATTTGCGCGATGGTAACCAGGCTTTGATCGAGCCGATGAGTCCTGAGAAAAAATTGCGATTCTTCGAGATGCTGGTGCAGATCGGTTTGAAAGAAATTGAAGTCGGCTTTCCATCCGCATCACAAACGGATTTTGATTTTGTCCGCAAGCTGATTGATGAAAATCGTATTCCCGATGATGTCACGATCATTGTTTTGACCCAGTCGCGTGATGAGTTAATCCGTCGTACTGTGGAGTCAGTTGTCGGCGCCAAACAGGCGATTGTGCATTTGTATAATTCCATCGCACCAGCCTTCCGCCGTATCGTTTTTGGTATGTCGCGTGAAGAGATTAAAGCCATCGCCGTCAACGGCACCAAGCTCGTTAAAGAACTGGTCGCACAACATCCGGAGACCAAATGGGGTTTTGAATATTCGCCAGAATCCTTTAGCCTCACTGAACTCGATTTCTCAAAAAATGTGTGCGATGCCGTGTCGGAGGTCTGGCAACCAACACCGTATAACAAAATGATTTTTAACTTGCCATCCACTGTTGAGTCAAGTACGCCCAATGTGTATGCCGATCAGATCGAATGGATGCATCGCAAATTGGCGCGTCGCGATTCCATCATCATCAGTGTGCATCCACACAATGATCGCGGCACGGCAGTTGCCTCGGCCGAGCTGGCCGTGATGGCGGGAGCGGATCGGGTTGAAGGCTGTTTGTTTGGTAATGGCGAGCGTACCGGCAATGTTGATTTGGTGACTTTGGCATTGAACCTTTACACCCAGGGCGTGCATCCAGGTCTCGATTTTTCTGATATTGATATGGTGCGTCAATGCGTCGAAGACTGTAATCAATTGCCGGTGCATCCACGTCATCCTTATGTCGGCGATCTGGTATTTACTGCTTTCTCGGGCTCACATCAGGATGCGATCAAAAAAGGTTTTGCCCAACAAAAACCAGATGCGATTTGGGAAGTGCCGTATTTGCCGATTGACCCTGCGGATTTGGGTCGCAGCTACGATGCAGTGATCCGTGTTAATAGTCAGTCAGGTAAGGGTGGGGTTGCCTATTTGCTGGAGCAAGATTACGGATTGTCTTTGCCACGTCGTTTGCAAATTGAATTTAGCCGCGTCGTACAAGCAGTAACCGACACCAGCGGAAAAGAAATTGTTGCCAGTGATATCTATGCCGTGTTCAAAAAAGAATATCTGGATCAGTTGGCGCCGTATGCTTATGTTGGTCATCGCATGAGCGAAGACACAGCCCAAGCCGAATCGGTGCAGATTGAAGTCGATATTACACATCATGGCAAGAAAAAAACCTTGAAAGGTCATGGCAATGGCCCGATTGATGCCTTTGTAAATGCAATAGGTATCGACATCAAATTGATGGACTATCACGAGCACGCAATTACCTCGGGTGCTGACGCTCAAGCGGCCTGTTATGTGGAATTACGGGTAGAGCAGGGCGCAACTCAGTTCGGTGTCGCGCTGGATGGCAATATCGTCAGAGCGTCTTTTAAAGCGGTGATTGGTGCGATCAATCGTAGTGTGAACATCAGCAACAAAGTGACAGCAATTGTCGCGGATAAAGATCAGCCCATCGCTATCAGTAAGGCAGCGTAGAGTTGCGTAGGCGTACACGGGATACATAACCGGCATGTAAGCGGTTTTGATCCTCACCGGCCACAGTTTGTGCGCTGCACATCGCTATGATGCAGCGCCAAATGGTGTGGAAGGCTACAATGTTGAGCAAATTACTCAACACTCTTTCGTACTATTTCCGCGATGACCGACAAGGCTATGACTGAAAAAAACCGATGCTCAGCGTCGCCCAAGCACTTGATTTTTTATTGAGTGCAGCGCGACCTGTGACTGAGACTGAAATTGTCTCCACGCTAGAGGCCAATGGTCGCGTGCTGGCGCAGGCACAAAGTTCCTTACTGCATGTGCCGCCGATGGACAATACCCAAATGGACGGATATGCCGTGCGCGCTGCCGATTGCGTCGGTGGCACTGCGCAACTGCGCGTGACCCAACGTATTCCTGCAGGGCATATCGGACAAGCGCTGACTGCCGGGACTGCGGCCAGGATTTTTACTGGCGCGATGATACCTAATGGTGCCGACGCCGTTGTCATGCAAGAGCAATGCAGTCTGGATGGCGACATCGTGACAGTGGCGCATGCGCCTAAGTCGGGAGAATGGATACGTCGGCAAGGTGAGGACATTCAATCTGGTGCGATGATTTTGCAGGCCGGTACTCGTCTGCGCGCGCAAGAACTTGGCTTAGCGGCCTCAGTCGGTCTGGCAACCTTGCCTGTGGTGCGCAAACTCAGGGTCGCAATATTTTTTACTGGCGATGAGCTGGCAATGCCAGGCGAAGTCTTAAAGCCCGGCGCGATCTACAATTCCAACCGCTTTACCTTGACCGGCCTGTTGCAAAACATGGGCTGCGAGATCACCGATTACGGCATCGTGCCTGATAATTTGCAATCGACCCGCGACACCCTAAGGCTGGCCGCACAAACGCATGATCTGATCATTACTTCTGGTGGTGTCTCAGTCGGTGAAGAAGATCATATCAAGCCCGCAGTAGAGGCAGAAGGTCGCCTCAATATGTGGCAGATCGCGGTCAAACCCGGCAAGCCACTGGCTTTTGGTGAAGTCCAATCAGCCTTCTTCTTAGGTTTGCCTGGCAATCCGGTCTCCAGCTTTGTCACGTTTTTATTATTTGTGCGGCCGTTTATTTTGGCGATGCAGGGCGTGACTGATATCGCAACAAATATTGCGCCGCAATCGTATAGGATGCGCGCCGATTTTGATTGGCCCAAACCGGATCGCCGCAACGAATTTTTACGCGTTAAACTGAATCAGTCAGACGGGCTGGATCTGTTTACCAACCAAAGCTCAGGCGTACTTACCTCGACCGTTTGGGGCGACGGTTTGATCGACGTGGCGGCAGGGCAGGCGATTGCGAAAGGGGATTTGGTACGCTTTATCCCATTTACCAGTTTGATGTCGTAATACGGTCGGTGGCGCAATTCATAATGCAATGAACGCCGTCGCTTTCAGCGTCAATTTTTTCTCCAGTTAGTCATCCCATAAGTTAAGCAGTTTTAGCTATTTTATGAAAATTCAATTACGTTTTTTTGCCAGCATCCGCGAAGCACTTAATACCTCGGAAGAGACGGTCAATTTACCCGCAGAAGTTAAAACCATCGGCGATGTCCGTCACTGGTTAACCGCTCGCGGTGATGTTTGGGCCGACGCTCTGGCTGAAGGCCGTGCCTTGCGCATGGCCTACGACCAGCAGTTGACAGATGCCGATACCTTGATCGAAGACGGTGGCGAGGTCGCGTTTTTCCCCCCTGTGACTGGCGGTTGATCGCAATGCCTATCTTTGTACAAACCGACGATTTTGATGCCAGTACCGAACTGGCCAAACTCCGTTCAGGCAATCCTGCCATCGGTGCCATCGTCAGCTTTGTTGGTCTGGTGCGCGATCTGAATGACGGCTTGGATATTCATGCCATGGAGCTGGAGCATTATCCCGGCATGACAGAAAAAGCCCTAGAGCAAATTGTTCAGCAAGCCCACGCGCGCTGGCACTTGCTGGACGCTTTGGTGATCCACCGGGTCGGTTCGCTCAAGCCTCTGGATCAGATAGTTTTGGTGGCAGTTGCATCGGCACACCGCGGCGAAGCTTTTGCCGCTTGTGAATTTGTGATGGATTATCTGAAGACGCAGGCACCGTTTTGGAAGAAAGAGCAAACCCCGCAAGGCGCACGCTGGGTTGATGCGCGGGAGACGGATGATAAGGCGCTGGATAAGTGGAAGTAAGAGAGATTTAGCGCCATTAAATTAATACTGGTAATGGGTATATTTTAATCGTCCAGAGAATCATTGGACAATAAGGCATATTTAGTAAAAATAATGGGGAGTATATGTTTTTCTCTCCTGCATTCATTCTCACTCGCTTTTGTATTCACCTGCTTTAACTCTCACCAACCTTGATTGCTCATAATGATGAACACCCTCAGTTTTCTCGCAGTCGGTCTGGGTGCTGCCCTTGGTGCCTGGCTGCGCTGGGGCTTGGGCATCTGGCTTAACGCCACGCATCCATCCTTCCCCATGGGCACCTTACTTGCCAATCTCGGCGGTAGTTACATCATCGGATTATCGGTAGCATTTTTCTCTGCCAATCCGCATCTGTCGCCCGAATGGCGCTTGCTGGTGATTACCGGATTTTTGGGCGGCTTGACGACGTTCTCCACTTTCTCGGCAGAGTCCATGGGGCTATTACAGCGCGGCGATTATGCCGTCGCCCTATTGCACACCAGCCTGCATTTGTTTGGTTCTATTTTGTTGTGTTTCGCCGGATTTGCCAGTTGGCGTGGATTGACTCATTTATCCTGAAATATGGTATTTACAGGGGAGTATGTGCCAATTCATACCTTTACGTCCAAATAATCATTGGACGATTAAAAATACAGTCCCCTAGTATTTATTTTCTATTTAACCTGATTGCACTCACTTATGACTAACTTATCACTGTTCCCACCAATAGAACCCTACAAAACTGGCAGCTTGCAGGTCGATGAATTGCATACCCTGTATTGGGAAGAATGCGGCAATCCCGACGGGCAGCCAGTGCTGTTTTTACATGGCGGACCAGGCGGTGGTACGTCGCCTACGCACCGGCGATTTTTTGATCCGACGCATTACCGTATTGTCCTGTTCGATCAGCGCGGCGCTGGCAAATCTACACCGTTAGGCGAATATCGCAACAACACGACGCCGCTCCTGATCGACGATATTGAAAAAATTCGCGTCATGCTCGGCATCTCCGACTGGCTGGTCTTCGGCGGATCATGGGGCTCCACGCTGGCGCTAGCCTATGGCGAAGCGCATCCGGAACGCTGCCTCGGCTTCATCCTGCGCGGCATCTTCTTGTGCACCAAGGCGGAAGTCGATTGGTTCGTCAACGGCATGGGCAATTTTTATCCCGAAGTGCATCAGCGCTTTGCCGACGCCATTCCCGCAGAAGAACGCCACGATCTGCTGCAAGCCTACGTAAAGCGCCTGTTTTGTGACGACCCGGCAATCTACATGGAAGCCGCCCGCAACTGGAGCCGCTACGAAGGATCATGCCTGTTCCTAGAGCCGCAGCCGCAAGCGATTGAAGACTTTGAATCCGACGCCATCAGCCTCGGCATCGGTCGTTTAGAAGCACATTACATGCTGCACGCAGCCTTCATGGAAGAAGACCAGTTGATTCAGCAAATTGGCAAAATCCGCCATCTGCCAGCCGTTATCGTGCAAGGCCGCTACGACGTCATCTGCCCACCAGTATCAGCCTACCGCCTGCATCAGGCCTGGCCAGAAGCCGCCTACCACGTGATTGGCGATGCGGGGCATGCTGCGATGGAGCCGGGGATTGCGAGTGCGTTGGTGAAGGCGACGGAGGAATTTAAAACTGGTGGGCGGTTTTTTTAGGGAATTCAATTTTGTGAGCTAGATCGAATTTGCTCCATGGCAATGCGTAACTAGTTGAAGTAAAGCTAATCGGACTGCGTAGCTTCTTGCGCAGGTTCGATCGACCATAGGGTTTGAAGATATTCCCAATGAATATCCAACCATTCAAATACCGCCGCCAAGCGCAATGAGAAAAGCGCTGAGTTATCGCGTTTCTTTTCTAAAATTATTCCCGCGGGATAAGCGATATCAAAACCATCCGTGGTTGGATTATAGTCGGTAACTTTCTGCAGCAAGCCGCCGCTAATCCCGTGAAGATCAGGAATGTCCGCGTGAGTACGCGCTCCTTGAATCTGGCCGGTTTTTGTTAAGCATGTTGCAATGTGGTATCGCTCGCAAAAATTCTTATATGGAAATGACCGCGCGCTAACGTCCGTGACGGTATAACGCATACCTTCGGATCGGAACTCTCCAAGAATTTTTGCTGTTTTATTAACCGCCTTTGTATTCCTTGAATGGGGGAAGCCAATTGCCTGAAACAATGGTGAGGGAACTGAATTGCCAGCCAGATACTTATCAATCGTTATGAATTTATCCAGAATGCAATCCTTAACAAGCCCTTCTGGAAGAGGGATAGCCGCCAAATCGAGAGGGTCATCATCCCTGCTCGGAAATATTGAGCAGTCTGAAAGAAATGCGGGAAGCCCTCCGACTTCGTAGAACGTTTTCTCGAAATATATGAATGTCTTTTCTCCTTTTAGGCTCTCCATGACGTGTGCAGCAGTTATGAAAAACATTTGGGTACGGTGCATTACAAGTACTGCGCTACCAACGGATTGGTATTTTTTTTTGTCGTTATTATATGAATAGAAAGGTATTACTGAATCGCTGTACATGGGTTTTTCTAATGTTTGAATTAACCGGTCTGCACGGCTTTTCACGCATGTCCGGTTGAATGATGGGTTATACCTTTGTGTTATCCAGCGGAGGCGGCACAATATCTCTGAAGTATGAAAATTTCGGATTGTAGTTATATGCGTTTTTTACATCTAACGCCACACCATCAGCGCTATCGTAGAGGTTACCTCCCGTTATGTTCATCAATTCTAAACGGGTAAATACATCTGAAGTCGCTGCTTGGTTTATGAATATTTTCGTAAGTATGGGCTTGCCGGGTCTTGTTTCCACACCGTTAAAGAAGGAAGTCTCTACTTTCTTTTCTATGTAGTCTTCAAGGTCTACTAAGCCCATATTCCCATAACAAAGCGTGTCGTAAATAAAGCAACCTAGCTGCCGTTGCATTCGTTTGTTAGAACGTCCAGGGAATGGAATGAATTGTAGACAATTTGTGGGAAATCCGTTCTTGAAGTCTTCAGCCTTGGTATATTGAAATTCATGGATCGCTTTATAGTATTTATCGATGCTGTCCATCGAGTTGTGAATTTCTCTCGCCCATGCTTCTGCGAGTTGCTTAATGTTCAATGCGTAGACCACAGAATATGCCGCTTTTTCCCTTAGCACTCGTGTCCCATTGAACGCAAAAAACAATGCGACGTAAGGAGAGTAGGAAAAATCTAAGCAAGGAGTTGGGACGCCATGATGTCTCCCATGCTCCAGTGCTTCAAATCTGTTCGTGTGATCAAATGAATCGATGCCCAGTTTTTCTAAGCCAACTCTGTACGCTGTGAGCGCTTCATCAATATCAGACTTCCAATCTTCATGAGGGGTTGAACAGTGCCTTTGCCAAGTGTTTACGAGACGGTATGAACTATTTTCATGTCCCCGGAATACGAAAGTATCGTTTGGCTCATGAGCCAGTGCCTCAAGAAATGCAATTGCTCCTTTTGCATTTTGAAAACGTTTTGTGACTATACTTATAATTTTGTCATAAAGGCATAACGTGATTTAATTTTCTTTTTGCAATAATAACCGTCCGAGGAAAAATAGCAAACTTGCTCTAGATATCGTGAAACGCTGATGAACGCTAGATATATTTGGTTGTACTGATTAAATGCACAGTATAACCAAATACACAAAAACACAAAAACATCACACCTACAAAATCACGTTTATCAGTTCAACATCACATCTTTATAGGCAGAAGCCACGTGCATGATTATGTCTAAATACTGATCTGCAACTGAATATAGAGTAAGCAATGTCAGCTTTATACGATCAAAATGCACCCAAAAAAACAACAAACCTGAGCATCAATAGTGATTTTCTCAAACGTGCTGGCGACTTGGATATTAATTTTTTCAGCATCTTAGAAGTGGCGCTGATTAATCAAATGAAGTTGAAACAGGCTGAACTTTGGTTGGCGCAAAAACCGGAATGCTATTACTGCACAAAACGAATCCATAGACAAGGGCGGCGTGTTCAGCGATGGTCTTCGGAGTTTTTGATGTCTCAGTTCATCGTTGATGAAAATAAAAATCCGTAAATTGATTGGCGCTGCTGCCACGGCAATTAATTGATGCAGTGGCAGCGCAATGGCAACATATTGCGGTAAATTTTTAGCGGTTGTTCCGCGACATAAATACCAGACGTTCGAACAGATGTACGTCTTGCTCGTTCTTGAGCAAGGCTCCGTGCAGTGGCGGCACTGCTAGTTTGTTGTCTTTGCTGCGCAGTGCTTCTGCCGGGATGTCTTCTGCCAAAAGCAGTTTGAGCCAGTCGATCAGTTCTGATGTGGATGGTTTCTTTTTCAGACCACTGACTTCGCGGACTTCATAAAAAGTTTGTAGCGCGCTGGCGAGCAGATCGCTTTTTAATTTTGGGAAGTGGACATCGACGATTTTTTGCATCGTCTCTTTTTCCGGGAACTTGATGTAATGGAAAAAGCAACGACGCAGGAAGGCATCGGGCAATTCTTTTTCGTTATTTGATGTGATGATGACCAACGGGCGATGTACGGCGCGCACCATTTCGCGGGTTTCGTAGACATAGAATTCCATGCGGTCTAATTCGCGCAGCAAATCGTTCGGGAATTCAATATCTGCTTTATCGATTTCATCAATCAGCAAGACGACTGGCTGATCGGCGGTAAATGCTTGCCACAAGACGCCTTTGACGATGTAGTTGTGGATGTCTTTAACGCGCTCGTCACCTAATTGCGAATCGCGCAGACGCGATACGGCGTCGTATTCATACAAACCTTGTTGCGCTTTGGTGGTGGATTTAATGTGCCACTGCAGGAGCGGCATATTGAGTGCCGCCGCGACTTCTTCTGCTAGCATGGTTTTGCCGGTGCCGGGCTCACCTTTGATCAGCAATGGGCGTTGCAGGGTGAGGGCGGCATTGACTGCCAGTTTCAAATCATCGGTCGCGACATAATTTTGTGCGCCATCAAAGCGGGTAGGCTGTGTCATGGTCTGGTCGGATTCAGTGGTTTATAGGGAAGTGGTCTAGTTGGAGCAGATTGATCATTAGCTTGTTGTTGTGCAACAGCGATAATTGAGTATAAGCGAGAACGCCATTTGTTGTGAACGACTGTTCTATTTTTGCTGCTGTTGCCTAAGGCTAGATGGTCGCCTGAGCTGCTGTCTGTCGTTTTTATTACGTAAAAACGTTCAGAAATTGGTAGTTTATGTGTGGCAAGCGCGCTATTCATAGGCAAATTGCAAGGTAATCAGCTAAAATACTGCTTTGGATTAACCCGCCCTTTAGATCATTCACTCCTCGATAATATGAAAAAATTGTTCACACAGTTGTTCGCAATTCTCACCCTGGTGAGTGTCGCCCAGGCTGCTTCTGCGGCAGATGTGGTTGGCAATGCCAAGGCCGCTGAAAATAAAGTCGCTATGTGTATTGGTTGCCACGCTATTGCTGGTTATAAGGCAACTTATCCTGAAGTTTTCCAAGTGCCGATGATTGGTGGTCAATCTGCCAAGTACATCGAAAGCGCTTTGCAAGCGTATCGCAAAGGTGACCGCAAGCATCCAACGATGCGCGGTATTGCTGGCAGCATGTCTGATCAAGATATTGCTGATTTGGCGGCTTATTACTCAATGCAAAAATAAGTATAAAAATAAGAATAGGAGCCATTATGAAAAAATTCACTTTATCGGTTTTGTTGTTGTCCGCTATCTCAGGAACGTCAGCCAGTGCTTTTGCGGGTGGCGATATTGCAGCGGGTAAAGCTGCTACTGAAAAAGCAGCGTGTTTTGCTTGCCACGGTAAGGATTACAATTCGCCAATCGATCCAACTTATCCAAAATTGGCTGGTCAGCATCAGGATTACATCGCTCATGCGTTAAAGGCGTATCAGCATGGTGTCAATGCACCGAATGGTCGTGGCAATGCGATCATGGGTGGACAGGCAAAAGCCTTGTCTAATACCGATATCGAAAACATCTCCGCATATCTGAGCAGCTTGCCCGGTAGCCTGGTGATGAAGAAATAAGTATCGTCTGTTTGCTTGATGCAAAAAAAAAGCCACGGTCGTCGTGGCTTTTTTTATGTGAGATTGGATCAGCGTGCGCGTTGATTTAAAGCGTCGATATACGCCGCACCGTCGGGCGGCATGCCTGTGCGTTGCGAAGTCCAGATCATTTCGCCCAGACACTCCATGATCTGATGATGGGCGTCATGTTCGGAGTTGGTTTTTTGCGCCAGACGCTGAAATGCGAACCGCACGCCTGCAGGTTGATCTACCGAGATTTGTTCGCTGATCGTTAAGTGCATGGACAAATGCAAAAAGGGATTCGTCTCTCCTTGCATGACGCTGTAATCGGCGGCCAAGGCGGAATCCAGATCACTAAATACCTCGTGGTATTCAGGATGCTGATTGATCCAGTCGGCGGCAATACTTTCGAGCGGGGTTAAAATTTCTCTTGCATGAGATTTGCGGTGAGTCTCGCAAAAAAAGCGGCGTACATCGTCTTGGCTTGGGGTGAACATGGCAGGCAATAAAATCGAGAATGCCCTTATTGTACGATTATTTGAGTTTGTCGAATTGAGGTTTGGTCTGGAGTATCATTCGCCAGCCATAGGACGCTTCAGAAAGCGCTGCGATACCGCAGCCAACACTGGACTGCCCACGTGAGCTTTCGCTGTGCTTTTATCGATCAACAGGAGAAACACCATGCTGACTACCGAACATCTGGATACCTTATTTACCAAAGCCCGCACCCATAATGAATGGCTGGACAAGCCTGTAAGCGACGCTCAATTGCAGCAGATTTATGATTTGATGAAATGGGGCTCGACCTCGGCAAATTGTTCACCCGCACGTGTGATTTTTGTTAAAAGTACAGAAGAAAAAACCAAGCTACTCGCTTGCATGGCACCAGGCAATGTGGAGAAAACCAAGACTGCGCCAGTGTCCGCCATCATCGGTATGGATATGGCGTTTTATGAACAACTGCCAAAGTTATTTCCGCACGCGGATGCACGTTCTTGGTTTGTCGGCAATCAGGGTTTGATTGATGCGACGGCATTTCGCAACTCGTCATTACAAGGCGCTTATCTGATGCTGGCGGCACGGGCAATCGGTTTGGACTGCGGCCCGATGTCGGGTTTTGATCCGGATAAAGTCAATGCGACCTTCTTCGCTGGCACGGAGGTCAAGGCCAATTTCATTTGCAATCTTGGTTATGGCGATATCGCAAAAGTATTTCCACGTTCGCCACGTCTGGATTTTGAGGAAGCTTGCAAGATCGTTTAAAGCGTTATTGACGCGGTCAATATCTCGGCTGTTTTTTTGTGGCGAGAAAAGCGCAAGAAGCACATTTAACAATGTGGTTTCTGCGTTTTTTTGTGGGTTAAATAAAATACCCTTGGGTAGTATATTTATATTGTCCAATTAATCATTGGACAATCAAGGTATTTTTATGAAAATAATAGGGAGTATGTGGAAGCGTATAGCCTTGCGATGGCATCATTGATCGATGTCGTTTCTATCCGCGATCACTTCCTTCCCTGCGGCTTCCGCCTGGTTGAGCTTTAAGCGCCTTTGGGTAACGGTGTCTTATGTTTGTAGTCGCATAAATCAGCAATCATGCAATTCCAGCATTTGGGTGTGCGTGCCAGGCAGGTATAGCGCCCATGCAAAATAAGCCAGTGATGCGCATCGAGTTTGAATTCTGTCGGGACAAATTTGAGTAATTTTTCTTCGACAATATCGACGTTTTTGCCCGGCGCGATGCCAGTACGATTACTCACACGAAAGATGTGCGTATCCACCGCAATGGTTGGCTCACCAAAAGCGGTGTTCATCACGACATTCGCCGTTTTTCTACCGACGCCTGGCAATGCCTCTAATGCAGCACGTTCTTTGGGAACTTCACTGTGATGTTCTTCAATCAAAATGCGGCAGGTGGCGATAACATTTTTAGCTTTGGTGCGAAACAAACCGATGGTCTGAATATAAGGAATTAGACCATCGACATCCAGCGCCAATATTTTTTCTGGCGTATTAGCCACCGGATACAGCTTGCGCATGGCCTTGTTGACAGACACATCGGTGGATTGCGCCGATAGCAATACGGCAATCAAGAGCTCAAACGGACTGGTGTATTCCAGCTCAGTGGTTGGATGCGGATTTTGCTCTTTAAAACGGCTGAAAATAATCTGGCGTTTGGCTGCGTTCATGTCGGGTCTGGATTTGTATTTTGATCTGAGCTTAGGACTTAGTTTGACTCTAGCTTTTTAAGGCGTGCGCGTTCTATCGCAGCAGTGATGATGGCCTTTTTGCGATCACGATCAGCGATTTGTTCCGGAGTTAGCGTGGGTTCATCCATCAAGGCGTTTAACTTAGCCGTTGCTTTGGAGGCGAGTCTGTCGTCATTTTCTTGTTGTTCTTTTTTGAGTCTATCCTGACGGAAGTGATACGCCTTGCGCGACTGATTTGCCTGCTCTGGCGACCATGCGTCCCAGCCAGTCTTGCCCGGCGTAAGCTCGACCATGCTGATGCAGTCAACCGGGCAGGGCGCGACGCACAGATCACATCCAGTGCACAACATCGGCAATACCGTGTGCATCTGTTTGGCCGCGCCCATGATGGCGTCGACCGGGCAAGCCTGGATACAGAGTGTGCATCCAATGCAGTAGGCTTCATCAATTAAGGCAACAGGTCTTGGCCTTTCGTGTCCGTGGCTGACATCCAGGGCAATCACGGGCTTGCCGAGTAAGTTGGCTAAGCGCCGTATGCCTTCCTGGCCGCCGGGTGGGCATTGATTGTAATTGGCGCTGGCATTGGCGATCGCCTCGGCATAAGGGCGGCATGCTGGGTAACCGCACTTAGTACACTGAGTTTGCGGCAATAGATCTTCTATTTGATCGGCAAGATTGAGTATGGGAATCACAAGCTGGAAATGTTTGCATCAACGGAAGCACTCATTATCCGTCTAAATACGATGCACATAAAAAAATAATCAAATAATCAGAATCGATTTTGAAAAGACTAAAAAATCCGGCAAGTATTTGCAGGCTTTTTTCGCCTGCAAATACTTGCCGGATTGATGTTATTACACCTTGCTAATTGGATATAGGCAAATTAAGAGTGTTCTTTAATGAATTCTGCAATCTTCGGTGCGATGACTTCGCGCCAGCGTCGGCCAGCAAAAATACCATAGTGACCGCATCCTGGTGCCACAAAATCTTGTTTCATCTTGGCAGGAATTCCACTACACAAATCATGTGCAGCCTGAGTTTGACCAGCGCCGGAAATATCGTCCAATTCACCCTCAACTGTGAACAGTGCAACGGTTTTGATATCTTGTGGACGAACTAATTTACCTTCCACATCCCAGGTGCCTTTTGGTAAATCAAAATCTTGGAAAACAATTTTAATGGTTTCTAAGTAGTATTCAGCTGGCATGTCCAATACCGCATTGTATTCATCATAAAACTTACGGTGTTGCTCTGCAGACTCGTCATCACCTTTCATCAGATGTTGGAAGAAATCCCAGTGACTTTGTGCATGGCGATCAGGGTTCATTGCAACAAATCCAGCATGCTGCAAAAAGCCGGGGTAAACCTTGCGACCGTAACCAGGATGATTGGCGGGTACGCTATAAATTACGGTATTTTCAAACCAAGAGAATTTCTTTTCCGTTGCCAGATCATTGACTTGGGTCGGCGATTTGCGTGGATCTATCGGACCGCCCATCATGGTCATGGTTTTTGGTAATTTAGGATCTTTGGCTGTTGCCATCAGTGAGATAGCAGCCAGTACAGGCACGGTTGGCTGACACACAGAAACTACATGCACATCAGGTCCTAGCAGACGGATGAAATCTTGTACGTAATAAATATAGTCATGTAAATGGAAAGCACCATCGCTTAAAGGCACCATACGAGCATCAATCCAGTCGGTGATATACACATCATGCTGCGACAGCAGGCCACGCACGGTATCGCGTAGCAAAGTGGAATGATGTCCAGACAGTGGAGCCACCAACAAGACTTTAGGCTGCTTTAACTTTGCCAGTTCTTTTTCAGGTAAATTTTTCTTGAAATGTAATAATTTACAAAATGGTTTTTCTACTTCGGTTAACTGTACAACCTCTATCGTTTTATCTTCGATGATCGTTGAAGTGATATCAAACTGTGGTTTTTCGTAATCTTTACCAAGGCGATAAACCAGCTCATACGCAGCGGCAATACGTTGTGCGTATGGCGAATGTGCAAGAGGTGAAATTGGATTAGAAAAAAGCTTAGAGGACGCTTCTGCCCATTGTGTTATTGGGTTAAGAAACGCACGATTCAATTCATGAAATTGATAAAGCATGATGATCTCTTTCTGCTAGGTGTATCAACTTAGGATTAGAGAAATTACTCTACCTTATTGCAATGCATCATAAACCAGTTTGGAAAATTTGGGGCAAAGCCAAACATTTGACTGTTGTTGTCGTGTAAATTAGTGTTAAATGTTTAATTTAATTACAAGATGATGAGTTCTGCACGATAAATCAAGCACTTATTTCTGTTGAAGCGATTTATCTATTGAAATGCATCAGGTCTTGCGTTGTAAAATTTAATTGAAATATTGCATGTGCACTAGGTATTAAAATCAAAGCAGCCTGTCCATAGCGTATTTTTTTACCCTCATTTTTTGGGGGGAATTAACATGAGGCTACAGAATGAATGATCACACCTCTTCCGTCGAATTTGATTGGCATCAACGTTGTTACGACGCGCTAGATTTTATGCGTGATCGCGCTGATGATGGTCGCGATGTTGCCGCAGAAATTCTATTGCAAGCGGAAGAAAAAGATGACCAGGTCATGCGGCTAAGTGCAGAATTACTGTATGCCTTTGCCAATTTCTTTGATAAAAAAATTGACTTAGCAGAGCCTGAATTTGCTCGTCTGGCAAAGCAATTTGAGATCTTGCATGACTGCGACTGCATGCTGATGGCTTTATTCGGATCGGTCGCCGTTTTATATCGACGTGGCCTGACTCGTGAGGCTTACGACATTTGTCATCAGCGTATTTTGCCGCACCTAGATAGCAAGCCTAGTCGCATCGCTATTTTAGTTTTTAATATTCTTGGCATCCTATCCCAGGCACTGGTTTTTACCGAAGAAGCGATCCGTCATTTTTATACCGCTTTGCGCCACGCACGCGCATTTAATATTTCTAATCGGGTCGCACAAGTCACCGCCAATCTTGGTGAGATATTTTATGTTAGCGGCAATGCTGAGGATGCAGAGACCTTATTATTAGAAGCTCGGGATATTGCTAAAGCATCGTCGGAACGGTGGTTGGCACCTTTTATTTCAACCATGTTGGCATTATGCATGGTCTCGCTGAATAAGCACGAGGAAGCCTATCAGACAATTGCTGAATATATCGACGATATAGAAACAGATGAAAGTCTTGATAAAGCCAATCGCGCATTCTTCTTATCGGTAGCCGCTTATACCTTGGCAATGCGTGGACAACTGGCGGAGGCTGATAAGCTTAGCGACACAGCAGTTCAGATGCTTGATCAATTTGAAGATACGCATTTAAAACCCTATACCTGGTGGGTTTGTGGACATCTGCACCGTCGTCATGCACGTTACGGTGATGCCGTTATTCACTTACGTAAAGCGGTCGAAGATATGGGTGGCTATATCTACATGCCGTTGCGGGCGATGAAAGAACTATCAGAAATTTTTGCTGAAACAGGTGATTGGCAACAAGCATTTGATGAGCAAACCCGTTACCTCGATCTGTTTGCTAAAGCACAGGGACAAGCTAGCCGTGTGCATGTGCAAACACTACATATCCGAAATGAGCTGAGGGAGGCCGAGCTAGCCCGAACCATGGCAGAGGAGGCGATTACTGAACGTAAGCAACTGGACGACGAGCTGAAGCGTATGTTATCCGAGCGCGAAACTATCCTCGAAAATTCTATAGTCGGAATGGTGTTTTTGAATAATCAAGGTCGGGTGCAGTGGGTTAATTCACCTTTATGCCAGATTTTTGGTGTTGACCGTGAAACTGTTTTAGGGTCGTCGTTAGAACCTTTTTATCCTACACGTGAACTGTATTTAGAATCAGGCGCGCATGTAAGCGAGGCAGTTATGCGCGGCGCGGCGTATGAAAGTGAATTGCGCATGCGTCGCAGTGACGGCAGTTTATTTTGGGTACATTTCTCTGGTCGTGCTGTTGATAAAAATAATTTATCTCATGGTACGGTCTGGGTAGTAATGGATATTTCTGCCAGGCGACAGTTAGAGGAAGATTTATATAAATCAGAGCAGCATTACCGCCAATTAATCAATAACGTCACAGAAGGCATACTTGTGGTTCAGGGTGGCGGGATTGTATTTGCTAATCCAAGAGTTGAACGACTTACAGGCTATAACGCGGCGGAACTGAAACAAATTCCTTTTATGACGGCGATTTATCCCGATGACAGGGCGATGGTAATGGATCATCATACCCGACGGTTACGTGGGGAAGATGTTGAGCAGTATTACCAATTCAGAATAGAAAATAGTCAGACCAAAGCAATTCATTGGCTGGAGCTATCTGCCGTATTGATTGATTGGGAAGGTGCGCCAGCGACTTTATCTTTTGTGTCGGACGTTACACAAAGAAAAATATTGGAGGCAAAGCTCAAAGAGAGTATGGCAGAACAAATACGTTTGCAGACCTTGCAAATGCAGACCGAACTTAAAGAATCTGAATTGGCACGTTTGCATGCAGAAGAAACGACCGAAGCTAAATCCATGTTTCTTGCAAACATGAGTCATGAAATTCGCACTCCAATGAATGCCATTATCGGGATGGCGCATCTGGCATTAAGAACAGAACTTAGTCCCAAGCAAAAGGATTATGTTGAAAAAATTCATAAAGCGGGGATTTCTTTGCTGGGCATTATTAATGATATTTTAGATTTTTCTAAAATTGAAGCTGGCAAGCTCGATATTGAGCAAGTCGACTTTAATTTGGATGACGTCTTAAATAATATTTCTGCAGTGACCAGTGATAAGGCCTATGAGAAAGGTCTTGAATACTTATTCCGGGCACCGTCACGTATCCCACGTCATCTTGTAGGTGACCCTTTGCGGCTAGGTCAGGTATTGATCAACTTGATTAATAATGCAATCAAATTTACCGAGCACGGTGAAATCTGTGTCAACTGTGAGCAAGTCGAATCACAAGGTGACAGAATTAAATTAAAATTTATGGTGACCGATACCGGCATTGGGATGACTGAGGCACAATCTGCGAAACTGTTCCGTGCGTTTAGTCAGGCCGATGAATCTACCACTCGTAAATTTGGTGGTACCGGTCTTGGACTGTCAATTTCTAAAGGTATGGTTGAATTGATGGGCGGGGACATTGGATTGCGTAGTGAACCGGGTAAAGGCACGTCAGTATATTTCACGGCCTGGTTTGGCTTAGCAGCTCATGCGGAAGAGCGTTTGGTATTGCCAAATGCCATCAATGGCATGCGTTTGCTCGTTGTGGACGACAATCCTGCTGCGGCTGACATTCTCATAGAAATGCTCTCTGCTTTGCAAATCGAAGTTGATCAAGTGTATAGCGGAGCTGCAGCATTGGCTGCCGTGCGCGCAAATGATAGTCAACATCCGTATGACATTGTATTTGCTGATTTACATATGCCAGAAATGGATGGGCTAGAACTTACTACCTATCTAAAACGCGATGGATCATTGTCATTGGAACCCTTAGTTGTTTTGGTCAGCAATCACGGCTACGAGGAATTTAGTCATAGAGAAGATGTCGCTTCACCAGATGGTTTTTTAACAAAGCCAGTAAACGCATCAACTTTAATTGATTGTTTGATTGAGTTAGTTTCGTCTTGTAAAAAATCTGCACCGGCCAATCATGGTGTAGTGGTGCCGCATTTCTCAGATTTACGGGTACTCTTGGTTGAGGATAATGAAATTAATCAGCAGATCGCTGTTGAATTAATGGAGGCATCCGGGATTAAGGTTGATGTTGCAGGCAATGGACGACTCGCCATCAACGCTTTAATGGCGGTTAATGTCAACCACTACGATATCGTTTTCATGGATGTACAAATGCCGGAAATGGATGGGCATGAGGCAACCAATATCATTAGAAAAGATCCACGCTTTAATAATTTACCTGTCGTCGCCATGACTGCACACGCAATGGTAGAAGAAAAAGAGCGCTGCTTTGCATCAGGTATGGATGCGCATCTGGCAAAACCGATTAATCCTAAAGAGTTATATAACGCGATTTCTCATTGGTGCCCTGGAAAAATAATGTTGAGTCCTCCAGCTATCCAGGCTACTCGGGAAGATCGTGCTGAGAAATTTGACATTGAAGGACTAAATGTTGAGGAAGGTTTAAGCAGAACACTAGGAAACCGGGCTTTTTACTTTGAGTTGCTAACTCGCTTCTGTGATGACCAAAGAGGAGCAATACAAAAAATTCGTGACGTGGTTGCTACCGACGTTGTACACGCAGAGCGCCTGGCACACACCTTAAAAGGGGTTGCAGGTCTAATCGGTGCCAATGATATACAAGCGCTGGCTGAGTTGTTAGAGACGAGGCTTCATAAAAAAGTCGAAATTACAGAATTAGATACATTGCTGACTCAATCTGAGGATAAACTCAATATCGTCATCAATGCGATCCAAACCAAAATAGCTCAGGATGCTGAGCAACAAACGATCCATATAGTCGTGCAGGAAGTGCCGCAAATTGACCGTGAATCCGTACAAGCAATTTTGGAAAGATGTAGTCAGCTTTTACGCGACTATGATGGCGAAGCGGTTGACTTTATCCTTGATTCAAGTGGCGCTCTCAGTTCGGCTTTGGGTACGGATGCATATAAGTTAATCATGCGTTCAATAAGACAATTTGATTTTGATGCTGCCTTATTAGCCCTTGAGTCGGGAGCTACTTCAAACGCTTATAGTCTGACTTGAAACGATATGCTTAGTACCTGCAGAGCGAAATTAATTAGATGAAATTTAGTTTATATTGGGGACGAAAATGAGCGAGATAGCTGAGCAAAATATGAGGCCAGTAGTATTGATTGTCGATGACACCCCAGACAATATTTCTTTATTATCTGCTTTGCTGAAAGATCAATATAAGATCAAAATCGCCACCAATGGACTTAAGGCTCTACAAATAGCGAACGTATTACCGGCTCCCGATTTGATTTTGCTAGACGTGATGATGCCAGAGATGGATGGTTATGAAACCTGTCGCCGTTTAAAACTAGAGACGGTTACTCAGGACATCCCGATCATTTTTTTGACTGCAAAGAGTCAGGTTCAGGATGAGGAGATGGGCTTGCGTCTCGGCGCCGTTGACTACATCAGCAAACCGATCAGCCCGCCTATAGTCCTGGCTCGTGTCGCTACACAGATCAATCTGGTAAAAGCCAGACAGCAATTACAAAATCAAAATAAAAATCTGGAACATCTGGTAGAAGACCGGACTCGCAAGTTAGCTAAGATGCAGGACGCGATTATTATGGCCATGGCTTCTCTTGCTGAAACCCGTGATAACGAAACAGGAAATCACATTCGCCGTACCCAAAATTATGTTGCAGCGCTAGCCAGAAAATTGAAGAGTCATCCACGCTTCAGTGATTTGCTGACCAATGCCAATATTGAATTGCTTTATAAATCTGCTCCTTTGCATGACATCGGTAAAGTGGGGATACCAGATCATATTTTGCTTAAACCCGGAAAATTGACTTCTGATGAATTCGAGATCATGAAGTTACATACTACCTATGGTCGTGAAACAATTTTGTCCGTAGAGGCATATCTTGGTGAGAGCAATGAGTTCTTACGTTTTGCCAGAGAGATTACCTACTCGCATCAAGAAAAATGGGATGGCTCTGGTTATCCAGAAAATTTATCCGGAGACGCAATCCCGATATCAGCCCGATTAATGGCGGTGGCTGACGTTTATGATGCACTGATTTCTAAACGAGTCTATAAGCCCGCATTTACTCA
This sequence comes from Undibacterium sp. 5I1, assembly GCF_034314085.1. Classification (NCBI taxonomy): domain Bacteria; kingdom Pseudomonadati; phylum Pseudomonadota; class Betaproteobacteria; order Burkholderiales; family Oxalobacteraceae; genus Undibacterium; species Undibacterium sp. 5I1. The sequence continues at coordinate 1,277,537 of NZ_JAVIWI010000001.1, forward strand.
TGATGAAGCGATTGATATCATGCAAAAAGGTAATGGCACACATTTTGATCCTGACATACTCAATGCATTCTTGTTGATTACCGAAGAGATTAAAGAAATTGCAGAACAGTTCCGCGAGAGTGAGCATGAGGAGATGATTCTTTAGACGTAAAAAAACCGTAGCTCGCTACGGTTTTTTTATTTTAAGAACGAAGTTGAATCAATGATTAACTACAACAATTTTCAGTCAAAAACTGGTGTTTCAACACCCAGAATTTTGTGTAGTTTAGGCGAGGTTGTGGTGTATTGCATGTGAATTTTCTTGTCAGGGAAAATATATGGTGCTGCGCCAAATGCTGCCAGTGCTGCTTCGTGAAAGCCAGACAAAATCAGTTTCTTTTTGCCTGGATAAGTATTGATATCGCCGACGGCAAAAATACCCGGCACGTTGGTTTCAAATTTCTCTGTATTCACTACTTTGAGCTGTTTGCGTTCAATATCCAGACCCCATTCAGCAATAGGGCCAAGCTTTGGCGACAGTCCGAAGAACACCAGCAAATTATCCACTGGCATGCGACGCGTTACGCCATCTGCACCGGTGATTTTAATCTCTGATAGCAGATCGTCTTTAGTTTCGATACCGGTCACTTGGCCGATCACTAATTGCATCTCGTAGTTATCGCACAATTCTTTCATTTTGGCGACAGATGCGGGTGCTGCGCGGAAGTCGTCACGGCGATGTAACACCACGACAGATTCTGCTTTACCAACCAGATTCAATGCCCAATCTAAGGCAGAGTCACCGCCGCCGCAGATCACTAGATTTTTGCCGTGGAATTTGCTTGGGTCTTTTACGCGGTAAAACACCTGGCTATTCTCAAAAGCTTCAATACCCTCGACTTTTAAGGTGCGCGGCTGGAAAGAACCAACACCAGCTGCGATAAAAATAGTTTTTGTGATGAAGCGCGTGCCGACCGATGTTTCCAGATTGAAGCGACCATCTTCACGACGCTCGACCAGATTTACTTCTTGTCCAAGATGGAAGGTCGGCTCAAATGGTTCAATTTGTTTGAGTAAATTGTCAGTCAATTCTTGGCCTGTACAAACAGGCACAGCCGGAATATCGTAAATCGGTTTGTCTGGGTACAGTTCTACACATTGGCCGCCAACAACGGCGAGTGAATCGATGACATGTGCTTTGATCTCTAATAAGCCGAGTTCAAATACTTGGAACAGACCGACTGGACCAGCGCCGATAATGACGGCATCTGCTTCGATGACGCCGGTTGCTGGATTTGCTTTATTGTTTTCCATACGACTTGGTATTTCCTGATATTGATTGAGACAGTGCTTGCAGCGCTTACAGTATCCGCACTGATAGTCGGTACTGAAGCACGACGGCTAAGAATGCTAATTAGCGCGTCAAAAATTGCAATTTATCTTTGACATCTTTCCAGTCATCTGCATCTGGCAGAGGACTGGTTGTTTTGGTAATTGATGGCCAGGTGCGGATCAGATCTGCATTGATCTTGATGAACTGCTGTTGATCTGCCGGCACGTCTTCTTCTGCATATATCGCGTTAACTGGGCATTCTGCAACGCATACTGCGCAGTCTATGCATTCATCCGGATCAATCACCAGGAAGTTAGGGCCTGCACGGAAGCAGTCTACTGGGCAAACATCAACGCAATCGGTATAGCGGCAGCGGATGCAGGATTCGGTCACAACGTGGGTCATAACAGTCCTTCTTTTCTATTGTGAGGGTGTAAGGCGCAGCCAATAGAGGGCATAGGCTGCAAAGCCTTGCATTTTAAGGCAATTTGAGCTAACTCACAAATTAGGCTTAGATAAATTACGCATAAGCAAATTCGGTATGTGTGATTGGCGATGTGCTTTTTGTAGCCTTTTTTGTGTTTTTTAATTTCATAAAATGGGTAGAGCAACGCTTGCTACGCTGAATTCCAATAACTTTGTACCTCCATCAATTAAAGCACTGTTTTGAATGAAATTTTTTGATCCTACTCAAAAGCAGCATTTTTTGCCATATTCAGCGTTAAACTCATTTTGATATAAATAACCGTTAAGACCGTTAGCTGCTTGTAAGGCCTAAAAATCCGATCGGCCAAATAGCCAAATAGCCAAAAAATTATTAAATTATTCAGGATACGAATGAAACCTTCCATCTTAGTCTCACGAGCAATTTTTCCAGACGTGTTAGAGCAGTTATCTACGTATTTTGAGGTTGAATCAAATCAGGATGATCATATTTTTTCAGCACAGGAATTGGCTGAAAAGTTAAACGGAAAGCAGGGCTTGTTATGTACTGGTAGCGCCAAAATTAACGAAGCCTTATTGACCCAATTGCCTGACTTAAAAATGGTGGCGCAGATGGCAGTTGGTTACGACAATATTGATGTTGCTGCTTGCACGGCACATCGCGTCATGGTGAGTAATACGCCGGATGTATTAAACGAAACTACCGCCGATTTTGGCTGGGCATTGTTGATGGCGACAGCTCGTCGCGTGACAGAGGCAGAGCATTGGCTACGCGCTGGCAAATGGACTAAGTGGCGCTATGATGGCTTTTTGGGCGCTGATGTGCACGGCGCTACTCTGGGAATCATTGGCATGGGCAGAATAGGGCAGGCGATCGCTCGGCGCTCCATGGGGTTTGATATGAAGGTGATTTACCATAATCGTTCGCGTCTGAGCACAGAACAAGAGGCGCATGCAAACAACGCTAGCTATGTCAGTAAAGAGGATTTGTTGAGGACTGCAGATCATGTGATGCTGGTGTTACCTTACTCAGCTGCGTCACATCACACCATCGGTGCCGCCGAGATAGCGATGATGAAGCCAACTGCAACGCTAGTCAACCTGGCGCGTGGCGGGATAGTGGATGATGCGGCCTTGATTGCAGCCTTGCGTAACAAGACGATTGCGGCGGCAGGTTTAGACGTGTTTGAGAATGAGCCGAAATTTAATCCCAACTTATTAAATCTGGAGAATGTAGTCCTCACACCGCATATCGCCAGTGCATCAGAGGCCACCAGGAGGGCGATGGCGAATTGTGCGGCGAGTAATTTGGTCGCTGCTTTGAGTAAGCAACGACCACCTAACTTACTGAATCCTGATGCGATTGCTGGAATGCTTGCCTAAATACTATACTGGTCGGGTGTATGATTGTTTTATGTCAGATTGTCCAGATAAAGTCTGGACAATTAAAAATACTCCCCTTATTTATAATATTATTATTTGTCCACTTGTTGGGTGAGATAGAGATTAGGGCGGTTGATTTCCATCAGAATCTCAGGTTTGGCGGGTGCCTGAAATCCAAACTTTTGATACAGCCCGCGCGCATCACTGCTCGCTAGCATAAATCGACGCAAACCTTGAAGCTCGCTATGTTCTATAACGGCTTGAATCAGCAGTTTGCTATACCCTTTGCTGCGCTGTTCTGGCACGACAAATACATCTACCAGGTAGGCAAAAGTAGCGTGGTCAGTCACGACGCGGGCAAAAGCGACTTGTTCACCTTCAAGATAGCCGCCAAAACAAAATGAATGTTGAATCGATCGCTGCACCGTGGCTAGAGGAATCCCCTTGGCCCACGCCGCATGCTGCGACAAAAAATCATGAATCAGGGGAATGTTCAGCGCGGATTTGTCGGTGGAAATATGCATTGTAATGTGGGATGAATGAAGGAGTTTGGTTCGCTTTAAATCGAAGTGACATTTAGAAACGAACTTTAAAACGAACCTTAAAGCGAACCTTAAAGCGAACCTTAAATTCAGCTTCGGTTTAATCTTTCAGGCCATTGATCAGATCAATATATTGCTGCATCGCGTCTTCTTGTAAGGTGCCTGCCAGTGCTTGCCATGCATCAAATTTGGCACGGCCCACAAAGTCAGTCATACCAGGACGATCACCAGTTGCATCACCTGCGCTGCCTTGTTTGAACAGGCCATAAATTTTTAGCAGCGTCATGTTGTCAGGGCGCTCTGGCAAATTTTTTGAATCGGCTGACGCTTGGAGAAATTGTTCTTGCAGGCTCATTTAGTACTCCGTAATCTTGAATGGAAAGCATCAAAGTAGCATACTTGCCATTCAGTCCATAGTAGTTCACTAGAGTAAATATTCAATCAATTACCTCTTGAAAAATGGTCAAGCTAGCTAGGTCAATGTATCGTCGGTTCAGCGCCACAACAAGCTTTGAACTTTTTACCGCTGCCACAAGGGCAGGGATCATTGCGACCTACTTTCGGACTCTCACGCTTGACTGTCGCCACGCCTGATTTCCGTAATGGTGCCCAGAAGCGGCGGATTTCCGGGATAGCCGCCTCCAGTTCGATGGCGAGCAGGTGACATTTTTGCGGCGTATCCACCAGCTTCACTTCCTCTTCTTCGATCTCTTCTGCGCCGAGTAAATAGATAGGATTGAGCAAGGGCGCGATAGCGGATTCCCAGATTGGCTCCCACTCATCCTCGCGCAATTGCATGCCTTCCCAAAAGCCCCAGGCCCATGTTTCGCCATCAATCAACTCTTTGCCATCTTGCTCCATGACGCAAAACAGGGGTTCAAACTCTTGCGGCGCGACTTCAAATGTGATCTGGATTTCATTCATAAAACGGGCGATCAGCGTGGTGATGCGTTCCATTTCTTTTGGCGTTTTAAACTTTGGTTCTGCTTGGTCGGGCAAGCCCCAGACCAGCGGCAACCATTCGTTCATCGGGATCATTTCTGGTCCGATGGCAATGGCGGTCAGGTAGCCATGCAAGGCATCCATGGTCATGCCGTCGTCGCCTACACGGTCGGACATCAAAAATTTGTCCAGTTCGTTAAATTCTTTGTCGCTGAGGGGTTCGTCGAGGTGCATAAGAGTGCTCTTGATTGTTATTGGGTGAAATACCGGAAGTGTAGCGCTTTGTCTCTCGTTCGTGGAGAGTTTGAACGTACAATGCCAGCCATGAGCACATCAATTTCTCCCAATAATTCAATTACCCCCGATCTGGATGATGATGACGATCGCCAGCCTGATTTTTTGCTGGAAGAGGCATCAGATCACTCCTTATCCTCCGACGCCACCACTCATGCTTTCGCCGGACTCACGCCTGAATGTGCGCTGGACGCTTTACATGCGGCAGGTTTTCAATGCGACGGTCGCTTACTAGCGCTAAACAGCTATGAAAACCGTGTATATCAGTTAGGAATGGAGGACGGGCCGCCCTTGATCGCCAAGTTTTATCGCCCGCAACGCTGGACCGATGCTGCGATTTTGGAGGAGCATCAGTTTGTTCGTGAATTAGCTGCGCAAGAAATCCCGGTCGTACCTGCCTTGGTATCTGCGGATGGCCAAAGCCTGCATCAGTATCAAGAATTTCGGTTTTCGGTTTTCCCTAGGCAAGGAGGGCGAGCGCCGGAGTTGGATCAGCCGCAAACGCTGGAGTGGCTGGGGCGGTTTATCGGACGTATCCATGCGGTAGGTGCGCAGCAGACTTATCAGCACCGACCTGGCTTAAACCTCGATACTTTTGGTCATGTGCCAAGAGCCTATTTATTGGAATATGCCGGCATGCCGCGTGATTTATTGGCGGCCTATACCAGCGTCACGCAATTGGTGTTGGACGGCGTAGCGCAGGCATTTGAGCGGGCAGGGCAAGTCAGCCAGATTCGTTTGCACGGCGATTGCCATATCGGTAATGTTTTGTGGACGGATACCGGTCCGCATTTTGTGGATTTTGACGATAGCCGCATGGGGCCGGCGATACAGGATTTGTGGTTATTATTATCAGGTACGCGAGCAGAGATGACGGCTCAGCTAAGTGACATCATATTTGGCTATGAAGATTTTTTTGAATTCCAGCCACGTCAGTTGCATCTGATTGAGGCGCTGCGGAGTTTGCGTATGTTGCACTACTCCGCCTGGCTGGCACAGCGTTGGGATGATCCGGCATTCAAGCAAGCCTTCCCTTGGTTCAATACCCAGCGTTATTGGCAAGACCGGATTTTAGAATTACGAGAGCAAGTTGCCTTGATGGATGAACCGCCGCTGGTAGTTTAATTGCTGCCAACTGATGTGGCAGCTTACTATGGCAACTTGAAATTCGTTGCCATAAGGGCGCGAGCAAATATCTAACGCAAAGCGCAAAGACCGAATTCTTGCAAACCGTCTGGAGCGTTTTTGCAGATGCCGTGTTGGCGATGCCGGGCTATCCGTTAAAATGCTGCCATTCCTTCACTTTTGAAATGCGCATCATGACTCAGGACGAACTTAAACAAGCCGTAGCCCAAGCCGCTATTCAGTACGTTGTAGAAGATAGTATTGTCGGTGTCGGTACTGGCTCTACTGCCAATTTTTTCATTGATGAATTGGCTAAGATCAAACATAAAATCAAGGGCGCAGTCGCCTCGTCAGAAGCAACCGCAGCCCGTTTACGCAGTCATGGGATTAGCGTATTTGATTTGAATAATGTCACCTCCATGCCGGTATATATTGATGGTGCGGATGAAATTACACCCCAAGGTGCAATGATCAAGGGTGGCGGTGCGGCTCTGACTCGCGAAAAAATTGTTGCTTCAGTTGCGGACAAATTTATCTGTATCGCCGATGGTTCTAAGCTGGTCGATTTGCTGGGTAAATTTCCACTACCAATCGAAGTGATCCCTATGGCGCAAGCCGTCGTTGTTCGCAAGCTTAATGCCCTCGGTGGCGAAGCGCGGCTACGCTTAAAAGATGGCGTGCCTTTGCTAACGGATAACGGCAATATCATCATCGACGTGCATGGCTTGCAAATTGCCGATCCGGTAGCGATGGAGGCGGCTATGAATAATATCGTCGGTGTGGTGACAGTCGGTTTGTTTGCGCAACAAGGCGCGAATGTCTGCTTGTTGGGTACGGCTGAAGGTGTTAAAACGCTGAATTTTTAATTTAGCGCAGGCTGTTTCCTCACATTGCAGGTGAGTTTTGCTAGTGTAAAGTTTTGCCGTTTTTATATACTCCCATTATGTATATTTAAGTTGTCCAGAAGTTTGTTGGGCAGTAGCTTAATTTTTTAAAAAATAATGGGGAGTATATTAATCTTAGGTAGACTGAACTTAGTAGATTGAAGAGTATAAGCAGCGAAAATACTGAGGACGATCAAACAAGATCCGCAGTTTTTTCGCTGTACTTATATCGTAATAGTATTTCCTGAGGTTATACCTTTGCTATTACTTCGCATTAATAGTGATAGGGATCGCTACTTTTGCAGTACGTCCGGCAGAATCAACAACGGACACGCTCAAACTATAACTGCCTGTTACCGGACTCGCCCAAGCGGCGATCACGTTCATTCCGCTCATAGAAAAACTCATTCCCATCGGTGCACCAGAGATCGTGATGGATAACGACGTCGCACCAGGATCTGTGATTCCTATCGTTCCGGAAAGCGCTTTACCCGCGACGCCTACCATGGTTGGCACTGTGATTACCGGACCGCTTACGCTAGTCGTGCTAATTGTTACGGTGAAAATACCTTGACCGCTCAATCCGGTTTTGCTGTCTTTTGCAATCACAGTCACAGCATAGTTGCCTGTTATCGGCGTTGCCCAGCTCACGATGCCAGCTACACTAATAGTCATCCCGGCGGGTGCGCCAGTCATTGTGTAAGTCACTGGATTGGACGCAGTGACCGACACGCTAAACGACAATGCCGTGCCCGCTTTGCCCAAAATAGTCGTTGCATTGACTACGGGCGCTTGAGTCGTTGTCGCGGCAGTGATTGTGATGGTATAGATCGCTTGGCCGCTTAGTCCAGTTTTAGAATCTTTTACTGTGACTAATACTGAGTAGGTACCAAGTACTGGCGTCGCCCACGTCACCGCACCGGTATTGCTGATCGTCATCCCGGATGGGGCACCACTTAAACTGTATGTCAATGGGTTGGCGGAAGTAGCAGATACCGTGAACGATAATGCCGTGCCGACTTTGCCAGCAATGCTCGCAGGCGTCACTACCGGCGCAGTCACTGGCATACTTGCGCCAGACAAACTAGTTAATAAGTTGCTGATATTCGGTGTGCCTAAACCAGACAATGAGTCATATCCGATTTTGGCACTACAAGTGGCGCAAGTACCGTCAGAACCTTTGGTGATATCCGCAAACGCACTGGCATAAGCGCCGGGTACAGTTGAGATTTGTCCATATAAAACTGCATGCGGCCCACCTAATGCAGATTTCGCAGTCAGAGCGCGTGAGGCGTTGGCGATCGCGATAATGCCAGCCCACTGCGGGGTAGATAAACTGGTACCACCAGCACTGACCCAACTCGCAGCAGAACTGCCTGAAGGAATAATCGCTACATATTGTCCGGTAGAGGGATCTGCATTGAACGACACATCGGCAACTGTACGACGTGCCACCGTTCCCATCCCTGGCACCGCGTTGGACTGATAAGCTGGTGTGGCTATATAAGCACTGGTGCCACCACCTGTGCCAGACCAACTCACCTCACTGCGCGTACCAGTGCCGGAAAAACTTAAGCTTGTACCGCCAACCGCCAACACATTTGGCGAAACGGAAGGCCATTCAACGGCAGCGCCAGAATCACCTGTCGCAGCAAGATATGTCATATTCGCGGCAGCAAATGCGGCATCAACAGAGCCGGTCCAATTACCTTCTGTCGCACCAAAGCTCATTGAGACCACGCCCGGCCCCATTGCATTGGCTAATTTCACGCCACCGATCAAACTGTTGAGTGAAGCATCAACAGCTTCGATCAAAATAATCCGTGCCAGCGGTGCTGTCGCATGCGCCCACTGCACGTCGAGAGCGATTTCTGTCGCCCAGCCAGAATCATAAGCAGGTGCTGTCGCCGTTAAGGTGCCGCTGGCCGTGTTGTAGACCACTGCAAATTCGCAGCTACTGGCCGATGCTGTCGCAAGCGGGAGTGCCGTTGTGGCAGAGATCGTTTTAGTCGTACAAGCGGGCAAGCCAAATTTTTGATTAAATGTTGTCAGTTCCGCGGCGACATTAGGGTCGTGCATTGCGTCAACGATATAAATGGTTTGTCCCGCACCGAGTTGGGCAGCTTGCGCCGGAGTCAGCGCATTTGTGGTCGCTGGTATGGCTGGCAAACCATAGGCTGCGCGAATTTGCGCTGGTGTATAGGTTGATACCGCAGTTGTCGCAGCAGCCGGGCTAACTGTGCTGCTATCCACTGTAGACTGAAGCTGTGATTGCGTTTGAGTTTCCATGTTCCGATTATGCAAATCTCTAACAATCTCCATTGCAGACACGGTCAAGCGACGTGTTGAAAGATTTTTAAATTCTGTTGGTATCGCTTGTGTATGAGGCGCTGACAATGCAGATACAGCACTGTCCTCAAACTCAGGCGTGTTAAGCAGCACTGGCGCCAGATGAAACGCTGGCTGCGCAATTTGCATTGCTGCTGCGTCAGGTAAATTGGGCACATCGACTTGTAAAGTTGTAGTGCCAGTAGCAACCAAAGGAGCGATTTGTATAGAGCTTTGGGCACTGGTGGGCGCATTGGTCGATGCGCTGTCGTTCGCACCACCGCAAGCAGTGAGCAGGCTTGCTACGCACGTGACAAGCAAGCTCCCAATCGTCAGTAGCGAACTATTTTTTGTATTAGATTTTAGTTTAAAGGATGATCTTTTCATGGCTGCAACGCTCCGATATAAAAAATATAGGCGAGGGCCAAAAGTGACAACGATCAGTTTATTTACAGTAGATGTAATTTACGTCTCGTTGGCAACCCCGCTACCATGGCGCTTTCGCGCTGTAGGCCGGTGGCTTTGCGTCCTCGTTTTTCAACAAGTTTGCCCTCAGTGATTCATACTAATTTGTCGTGCTTTTAGTGTCATACAACTATTAGCACTATATAACTTGCTTAATATTATCTATTCCATGGGTAAACTGTACTAGAAAGTAGATCCTAAAAGTTAAATTTTGTTGCGCCACCTCAACTTTTTATAGATTGAGGCAATGAATATACGGTTTCTGATATGGAATAAATAATTAATTTCCAAAAAAATATGCAGTTATTGAAAAAAACGAATATTGTTTATAAAAATATTTCAGAATTAATGATCTGCTAACAGGTGTAACAGAATTGATCAGAATTATTCTAAAAAATTCTCAACAATTTCTTATTTCTCTCTGGCTATTCGCTGACGTTTGATAGGCGGCATATTAGCTGAGCTTATTGCGCACCATTCCATAATATGTTTCTCAAGAAAGTAGCACACCCATGTTTGCCGAATCACTTGGTGATTCATTCCCTGATTTTGTGCGCCTTAGCATTGCGCATCAAATCAACATTGTTGAAGACTTAGTCAAACAAGGCTGGTCACAACAAAACATTTTTTTGTCTGAAAATTTAACTCTGGCGTTGGCGGCGGAATGTCAAGCATTGGCAGATATTGGCGCGTTAAAATTAGCCAATGTCGGTCGTGGTGCTGCGCAAGTGATCAGGCCAGAGATTCGCGGTGATCAAATCCAATGGCTAAAAGCAGGTCAGTCGCTAGCGTGTGACCGCTATCTGCAAATTATGGAAACAGTGCGGCTTGCTTTAAACCAAGCATTGTATTTGGGGCTGGATGATTATGAGAGCCACTTTGCTTTTTATGCGCCAGGGGCGTCTTACCTCAAACATCTGGACCGGTTTCGTGACGATGATCGCCGGATTGTATCCGTGGTAATTTATCTGAACTATCGTTGGTTGCCGGAGCAGGGCGGTGCTTTACGACTGCATCCCATCGATAAGTGCACAGAGGACATTTCGCCACTCGGCAGCCGCATGGTGCTATTTTTATCGGCTGATATGCAACACGAAGTGCTACCCGCAACGCGTGACCGGCTATCTCTCGCGGGTTGGTTTAGACGACGCGCTTGATCTTTAACGTGATCTGAAAACTAAGGTATTTGGGACAAACTTGCCATAAAAAATGCGCAACACCATTTCTATCGCTTAAATGGGTATTATGCATCTTAAAAAAACCAAAAAATCTCGGTGTAAACAAAGCGCTACATCAAGCCTTGCTCAAAAATGAGCTGGAAAATTGCTCCAGCATATTTCCCAACTCACCAAAACCAGAGGTGGCTACTTCACCGTTGGGCGTAAGCTTATCTACCAGACCGGGCAACATTTCCGCCAAATGTACCGCTGCACCGTCGTGCGATAAACCTGCTGCTTCTGCCAATTGCGCTAGCTGGCCATTGCCGAGCGCACTTTTGATTTGGTCTGCAGAGATCGGCAAATTATGACCATTGCTTATCCATGAGCTGACGATATTGCCGAGGCCGGCGTTTTCAAATGCGCTAACTAAACCAGATAAGCCCGACGAGCCAGTTTGATCACTTTGACCATTTTGTCCGTTAGCAGATTGATTATTGGTAAGCATACCAAGCGCAGCTTGTAGCAACATCGCTTTGGGATCATTACCTTGATCCGAGTTGCCGCCCAACATGCCTAATGCTGAATCCAGAAGTCCCATACGATCCCTTTCTGAGGTGGTTGATGAATTACATTACAACGTAAACGACAATCATATTAATACTAAAAAGTTAATCTGATTGTGAACTTTGTATGAATAGTTTCCGGAGGTATTTGTCATCCAAGGTTATTGCTCGCCGAGAGACTATTTTGCAACGCTGTCAGTGGCGCTGCGATTGTGCGCTCTGCTATATTTGCCGCATGAAAAAAATAAAAACAATCGCTTCAAAAATAGGGTTTAGTTTGATTGCTGTGTTATTTGGGGTGAGCTTCACTGCTGCTGGTATTGGAGCAGGTGCGATCCCTTTGGCTAAGCAGATAATTGGTTTGTGGAAAGCACAAAATCTGGTGGCAGTACAGGCGCAGATTGAAAAACTATCCCTGGAAGAGCACGACGGTGAGACCAGAACTTACCAGGTAAAGGCTGAATTTAGTTACAGCTATCAAGCCTTAGGTCACCGCAGCAAGCGCATTAACATCGGCGGCGACAGCAACGATAATATTGGCGACTACCAACGTGATATTTATCGAGAATTGCAACGCGCCAAAGACCAGGAGCAGTCCGTCACGCTCTGGGTCGATCCCGACGATCCTGAGTTTGCCGTCTATGACCGCGCAATTCGCTGGATGCGGTTATTGTTTCTGTTGCCGTTTGCATCGCTGTTCCCTGCTGTGGGGATTGGCGCTTGCTGGGCACTCTGGAAAATCTGGCGGCCTTCGGCTGAACCTGTCATTCCTGTTGTTACAGTAGAATTCGCTCAACAACATCAAGTACCACTTTCTAGCCTGATCATTGCCCCAGAACAAAGCGGTGCGTTGCCAATGGGTGTCTTTGCCGTGTTCTGGAACTTGCTCTCCTGGCCAATCGCTGGGGTGGCATTGTTCTCATCTCATATTGGCAATAATCCACTGATCCTCATCGCCGCTATCTTCCCTCTGGTTGGTATTGGGATGATTCTTTTTGCAGTGAAATTATGGTTTGTCAGAAGCTGCATTGGTCAGCCAGTTTTAGTGACCACCAGAGCGCCGGAAATAGGGTTGAATGAATGGAAAGCGAGCATACGTTTTATACCACCGCTCGGTGAAAGTTTGGGTATGTTACGCACACCGCAAGCAAGTTATCCGGTCAGGATTGAATGCCAGTGTCTTTATGAAGACAGCAGTGGTGAAGATACCAGCACTAAAACCTTGTGGTCACTCGTCGTGGATGAGGTGCAGCTTGCGCATGGAACTTCGCAGACGAGTTTCATGGTCGATTTTCCAGCACAATTGCCAGCCTCAGGTGCTGCGGATGGTAAGAACAAAAAAATTATTTGGAAATTAGTAGTCAGAGTATTTGATGGTGATTTAGTTTTTCCTTTGTTGGTTGGTTTTGCATTGAACGAGTCTTCAAAGATCCACTGGCAATGCCTGCTGCACAAATCAAAACCGCTAGATCAGCTAGATTTGACAAAGCTAGCGGAGGCTGCGTCTTTGCGTAATGCCGCTGATCGCATGAATCCTTGGTTAGGGCGCATCTTTTTATTATTTTTTGTCGCGGTTGCTGGATGGAGTTTGATCAACTTTTTGTTATCGGTGTTTGGTCCTGCTCGTAACGAGGCGCAGTCAGAAATGGCGCCTGTACAAACCGAGACATATACACAATTACAGGCAAAGCTTGCTGAGGGTGCTGATCCAAATCGGCGTGACAACGATGGACTAACCAGCTTGATGCAGGCTGCGCAAGAAAAAGATTTGGCCAAAGTGCAATTATTATTATCGAGTGGCGCACGTGTTGACGATGTGACGCCAGTTGTCATTAGCGCTGCAGGTTACCGAATGGGAAACCGCAGCGCCTTATTTGATGCGATTAGTAGCGACGCGGTTGAAGTGGTCGGTGTTTTACTTGACGCTGGTGCCGACATGCGATTAGCCAGCAATCAGGTCTGGACGCCCATGCATTACGCTGCCTATGTCGGTGCTGTGCGCAGTATGCGTGTATTGCGAGAATATGGCGCTGAGATTGATGTGCCGTTTAGCGAAGCGCGCGGTTCTACCCCATTAATGGTTGCTGCGCAATATGATCAGTTGCAGTCAATCCAATTTTTACTGGAATCTGGTGCCGATAAAACGAAATTAGATTTGTACGGAGAAAATGCATGCGGCTATGCGCGTTATTTTAAAAAAACAGCTGCTGCAAAAGCGCTTGACTGCGATTAACCTGAGAGATTAGTTCAAGAGAGTAAGTTCAAACAATCATTTCAAACAAAAAATAATCGCAGCACCGCAGTACTTTACATCCCTCCCCACGCCGCATTTAATGTCGCAATCGCCGCCAGACCTGCGGTTTCTGTACGTAAGATGCGTGGCCCCATACTCAGGGTCAAGACACCTTGTCTGATCGCCAGCATTTCTTCATCATCAGAAAATCCACCCTCAGGACCGATCATCAGGCTGACTGATTGCGCGGGGTGATGACGTGCCCAGTCGGCAAGCGATTGATCTGCTCTGGGCGATAACAAAATGCGTTTATGCATATCTTGCTGTGCCAGCCATTTAGGCAAATCCATAACTGGAGACAAATGAGCCAGGCGATTACGCCCACATTGCTCCGCCGCAGCGACGATAATGCCTTGCCAGTGAGCGAGCTTTTTTTCAGCACGCTCTGCCGATAATCTCACCACACAACGTTGGGATGACAATGGCTGTATGGTCGTCACGCCAAGTTCAATCGCTTTTTCAATAATCCAATCCATCTTGGATGCTTCCGGCAAAGCCTGCGCCAAAGTCAGGGCAAATGGTAGTTCGCATTCTTCCGGTAAAAATACTTTGACTTCTGCGATGACACTTTTTTTTGTAACGGACACCAAGGTGGCGACATAACTGCCGCCTTCGCCATTAAACAGAGAAATGTTCTCGCCAGCAGAAAGTCGTAAAACAAATATATGGTGAGCGACATCTGTAGGCAGATCAATCGAGGCGCCGATGGTAAGCGGTAAAGGGCAAAAGAAGCGAGGCATGTTCTATTTGTATAAAAGAGTATTCGTGTGACGGTATCGAAAAACGCCATATCATGGAAAAAGATTATACGGCAGGCTTTACTAATTTCGATTTGTGCAAGGAGTGATACTGGGAAGCTGACGGTGCAAATTTCTTATAAAGGAAGATTTTGCGGATAGTCCGCTCCAAGGGTCGCGGCTAAGCACTATATGGATTGCTGCTAAATCATTGCTGTTCGCGCTTTGTTTGTTTTCTTATTGGATTTAAATTTATACTCCCAATTAGTATATTTAAGTGTCCATATATTCATTGGGTATTAAGGCATTTTTTATAAAATCATGGGGGAGTATATTTTTTTTAAACCATCTAAAGCTGGACTGATCGTTTGAAAAAGATCAAATTACCTTATCGCAACGAGTTAAAGATGCGCCTGTATATTCGTTCAACTTGGGCTGATGTTGATGATTTTATAAACTCATATCAAAACTCCCTGATAATAAAATTGCCTTAATGGCATCAACTGTAAAAATTGATAGGAATAAATTGCGAGAGGTGAATATGACAGTTCGCATAGTTCTCCACTCCCGCTCTGTTAAAATAACGGACTTCGCAGAATCTGTTGCATATTTCTAGCCTGTTCGTCGTAGTTTTTCGCTCAGTATTTTCTGCTGGTCGTGTTCAAAGCATGACTCAACAAAGCATTACCTAAGTATTTAAAGCTATAAAGATTTTCCCAGACACTCTTAGCCCAATCTAATCGCCATGACCACATCTATACAGCCAGCTATGCTTACTAAAATGGCCAACGCCATCCGCGCTTTGTCTATGGACGCCGTACAAAAGGCCAATTCTGGCCATCCTGGTATGCCTATGGGGATGGCAGATATTGCCGTGGCACTGTGGAGTGGTCACTATCGCCATAATCCATCCAATCCACAATGGATCAACCGTGATCGCTTTTTGCTGTCGAACGGCCATGGTTCTATGTTGCATTATTCTTTACTGCATTTGACTGGCTATGATCTCAGCATGGACGAGATCAAAAATTTTCGTCAATTGCATTCTAAAACTGCGGGGCATCCAGAAGTCCACATCACACCTGGTGTAGAGACAACCACCGGTCCGCTAGGACAAGGGATTACCAATGGCGTTGGTATGGCCTTGGCTGAGAAATTGCTGGCGGCGGAATTTAATGAGCCTGGCCTAAACATCGTCGATCACCACACGTATGTATTTATGGGAGATGGCTGTTTGATGGAAGGTATTTCTCACGAGGCCTGTTCCTTAGCGGGCACCTTGCGTCTGAACAAACTGATTGCTTTTTGGGATGACAACGGTATTTCTATCGATGGTCATGTCGAGGGCTGGTTCACCGATGACACGCCTAAACGGTTTGAAGCGTATGGCTGGAATGTTGTAAGAGCAGTCGATGGTCACAATCCCGCTGCCGTGTCTGCCGCAATTGTTGCTGCCAAGGCCTCTGATAAACCAACACTGATTTGCTGCAAAACGGTGATCGGTAAGGGCTCTCCGAACATGGAAGGCACGCATAACGTCCACGGTGCTGCCTTGGGCGATAAAGAAATCGCTGCAGTTCGCGCCAATATCGATTGGCCATATCCACCATTTGAGGTACCTGCTGACATCTACGCAGCCTGGGACGCAAAAGCCAGTGGTAATAAAATGGAAGGCGAGTGGAATGCGCAATTTGCTGCCTACACAGAGCAGTTTCCGCACAAAGCGGCTGAACTGACTCGCCGCATGAAGGGTGAATTGCCAGCCAATTTTGACGAAGTCGTCGCCAGTGCCATTAATTCTTGCGTAGAGAAAAAAGAAAACATCGCTACCCGTAAAGCCAGCCAAAACGCGATTCAGGCCTTTGCGCCTTCATTGCCAGAATTCCTTGGTGGTTCTGCTGATTTGACGGGTTCTAACCTGACAAACTGGAAAGAATGTGTTGCGGTACGCGGTAATCAAGCCGGTAATCACATTAACTACGGCGTGCGTGAATTTGGTATGAGCGCGATGATGAATGGTATCGCTTTGCACGGCGGTTACATTCCTTTTGGCGCCACCTTCCTGACTTTCTCTGATTACAGCCGTAATGCGATCCGCATGGCGGCGCTGATGAAAATCCGTACCTTATTTGTCTTTACACATGACTCTATCGGTTTGGGTGAAGATGGTCCTACGCATCAATCAGTTGAGCACATTTCTAGTATGCGTTTGATCCCTAATCTGGATAACTGGCGTCCATGCGACACAGTGGAATCTGCAGCGGCCTGGGCTTTTGCAGTGAAGCGCCACGATGGTCCATCGACGCTGATTTTCTCGCGCCAAAACTTACCCTACCAAGAACGTAGCGCACAGCAAATTGCCGATGTTTCTCGCGGTGGTTATGTATTACAAGATGTTGCCGATGCTAAAGCCGTGCTGATTGCCACTGGTTCAGAAATTGAACTCGCGGTGAAATCAGCCGCCGAGCTGGCAAAGCAAGGCATACCTGTACGCGTCGTGTCTATGCCATCAACCGATGTCTTTGATCGTCAGGACTCAGCGTATAAAGCGAGCGTTCTCGGCAAAGGTTTGCCACGGATTGCAATCGAAGCTGGTGTAACTGACTTCTGGTACAAATATGTCGGCTTGGAAGGTGCTGTTGTCGGCATCGATACTTTTGGTGAATCAGCGCCTGCCAGCGTCTTGTTTAAATACTTCGGTTTTACAGTAGAAAACGTAGTTGCTAAAGTGAAAGCGACTTTAGCGTGAGTAAGCAAAGTATGAGCGATGCCAGCATCATTAAAGAAATCAGCTTGCGTCGTGCGACAGTCGCCGATGCGCAAGCGATTGCCGCTGTACGTATAGAAAGCTGGCGTGCTACTTATCGCGGTGTCATGCCTGATGAATATCTCGATGAAATGAAGCTTGATGACAGTACCGCAATCTGGACTCGTATTCTTAACACATCGGCTGATGAGCTACGTTGCGTATTCGTTGCCATTGCGGATGACGAGATTATTGGGTTCGCCTCCGGGATTCTGTTGAAGGAAGAAAAGCAGGGAATGCATGCAGAGTTAGCTGCGATTTATCTGCGCCCGGCTTATCAAGGTTTAGGTATCGGTCAACGGATGCTGCAAAAAGTCTCGCGTACTTTGCAAGCCATGGGTGCAAAGAATATGTTGGTCTGGGTCTTGACTGGTAACAAGGCAGCACGCCAGTTCTATGAAACTTTTGGCGGTCAATTTTTGATCGAGCAAAACTTCATCTGGGATGAGCTGGAGCTGCAAGAGGTTGCCTATGGCTGGCCAGATTTGAACGAGTTAACTGAATTGCATTTGACCTCGGCAGAGGTTGCGCCGACTTTGCACTGATCGCCAATTTAAGGCCATAGAACCTTAAATTTAAGTAAAAAAGTGTTCTTGGTTTTTATGAAGGCTTCATACCAGTTTTGTAGTAAACCCCTGAAGTAAACCTTAAACTTATAAAAATTTACACAGATTTATAAAGATTTTTCACTGTTTTTATTGGAGATAAAACCATGACGATTCGCGTCGCAATCAACGGCTATGGCCGTATCGGTCGTAACATTCTGCGTGCCCACTACGAAGGTGGCAAATTCAAAAATGAGATTCAGATCGTAGCGATCAATGACCTCGGCAATGCAGAATCTAATGCTCACTTGACTCGTTACGACACTGCCCACGGCAAGTTCCCTGGCACAGTCACTGTCGAAGGCGATACCATGATCGTCAATGGCGACAAGATCAAGGTATTCGCTGAGCGTAATCCAGCGAATATCCCTTGGGGTGAGTTGAATGTCGATGTCGTGCTGGAATGCACCGGCTTCTTCACGACAAAAGAAAAAGCTTCTGCACATTTGGCCGGCGGCGCGAAAAAAGTCATCATCTCTGCACCTGGTGGCAAAGATGTTGACGCAACGATTGTGTATGGTGTGAACCACGGCGTATTGAAGGCAACCGATACCGTTATTTCTAACGCCTCTTGCACCACAAATTGCTTAGCACCTTTGGCGAAGCCTTTGAATGATGCGATCGGTATCGTCAACGGTTTGATGACGACCATCCATGCCTACACCAATGATCAGGTGTTGACTGATGTCATGCACGAAGACTTACGCCGCGCGCGCTCTGCCACGATGAGCATGATCCCGACTAAAACTGGCGCAGCAGCGGCAGTTGGACTGGTGTTGCCAGAGTTGAACGGCAAACTGGATGGTTACGCAATGCGCGTACCAACCATCAATGTATCTGTTGTCGATCTGACATTTGTTGCTGCCCGCGACACATCGGTAGAAGAAATCAATTCCGTATTAAAGGCAGCGTCCGAAGGTGCCTTAAAAGGTATTTTGGATTACAACACAGCGCCATTGGTTTCAGTCGATTTCAACCACAATCCAGCATCTAGTACTTATGACGAAACATTGACTAAAGTATCTGGTCGTTTAGTCAAAGTGTCTAGCTGGTATGACAACGAATGGGGTTTCTCTAACCGCATGTTGGATACAACGGTTGCCTTGATGAACGCGAAATAATTTCAGTTTTTACGATTAAAAAAAAAGCCCCGAACTTTCGGGGCTTTTTTTTGTCTATTGAGTTCAACTGTGTTCAACTATATTCCGCTGTGTTTTGCTATATGTAGCTGCCTTGATTGATCTAACTGGAGATGTCCGACGATGTTTAATCCCAAAAAACTAATGGCCGACAATAAAGGCTTCATCCTGTTCATGCTCGGCATGGTGCTGGTGCGCAGTGCGATGGCAGATTTCTATCTGGTGCCTTCCAGTTCTATGTACCCAACGCTGGTAGAGGGTGACCGAGTAATTTGCAATCGCCTGGCCTACGACGTTAAGTTGCCGTTTACCGATGTCGTACTCAAGCAAGTTGCCGATCCGCAGCGCGGTGATATCGTTACTTTTATCTCACCGCAAGATGGTGTGAGATTAGTCAAACGCCTGATCGCAGTGCCTGGAGATACAGTTGAAATGCATGATGAACAGTTAGTCATCAATGGGGTGCCAGCCAATTACAAAGAAGCATTCGATAGTGCTGAAAATCATCTGACACCAGCTCGTGAATATTCCGGTAAACAGCTGGTGTATCAGGAGACGGTAGGAGATAAACAGCACGGCATTATCATCATGCCAGAGCGCCAAGCTATGCGATCTTTTGGTCCTGTCAAAGTGCCTGAGGGTCAATATCTGATGTTGGGCGACAATCGCGATAATAGCAAAGATTCGCGTTATATCGGTTTTGTGAAGCGGGAATTGATCACTGGGCGTGTCAGTCGCTTATTGTTTTCACTCGACGGTGATAATTATTATTTGCCGAGATTAGAGCGGGTTGCAGCGAGGACTTAAGCTGTCATTGCGCGGATGTTATTTGATGTTTATTTCAGGCTATAGGGCAAAATTCAAAAGCTAATCCAATATTGAGACGTTGGATTAGCTTTTTGGTTTAATGATGGTTGTCAGTAAAATAATCGGCACTCGCACTCTGAATATCATCATATAAAGTTTCTTCTGAAGTAAAACTTGTTTTGCCAGGCAGATGCGGTTCTTGTACAAAATAATTACACAATATGGCTCCGGCTATTGGTATCAGCCAGACCAGTCCTAACTGAATGTATTTTTGTGTTAATTCTAAATTCTTACTCCGCCAAATGCGAATGCTTACAAAAATATTCAGACACAACAGTGCAGCTATCGCTAATGTAAAGATTATTTCCAGACTATTCATTGATTTTGACGTTCTTTTTTTACGAAGTCAGACTGATGTAGCAACATAACCCAGTGTCTCTGAAATCTGCTCTGCGGTAGAGATCAGATCGCCTAGCCATTCTTCTTGCAAGCGGTCTGCTGGTGCGGAAATCGAGAGACCCGCAATCATCTTGCCACTATCATCGCGTATGCCTGCTGCCATGCAGCGTACTCCTAGCTCTAGCTCTTCATTGTCGCGTGCATAGCCATTTTCGCGCACGTCACTAAGTTCTTTTTCTAGCTTGTGTAAATCAGTGATGGAGTTTTTGTTGTGTCCTGCGAGGCCTGTGCGGGTAGCGTAAGCGCGGATTGCTTTTGGCTCGTCCAGGGATAAAAATAATTTGCCCGTAGAGGTCAAATGCAGGGGTGCTCTGCCGCCGATTGCGCGTACCACCTGCATGCCGGAGCGCTCTGAAAAGGCGCGGTCGATGTACACAATCTGATCGCCTTGGCGCACAGATAAGTTGACTGTCTGGTGCGTCTGACGATGTAGTGTACGCATAAATTCCAGCGCTGCCTCACGCACGTTTAAACGACTTTTGACTATATTGCCTAGCTCTAACAGACGCATGCCCAGTCGATAAGAACCGGCTTCAGCTCGGTCTACAAAACGCGTCGTGACCAGATCATTCAAAATCCGGTGTGCGGTGGAGGGGTGCAGACCAGTGACAATGGCAAGTTCTTTTAAACTTACCGGGTCTTGGTAGCGAGACAAGGCATCTAGTAGTGAGACTAGACGTTCTATTACTTGAATGGCAGTTTTTTCTGAGCCGAGCGTATCGTTTTTCATATTATGGTTGGTGCATTGCAATAGCTCTTTATACCATAATGTGAAAAGCAAGTCAGCTAATTGGTGACCTAAGTCGAGGCAAATTGACAACGATTTTTGGAGTTCTCTGATCTGTTCGCAGGCGAATAATCACCAATTGCAACCAACATCAGTAACGGTACTCAAGGCAATTGGAATCACCGCAAGCAAACCCGCCCCTGCAAAGGCATTGCGACAATCTTTCCGCACGGTTTTTTTTACTTTTTCACCAAACTGTTTTTCTACACTTTGATCACGCGCAAAACCTAGCTGCATCTTTTCTATTTCGCTGTGCTTGCCACGGCGATATTCTTCTTTGGCAGTTTGTCTGATATTTTCTAAATCCAAATGTGTGTCATGCGTATCATTAGTTGACGTAGTTATTTTGTCCCCCGAAGTAAGCTCGGCTAGTGGTGTGATGGCTGCAGTAGTCTGTGGCTTGCGCATATCTTCTGTCGCCGGCTTTGGAGGATTGCTGGTATTTGCTAGTTTAGTGTTAGTGACTTTGCTCGCTATGACTGGCGACGTTGTTTTAGCTGGTGTCTTAGGTTTTATCTGAACGAAATTCAGATCGATATAAGTGACTGCGGCTTGCTCCATATCTCTTTGCAATGGCGCTCGCCCCAATTCAAATCGCATCAGCAGTATCAGGGCTGCATGCGCTGCCAGGATAAGGGCGATGGTGGTCAGGTGCTGCGGAATTTTATGTGCAATCGCCATGTTTTGGTTTGGGATGGTGAAGGATGCTTAGAGTTTATTTTAAGCTTTGCTGCTATTTGAGCATCTCATTTGAGATTGGTTCTCACAAGGCTAAAAGAATTTTCATTTTATCAAGTCTGCGCGGCAAACATTTACATCATGTACGAAATACTTGTCGCAATGTACTGTTAAAATCGGCGCGACTATTGTTTTCTGTGTAATCCATAAACTTTCACCCATAACGCCCCGTTGCCATTTCAGGAATTATTCATGAGCGATCAAGAACAAGCCGTTAGCGAATTTAAAAGTAAGAGCGGTCTTAAACGTATTTTCTCCGCATTTTTTTATTCGATTGATGGATTTAAATCGGCCTGGAAAAATGAGCATGCATTCCGACAGGAGCTGGTCTTGGTAGTCATCGGTATTGTCGTCGCACTGGCGCTGCCGGTGTCATCGTTTGAGAAACTGATGATGATTGCCAGCTTGCTGTTGATCTTGGTGGTGGAGTTGATTAATTCAGCCATCGAGGCAGTGGTGGACAGGGTATCGCTAGAGCGTCATACCTTGTCTAAAAACGCGAAAGACTTTGGCAGCGCTGCTGTGCTGCTGACTTTTTTAATCTCGGTGGGCACTTGGGGTGTGGTTTTATTTAACCGCTTTTACTATTGATTACTACTAGACCAACACGCTTATATTTAGCAGATATTTGGACTCAATAACTGTGTGTAGTGGTACAAATATCATATACTCCCCTCAATTTTATTAAAATTGTGCCTATCGTCCAAATATTATATGGACAATGAAAATATACTATATGGGAGTATATAATTTACTTATGAGAAAAAAGTCTAGTTTTTTCTATTTTTACTTATCTATTTAGTTGCTTAACTCGCCAATTAGCCAAATTTTCAGAACCTGAGTTCAACACGCCGGGTTGCTTCAGGCAGATTCAGAATCACCTATCTTTAACCAGCTTGCCTACTTATCGCGACTGTCTACCATGACCCATATTCCTCACATAACTTCAACTCACGATCTCGCTTTATCTGACGCATTGACTACTTGCATCAACAATAAAACCAAGCCTTTGGGCAGTCTTGGTATGTTGGAGCGGCTCGCCAGGCAAATCGGATTGATTCAGCAAACTACTCAACCTGTGCTGACTCAGGCGGCGATTATTGTATTTGCGGGTGATCATGGTGTGGTGGCGGAAGGTATCTCCGCGTTTCCGCAAGATGTCACCTGGCAGATGGTAGAAAACTTTTTGGCAGAGGGTGCGGCGATCAATGTGTTTGCCCGACAAAACGCGATTGCGCTGCATATTGTGGATGCCGGTGTCAAGCATGACTTTGGCGTGCGTACGGGTTTGCTGGATCGTAAAATCGCTGGCAGCACGCGTAATTTTGCCAAAGAAGCTGCGATGTCGGCAGAACAGTGTTTGGTGGCGCTGAAGAACGGCCAAGAGATCGTCGCTGCTTTGCCTGGTAACGTGCTTGGTTTTGGCGAAATGGGTATAGGCAACACCACGTCCGCCGCTGCTTTAATGCATCAACTGACGGGCATCCCTGTTGCTGATTGTGTAGGTGCTGGTACTGGGTTGGATGCAGCAGGTATCCGCCGCAAGCAACAAGTGATTGAAGATGCGGTTAAATTGCATGGCAAACAGAGTGATCCTTTGGCAGTATTGGCCTGCTTTGGTGGATTCGAAATTGCAACGATGGTCGGTGCCATGCTGGCTGCGGCAGAGCGTCGCATGGTGTTACTGATTGATGGTTTTATTGTGACCAGCGCATTATTGGTCGCGGCCAGATTGCAGCCAGCTATTCTCGATTATTGCGTCTTCGCCCATTGCTCGGACGAGAGCGGACATGCCAAGATGCTGGCCGCATTAGAGGCGCGTCCTTTGCTGCAATTGGATTTGCGTTTAGGTGAGGGTACGGGTGCCGCCTTGGTGTATCCGTTAGTGCAAGCGGCAGTTAATTTTATGAATCAGATGGCGACGTTTGAATCAGCCCAAGTCAGCGAAAAATCCTGATATTAGCCACGCTACTCTAAAACAATGATGCATCAAATTCGCCTCTTTTTTATTGCCTTGCAATTTTTTACGCGTATCCCGATTCCGTCTTGGGTCGGGTTTGAGGCGGCGTGGTTACATCAGGCATCGCGTTATTTTCCGGCAGTTGGGTGGGTGGTCGGCTTGGTCACTGCGACGGTGTTTGGTTTGGCATCTCTGGTATTGCCACAGACGGTGGCGGTTATTTTGTCGACCGTGGCGGGCATTATGTTGACAGGCGCTTTTCACGAAGATGGTTTTGCCGATGTTTGCGATGGTTTTGGGGGAGGCATGACACCAGAGCGCGTATTAGACATCATGAAGGACTCACGTGTTGGAGCATATGGCGCGATTGGTATTGGCATGCTGCTGCTAACCAAAGTGAGTGTACTTGCCAGCATGCCTGCGTCGTATGTGATCCCTGCATTATTGGTCGCCCATCCCTTATCACGGTTGGCATCTTGCAGCCTGATTTTTTTGATGGACTATGCGCGGCTGGAAGGGAAAGCAAAGCCCTTAGCGCAGCATATGTCGGGGTTGGAATTAGTAGTCGCTTGCGCCACCGTTTTTTTACCGGCCCTAGCTTTATTTTATGTGCAGTTGCTGCCGTTAAAAAATCTTATGCTAGGCGTCATTTTGTTGTGTCTGGCAAGTTGGTGGCTGGCACGTCTGTTCAAGCGCAGGATTGCGGGTTACACCGGTGATTGTC
Organism: Undibacterium sp. 5I1; assembly: GCF_034314085.1. Classification (NCBI taxonomy): domain Bacteria; kingdom Pseudomonadati; phylum Pseudomonadota; class Betaproteobacteria; order Burkholderiales; family Oxalobacteraceae; genus Undibacterium; species Undibacterium sp. 5I1. Next base: position 1,302,034 of record NZ_JAVIWI010000001.1, read on the forward strand.
TGGGCGCGGTGCAGCAATTGTCCGAAGTCGCGTTTTATCTCGGTCTATGCAGCTTTATCTGATCCGTCACCCCAAGCCCGAGATCGTATCCGGTATTTGTTACGGGCGCTCTGACATCCTTAGTTCAGAGGTTGAATGTGAATTGGTATTGCCTGCATTAAGAGCCGCATTACCTGCGGATATTCCAGTCTATTCCAGCCCTTTACAACGATGCGCGCTGCTGGCAAATTATTTGCATCCTGCGCCTGTTTTCGACCCACGTTTGATGGAGATGGATTTTGGTGATTGGGAATTAAAGAGCTGGGATCAGATTCCGCGCGCAGAGATTGATGCCTGGGCTGCTGATGTCAGTAATTACCGGCCTGGTGGTGCAGAAAACGTAACAGAGATGGCAGCACGCGTGATACATTTTCTGCAAGATGCAAAAAACATAATGATGAATGCAGGACAACAGCATCTTGCAGTAGTATGTCACGCAGGTACGATGCGTTTAATGTTGGCATATCAGCCTGCAATCGATCTTATTGCTTTAGCAAAACGGGTAGAGAGCTATCCACAAACGATAGGTTTTGGTGAATGCAAACAATTGCAACTAGGCGAATGTAACATTTAGGTCCAATGTTAAAATTGGTGAAATCACACCAATTGAATTGTTAATGCTGAAGTATGCCAGCTCAGCAAGGAATGTATTAATGATAGAACTACGTAAAAGTCCCAGGGTGAATGTCACCTGGCGAGCCGTAATCAAGCTGGCAAACGGGCAATTGATGCCTGCAAAAATCGTGAATATTTCGACGGGTGGCGTATTGCTACAGTGCCCAGAAAAGTTGGAAGTCAATGCCGAATACCAAATCATGATGGAAGTACCTAGCATCGATTTCGCCAAGAAAGAACAATTTAAAGTTCCTTGCAAAGCCCACATACAACATATCATTTTGACTGGCGATTTTTATCGGGTCGGGGTGAAGTTTAGCGAACTGTCCGATTTGCATCAGCGCTTGCTCGATGCCTGGATTTCCAAATCCACTGTAAGCGATCAATCTAATTAGCCCACTGTAAAGTGGGTCGATTGCTGCGTCGATTCGCCGCGAAGCGATATTTTTCCGGTCCTTACGGCGGCTAGTTACCACGTCGAACCGAGTCTTTCGCTTGCCGCCAAACCGCTATCGCCTTAGAATGGCGAAGTTTTGGTGCTCGCAGACATATCCATGTCTGCGGTTAAACGGGAAACACAATGCAAAGTTTGATTTTTGCAAGCGTGTGCTGCCCCCGCAACGGTGAATAAGCGCTGTATCGAGATTGACTCAATCATGTCAATGAACAGATCAATGATCTGATCAATACAGCCAGCCTTTCGCATATACCACTATGTCGTCGTTCAGGCATGGGAAGGTCGGAAGGTGATGCTTGTCAGCCCGGATACCGGCCAGAATAAGTGAAGCGTCATCCGTAATCAAGTTCATTGATGTTGATGAGCGTTGGTGAATGCCGATGATGCTTTGTATTCATGCAGCCTGCGGGGACGTTGGCTGCTTGCCCCTTTTCAATTGTGATCATGACCTCTGCATTTAAACCGCTCGCCATCAGCTTTGCTGTGGCCGCTGCTTTTTCCTCTTCTTCTGTGTTTGCTCAATCGGCTGTTCAGCCCAATGCGAGTCAACAGAATTCCGATAACACTAACAACGCCGCAAATGTTGTTATCACTGCTGGCCGTCAGGTGCAGGCAGCTAAAGACGTATTGGCTGATAACGTAGTAATTACTGCTGCTGATATCGCCAAGTCGGGCGCGGCCTCTGTTGCCGAATTACTGCAACAACAACGTGGTGTAGAAATCACGACAAACGGCGGCGCAGGTACCAATGCTTCTGTGTATATCCGTGGTGCAGGCAATGCTCAAAACGTCGTGTTAGTAGACGGCATACGAATCGGTTCTTCCACTACTGGTGGCGCTACCTGGGCGACAATTCCTTTGGCGCAAATTGAGCGTATCGAAATTGTGTACGGCCCTTTAAGCAGTCTGTACGGCGCTGATGCAATGGGTGGCGTGATACAGATTTTCACTAAAAAAGGTGGCTCTGTTATTACCCCGACAGTGTCAGCAGGATTGGGTAGCTACGGTTTGAAGAAATTGGCCGCTGGTGTTTCTGGTGCGACCGACAATCATTTCAGTTTTGCCCTGAACGCTGCTCATGATGAGGCTGATGGTTTCTCGGCAACCAAGCCAGGCGCAGGTCCATACTCCTACAACGCAGACAAAGATGGCTACACCTTAGACAGCGTCAGTGGTCGTTTAGGTTATGAAGTGATGAAGGGGCATGAGTTGGGTCTGACTTTCTTGCAAAGTCGTTTGAGTGCCCAGTTTGATGCAGGTCCTGGCTACGATGACCGCAGCATCCAAAAGTTGGAAACCTTAGCAGTGTTTAGCAAAAACCGTATCGCGCCTAACTGGCTCAGCACTGTGCAACTGGCACAGACAGCAGATAAAAGTTTTACCGATGCCTCCTATGGTCAAAGCCAGATTGACACGACCCAGACTAGCTTTAACTGGCAAAATGACATCATGCTTGGCAAGGATGTTTTGCAATTAGTTTATGAGCACCGCGAAGAAAAAGTGAACGGTACTACAGTAGAAGTCGAGGGCAAACGTAAGACCAATTCGGTAGCTGGTTCTTATGTGTTTAAGCAAGATGCTCATCTGGCCAGCGCCAGCGTACGTTACGATGACAGTTCACAGTACGGTTCTAAAGCGACTGGCAGTATCGCTTACGGCTATCGCTTAACCAATGCATTGCGTGTGAATGCAAGTTACGGTACCAGCTTCCGTGCACCGACGTTTAATGAACTGTATTACCCAAGTTATGGCATTGCGACTAACAAACCAGAACAGGCAAAAAATGCCGAGATCGGGATGTTCTACGAAGATGATATGACGCAGTTCAGCGCCGTGTATTACTCCAATAAAGTGACAGATTTACTGGTGTATGCCAATGTTTGTCCGGTCCAACAATCGACACATCAGTATGGTTGCGCCTATAACGTCAACAAGGCAACTTTGTCTGGTTTAACTTTAGGCGGCTCTACTCATCTGGGTGATCTGACATTGCGCGGATCATTGGATTTGCAAGATCCAAAAGATGATACAACTGGTTTGCGTCTGGCGCGCCGTGCTAAGCAACACGGTAGTCTGGCAGCTGAATACGCATTGGGTAAAACCAAATTGGGCGTAGAAACGCTATTCTCTGGCCAACGTTTTGATGATGTTGCTAACAAAAAACCATTGGCTGGTTATAGCTTATTAAACCTATATACAAGCTACGACGTGGCCACCAACTGGTCTTTGATTGGCCGCTGGAACAACGCGCTGAACAAAGAGTATGAACTCGCTAAAAATTATGCAACAGCCGGTTCTAATGTATTTGTTGGCGTGAATTACGGTTTTAAGTAAATCTACATTCAGCTCAAATTAAGTTAAATTTAAGCGTGGAATAAATTGATTTTCCCTTGCCCATTTTTTGCTAGCAGAAGATCGGCAAGGAGTTTAAATAGAGTGTGCAGCTTGATGTACAGCTCGATATGCAACTTATGCCAATACGGCAAATTGTGACAGATTTTTCCTGTCGATTTCTTCCATAAGGCTGACCGTGACTCTTGCTACTTCTTCCGGCTCCGGCATTGTTTCCTCAGCGATTACCAACAAACAGCCTAATTCCTGGCGCGCCTCACGCATCATTGGTATTTTAATTTTTTTGTCGCTCATCAGCATCGCTATAGCTTGTGTGACTGGCTCAGTCTCACTGTCTTTTTCAGAATTATTCCATGGCTTGCTAGAACTATTGAACGGCAAGCCTTCAACCCTTGCAGCGACTTTATTAGAGCTGCGTTTAAGCCGTGCGATGCTCGGGTTTGTTACCGGCGCGACCTTGGCTTTGGCCGGTGTATTGATGCAAGCCCTGCTGCGTAACCCTCTAGCTGATCCTTACGTACTGGGTATTTCTGGTGGCGCATCGGTTGGCGCATTGACTGTTATGTTGTTGATCGGTATGAGCTGGTTAGTCGATTTGGCCGCGTTTGGTGGTGCGATTGCTGTCGCGGCTTTGCTGTTTCTTTTAGCGTATCGTGATCTGCGTGGCAGTGGCAGTTCTGACGGTAGTGCGCCATTGTTATTACTGACGGGAGTGATCGTTCAGGCTGGTTGTGGTGCCGTGATTACCTTGATGCTGTCCATCGCACCAGATAGCCGTTTGCGCGGTATGGTGTTTTGGATGATCGGTGATTTGTCCAATGCCGACGCACGCGTTTTCCCCTGGGTGATCTGGATTGTCGTCTTATTATTTGCCTTGCGTATGGCAAGGGCAATTAATGTTGCCGCCATGCATGCAGATAACGCCATGACCTTGGGTATCAATATCGGAAAATTACGCCAGGCCTTATTTTTCTGTGCGGCTTTGTTAACCGCCAGCGCAGTCAGCAGCGCCGGTAGTATTGGATTTGTCGGATTGATTATTCCGCATGCCTGCCGTTTTGCGTGGGGCGCAGATCATCGCTTATTGATTCCTGCTGCGAGTCTGGCCGGCGGTAGTTTTTTAGTCCTGGCTGATACCTTGGCACGTACAGTCGTCGCGCCCCAGCAATTACCAGTTGGCGTGATCACGGCCATGATTGGCGTGCCGCTATTTTTGCTGCAACTGCATCAGTTAAGAAAGCAGGTGCGCTGATGAATGCAGCTCTCCAAACAGTACAAACATTATTAAGTACAACCGATTTGCATCTGTCTGTCGGCAAACGCACGCTGGTAACGGAGTTGCAATGGCAAGTCAATACTGGTGAATGCTGGTGCATCATCGGACGTAACGGCGCCGGCAAAAGTACCTTGCTGCGTACCTTGGCAGGTATGCGTGCCATCGAGCAGGGTAATGTCGCAATTAAAAATAAAAAAATCCAGCAATGGTCGCTCACAGACTTAGCAAAAGAACGTTCCTTTCTGCCACAGGGCAGGATAGATGCCTTTGGTTATAGCGCTATCGAAACCGTATTGAGTGCCCGCCATCCATATCATGATGCGCATTATTGGGAGTCAACTAGCGATTTGGAATTGGCGCATCAAGCCTTACAGGCACTCGATATTGCCGACATGGCAGAGCGCGATGTACGCAGCTTGTCCGGTGGCGAGCGGCAACGTGTGGCGATCGCTGCTTTACTGGCGCAAGATGCCAATTTAATGCTGTTAGATGAACCCGCCAATGCGCTGGATTTGGCGCATCAGGTCAGCGTGATGCAATTATTTTCTCGCTTATGTCAGGAGCAAAATAAGGCGGTCGTGATGGTCAGCCATGATCTTAATCTGGCACATCGGGTCGCCACTCACGCCTTATTATTGATGGGTGACGGACGTTGGCTGGCTGGTGCCGTCGATGATGTGATGACCGCCGACAAACTCAGTCTTTGTCTGGGTCATCCGCTGGAATTAGTACAGCATGGTGAGCAGACTATTTTTTTACCCGGACACTAAATCATGACTCAAGAAAATAACACGCTGGAAGACAATATCAACACCCGTCATCTACGCCGCATGCAGCGTAAAAAAGAGTTGATGGATCAAAAGATCGATGCCGCACAGCGCAAGACGGGCGTCGTAGTGATTAATGCCGGGAATGGCAAGGGCAAAAGCTCTAGCGGTTTTGGCATGGTGATGCGTGCGATGGGGCATGGCATGCAAGTCGGCGTGGTGCAATTTATTAAAGGTGCGATGTCGACTGGCGAAGAGATTTTCTTACGTCGTTTTCCAGAGGAAGTCAGTTTCCATGCCATGGGCGAAGGCTATACCTGGGAGACCCAAAACCGCGAGCGTGATATTGAAAAAGCCCAGCTTGCCTGGAAAAAAGCCCAAGAGTTTTTGCGTGATCCCGCAATTGGCATGGTCTTGTTAGATGAGCTGAACATCGCGCTTAAATACCATTATCTAGACGTGCAACAAGTGATTGCCGACCTCGATGCTCGTCCAGAAATGCAGCACGTGATCATCACCGGGCGCGGTGCTTTGCCGGAGTTAATTGAAGTCGCCGATACCGTGACCGAGATGCAAGTCGTCAAGCATGCCTTTAAAGATGGCATCGTCGCGCAAGCCAGGATTGAGTGGTAAAAATCATATACTCCCCATCTATTTTGATATAAATGGCCAGATGTCCAGTAATTATATGGACAGTAAAATATACTGGATATGAGTATATTTATCTGCCTTAATTCTGATCTGCACAAATTTCATGACAAAACACACCACGTCCGCTCGCGTTGTCCTCATCTCCGCTATCGCTTCTGGTCAAGGCAAAACCACGGTAACAGCGGCATTGGCACGTAAGTTGGTGAAACTGGGGCAGCGGGTGAGAGTGTTTAAAACCGGTCCAGATTTTATCGATCCCATGATGTTGCAACGTGCCAGCGGTGCGCCAGTGTTATCGCTGGATTTATGGATGGTCGGCTTGGATGCGTCGCAAGCCATGCTGGCAAAAGCAGCGGCTGAGGTAGATGTGATTTTGATTGAAGGCGTGATGGGTTTGTATGATGGCAATCCCTCTTCAGCCGATTTGGCGCGCGCATTTGGCGTGCCAGTATTGGCGGTGGTAGATGCTTCTGCAATGGCGCAAACCGTCGGCGCAGTGGTGATGGGGTTGCGTGATTTTGGTCCGGTACCGATGGCCGGCGTGATTGCCAATCGGGTAGCATCAGTAGGGCATGCCAAAATGGTGGCTGACGCGATGCAAAAAATTCCGGCACCTGCGATGTCGATGCTGGCGAGCTTACCGCGCCAAGAGCAAGCTTTACCCGAGCGTCATTTAGGGTTGGTCTTACCTGATGAAGTCGCACAAATCGAACAAATTTTAGAGTCGCAAGCCGATCAGCTGGTATTGGATTTGGATGCATGGAATGCTTTGCCACTGACGCAATTTGAGCAAATCATACCGGCTGAAAATACACCAGCGGTTTTAAAAGGCAAGACCATCGCCATCGCCCGCGATGCCGCTTTTGCGTTTATCTATCCCGCCAATTTAGCATGTCTGCACGCCTTGGGGGCAGAGATTAAATTCTTCTCGCCTCTGGCAAATCAATCCGTACCGCCAGATGCAGATGCGGTATATCTGCCCGGCGGTTATCCTGAACTGCATGCAGAAACTTTGAGTCAAGCTGAGCAATGGCAAACGTCGATATGCGCCGCGCATGCGCAAGGAATGCCAATTCTGGCGGAATGCGGTGGCATGATGGCATTGACCGATAAGCTTATTTATCAGACGAGTGAAGTAATGAACGATCAGCCAAATAGTCCGCACAATACCGCACAAAAAAACACTTGGAACATGGCAGGCATCATCCGCGGTCAGGTTGTTATGCAAAAACGCTTAGCGGCCTTGGGCGCGCAAGCCTGGCTCAGCAAACATGGTGAATTACGTGGGCATACTTTTCATTATTCACGCTTTGAGACTGGCTTAGTGCCTGCTCACCACACGATAAAGCATGCAAATCAAGAGGCAGGTGAGGCAATTTATCGTGACGGTAATTTGTATGCTTCTTATTTTCACGCTTACTTCCCATCAAATCCGGTCGCCGTTGCCCATCTGTTTTTAGGAGAGCCGATATGACGCGCACTCTGGTTTTTGGCGGTGCCCGTTCGGGTAAAAGTGCTTATGCCGAACGCCTGGCAAGTGCTTCTGGTAAATCGGTAATTTATCTCGCCACTGCACAGGCGGGCGATGCCGAAATGCAGAGCAGGATCGCACACCATCAGGTACAGCGCCCGGCTGAATGGGTGACGGTGGAACAAGCTTTATTACTTGCTGATGCGATCAATCGGCACAGCACAGCAGACAATCTTATTCTGGTAGATTGCCTGACCCTGTGGTTATCGAATTTATTATTTGCCGAGCAGATCGATTATCCTGATGTCGGCAAAATTACGCCGTCGGATATCTTTACCGAGCAACGTAGCTTGTTTTTAAACACCTTGGAAACTTGCGCCGGAGATGTGATCATGGTCTCTAACGAAGTTGGTATGGGCATCATTCCCCAAGGTGCAATTTCGCGTTGGTTTGTTGATGAGGCAGGGCGCTTGAATCAAGCCGTAGCCGCGCGGTGCGAACAAGTGACTTGGGTCGCCGCAGGTTTGCCGTTGCATTTAAAATCTAAACATTAAACTGGTTTCTTTAACTCGATATCACTAATGTTACCAATACCAACAACAACGCCGACTACGCCAATAACCCCAACATCATGTTAATGCTGACTTCCAGTTTGGTTTTACTTTGCGTTGCACTAGGCTTGGCATTGGACACCTGGTTGGGAGAGGCGCGGCGCTGGCATCCGCTGGTCGGTTTTGGCAACCTGGCAAACCTGTTTGAATCTTACCTGAATCGTCCCAACGCCAGTCGACTGATCGGTGCCTTAGCGTGGTGTTTGGTGGTCTTGCCGATTGTTGGCCTGACACAGGCGCTGCTAATCTGGTGTACGCACTTCAACCTTTGGCTGGCTGTGGCGGCGCATACCGTCTTGCTGTATTTATGCATAGGCTTACAAAGCTTGCGCGACCACGCTGAGCCGATTTTCCGCGCGCTGATCAAAGGTGATTTAGCCGAGGCCCGACTCCGCACGTCTTACATCGTCAGCCGCGATACAGCGCAGGCGACCGAGCAGGATTGTTCTAAAGCGGCGGTAGAGTCGGTGTTAGAAAATGGTTGTGACGCCGTGTTCGGCACCTTGTTCTGGTTTGTAATTCTCGGTGGTGCTGGCGCAGTGTTGTATCGTCTGGCGAATACACTGGATGCTATGTGGGGTTATCGCACGCCACGCTTTTTACGCTTTGGCTGTGTCGCCGCTCGCATTGATGATGGTCTCAACTGGATACCTGCAAGACTCACTGCGATCTCTTACGCTGTTTTGGGCAATACGCAGCTTGCGTGGCAATGCTGGCAGAAACAAGCACCTCAATGGCCTAGCCCCAATGCAGGACCAGTGATGGCAGCCGGAGCCGGTGCGCTGGAGGTCACGTTAGGTGGTCTGGCTAGTTACGACGGCGTGCCAGAACAACGACCAACTTTAGGTGCGGGTAAACCGCCGATGGCGCGGGATATTCCAAGAGCATGGCTGTTGGTGCGCAACGCCAGCTTGTTATGGCTGGGTTGTTTGACCATCGCCGCGACTCTGCTGAATAGATAACAAGGCACATTTTGGTATGCTAGAACATGGCGGCAATCTACGTGATGCGATTACTCATTTTGGTCGGCCGCTAGCGGAGTGGTTAGATTTATCGACTGGCCTGAATCCGCATTTTTATCCGGTATCGCCAACATTATTGACCGCGAATGCCTGGCACCGTTTACCTGAAAAATCTTTGGCATTAAGCCAGGCTGCCCAAGCATTTTATGGCGCGCCAGCGATGCTAGCCGTAGCGGGAACGCAAGCCGCAATTCAGGCTTTGCCCTATCTTCGGCCAGCATCTAAAGTCGTAATATCGGCTCCGTCATATGCCGAGCATGCACATCAATGGCGGCATGCGTATAGCCTGAACGGGTATAACGAATATCAACGACATGAGGTCCGTGAGCTAGCTTACGACCAATTAGCAACAGCAATTGCCGACGCGGATGTAGTCGTAGTCTGCAATCCTAACAACCCGACTGGCGCAACTATCACGCAAGATATTCTGTTGGACTGGGCAGCACAATTAGCACGTCGGGGTGGGTGGCTGATCGTGGACGAAGCCTTTGCTGATACGACACCAGCCATCAGCGTTGCTGTCTTTGCCGATCGTCCAGGTTTGATCGTACTGCGCTCCATTGGTAAATTTTTTGGTCTGGCAGGATTGCGACTCGGCTTTATCGCCGCACAAATAGATTTGCTCCAAGCTTTAGAAAATCACTTAGGACCTTGGACCATCAGCGGCCCCGCACAAGCGATTGCCTGCGCCGCATTCAATGATCACGACTGGCAAAATTCAACCCGCATCCGCTTAGCTGCACAGGGCGAACGTCTGAGAAGACTATTGCAGTCACATCACATCAACTGCAGCGGCACGGATTTATTTCAATGGTGTAGCGAGAAAAGTTTAAGCTGCGATGCCGAATTATTTTGGCAGCGCATGGCAGAGCAAGGTGTATGGCTGAGACTATTTCGCACATCGGCGCGCGGAGTGCGTTTTGGATTGCCTGCTGACGAGGCTGGTTGGCGGAGGTTGGAGCAGGCGTTGCAAGTAATGTAAAGAATATACGTCTTGTATTAGCGTTATAGTAATATCTTGCATCGCACAACGGTAGCCATCGAAGGTGATGTGTTTTGATGTGTTTTGATGTGTTTTGATATGTTTTGATATGTTTATAAGTAACATTCAAATCACTCTATCGTAAATTGATAGTTATAAAAATCTGCCTAATCTATTTTCTGAAAACAAGAACAACCAATGACCCAAACCTCCAACAACTTAGCCACAGAATCTTGGGCGATTGCCGATCTCCCGCGTGGTGATTTCAAACAAAGCCAGTATGGGCGCATCATTTTACCGTTTTGCCTATTACGTCGCTTAGAGTGCGTATTGGAAGCGAGCAAAGACGCGGTACTGGCTGAGTATCAAAAAGTGCAGGGGATGAATTTGCCGGAGGAGGCGCAAGAGAAATTAATATTGCGTGCGACTAAAATCGGTACTGAATCACTAAGCTTCTATAACACCTCCAAAATGGATTTGTCCAAGCTTGGCGAGAGCGGTATCAAAGCTAATCTGGAAAGTTATATCCAAAGCTTCTCCAAAGATGCCCGCGAGATTTTTGAGTACTTTAATTTTGCTGAATTCATCGGTCAACTCAACGATGCGAACTTGCTCTACAAAGTGGTACAAAAAGTCCGTACCATCAATCTCAGCCTTAACGCCGTTTCCAATCATGATATGGGTCTGGTGTTTGAAGAACTCATCCGCCGCTTCGCTGAAGGCTCCAACGAGACAGCGGGTGAGCACTTTACCCCACGCGATATTGTCCGCCTGACGACTTCTCTAGCGTTTATGGAAGACGATGATGCGTTGACTAAGCCCGGTATTATCCGCACTATCTACGACCCTACAGCAGGCACAGGCGGCTTCTTGTCAGCAGGGATGGAATACGTGCATGAGCTGAATCCTAACGCCGTCATGCGCGCTTATGGGCAAGAACTCAACCCTGAAAGCTACGCCATCTGTAAAGCCGATATGCTCATCAAAGGGCAAGAGGTCGGCAATATCAAGCTTGGCAACACGCTCTCCAACGACCAGCTGTACGCCGATAAGTTTGATTACATGCTGTCCAATCCGCCGTTTGGTGTTGATTGGAAAAAGATCGAACAAGAGATCATTGACGAACACCATCACAAAGGCTTTGATGGTCGCTTTGGTGCGGGTTTGCCAAGGGTATCGGATGGCTCCTTATTATTCCTCCTACATCTCATTAGCAAACTACGCGACGCCAAGGACGGCGGTGGCCGTATCGGTATCATTCTGAATGGTTCACCGCTGTTTACGGGTGGCGCAGGTTCGGGCGAATCAGAAATCCGTCGTTATATTCTGGAAGCCGATCTATTAGAGGCCATCGTCGCCTTGCCGACTGATATGTTCTACAACACCGGCATCGCTACTTATGTCTGGGTACTATCGAATAAAAAAGCCAAAGATCGCAAAGGCCAGGTGCAACTGATCAACGGCGTTAACCTTTGCGGCAAGATGCGCAAATCCTTGGGCAGCAAGCGCAATGAGATGAGTGCCAATGACATCGCCACCATCACCCAATGCTTTGGCAAGTTTGAAGTCGTCGATGCGCGTGAACTAGATAAACCTGCCGAAGTCAAAAGCAACCGTGGCCGCCAGTCAGCAAACCCAAAGACTGAGGCTGCCAAAACCTTTGCTGCCAAGATTTTTAAAACCTATGAATTTGGCTATCGCCGCATTACGATAGAACGTCCCTTACGCCAGTCCTATCAATTCTCAGACGACCGCATCGCCACGCTGCGCTTTGAGTCAGGCGCACTCAACAGCATCATGCAATGGGCTTATGCCGAGTTTGCACAACTACCGGCTGCAACGTGGAGCGATGCCCCAGATTGCCCTCACTATGGCGATCTAAGCCAGCACGAAGAAGCGATCCGTCGTTACATCAAAATCCATTTCGCTGATCTTAAAGAAAAGCAAATCAAAGACCTGCTCAACCGCACTACCTGGACCAGCGCCAAAGCAAGCCTGCTCAAAGCCCAAGCACTGCAAGCACAAATCGGGAGTGCACAGTTTGATGATATGAACGACTACGATGATGCGATTGCCAAAGCCGCTAGGGCAGCGGGGATCAGCCTCGATGCTAAAGATAAAAAAGTGATCGAGTCTGCCGTTAGCTGGAAAAACCCAGAAGCCAAAGCAGTCATTAAAAAAATTCATAAGACCAAAGCCGACCCGATTTACGGCTTGTTTAACGTCGATGGCAAAACCATCGAATACAAAGCCGATGGCGACTTGCGCGATTTTGAAAACGTTGCCCTCGATCCGTCTAAAACAGTCAACGAGATCAACGAAGCCTACTTCAAAAAAGAAGTTCAGCCGCACGTACCAGACGCCTGGATCGACGCCAGCAAAAAAGACGATAAAGACCAGCAAATCGGCATCGTCGGTTATGAAATTCCGTTCAACCGCCATTTCTACCAATACCAACCACCGCGTAACCTAGCAGAGATTGACGCCGATCTGGATGCTGTGAGTGCGGAAATCATGAAGCTGTTGCAAGAGGTGCATTCATGAGTAAAAACCTTGCAAAGGAAGATCAGCCCGACTTCTCCGAAGTCGTCCACCTGATCGCCGCAGCACGCCAACACGCCTATCAAGCCGTCAATACCACCCTGATTGACTTGTACTGGCAAGTAGGTGCCTATATTAGCAATAAGATCAAAGCAGCAGAATGGGGCGATGGCGTGGTGGATGCACTGGCGAAACATTTAGCGGTGACCCAGCCCAACTTGAAAGGTTTTACGCGCCCTAATTTGTTTCGCATGCGCCAATTTTATGAGGCTTATCAAGGTGATCAAATTGTCTCGGCACTGCTGAGACAATTGCCATGGACACACAATCTCATCATTCTGAGCCGTAGCAAGCATCCTGAAGAACGGGTTTTTTACCTCAAGACGGCGGTACAAGAGAAATGGTCGAGTCGTGAACTAGAGCGACAATTCAACACGGCTTTGTTCGAGCGCATGGTGTTAAATCCCGCAAAACTCTCAACAAGCTTGAGAGAAACGCAACCAGAAGCCTTCAGCGTTTTCAAAGACAGCTATGTCGTTGAATTTCTCAATCTGCCGCAAGACCATAGCGAAGCCAACTTACAGCAGGGCTTAATCAGCAAGCTCAAGCAATTTCTGATCGAACTCGGGCGCGATTTCTGTTTCGTTGGCAGTGAATATCCCGTGCAAGTGGGCAAGCAAGACTTCGCGCTCGACCTGCTGTTCTTTCATCGTGGCTTGAATGCCCTGGTCGCGATTGAATTGAAAGTCGATCGTTTTAGTCCAGCCCACTTAGGACAACTCAACTTCTACCTCGAAGCCCTGGACCGCGACCACAAAAAGCCGCACGAAAACCCTGCCATTGGCGTATTGCTGAGCGCCAGCAAAGACGATGAAGTGGTCGAATACGCCTTAAGCCGCAGCTTGTCACCTGCAATGATTGCCGAATACCAAACCCAGTTGCCCGATAAAAAACTACTGCAAACGAAATTGCATGAGTTTTATCTGCTCAATGTTGCGCAGGGGGAGGGGCTATGAGTCGGTATAAGGCTTATGCGGAATATAAGGATTCTGGGGTTGAGTGGATAGGTAATTATCCCAGCGAATGGGAATTAACTCGCGTTAAATTTGAGTCGTATGTAAAAGCTAGAGTAGGTTGGCACGGGTTGAAATCTGACGACTTTACAGATGAAGGCCCTTATTTAGTTACAGGTTCTGATTTTAGAGGGCCACAAATTAAATGGGAAGATTGCTATCACTGTGATTTGTCTCGCTACGAACAAGATCCCTATATTCAGTTGAAAAATGGCGACTTATTGATAACAAAAGACGGAACAATAGGCAAAGTGGCTTTAGTTTCTAATTTGAACGGAGATGCCACACTTAATAGCGGGGTTTTTGTTGTCAGGCCATTAGGAGGTCGCTATATAAGTAAATTTTATTTTTGGCTTCTTCATTCGAGCGTGTTTACCGGTTTCGTTGATTTTAATAAAACTGGCAGCACAATTGTTCACTTATATCAGGACACTTTTGTAAATTTTCGTTTTGCAATGCCTCATCTAATCGAGCAAGAAAAAATCGCCAATTTCCTCGACCACGAAACCGCCAAGATCGATACGCTGATCGCGAAGCAGCAAGAGTTGATCAAGCTGCTGAAAGAAAAACGGCAGGCGGTGATTAGTCATGCCGTTACCAAAGGCCTCAACCCCAACGCCCCCATGCGCGACTCCGGCGTAGAGTGGTTGGGTGAAGTTCCGGCGCATTGGTCAGTTTCGTCTATTGGATATCATGCTCAAATTTCGACGGGCGCGACTCCTGATCGAACAAATTCAGAATATTGGAATGGTGATATTCCATGGATAAAAACTGGCGAGGTGCGGTATAACGAAATATTTGAAACCGAGGAATATATTACTGAACTTGCGATTTCAAACTCATCAGTCAAAGTGTCGCCAGCAGGGACTCTCCTCATGGCGATGTACGGCCAAGGTGTGACACGAGGTCGTGTAGCAATATTGGGAGTTCCAGCGACATACAATCAAGCGTGCGCCGCAATAAACGCTAGTGAGAGATTTTTCAATCAGTATTTACGGTACTACTTCATGAGTGCGTATCATGCAATTCGAGATGGCGGGAACGAAACTAGCCAAATGAATCTAAACGCAGATATTGTTGGCAAGTTCAAAGTAGCGATTCCTGATCTTGAGGAGCAGCATCAAATCGTCGAATTTCTAGACAGGGGGTTGGAGAGATTGGATAGCTTAATAGAGCACGCTGTATCCGCGATTGATCTCATTCAAGAACGCCGCACAGCCCTAATCTCCGCTGCCGTCACCGGAAAAATCGACGTACGCGATTGGCAGTCACCCAGCGATGCGGCCACCGCCGTCTAAACATGTTTAATTGATTGAAGCATTTATCAGAGATTTGATTCATGAGCAAAGCCAACGAACTTACCTTTCAAAACGACATGATCGCCCAGCTACAAGCCAACGGCTGGCTACTCGGCAAAGCAGAGCAGTACAACCGCGAACTGGCTTTATATCCCGAAGACGTGATCGGCTTTGTCAAAGATACGCAAGACGAACAATGGCAAAAGTTTTGTGCTTTGTATCCGGTGCAGCCTGAGCAAAAGTTTTTGGAGCGCTTGGCGCAGCAATTGAATAAGGCCGACCCGAATGCTGCGAATAAAGAAATCCGCAGCTTTGGTACGCTGGGTGTATTGCGGCATGAACTCAAAGATCGTGGCACGCGCTTTTCTTTATGCCAGTTTGCGCCTGAACATGATCTTAACCCCGATACGCTGGCGCGCTACAAGCAGAACCGCTTGCGCGTCGTACCTGAGGTGACTTACAGCCCGTGGGCGACCGCTGCGCATCTGGCAGAAACGGGTGTCCAAGCCAAAGAATGGCGTATTGATCTGGTGTTATTCGTGAATGGTATCCCGGTCGCGACGCTGGAACTGAAATCGGAATTTAAGCAAGCGGTACACAATGCGATGAAGCAGTACCGCAGCACGCGCTTGCCTGTTGATCCCGTCACCAAAAAGCCAGAACCGCTGCTGACCTTTAAGCGCGGTGCGTTGGTACATTTTGCGGTGAGTCAGTACGAGGTCTATATGACGACCCGTCTGGAGGGCGATGTCACCTTCTTTTTGCCGTTTAACAAAGGTACGCATGATGGCGGCGAGGGGAATGATGTACCTGCTGACGTCAATCAATATGCGACCGATTATTTGTGGAATGAAGTTTTAGTCCCTGACAATCTGCTAAAAATTTTGAGTCGCTATGTGCATTTGCAGATTGAAGACAAAGAAGACTGGGAGGGGCGTAAGTATAAAAAAGAAAGCCTGATCTTCCCGCGTTATCACCAGTGGGATGTAGTGAACAAATTACTGGCCGCCGCCAAAAGCGAAGGGCCGGGGCAAAAGTATTTGATCCAACATAGTGCGGGTTCGGGTAAATCTAATTCGATTGCCTGGGCTGCGCATCAGCTTTCGTCTTTGTACGACGCCAATGGCGATAAGTTATTTCATTCGGTGATTGTGGTCACAGACCGTACTGTGCTGGATGCGCAATTGCAAGACACGATTGCCCAGTTTGAGCAAACTGATGGCGTGGTTGGTCGTATCAATAACCAAGAGGGCGATGGTTCTAAATCAGAAAAACTCGCCAAAGCCTTGGAAAGCTCGCAGCCGATTATTATCGTCACTATACAAACCTTCCCGTTTGTGCTGCGTGCGATTGAAAACAGCGTCAGCCTGAAAGAACGTAACTACGCCATCATCGCTGACGAGGCACACTCATCACAAACCGGCTCGACTGCAAGACAGCTTAAAGAAGTATTGATGGTCGATGGTACGGCCACCGACGAGGACGAGTTGACGACAGACGATATCCTTGACGCGGCTGTTGCATCGCGCCGTGCGTCGAAGAATCTGACTTACTTAGCTTTTACCGCCACCCCTAAAACCAAGACCTTGGAGCTGTTTGGCCGCCTACCTCGCCCGGATGAAGCACCTTCTAAAACCAATAAGCCCGAAGCCTTCCACGTCTACAGCATGCGCCAGGCGATTGAAGAGGGCTTTATTTTGGATGTCTTGAAGAACTATACCAATTACAAAGTCGCCTATAACCTAGCGATGAAGATGAAGGACGCTGACCAAGAGGTCGAAAGCAAAAAAGCCAAGGTCAAACTCAATCAATGGGTGCGTTTGCATGATCACAACATCAGCCAAAAGGTGATGGTGATTGTCGAGCATTTCAAAACCCATGTGATGGGTTTGCTAGGCGGACAAGCGAAGGCGATGGTAGTGACTAGCTCACGCAAGGAGGCCGTGCGTTATAAGCAGGCGTTCGACAAATACATCACCCAGCAGGGCTACCAAAAAATCCATGCTATGGTGGCGTTCTCGGGCGAAGTGGAATTTAACGATAAAGATCCAAATTCAGATTTCGTGATCGGCGCGAAATTCACCGAAACGAATATGAACCCCAATCTCAAAGGTCGCGATATGCGCAAAGCCTTTGATACCGACGATTACCAAGTGATGATTGTCGCCAATAAGTTCCAGACCGGTTTTGATCAGCCTAAGCTGTGCGCCATGTATGTGGATAAGAAGCTGGGCGGCGTCGAATGTGTGCAAACCCTGTCGCGCTTGAACCGTGTTTATCCCGGCAAGGCGGCAACGGGTACGTTTGTGCTGGATTTCTTTAACGAGCCACAAGAGATTTTAGAGGCGTTCCAGCCTTATTTCCAAACCGCCGAGCTGGCCGATGTCTCTAATCCGAATCTGATTTTTGATCTGTACGACAAATTACGTGCTGCGGAGATTTTTACCTGGTCCGAGGTCGAGCAATTCTGTGAGGCCTTTTTTGTTAAGAGCAAGAGTAACGCCGCCATCGCCAATATCTGCAAGCCCGCGGTCGAACGCTGGCAAAAGCGGTATAAGCACGCTATAGAGGCATATAAGCAAGCCAAAGAGATGTTTGAACGCACAAAGAAGTTTAACGATGCGGTATTACTCGCGAACGCAGAAAACAGCTTCAAAGACTGCAAGAAGGCCAAGGATGCCTTAGAGATATTTAAAAAAGATCTTGGTACCTTTGTCCGCTTCTACGAATTTATGTCGCAGATCGTCGACTACAACGACAAAGACCTGGAAAAACTCAGCCTCTATTCCCGCAATCTACGTCCTATGCTGCGCGAAACGATGATGGATGAGGATGATATTGACCTGAGCAGCATCGTTTTGAGCCATTACCGTGTATCTAAAATCCGGCAGCAGCATTTGATCATGCAGGAGTCGGATGAGTATAAGTTGCTACCGGGCGACGAGGCGGGTACGGCCAAGGCCAAAGACAAGCAGGTCGAGTTTTTATCGCATATCGTGCAACGCCTCAACGAGTTGTTCATTACCGATCAACTGACCGAAGCAGATATGGTGAGCTACGCCAACACCATCAGCGACAAGGTACGCGAGAACGAACTGGTGATGCACCAGATAATGAGTAATAGTCGCGAGCAGGCGATGCTGGGCGATTTTTCTAAGGCCGGGTACAACGCAATAATGGACAGTGGCGCAGCGCATCATAATCAGATGATGCAGCTCTTATCTGATCCTGTGAAGGGGAGCAAGTTTCTTAATGTGGTTTTTGATATTTTGACTGGGACACTGAAGTGATTCTAGTGATGAGTCGGATATGAGTTTGAAGTTTGAACATTAAAAAAGGACTGACAGAAATAAATCTGCAGTCCTTTTTCTAATTGGTCGGGGCGAGAGGATTCGAACCTCCGACCCCGTGCACCCCATGCACGTACGCTACCAGGCTGCGCTACGCCCCGACACTGAGGGGAAGATTATAGTGCATGCTTAGTTTTTTTCCATGACAAATTTGGGTCGTTTTTGCGAGGTTTAGTTTGTGGATACGAAAGACCTTGAATGAAGTTGCTGGCTTTCGCTTACTATTGAGTGGGCCTTAATTTAGCTAAATTTGACTAAATTATTTTCACGCTTAAGCAAAACCTGTGACAATAGTGTTCTTGTTGCTGCATCTATATTGCGGCCTTCGCCGATCAATTTTAAATATGAAAGTGTAGAACAAAGTATGTCCATCAAAATTAGTCAAAACTTTGACGCGGGTGCTATTGAGGTTGTGAGCGCGGTGCAGGCTGATGCGATTGAATTGAAGTTGCGTAAAGATTCGCATGCTGATATCGCACAATGGTTTTACTTCCGCTTGCAAGGGGCACGTGATCAGGATGTGGTGATGCGTGTATTGAACGCGGGAGACTCTACTTACCCGGCGGGTTGGCAAAATTATCGTGCGGTAGCAAGCTACGACCGCGAGAACTGGTTCCGTGTGGACACCGAGTTCGACGGTAAAGTGATGACGATCAGCCATTCACCAGAATTTGATAGTGTGTATTACGCTTATTTTGAGCCGTATAGCTGGGAACGCCATTTGGCGGTATTGGGTAGCGTTGAGCAATCACCTTTGGTTCGTGTAGAAGATTTAGGGAGCACTGTCGATGGCCGCGATTTGAATATGATCGTGGTCGGCGATCCTGCTGCGACAAAAAAAGTCTGGATCATCGCACGCCAGCATCCGGGCGAGACAATGGCCGAGTGGCTGGTAGAGGGCACTTTAAACGCCTTGATCGATGTTGCGAATCCGATTGCGCGCCGTATTTTGGATCAGGCCGTTTTGTATATCGTTCCGAATATGAATCCAGATGGTTCTGTACGCGGTAACCTGCGCACCAATGCAGCGGGCGCTAATTTGAACCGCGAGTGGATGACCCCATCGTTAGAAACTAGTCCGGAAGTTTTTCATGTGAAAAATAAAATCCATGAAATTGGTTGTGATTTGTTTTTGGATATCCATGGTGATGAAGCCTTGCCATATAACTTTGTCGCTGGCAGCGAAATGTTGGCGGGCTTCAGTGAAAAACAGGCGGCTGATCAGCAAGCATTTGTAGATAGTTTTGTGGCCGCTAGCCCAGATTTCCAAACCAAGTTTGGTTACGAGGCGAGCAAATATAACGAAGATGTATTGAAGCTGGCTTCCAAGTACATTGGTCACACTTTTAAATGCGTATCTCTGACTTTAGAATTGCCATTTAAAGACAACGCTAATTTGCCAGATTTAGAAGTCGGCTGGGATGGTGCTCGTAGTATGAAATTGGGTGAGGCGATGTTGCAACCAATTTTAACCGCATTAAATAATGTAAAGAAATAGGCTTTAACACCAAGCTTGAACAATAACCGAAATGATCAGGGTACAGTGACAGTATGGGCATAGAGATCGAACGTAAGTTTCTGGTAACGAATACTGACTGGAAGCAGCAAGGGCAGGGCGTTCATCTATGCCAGGGATACATATGTTCAGACCCTGGTCGTATCGTGCGGGTCAGGATAGAAGGTGAGCAGGCAATGCTCACTATTAAGGGCAAGACTGAAGGGATTTCTCGCGGTGAATGGGAATACCCCATCCCTGTTCAAGATGCTAGAGAATTACTCTCTGGTTTGTGCGCACAGCCTTTAATTGAAAAATACCGTTACCGGATTTTGTACCAAGGTTTGATGTGGGAAGTCGATGAATTTTTGGGTGACAATGCCGGGCTGATTGTGGCAGAAGTCGAACTGGAATCTGAGTCGCAAGCGTTCTCGCGTCCAGCGTGGTTAGGTGAGGAAGTTAGCCATGATCATCGCTATGCGAATGCGAATTTGCTGAAACATCCATTCTGTCAGTGGTAACAATGGCGCCCTGGCGCGCCTGCTCCTATGTTTGAGCGAGCGGCGGGGCAAAAGTCCGGCAAGCTGCTCACAGACCAATTTTTATGGCGTTTGAATTCTAAAAAATGCCATAAATCAATATACTCCCCTTAACAATTGGTAAAATTCATCTACAAGCCAGATTTTATATGGAAAACTAGAATATACCTAGTGGGAGTATATTTATTGGGAATATTCTTTTATCACGTTATTTATTACGCAAAAGTACAATCATCTGCATTAATAACGGCGAGAAATTGACTCTGCAACGCAGGCAGGCCGGTCGCTGCCTTCACGTTCTATGGTGACTTCCCAAGTCATTTGCGCCCCATCTTTGATGTCTTCTACGCTGAGCAAACGCATTTTTGCGCGGACTTTGCTACCGGCTGGCACAGGCGAAACGAAGCGTACTTTGTTTAGCCCGTAATTGACTCCCATTTTGACGTCGGTCATGGTTATCGCATTTTGCATCAGCATCGGCAGCAACGATAAAGTCAAAAAGCCATGCGCGATCGGGCCACCAAATGGCGATTCACGCTTGCTGCGTTCGACGTCGATATGTATCCATTGCAGATCACCAGTCGCTTCGGCGAAGGTATTAATTCTTTGTTGGGTAACTTCTACCCAGTCAGACGTCGCTACTTCTTGACCTACCAAGGATTTCAGTTCGGCTAAATTGTGTATCTCAAGCATGTTGTCTCCTATCAGTTTTATTGTTTTAGTTAATTCAATGACGTAGGTATGTTTTTTTCGAATTGCTACTCGACTATTGTGTCACAGGACGCCTGCCAAACATTCCCATTCCCTTGACCGTACAGACCAGCTGGCCGTGCTGATTTGTCGCACGCCACATGGTAACGACAACGCCACGATCTAGTTTGGAACTTGATGGGCGACTTTCTAATGTCTCTGCTGTGACGGTCAATGTATCGCCGGGTCGCACTGGCAGTATCCAGCGTATTTCATCCAAGCCTGGAGAGCCCATGCTAGTAGAGTCGTTTAAAAAACCATCGACTACGAGGCGCATGATGATGCCGCAAGTGTGCCATCCACTTGCAATCACACCGCCAAAGATGGACTCGCTAGCGGCGTCTTTATTGATATGAAAAGGTTGGGGGTCAAATTGTTGTGCGAAGTGAATAATCTCTTCCTCAGTCAAGGTGCGTTGACCTAATTGAATGACATTACCGGGGATGAAATCTTCGAAGTACCATTTGTAGGTTTTTGCGGTCATGTGCGTTTCCACTCAGGGTGATATTGCAATTCATGCTGACAATAGATAAATAACAGAAAAATCGACGACTTTGCCCGAGGTTTTTTTCAGAGCAAAGTCGTCAACAATGTCAAATTCGCGCAACGTTATTATGCAGCATGTTTAAAACCAGGCTGTGCGACAAATCGCGCAAGGTGGTGATCGGTGTCGCCCAAAGAAAGTTCTATCATCGTCAAGCGCTTAAACATGTGCGCAGCTGGCAACTCATTGGTAACGCCCATACCACCATGCAATTGCACAGCGCTTTGACCGACAAATCGCGCCGCCTGACCGACCCTTGCTTTCGCGGCAGAGACGGTACGACGACGTTCTTCTATATCGCTGGACGATACTTTAACAGCGGCCAAGGTTGCCATTGAACGCGCTTGTTCCATCTCCATAAACATCTCAGCCATGCGATGTTGCAGAACTTGGAATTTACCGATAGGCACGCCAAACTGCTGGCGGGTTTTTAAGTAGTCCAAGGTGGCGTTGGTGATTGCTTCTATCACACCAACTGCTTCCGCGCACAAAAGTGTAATGCCATAGTCCGATGCCGCATCCAATAATTCCCAGCCTGCTGCTTCTGTACCTAACAGGGCGCTCGCTGACACTTTGACGTGGTCAAAACTGATATCCGCCGCGCGATACCCGTCTATTGTGCGGTAATCACGACGACTGATACCAGCCGCTTTAGCATCGACGATAAACAGACTGATACCGGCTGTATCGCGCTGATTACCGCTACTACGAGCAGAAACGATTAGGTGATCGGCTTGCGCTCCATGCAAGACGATCGTTTTTACGCCGTTCAAGACAAAGCCATCTGCATTTTTAGTGGCGGTGGTAACGATATCGAACAGGTCGTGACGCGATTGCTTCTCTGCCAGAGCTGCGGCTAATTTGACTTCGCCACCAGCAACTTGCTCCAGAATTGCTGCATGTGAGCCAGCTTGCTTTAAAAATTCTGCACCTAATACAGTCGCAAAATATGGCTCAATCACGATGCCACGACCGAGCTCTTGCATTACGATCAGCATATCAATCGCGCTACCGTCAAAGCCGCCTTGTGCCTCTGGAATAGGCAATGCCATAGCGCCCAATTCTGCCAATGCGGACCAGGCGGTATCTGATACACCAGCCTCGGATCGAATGATGTGCTTACGTTGTTCGAAGTTATAGTCTTTGGCGACCCATCGTTTGATCGCATCGGCAAACTGTTGCTGTTCTTGCGTTAAGCTGAAATCCATAGTGTTCTCCTCACAGACCCAAGATCATTTGGGTGATGATATTTTTTTGTATCTCGTTAGAGCCGCCGTAGATCGATGTCTTACGGAAGTTGAAGTAATACGAGGCCAGCGGGGCAGCATCGTCGTCACCCATGACGCTGTTTTCTGTCTCACCGTGCATAAACGCAGGATCAAACGGCAAGCTGTAAGGGCCGACAGCTTCGATCATTAATTCAGTCAGACGTTGCTGGATTTCTGTACCTTTGATTTTGAGTAATGAGGCTTCTGGTCCCGGACGGCCACTGTCTTGCGAAATCACACGTAGAACGGTGATTTCTAAGGCCATCAATTCGATTTCTAAACTAGCGACTTTGCTTGCGTACACAGGATCGTCGATTAACGGCTTACCATTTTTTTGATGTTCGGCAGCGACGCGCTTCAGGAACTCTAATTCACGTTTCGCACGTCCCACCGCCGCGATATTGGTACGTTCGTGGCCGAGCAAATATTTGGCGTAAGTCCAGCCTTTATTTTCTTCGCCGATCAGGTTTTGTACTGGCACTTTAACGTTATCGAAGAAGACTTCATTCACTTCATGATCTTCATCCAGCATGATGATAGGGCGAACGGTAATGCCTGGTGTTTTCATGTCGATCAGCAGGAAAGAAATACCTTCTTGCTTGCGACCACCGGAGTCAGTACGCACCAGACAAAAAATCATATCGGCATGTTGCGCCAAGGTAGTCCAAGTTTTTTGGCCGTTGACGATGTACAAATCACCATCACGCTCGGCACGAGTTTTGAGTGAGGCTAAATCGGAGCCTGATCCTGGCTCGGAGTAACCCTGACACCACCAGTCATCACAATTCAGAATACGCGGTAGGTAATGGTCTTTTTGTGCCTGATTACCAAAGGCCATAATCACCGGAGCGACCATATTGACGCCGAATGGCAAGATCGCTGGTGTGCCAGCGCGGGCGCATTCTTCTTCAAAAATATGACGTTGTGTTGCAGTCCAGCCTGTGCCGCCAAATTCTTTTGGCCAACCAGTGCCAACCCAACCTTGCTTGGCAAGGATTTTGTGCCAACGCACAAAGTCTTCACGTGACATACGCTTGTGGTTGAGCACTTTTTGCTTTAAATCAGCAGGCAGATTTGCCTCTAAATAGGTTCTTACTTCATCACGGAAAGACAGGTCTTCCGCCGTGTAATTCAAATCCATGTTGTCTCCTCTTGTTATCGTAATCTGGTGCAATTTGCTACTGTTGGATTGGCGTGCCCGGTCAATGGCATGCAGAAAAACAGAAAAAAGCACGACCGTTCCAAACTAATTGTACAACGGAATCAAAATAAGGTGGAAAGCAAATAATCGGTTTTTTTCGGGTCACATTATTCTTAAAATTAGCTTCAAATTAACTTGAAATTATGTTGATATGGTAATGAAAACGGTAATAAAAAAGCGAAACATCTGTTTCGCTTTTTTAACTACTTCATCAACTATTCTTAACTGACAATTTAGATTTTCAATGAAAATGCTCAGACCCTTGCGGTGGAGCATCGTCCGGCATCTCTGCATGCACCAGTTCTGCTTCGGCATCTGCAAACAGAGGTGCGTGACAATCGTCGCAAAATTCCATCGCAAAAATATCCTCGATTTTATGAATATCGGTAATTCCGCATTCAATCAAAATCTCTGGGATTTCGCCTATGCATAATTCGCCTGTCGGATTATCGATTGCATTGACCTGGTCATCCGGTTGATACATCGGCCAGACAGCGCCATAGACAACCTCGGGTTCTTTTTTGAGGATAAAGCTGATGCGATATTCGTCTACTTGCGCCGGGCTATCTTCTTCACTAAAACCCGCCACAACCACTTTTAGTTCGCTGGCCTCTATCTCTAAAGTTTGCGTTAAATAGAATACGGCAGAGCGTATCAACGCAGGACGGATTTTGATATCAGCCTCACGGCAAGCGGTATAAAACGCTTCCGGCATCAGTAAATCAATATTGCACCCTGGTAGCAAGCGAGTCATGATTGGTGATACTTGCTGTTGCCATTGATCCAGTGCGGTCGCTTTGGCTTGTACGCAATCAAACGGTGATTCTATCGCTTGCCATTGGAATAAAGGCTGTCCTTGCGGCACAATCACTGCGGCCAACAAGAATCGTATATCGGCTAAAAACGGAATCACCGAGAGCAAATCTGTCGGATGTTGCGGTGGCAAGCCTTTCAATTGCGCCATCACCAAACGCTCTAGCAAATCGGATGTTTCGCTATGATTACGTGGTAACTGATCTAGTGAGTACAAAGTCGGTACCAGATGCAGCTGTGCCTGATTGGTCAATAAATGGGTCTGCAAATTTTTTGCTAACAACGCAGCCTGCTCTGAAGGGACCACACCGTGCGCCATTTCAAAACGCGTCCATGCCAACACCGGTGCGGTAATTAGTAAAGCTTCATACATTTTGCCTTCGTACTCAAAAGGATGCGAGGTACTCAGCGCCTCTAATGTCTCGATAAAGACTTCGTAGGCTTCTGGATGATGCTGGAATAAATGTTCAGCCGCTGCATCGAGTATCGGATGATGGTTCTTGAGATTTTTTGTGACCAGATCATCCAGCTGAGCTTGCCAGGTATAGTCTTCAATACGGCTGGCAGACTGCGCGACAGCCACGGCCAGATTAATCAGGCGTTGGCTTTCTACAGATAATTTACTACGTTTTTTTTGTGGTGGTCGGCGCATCAGATTCTTAAGTTTTCTTGTTGTATTGTGTTTTACCAAATAAGGCTTCTTTGGCTTTGTCGTCTAAAAGTGGTTTGCGTAAATCGGCTAATACTTTAACGCCGCGTTGCACCGCAGGGCGGGCATCGATCGTATCAAACCAACGTTTTGTGTTGGGGAAATCAGCCCAGTCTATCCCTTGATTGGCCGCAGAACGCGCCCATGGATAAGTCGCAATGTCAGCAATAGTATATTCATCACCAGCAAGATAAGCCGTTTGGCTTAATTGTTTTTCTAGCACACCATATAAACGTTTAGCTTCATTAGTATAACGATCCACCGCATAGGCAATTTTGGTCGGTGCATAAATGCGGAAATGATGGGCCTGCCCTAGCATAGGGCCAAATCCACCCATCTGAAACATCAGCCATTGCAAGGTCTGGTATTTTTCGCGGTCAGTTTTACCAAGTAATTTACCGGTCTTGCCAGCCAGATATAACAAAATTGCACCAGATTCAAATAGAGAAATCGGCTGTCCGTCAGGTCCATCCGCATCCACAATCGCGGGAATTTTGTTATTTGGAGAAATCGCCAAAAACTCAGGCTTAAATTGGTCTCCGGCACCAATATCAACAGGAATCGCCCGGTATGCCAAACCACATTCTTCCAACATGATATGAATTTTGTGACCGTTAGGGGTAGGCCAAGAGTAGACATCGATCATTAGTGTGCTCCATCAGAAAAGGTTAGCCAGCTAAAAAACTTTGACCCTATTATGCAGAGGTTTGTGATTTTACGCACCGATTTGAATCAGCAATGTTTTTTGAGTAAAAATTTATATCTTTCTGAAACAGATCGTCCAATGATTCTGAGCCTTCTGGCACGATATTGGCCTGTAACCCGCATTATCATTGGACATTCCATTTGAAATTTTGATCAAACTAAATTTGCTCGAGCCAATTGCGTCAGCTATGTCGTTCCGCTTTGTGCGTTTGGATCTTCTAGGCAGCTTGTCAGTCGTCGCTGATGCTGACTGTGATGCTACACGACATGATCATGTTGAACGTCAGCATATTCTGCGGCGCAAGCCATCAGTCACGCAGGATTTAGACGCGATAGAAACCAATGTCACCATTTTTTCTGATCCAAATCCAAGCAACAATAGCAGTCAATATAGCAGCGAGAAAAACGCCGGCTGGCAACACCAAAGATGACCTCTCCAAGTTAGGTATCAGTATTCGTTCTGTAATAACGGCAAAGAGCGGCAATATGGTGCCTAATAGCCCAGATGCCTGCGCCGCACTGTTCCTAAATGGCGCCATCGCTGCGGCTTGGCCGCAAGACTGGTGAATGGCATGAGCAAAGATATACAAAAAATACGGCAAGATCACGAGCCATTGGTCACTAGTTTTCGCCAGAACGATCACGATCATGCCAAATCCGGCAATTAGCCCGATTACACTTGCCCGGCAAATAAGTTTTTGTATGCCGATTTTAGGTAGTAAGCTGCGGCAGCATAAAGTGCCTGCCACATACAATAGCGAGCACAACGACAGCATGCCGCCATAGTCAACGACGCTCCAATGACAACGGTCGATTAACAGAAATGGCGATTGCGTCAGAAAGATGTACTGTCCTAGATACGAACATGCAGTTAGTGCCGTGTACATACAAAATACAGGATGCATTGCGATACGCCGCCATTCCAGCACGATCGCCTTATTTCGATGATCAGCCAAAGGTGCCAGCGACGCTATAACGCAGCGCGGTTTACGCAGGAGAACATAGCCCCAGGCAAGTGCCGCCAAAGTAGCGTAAGCCACGAGAGCCCCAGCCAGTCCTTGATACTCAATCAGATATCCGGCGAGATACAGTCCAACCAGACCAACCAGACCGAGCAGAGCGAAATAGAGGGACAGGACGCTTACCGCATGCTCGCCCGCATAGTGATCGCGTATCATTGCGCGTGCGCAGACGCCAGCGGCAGCGATGCCTGCCCCTTGCGCGAAACGGAGTACGAACAATTGCCAAGCCTGCGCCAAAAAAAAGCAAGCTACCGACGCTAGCGTCAACATCGCAAGCCCGGCCAGTAGAACCTTGCGCCGTCCCCAACGATCAGCCATCGTTCCCCAGATCAGTTGGGTCGAACCAAAGCCCAGAATCAAGCTTGAAAATACCCAAGTAACTGCTACTCCCGGGATGATCTTTTGCATCAATGGTAGCGTCGGCAAAATCAACGCATTACCAAACGAATACATTGACAATAGCAAAACCATGAAGCCGTGAAATTCTAGCCGCGACATACCTCCGGGAAGCTTAAGCATCTGAAGGTCGTCTAGGTCTGAGCTTCTAAACGGCTGCAGCCGCCGTAGACTGACCGATTTAAAACACGCCAATTATTACCATCTCTAAAACAATCAAATCGAATCATGTCATATGCCTTAAAGTCCAAACGCAAGGTTTCTGGCGCGGCAGAGCGATAGCTCTTCCAGATGTCTGTGTCAGGTTACGATAGCAGAAACTTGTTAGCTTTGGTTTTTTAGCTTGATCTGAGTGCGAAACTCCAACATGTCATCGAAATAGCAGAAATCCGGCGCAGGTAATTCTAATACTGGCGATCGAGCGATGAAATCGCTGAGCATACGCTTGCGTACTTGGGCAAATTTTTCTTGTTCAGCAGGATCAAGGTCTGACAAAAAATAATTGAGCGTGCTATGAAATTGATATTTGTCATGTCCTTCTGCACGGAATTGTAAGGTGTCAGCCAGCCGGTCACGCAAGGTTCTGATTTTTTGATTCTCACTCCGGTTTATTGGTTCTAACAGGATGTTATACGGGTTGGTTTGTAGTTCAAGAGCGAGCGGTCGCATGATAAACGGCGTTTTACAAGCGAGATCAAAGCGCTGTAATTTCTTCAAGAACCACGCATTGCAGAATTCTTCACTGGCATCTTTGGGCAAATCCTTTGGGAAGTTATAGCTGCGTTGCGGAAATGAAATACCTTCAAAAACAGTCATGTGATAGCTCGATGCGGGCAATACAGCAATGCGCTTTGTCAACCCGCTGCGCATCAGGGCACATTGCATATCGAGCATTGCCATGAATGTTTCGCTACGTTTGTCGATACGCGAAATAATCGTGTTTCCGGCCCAGCGTGCCGGTGAGCCGTCAGCATTAAATTTTGGCGCATCGCTGGGGCGCTGGCCAAAAGCTGCGCCTGTCGCACCGAACGCCCATGCTGGACTAGTCAGAGCGAGCGCACCTATTTGCAAGGCACTGCGACGCATTGGTAAATGTTGCATAAGATTCTTTCTTGATTAAACAGACTGGCGCGGCAGGAAGTACAAACCGACCGCGCTCAGTGTATGAACTGGTGATGCGCCACTGGATGGCACATCAACTCATCAAAATTGCATTACCACCGGTAGGTCAGGGATGCCTGGAACTGTCGCGCGAAGATAGGTCGTGCATAAATTGCAGTCGCAGTCCCTTGTCCAGTGAGACTGTCTGTGCGTGGATTACCCTCCGTCAGACCCGTTGAGTTGGTCGCATTCTTGACCGAAAACTGAGCTTCCCATGCTTTGAATGGGATACGTACGCCCAGGTCAAGTATTGTGTACGCATTGAGTGCGGTCGTATTGGCATAATCAACATAGCGTTTTCCTACAAAGGTCGCAGTAGCGCTGAATTCAACATCTTGCTCACCGAAAGACAGATTGAGCACAGGCTGAATACTTGCCATTGCTTGCGGTATTTGGGTGATCTGTTTGTTGTTGTATGCCGCACCAGATGAGCCGGTGGTGAGATTCGTCAGGCTTTTAGTCAGTGGTTGCTGGTAAGTCAGGTTACTGTTGACAGAAAATATGCGCGAGGCACGCCAGTTCAATTCCAGCTCGAGACCTTTGGTCTCTGTCTCACCGATCAGTGGCAAAGTTTGGATCAGACCGGTTGCCTGATTCAGGATGATGCCGTTCAAAGACAGGCGATTGAAATGGCTCCAGAATCCGGTCGCAGAAAACGACAATGGCCCTGAGTATCTCCATCCGGCCTCAGCCTGCTGAATATCAGTGACAGGATTAGTCTGCAACAGATAAATATTCTGCAAACGCGGGAATCGTACCGACTTAGTAAAGCGGGCAAACAGCTGCTGCGTATTGTCCGGTTTATAGGACGTACCCAGCGTCCACGAAGTACCGCGCAGAGTTTCGCTCTTACTGGTTGTAGCACCAGTGAAACCACCGACATTATTGTCAGCCAAGGTATAGGCATTTTGTTGATTCTGGGTTCCAGTACCGAAATTTTCGCCTTGATCAGTGAAAATTGTTTGACGTACCCCAGCGTCCACGCTCCACAGCGGAGTTACTTCCCAAGAATCGGCAATATAGGGTGAGACATAGGTGCCGCTTGCGTGGCCGCCTGCATCGCCATTGCCGTAACGAACAAAACCGTTTTCGGTCACTGATCCGACCACGTTGCCGCTCGCATCATAAGCGAGCACATCCAGTGCCTTCGCCTGGCTGCTGACGTTGGTCAAAATCGTATTGGGCATGCGCCGTTGTGTGAAATCGAAATGGCTGTAATAAAGACCAACAGATACATCGTGCTTACCTAAAGGGGTCTCAAATAATTTGTTCAGCCGGATATCGTCGGTGATCGACTTAAGACTGGTGTCAACGGCCGTTAGCTGGCTTTCCAGTACGAGTCCATTTCCAGAGGCGGGATTGTACGCAATACGTTGCCCATTACTGCCGAACTGGTTGGCCAGCACATAACCCACGCTGGTGACGGAGTTGCCAAAGGCATTGCGTGCGGTAGTCAGATTATTGGACAGGTAGGTAGTTGCGCCCTGCGGTGTTGCCCCTGAAAAAACGGCGTCATAAGTGACGTCAGCTTGCACGGCTCCTAAACGGTTGCTCAGATTCCAGCCTTGACCCAGCTTCTGTTCCAATGTGCTGTTGAGCTGTTTCAGATCCGTATGGATACCGTCACCCAAATCGCGTTGCATGTTACCTGCCACGCCATTATTCATCGTGCGGATCGTATAATTACGGAAGTCATTGGAGTTCAGCGTGCCCGTGCCAGCGTCCAATTGGCTATTCAATGAGACCGATGGATTACGAGGGTCAAACAGCGGAATCGCTGTATAAAATGCTGTGCGGTCGTTCAATGCTTTCACTTCAAAATCAAAGTGCCCGTCCGGGAGTTTAAACGTCATGCCAGCAGTTAATTGACCTCCGCGGTCAGCCGTGTAACCAGGCTCGCGCCAGCCTTCGTCTTTGCGATAAAAGCCGCCGACTGCATAGCTGATTTTGTCATTGATAGGACCGGAGACACAACCGTCATACCGCTGAGTATCGTGGCTACCCAGCGTCAGACGCAACGCGCCTTCGGGTGTGTCAGAACCTTTACGGGTGATGATATTAACGGTACCACCAGGGGCATTGTTGGCAAAAATTGGCGACGTTCCACCACGTACAACTTCTACTCGCTCAGTCATTAAATCCAGACGATACAGCGTGTCGATGTTGAAATAGGATTCTTGCGGCTCGTCAAACAGGGGTAAGCCATTTTCCTGCAATTGCACGTAATACCATCCACCTCCAGGCAGACCGCGTGCATAGATATTCTGACCACCACCCTGGCCACCAGAAGCCTCGACTGAGAAGCCCGGCACCCGCTTTAACATATCAACAGTACTGGTTGACGCATCCCGTTGCAATTGACCTTCGTTCAAGGTCGAAATAGCGAAAGGAGCATTGAGTTTCGAGCGACCACGCGCGGTGCCGGTCACCACCACTGATTGCATATCGTCAGTCGCCGCCGCCACTTTGACGTCCGCAGTTTTTGCATTTGTGCTTGGGATGTCTGCAGGTGGCGTGGCAGGTGATGCATAAGCTAACTCCGCTGCGGAGGATAGGAGCGCTGCGGCGTACCATCGGCGCTGGACGTCAGTAGATAAAAAGGCCATTTAAAAGTCTCCGGAAAGGTGGGGAAAGCATTATTATGCGTGACGCATATTACATATTCGTGACATGATTTAAGTTGAAAAATGGATCAGTTTTATGACAAAGTAAGACAGTTCGAGTACGATGCAGACCCTGTGGGACATAGTAATCAAGTGTTTATGTCCGTAGCCTGTCTACCCATCCTGGAAATACATGCCTAGTCATTTTTCTGAAGATAAAATGCGTTGCCCAATTTACTTAAATGTCTGGCATAAACAGGCGGGATCAATAATTTCTGAGGCAATATCAGGACTCACGCAAAACCGCCCAAACTGGGTTGCAGCTTCTTGCTTGGATAATTTTGCATAAGTTCTATATATGATGGGTGTTATTTTGGAACCACTATCCGACAATGAACGCACGGTCTTGAATCTTGTGCGTCTGCACGGCTCAATGCCACGCGCCGCAGTCGCTGGTGCGACGAAATTAACCCAACCATGGGTGCATCGCCTGGTAGATCAGTTGTTGTCCAAGGGGCTACTGCTGGCCAGCGCCCCTCGCAAAGGAACACGTGGACAGCCCAGCGTAACTCTATCGGTTAACGTGCAGGCGGCGTTTTCTATTGGCGTTGCTCTGGGTACCGATAGTGTGGACATATGTCTGGCCGATCTGTCTTGCCAGGTGATTGAACACAAACATATTGAACATCCCGCATCTGACCGGGATGCAACGCTGGCAACGCTTGCGTCGTATATCGAACAAATTCTTGAAAAGCACGACATAAAGTCTCAACAAGTGGTGGGTATGGGCTTATCTATTCCGGGGTTTTTCATCGAGAACAGTCTTCAAATCAATGCCCCCGAAACACTGCGCGAGTGGTCGTTGATAGAACTCGCTCCGCTAGTAAGCAAAGCGGTGGGCATTCCGGTCACGATAGAGAACAATGCAACAGCTGCGGCAATCGGAGAAAATCTTATCGGCGTCGGTCGCTGGGCACGCACCTTTTGCTACCTCGACTTTGGTTATGGATTTGGCTCTGGTCTTATTATCGACGGACAGCCTTACCACGGTAGAAACGGCAACGCCGGTGAAATCATCTTCAGCGTGCCAGGCGTCGACTCGGCGCGACGTCCGGCATTACGATATTTGCTGGAGGTATTACGCATCAATGGCGTGCAAGTTGAATCGCTTGCTCAGTTGACTAAAACATTTGATCCAACTTGGCCGGGCGTTAGCAACTGGTTAGACGAGGTCAAGCCATCACTCGATCAGGTAGTCAACGCGATGGCCGGTCTATTCGATCCTGACGCAATTGTTTTTGGCGGTGCGCTACCACCGGTTCTAGGTAAACAGTTGATAGAGAACACGACTTTATGGCGGTCACAGCACCGGTATGGGGTAGCCCCATCCGAGCCGCATCTTGTCTTAGCGGAGGGCGGCGTTCAAACCCAAGCTTTAGGCGCAGCATTGGCACCACTATGGGAACATTTTTATCATTAAGCCCTGCTTCTGGGGTGTCCCGTATCATCATCACTGACGAATTTATGATAGCCAGATAAATTTTAGGCAAATGTAGAAAAATAGTTCTAGACAAGTCGTTCTAGAAAATATATTCTACTTCCATCGATAAAAAAATCAATGGAAATTTCATGTCTATCATTACCGGTAAATCAAGCAAGAAAAAATCGGCAAGCGCTCCTAGGCCAACCACGGCCGAACTGGATTTGCTGCGGTTGATCTGGCAGCTAGGTCCAGCCACGGCAAAGCGGGTACATCAGATCGCCGTACAAGACCGGCCAGACATGGCGTATGCGACCGTTTTGCGTCTCATGCAGATCATGCATACCAAAGGTTTGCTCAACCGCGATGAGAGCCAACGCTCCCACGTCTACGCCGCTGCCCAGGCACAAGATTCTCTGCAAACCAATTTATTGAAAGAGTTAATCCATAAAGCGTTTTCAGGTTCTGCAAAAGATTTAGTAATGGCGGCTTTGCGTGGTCATGTCAGCAAAGAGGAGAGGGAAGAGATACAAAAGTTTTTGCATGGAGATGAGAAATGATGGATTTCATCAAATCGCTACTGTATCCGGCACTGTATTTTTCTGATTCGGAGTTTGGTAGCAATGTTAGCTCTGGTTTTGCCACCGTCCACACATGGGTTAGCGCCATTGGCTGTGCGCTGATTCACTTCGTCTGGCAAGGGGGCATCATTGCTTCTACTACTGCTTTTTTATTGATGATTTTTAGAAATGCCAGACCACAAATCAGATACTCCATCAGCTGTTTTGCTTTGATCTTATGCGTCATTTTGCCAACGGCTATGGTGATTGATCGGCTTCATTCCTCTGGAGCGGCAGTTCAAAATGTCAGTCTGAGCAATGCCCATCTCGATCTCATGCCAGATACTTTGTCTACCCAGAGATTTGCCAGCTATTTGCAATCTAATTTACTTTGGATCGTTCTGTGCTGGCTAGTCAGTGTGATTATTTTAAGCTTTCGCATGGGTATGGGTTTGTTTTGGATCAGCAGATATACGGATACAAAACGCAACTTGCTATGCAACCAGGCAAATGCACATTTGCAAACTAGACTTACTACATTGGCAAACCAGTTTGGCGTGCGTCGTGATATTGGTTTGCGCGTAGTGGATGATTTAAAAAGTCCGATCACAGTTGGCTGTTGGCGACCATTGATTCTTGTGCCAGCCTCGCTAATGACAGGTATGCCAGCACCGTTGCTAGAAGCTTTGTTAGCGCACGAGCTTGCACACATTAGCCGCTTTGATTATGCCGTCAATCTGATTCAAAGTTTGATTGAAATGCTGTTGTTCTACCACCCGGCCGTGTGGTGGATATCAAAACAAATCCGTATAGAACGTGAACAAATTGCGGATGATCTAGCCGCAAGAATACTAGGCGAACCGCGGCGTCTGGCTCTTGCACTTCAAGAATTGGATCTCTTCCAATTCTCAACCCCTCAACTGGCCCAAGCGGCTCATGGAGGACATCTTATGTCTCGTATCAAACGATTATTGCGCCCGGAAGTACAGCCGATTAACTGGAAAGCAGCAATGTCAGTAGTTACTTTATCTGCAGTTTGTTTAAGTGTGTATGCACATTCAGCTTCGCAGGCTAATCCGCAAGCTGATCCAAATACTAGTGGTGTTGTTAAATCAAATGCCGCAAAACAAGCTAGCAGCGCGTCAACACACAAAATAACTGATCCGATCATTGACTTTAACAAGTGTCATCCAGAATATCCAAGTGACTCCCTGGCAAAGGGGGAGGAAGGTAGCGTATATATGTCCGTATTGATTGATCGTGATGGCACCATCAAACAAACGAAGCTAGATAAAACGAGTGGTTTTCCTGCTTTGGATGAGGCGGTATCAAAAAAATTATTAGCCTGCACCATGAAAGCAACTCCGGGGAAAGTTGATGGCAAGTCACGATTAGCATGGGTCAAGGTTCAGTATGTTTGGAGACTCGATTAAATTCGATGTGCTAATTAATTAGCTAGCTAGAGAAGTTCATCGGCGTAGTGTTTGCTTTAAAAAGTAGGGCATAGATTGGCATTATGTACGATGAGCTTTTCGTTAAATGGTTACAACTTTGCTACTTGGTTGTTGCTGACGTAATACTTGGTATTCAATACTTGATATCGGACTTAAAGTGCTCAAACTCATATTGTCTTTTTTTATTATTTTAGCTTGCACTAACAATAGCGAAGCTTCGCAGTTGCCAGAGTATCCGTTCATCCACACAAGCGGTTTTGCTTATGCCAAAGTGCAGCCAGACTTTGGCGAAATCTTGTTTGAGATTAACGTTATTGATACTGATCCAGATGTGGCTTTTAATAATGCTGCAGCCCGCATAACAGATATAAAAACCCTGTTGGCACAACAAAATATTGCAGAGAACGATATCGTCATCCGTGATTTAAAAAGAAGTGTTAGCAAGACCGACGGTAGCCAAAGCCCATCTACTTCGCTGGTCGAATTGAGCAGTAATATATATATCAAAGTACGCGACCTGAGTCATTGGCAAGCCATCATGTTGCCGATATTAAAGTTAAAAAATCTGGATAAGTTTGGTACGGCGTTTGACATTAGCGAACGTGGAAAAATTGAACTGGATTTAGCCGGTGAGGCGATCAAAGATGCTCAACGCAAGGCTAGTAGTTTGGTGAATATTGCAGGTAAACGCCTAGGTGCAGTCATGGCGATTTCGGAAAGCCGCATCAAAAGTTTAGGCTCATCTTTTGGTGTTGTTAGCGAGAATACGTACTCGCAAGATGGCGATACACGTCTTCAAACCGTAGGAGAGGATTTGTTGCGTGTGCCACCAATCAAATTACAGGCAACGATTGATGTAATGTTTGAGCTAAAGCCTAAGTCGATTAAATAATTAATATCTGCTAACGCAGTGCTACTAACAGCCAATTCCATCTGTATCATTCATTGAAAATTTTTTGAGGAATTTGAAATAGAATATCCAATGATTCTAAGCCTTCTGGCACGATATTGGCCTGTAAGCCTTATGATCATTGGACATTCTATTTGGAGGCTTCTAAAAACATCATACTCGAGCACGTCGCGTCGTCGTAAATCCCAGCAATACCGGTGTATTGCTGCGTCGAGGTTGCAACTCTGCCTAGCGTTGCATCTCGATTAAGGGATTTTTAGAAGTTTTCAATTGAAATTTTTATTAGGCTAAATACGGTTGAACAAGTTCACTAAGCCATGTCATCCAGCTCCGTGTACGTTTGGGTAAGTGGCGGCGGTTGGCATAAAGTAGGGATAGAGGCATTGCCTGTGCCGTATAGTCACTGAGCACTTCGATCAAACGGCCTTGTTGAATTAGTTCTCGTGTGCCTATTTCTGGTGCCTGAATGATGCCAAAGCCCGCTAAGCACGCGGCTTGATAGGCGTCGCTGTTATTGACAGTGACGGTGCCCGACATGGTAATGGTTTTTGTTTTACCGCCATCCGTATATTCAAAGCCAACTGGCTTGCCGCCAAAGTTGCTGGTGTAGTGAATCAATTTATGCTGTGCCAGATCTTCCAGCTTATGCGGTGCGCCGTATTTTTGTAGGTAAGCAGGGCTGACGCAATTAATCTGTCGCAAATTTCCTAGCGGACGGGCGATCAATGCGCTGTCCGTCAGAGTGCCAACCCGCATTACACAATCAAAACCTTCCCGTATCAAATCAACCCGGCGATCGGTGCTGCTTAACTCCACTTCGAGTCTCGGATGCAGTTGTAAAAATTCTGGAAGGTGCGGAATGACGATGTTTCTGGCGAAGGCACTCGGCAAATCCATCCGTAAACGTCCGCTAATCTGCCCGTCGCCTTGCTGGAATAACGTTTGGAGCTCTTCCATATCTACCAGCATGTCTTTGCTGCGCTCATAAAATAAGACGCCGTCTTGCGTCATTTGTACGTTGCGTGTGGTGCGATGGAGTAAACGCGTCCCAACCAAGGCTTCTAATTGCTTTACCGCAGTCGAGATACTCGCTTTGGGCAAACCCATACTATCTGCGGCTTGGGTAAAACTGGCCAACTCTGCCACCCTTACATAAATTTGCATGGCTTCTAAACGATTCATCTGGGACTTCCTTTATTTTTGGACCTTCTTGATATCAATTAGATTAGGTTTGTAATTTGATTGTTCGCTATAAGTGAACAGTGCAATCATTTAACGCATCTTTATTAGGGTTATTCTAGTCTATAAACTCGCTTCATCCCATCTGATATGGGCAATCCCAATTGGAGAACATGATGAATGCAGTCAACAAACCCTACACTGAACAAGCTAAAAAACAATCTGGCGCAATAACTAAGTCGTCAACGGAGGCAAAAATCGCCCTCATCACTGGCGGTAGTCGTGGCCTTGGCAAAAGTGCTGCCATAAAACTGGCGCAACAAGGCGTTGATATCATCCTCACTTATCAAAGCAAGCAAGCGGATGCTTTAGACGTCGTCGCACAGATGAAGGCAATGGGTCGTAATGCTGCGGCGTTGCAGTTGGATGTGGGTAACGCATCGACTTTTGCTGCATTCGCAAGCCAAGTTTCGCAGATATTAGAGCGGCAATGGCAGCGTCAGCAGTTTGATTTTTTGCTTAACAATGCTGGCGTTGGCTCGCACGCGGCGATTGCGGAAACGACCGAAGCGCAATTCGACAATCTGGTCAACATCCACTTTAAAGGCGTATTTTTCTTGACCCAACATTTGTTACCCTTGATCGCAGATCACGGACGCATACTCAATGTATCAACTGGTTTGACCAGATTCGCACTTCCTGGCTACGCGGCTTATGCGTCGATGAAGGGTGCTATTGAAGTATTGACGAAATATCTAGCAAAAGAGCTGGGACCTCGAGGGATTACTGTCAATGTCATCGCTCCAGGCGCGATTGAAACTGATTTTGGTGGCGGTGCAGTGAGAGATAATGCACAGCTCAATAGCTTTGTCGCAAGTCAAACTGCCCTCGGAAGAGTAGGGCTTCCAGATGACATCGGTGGTGCAATCGCTGCTATTTTGTCCGAGAACAGTGGCTGGATAAACGCGCAGAGAATTGAAGCGTCCGGTGGGATGTTTTTATAATTATTCGCTCTTTGCTTAATGCAAGAATGCAGCACTAATTAGCGGTTATCTGAAAGCGTATATTGGCTTGTTTATTACTTGAAAATGAACAAGCCAATTCCGTAAAATAGGGATAGAGACAACACAAAGAGATTCATTTTTAGCGTTCGCTGTCTATGAAATCGGCGCTATATTAAGTCTGATATCGCCGCGCATCACAGCGCAAAGATTTTAAACTTCACGGCTAAAATGCATCACCCAATTGGTTTCCCAAGTCGCGCCTTCGTCGTCAGAAAAAGCCTGCTCCCAGCGAGGCATATCCGGCGCGGATTGTGTCCACAAAAATCGAACTAAAATTGTTTTGTCGTTAAAACTATCGGTGGCGTAAAACGTACCGACGCCATTGTCGAATTGCCCTACCATCGGGGTGTCCAATTTGCCTGGATGACGTCCATCTAACCACCATATTGACCACAATCCACTTGCAGGGTCATATGAACGTATGGTTGCAGCACGATAGGTCCCATCTGGTAGCAGGAGCATATTGTCGTCAAAATTACCGTGGCCGCCCAGAATTTTCTGAGTAATTGTCGTGCCAGCAAACTCAATCCATTCGTCATTGTTTGAAAGTCGTTCTTTTAGACGCTGGTGCTTTACTGTCCAGCGGCCGATAAAGAAGTCGAAATCGGATGCCGTCGACATCTTCGTGGAGGTTTTCATTTTGTTCCAATCATTAATGTATGTTCCGCGAGGGATAATTTGGTGATAAAACGATAGAATATCGATCATATAGGACAATTTAAGGCCTATTAAATATTCTCATCTTTCTGAAATTTATCTATGGCACAAGCCGCAACTCGCGTACTCGCGGTATTGGAATTGCTTCAAACGCACAGACAATTAAGCGGCGCTGAGCTTGCTGAGAGGCTCGGATTAGACCGACGTACTCTGCGGCGTTACATCGTGACGTTAGAAGAAATCGGTATTCCGATCATGGCCGAGCGTGGGCGATATGGCGGCTATTCGCTAATGCCAGGCTACAAGCTACCACCGATGATGTTTACGGATGATGAAGCGCTGGCCTTAGCATTGGGATTGCTAGCCGCACGCAATTTAGGCTTCTCAAAGGCGGCTCCTGCCGTTGAGAGTGCCAAAGCGAAATTAGAACGAATCATGCCTGCTAGACTGCAACAACGATTGAAAGCAATTGATGAAGCAGTTCAACTTGATTTGGCACATGTTACCGCGCCAGATGACAATGCCGTACTGGTGACGTTGAGCGCTGCCACGATGTCGCAACAACGCGTTTATATACGGTATTGTTCAGCACAAGCCCATCAAAGTGAACGGAACTTTGATCCGTATGGTTTGGTTTTCTATTTGGGTAATTGGTATGTGGTCGGACTGTGTCATTTGCGTGCCGGAATAAGGACATTTAGACTTGACCGTATCAAGACCATAAAGCTGTTGAGTGAATGCTTTCGACGGCCTGTTGAGTTCAACGCGCTGACACATTTGCGCGAATCAGTCGCAACTATCCCACGTTCATTCTCGAATACAGTCTTACTGAAAACTGACTTAAAAACTGCTCGAGGCCATTTATTTGATGCGATCGGATTGTTAGCGCAAACTGATTCAGGCGTAATGCTGTACAACCAGTCCGACGATTTAACTTGGTTCGCTCGGCAACTTGTCTCGTTACCTTTTGATTGGGAAGTACAAAGCCCGTCAGAGCTGCGGGATACAGTTGTCACGTTGGCAAAACAGATTTTGCAATCTGTTTAGTTCTTTGTAGACTAACAGCGACCAAATCATTCCAGTTAGCTTGTGCTGGCTCAATGTATTTTCTGGTTTCCAAAAGATCGAGATCATTCGCGTCAATGCGAGAGAATGTGGAAACTTTTAATGACACCACCGGTGCGCCAATATATAAGTAATTAAGACGCTGACCGTCGACAAGAAAATACTAAATATAAATTCGCGTAAATGTATTGGCCGGTTTTTTCGGCGATTTTCGGCGAAGTTGATTAATTCACCGATGACTAGTATGCAGCTAAATGTCGAGATAAATATACATAGGATCATCGACAAAGCTTCAGTGTCGGTTAAGTTGCAGCAGTGCGTGATAGAGAGATTGGCGATTTTAAATGTTTTGTCGAATCCAAATAACTCGAATAAACCGGCAGTAATCGTGATCGTGACGACGACCAAGGGAATGAACCAGGTCAGAAAATATTTGTCCCGGACGGCATCGTTGATTGCTTTGATACATCCAAGGACATACGCAATCATGAGAGCCTCTTGTTGGATTGATCTACGGAGCGATTAAAGTGGAAGTGAGTTTTAAACAGGTGGAGTCCAAATACAGAATGACGTGCCAAGATTCGATACATGTTCACCGAAATTTACTCATGACAAAATTTTCAGGACACCTAATTTGTATCCTAACAGTAATTTTATGAAAAATAATAGTGCTCGGGCCATTCTTGCCCTCCATCTCTCGGTACTGTTGTTTGGCAGTGCAGGCGTTTTGGGTAAAGCTCTGGCTGCGACATCCTTGGTATTGGTTTTTGGACGTACTTTATTTGCTGCCTTAAGCTTGCTGCCGATATTGTTGATGCAGAGACAATTGTCTTTGTGTGGAGTGCCTAAAACAGTGATCTTATGCGGAC
Source organism: Undibacterium sp. 5I1 (assembly GCF_034314085.1). Lineage (NCBI taxonomy): Bacteria > Pseudomonadati > Pseudomonadota > Betaproteobacteria > Burkholderiales > Oxalobacteraceae > Undibacterium > Undibacterium sp. 5I1. Next base: position 1,342,983 of record NZ_JAVIWI010000001.1, read on the forward strand.
TATTGCTCGCGGTACATTGGCTGAGTTTTTTTGCTTCACTGAAGGTGGCTCCAGTCGCTTTTGGTTTGATTGGCTTTGCAAGTTTTCCCTTATTCGTGGCTTGGTTGGAGCCTTGGTGGTTTAAGGAGAAACGGCTTGGACGTGATTGGATCGCGGCGTTAGCGGTGGTAATCGGTATGGCGGTAATGGTGAGCGACGCTGGACTGTCTGCAGATGGTTTGGCTTTACATGGCGACGCGGTACTTGGTTTGTTGTTGGGTGTGATGTCGGGTTTGAGCTTCGCCTTATTAGCACTGGCGAATCGGTGGCAGGGCGAGGCGATTCCGCCATTTAAGCTGGCCTTTTTACAAAACAGCGTCGCATGTCTAAGTCTGCTGCCAATGGTGATTTTTTACGATGCTGTTACCCATATCTCGCTTGAAGTATGGTGGGGATTGGTTTTGCTCGGCGTGGTGTTTACAGCCTTGTCACACGGTCTGTTTATGTTTAGCTTGCGTCACGTCTCGGCCCGGTTTGCAAGTCTATTGACTTCGCTAGAACCAGTGTATGGAATTGCACTGGCGTTTTTTATCTTGAATGAAGTGCCGTCAGTTAGGACGATGGTCGGTTGTCTGATCGTGTTGCTGGCGACGACGGTGGCAACTTATTGGCATTCTCGGGTAGACTTTTTCGAAGTGAATAAGAAGGAGATTTAATATACTCCCCCATTCAATATTAAAAATATTAGCTATAGTCCAAGTATCTATTGGACTACTTATATATACGTGGTAGGAGTATATATTTTCCTATTGCGTAGTTTGGATGCTGATTAATCGAGATTTCCATTATGCACATCAGCGGATCTATTTGAGTGCTGACGGCGTATTTCGCTCATTTTTGAGGTCCTTCGTTGCTCATGGCTGTCCATGAGCGTCTTATTGACAACAAGCGCGCATCAGAACTGCCGCGAGAGTGCATCCGTCAACATCTCAAATCCTAATAGAAATTTTCGGCTAAAAAAAAGCGTGTCGCTCTAAGTAGAGCCGACACGCTTTTTGGATTATGCCTTACGGTCTGATCAGATGATTAATTACGAACGGGTGATAGGCAAGCTCAATTCTTCGCCGGGCAACGACATATGTTTTGCCAGTTCTAATTTAGCGATGGCATTGCGGTGCACTTCATCTGGACCGTCGGCCAGACGCAAGGTACGGTTGCCTGCCCATTGTGCTGCCAATGGGAAGTCGCCCGATACGCCGCCTGCGCCGTGCGCCTGAATTGCCCAGTCCAGTACCTGTTGAGTCACATTCGGCGCTAATACTTTGATCATGGCGATTTCTGCCTGGGCAAACTTATTACCGACGGTATCCATCAGGTACGCTGCTTTCATCGTCAACAAACGTGCTGTATCGATCTGAATACGGGATTCTGCTATCCGCTCACGCCAGATACTTTGCTCCGAGACTTTTTTACCAAAAGCGACCCTGCTGTTCAGACGTTTGCACATGAGTTCCAATGCGCGTTCTGCGACGCCGATGGCGCGCATACAGTGGTGGATACGACCAGGGCCAAGACGACCTTGAGCGATTTCAAAACCACGACCTTCACCCAACAATAAATTGGATGCTGGCACGCGTACGTTTTCAAACAAAATTTCGCAGTGGCCATGGGGCGCATCGTCATAACCAAAAACCGGCAGAGGACGTACTACAGTAATGCCAGGTGTTTTGGCATCAACCAGTATCATCGATTGTTGTGAATGACGTGCCGCATTGAAGTCAGTTTTGCCCATCAAAATGTACACGGAGCAGCGTGGATCGCCCGCGCCAGAGATCCACCATTTATGACCATTGATCACATAATGATCGCCATCCCGGTCGATGCGAGTTTCAATATTAGTGGCGTCGGATGAGGCGACGCCAGGTTCTGTCATGGCGAACGCGGAGCGGATTTCACCTCGCAGCAAAGGCTCTAGCCATTGTTTTTTATGTTCTTCGGAGCCATAGCGTTCAATGGTTTCCATATTGCCGGTATCGGGAGCAGAGCAATTGAATACTTCCGGCGCCCAACTGACTTTACCCATGATTTCGCACAACGGTGCGTAATCCAGATTGGATAAACCTTCTGGCGCACGTGCCGATTTTGGCAAGAACAGATTCCACAAACCTTGCTCACGTGCTTTTGGCTTGAGGTCTTCAATGATTTTAGTAGCAATCCAGCGATTGCCTTTTTCTGTGCCGTTGCGGTCGATTTCTTCTTTGTAGGCTTTCTCGTTCGGATAGATATGCTGATCCATGAACTTGAGTAATTTACTTTGTAGTTCCTTGCAACGGTCTGAGTATTCAAATTCCATGCTTGTCTCCTGATGGGTTTGTCTTGCTGTTATTGCTGCTATCGCTGTAACTGTGCTTTTGTTTTAACTGCTTGCGGTATTTTTAAGGCTAGTCAGAAATTGCGCGTTTGTGTTGACTACTTATT